>CAZKGR010000007.1:0-70727 GCA_964552465.1 uncultured bacterium
TGGTTCTGAACGTTTTGAATAGGGAGTGCGTCACCTCCGCCCGAGTACTCATCATAGGCCCATTCTCCGGGCAGTGAAACAGAGACGTCATATCTCTCCTCGCGATATCGAAATGAAAACCATTCCCAGAATGTGAACCATCCAGTAGTTCGCAGATATGCGTTATCGCGCAGCGAGCGTGGAATAGCTTCTTCAAATGCGCTTTCTGTGCGCGTGTATCCGAAGTTTGTTTCGACACGCAATCTAGGGATTTGGACGATATCGAACGCTTCACCAAGTGTCAGCAAAGGGTGTATGACCGCCAGTTCCCCGTAGAACATCTCGCGTCCATAGTTGTTTACTACATATGGTTCCAGCCCTTTCGGGGTCCACATTGTGCCAGTGTATCCAACGCGGATTTCCAAGCCAAATGGACCGCCCAACATGGGTGTTTTTTTAGTGTTAGAATCAGGAGTATCCAGTGCAAAGGCAGGCAGGAAGTTGGTAAGGACAAAGATAAAAAACAGCGCCGATAGCTTTCGGAACATGATAATGCCCCCGTGGACCCATACATTGTACTCAAACTAGCTGGCGAGGATCCCTCAAGCCAACAGGTTGACCTCTAATTTCATAATATCTGGCTTGGGAAAACGGAACAATATCTTTCCATGGACTATTCAAAACCCATTCTCGACGGTCATCTGGTTCGACGATACAAGAGGTTTCTCGCAGATGTGGAAATGGACGGTGAACTACACACAGTTCACTGCGCGAACTCCGGTTCTATGGCGGGATTAGTGGAGGAGGGAAATCCAGTTCGCATCTCTGGACCTCACGGCGGCAAACGGAAGCTGCTATACACGCTGGAACAGATTCACATCAGACGTTCAGACGGCGACGAGCTGTGGGTGGGGGTAAACACGAGTTTACCCAACCGTCTCGTGGAGGAAATCACGGTGGCCGGTCGGCTACCTGGGTTTTCGGATTGTGTGAGTGTTCGCAGGGAGGTCAAGCTCGGCGAACACAGCCGGATCGACCTCAAACTCGGCTTCAACGATGGTCCGGACGCGTGGGTCGAAGTGAAGAACTGTACGATGGTTCAGGCAGATGTGTCAGACAAGACGACAGTCAACGAAGGTTCGATTGCGACCTTCCCGGATGCTGTCACCGCACGTGGGCTGAAGCATCTGAACGTGCTAATGGATCGTGTCCGAGCGGGTGAACGAGCAGCTGTGGTGTTTACGATTCAGCGTGATGATGTTGACCGTTTCGCACCAGCTGTCGCGTATGATCCCGCTTATGCGGAACGCTTCTACGAAGCACAGGAAGCCGGAGTTGTGATGATCCCATTGATGACGGACATGGGTAAAACTGGGGTTGTGTTGCGAACTGAAAGATTGCCCATTCTCGAACGCTGATTAGGCAGCGTCTTCATGCATATTTTCGATATGATCGCGCACAATGAAGAAACCATCCCGTCCTTCATTTTGATACAAGGGCATGAAGATTCTTCCACCGACAGGAGCGTGGATTTGTCCGTTTCGGTCCTCAGCGATGACCTCACCGAGTTCGATCTCCTGGAAGTTTCGATATCCCTTCCGCATACGGAAGCGGTCACCATCCTGGATGAGATGATGGTGGACAACGTCCACTGAGGATTGGAAAGCGTCGGGATGTTTCAATTCAGATTGTCGCAAGCGAATTCGCAAAGGAATGTCTTCATCATCCACCATTTTTGCTGCGGCAAGCGCGTTCCAGATTAGAATCTCGTGGATGTCCATCGAGTCAGCTTGCATGTGCGATCCAGCTTCAAACGCAATCGAATTCCAGCCCAGATCACCAGCATACTGGACCAGCATTCCTTTCAGGTATTCGGAAACACGTCGGACCTCGATGGTATCGATTCGTTTCACGACATCTCTGATTTTACCTTCTCCCGCGTGGACGATGAATGGTGGTCCTGCGGCGGATGTTGTGTGCAGGTCAAGCAGGTACTTGCCAGTTGTATCGGGAGTGTCGAGTTCTTTCATGATAGCGTGAATTTCGCTCATCTGGCCATCTTCAACGCTGGTCGGCGATGATAGGGCGGCACCATTTACTCTGTCATGTGTCCAGATTCGGTTCAGGTCTTCTTCGATGAAACGCAAGCGTGCGTCATATGCGGGGACATTTCCAATAATCGCCACAAAGTGACCTTGGAACTTCAGGTTTCCGCGGCGCAGGTAGCTGAGTACTCGCAGGGCAGCGTCAGCACCTGAGATTTCGTTTCCGTGCAGGCAAGCGACCACAAGTATGACCGGACCGGAGTGTTCACTCCTAAACTCACCCAGCAGACGGTGGCGTAATCTTTGAATCCACTCGTTCCCGTGATTCAAGCGTTGGCTGTAGCCATCGGCGGATTCTGCACTTCCAGACAACGTTCTACTCCCTGAGTTTTTCTTCAAGCAACGTGCCGGCGAGTTCCATGAAATCATCTTCGGTAATTGCGCCGATCAATTTGCCGTCCACAACAACAGGCAGACAAGATATACGCTTTTCACGCATTAACGTTATCGCGTCCACCGTCAATGTCTCCGGGGTAACCGATATTGGATCGGTAATCATGATGTCACTGACTGGTCTTGTATCTCCATCACTTTCAGGTATGGATTGTCCAACAAGGCGTAGTAGTTTGCGATGAGAGACGACACCAAGCAAGTTGTGCTCCAGATCCTCGACCATGATGTGTCTGATCCGATGCCAGACCATCAGGTTGGCGACAAGATCAATGGGTTCATCTGGAGAAACGGTGAACAGATCGGTCTTCATCAGTTGGCTGATCATCAGGTAATTCTTGTTCCACCCTCCGGCTTCAGCCAGATCCGCCAACTCCCACTCATGGACTGGTAGATCGGTTTTTTGTCTTGCGACCGATCCAGCGACCAGAGCGTGTACTCGTTCCCACCTTGTGCCCTTGTTTTTCATTCCGGCGAGGCTTTTCAGTAACCACTGTGAGCCGGTCATTTCGGCTTCCACACGTTCCTGGACAACACCGAGGTAGTGGTCGATATCTGACGAGTCTATTCCACGTTCCAGCATTCCCTCACGGGCAATGGGCAGGAGTTCGTCGAGGATCAAATGCTTGGCATCAACCATCTTTCCATCCACCCAGGTGAACCGGGCATTCAGACCTTCGCGTGCAGAAGCCCAGAAGTTGTCATGGGCATCGTCAAACTCCATCACTTTCGTGATGTCGCCATAGCGATCCTTTATTCCCGCCATTAGGCCGAACCAGAACGCGGCGTTTCCAACTTCGTCAAGGATCGTCGGTCCAGCGGGTACAACCCGATTCTCGATTCGCAGGTGTGCACGACCATTACCAATGCCGTAACACGCACGGTTCCAGCGATATACCGTGCCGGAATACGTTCTTAACGCGTCCAGTGCAGGGGATTCGTTTTTTTCAATCTGCTCAAATGGATCAGCGACCTCATCCACGGCTATGATCGCTTTGAATCGTGCGATGTCCTCCTGATAGATTTCAAGCACAGATTTATCCAGCCACTGAGTTCCGAAGCTTACCCGTGGCTGAAAGTCACGTTCATGTGGACCCGTGCGAGTGTCGATTGATTGCTGGAAAAGGGCAATTCGAGTTTCATGCCACAGGCGGTAGCGTCCCAACATGGGACTGTTCACCGCTGCAGCGAGGACAGGGGCAGTCACTGCCTGCGCGATGTTGTACATCGTTGGGAACTCGCCTGCATCAACCTGAAAATGCAATTGGAAGCTGGTGTTGCACGCTTCGAGCATCACATTATCATGGGTAACGGTCAGTTCATCTGAGCCTTTGATATCGAGTTGGTATTGTCTTCCACGGAGCCGGGTGAGCGCGTCATTGAGTTGGAAGTAGCGTTCACGAGGAGTCATGTTCCTCAACGACAAATCGCTCTTGCGGATACTCGGGAGAATCCCGATCAGGATTACTTCGCTATCATATTTCTTTGCTGCTTCACGCACCAGGTTGAGGTAGTGATTCAGGTTTTTCTCCATATGACGGAGCGCGTTATTTTCAAAGGTTAGAGGGTCGAGATTATACTCAAGGTTGAAGCGTGCGATCTCAGCCGTAAAGTGTGGGTCATTCAGGTCATTCAGCACTTCCGGGCCGATGGACGCAGGTCGCCAGTCAGCTCCGACAAATGCCAGCTCCTGCTCCGCACCAATTCGCCGAACGTCTGATTCTATTTGATCTTCTTCGAGCAAACGCTCGAGTGCGTGAACGTCTCGCAGTAGCCAACTGGTGAACTCCCTGAGTTTCGCTGTTTCAGTACTGCTTTTCTCAAGTTGAATGCCCATTCTTCCCGCCTATATCCCCTGAGTGGACGCACAGATCGTGGCCTGATATTACGACTATATCTTGGAAAGATCTGTTGAAAGGACCGATTATTATTGTGCAAAGCAAACCGTAGAAGTGTTAGGAAAAGCTAAAGGTGTGTTGAAAACCAGTCAAGCATTATCATTGAAACGTGGAAATGACTGGGAGACGGCTCGTTCAGCACTTTCAAATGTTTCTCAGCAAGGTTCTCCAATATCACGTATGTTGCGATTTGCGGAATGAGAAGCAATAATATAACTTCAACGCCATTCACGATCTATCCCGGATAACCACCATGACGAGCACTCCACACAGTGATTTTCTGGCCGAGCTTTCCCTTTGCGCGGAAAAAGTGCAGGGGATCATTACTGATCCACGTTATACCTCTCGCTTTTCTCCGGTTGATCTGCGCGATGCAGTTTTGTTGTACACCAAGTCTGGGGGGAAGCGTCTGCGCCCGGCGATTTTGCTCTGGAGTTGTGGAGCGATTGGTGGGGATCCAGAAATCGCCCTGCCGGCAGCGGCTGCAGTGGAGTTGTTTCACACGTGGACTTTGGTCCATGATGATATAATTGACCGAGACGAACGACGCCGTGGTGTCGCGACTGTTCATGAGCTGTTCCGACAGAAGGCAAGCAAACGATATAGCCATTTAACTCCTCGTGAGCAGGCCCATTATGGAGTGAGCGTCGCTGTTCTTGCAGGTGATGTACAGCATGGTTGGGCGACGACGTTGCTGACCGATTTATCAAAACGGAACGGGCTCGATCCGGCGGTAACACTTCACCTGATAGAGCGACTCGATAACGAGGTGCTCAACCTGTTGGTGTCTGGCGAGCTGCTCGATATCCAGTTCTGCCAAGACCCGATCATTGAGCTCTCCATTGACGATATCGAGACCATGCTGTGGAAGAAGACGAGTGTGTTGTATCGCTACTGCGCAGAGGCAGGAGCGCTAATCGGACTAAACAGCATCGAAACAGACCACCGTCATGTCAAGGCATTGGTCGAGTTTTCCAGTTTGTGCGGCACAGCATTCCAGCTTCAGGACGATATCCTCGGTGTGATTGGAAATCCCGAACAAACAGGTAAACCAGTCGGTAATGACATTCGTGAGGGTAAGCGGACTACTCTTGTTCATTACGCCTACGAAGATGGTTCGGAAGAAGAACGGCAAATCCTGGGTGAAACGCTGGGCAATATCAATGCGACTCATGAGCAGATTGAACGAGTGATTGAGATAATTCGCCAACACAGTGGGATTGAACGGACACGTGAGCGTGCTCGTACATACATCGAGCAGGCGCAGGAGCATTTATCAGTGTTGCCTGAAACACGGTATCGTGGGTTACTGGCAGCGTGGGCGGAATTTCTGATCAGCCGGGATGTGTGAGGAAAACCAGCGTTGAGCTGCGAGCTGTGAGATTTGAGCAAAACCAAAGGGGACACTTTCAAGAAAGTGTCCCCTTGATGTAGCGCTATATACAGATCGCTGTAGAGCTTACTCCCAAATTCTGCGCGGAGGGTTGATGTCGTCCGGCATCCATGCGCCGAGTTCTGCCTTTATATCCGCGTACTGTGGATCATCGGCCACGTTGGTCCACTCATTCGGATCATTGTCGTGGTCGTACAACTCTTCAGTTTGATCAGCATAACGGATGTAGCGCCAGCGTTCATCCCGAATGGCGTGGTTTCCTGCACCGTGTGTAGTCAGCGCCGGTGTTTCTTTCGGAGTGGCCGGATTTTCGAGCTGTGGTCGCAGGCTGACACCTTCAAGGTACGGATGAGGCTCGAGATTGCAGACGTCGACGAAAGTCGGGAAAATGTCGAGGATGCTGACAGCTTCGTCGCACACACCACCCGGAGTCGTGATTCCCGGAGCGCGAATCATGAACGGCACTTTGGTCGATTCTTCCCAGAGTGTCCACTTGCGCCAGTGACGTTTCTCGCCGAGATGGAAACCGTGGTCGGCAGAGATGACGACCATGGTGTCGTCAGCGTACCCTGATTGATCCAGTGCGGTCAGGATTTGCCCTACGCTGTCATCAACAAAGCTGATCGCGCCCAGGTAAGCCTGCACAGCCTTCCGCCAGTTCTTATGCTCAAGAATGGAGTCGAACAGGCCGTTCTGGATCAAATCAAGTCCAGCCTGTGGAATGTCTGCCAGATCACCTGGGAAATATGGCGGCAGTTCGATTTCGCCCAGGTTATACATCTCCATGAATCTGCGCGGTGGTACAGCCGGGTAATGTGTCGCACGTGTCCCGAAAGCCATGAAGAACGGTTGAGGAATGACGGATGCCAGCTTTTCGTTGGCAAACGCGACTCGTGCCGTATCCTGGTATGAGCTAGTCTGGCTATCGTTCGCACCCCAGAGAAAATCCGTATTATCCGAGAGCTGCTGTTGCTGCCCTGGCCATGGATGATACGGCAGATACGGATCGCCACCGTTCATCAGGTGCGGGTTCGGTAGACCACGATAGACCTCATTCCAGGGCTCATCGTCCAGGTATGGCGGATGGTAGTACTTGCCGACGCCGATGTTGTAATAGCCCGAATCGAGGAAATGATCGGGCATGGTTGGATAGGCGTTTGGAAGAGCCTGACGCCAGTCCTCGCCGTTGTAGTAGATGCCACTGGTTGCACAATTCAAGCCCGTAAACATGGAGGTGCGCGACGGATTGCACGCCGGACCACTGCAATGTGCATTGCTAAACATCACTCCGCTGTTGGCGAAGGCATCCAGGTTGGGGGTGAGTGCATCCGGATGCCCCATAACGCCGAGCCAATCGTTCATGTCCTCGATAAAGATAAAGAGGACATTCGGATGGTTAGGCTGACCAAATGCCTTCATCATGGGCTGCGAAGCGACAGTTGCCGCTCCCGCAATCCCAAGAGTGTTCAAGAAACTCCGACGTTTCATATCTACTATCCAGGCAAAAAGTTTTATCTATCAACGCCATGCAGAAGTACGGGAATATGACCCGAACACGACTACTAGATAATAGGAAATTCTGTTACGGGAAACCAACATGTCTGCAATTACGAGAAGAATTTCCGGACCTTCAAGGCTTCAATTCGTGCGACCCGGAGCACCATGAGCTAACTGAATCAGGAACCACTGGTCGTTCCAGGACCCTGTCCCGGTATCCATTGCATCAGCTGAGCAATGATATCCGCGTATGTTGGATCTGTGGCTAGGTTGTTCCATTGGTTCGGATCAACCGTCATATCATATAGCTCCTGATCACCGTTAACGTAATTGATAAAGTGAAACTGATCATTTATGACTGCATGATTGCCAGCTTCCAGTGTGACAACAGCTGGTTCCAGTCGAGTAGCATTTGGATTCTGCAGCCAAGGTGTCAGAATCCGTCCTTCGAGGCCAACCGGTTGAGCAAGTCCGCAGAGGTCAACAAGAGTCGGGTAGATGTCAAGCATGCTGACACCCTGGTTGCACACAGTGTTTGGTGTGGTGACACCCGGTACATAAAACGACATGATCACTTGAGTTGATTCATTCCACAGCGTCGCCTTCCGCCAGTGCATCTTTTCGCCGAGATGGAAGCCGTGGTCGGCAACCATAACGATGATCGTATTGTTGGCATGAGGTGAATTGTCGAACTGGTAGAGCAGCCGCCCAACCATCTCATCCAGATAGTGAATTGTTGCGAGGTACGCTGCAATGACTTTTCGCCACTGCTTTCCCCCAGTGACATCTGTGTGGTAGAAGGCATCAATATATTCGAACGCATATGGCGGTAAATCGTCTAGATCATTGGGATTAACCGGAGGTAACGTGATTTCCGCTGGATTGAACCGTTCCATCACCCGTCGTGGGGTGACCGAAGGCAGGTGCGCCTTGGTAGTGCCGTACATCATCATGAACGGTTGCCGCACTCCATCCAGCAATAATTCGTTGAGGAAACGAACCCGTTTGTAGTCTGCCATTGTCGCTTCAGGAGCGTCAGTTGGACCCCAATTGAAGAATTCCTGACCTTCCATGATATAGTTCAACCCATTCCATGGCTTCATCGGACTAATTGGATCATGTCCGGCAAGCAAATGGGTCGATTTACCATCATAATACTGATGCCAGACTTCTCTCTCGTCAAACTGACCGTGGAATATTTTTCCTGAGCGGACGAGGTTAAATCCGCTTTCCCTGAAATAGCGTGGCATGGTGATTACATCATCAGAAACAAATTCTCGCCAATCATCTTCGTTGTAATAGACACCGGTTGTGTCCGGACGTCGTCCAATGAGCATCGAGGTGCGAGATGGGTTGCAGATCGGTGAGGCACAATGGGCATTTGTGAACAGCGTACCTCGACCGACTAGTTCGTCTATGTTGGGAGTTAGCGTGTCCGGGTGACCACCCATGCAGCCGAACCAATTGGGTACGTCTTCGAGAAAGATGAACAGCACATTTGGAGCCGCTGGCTGGGCATTTGCTTGCGGGAGCATTGCATTGGAAACGGCAAGACCCGCAGCACCAGCAGACATGTTCCGTATGAAATCTCGTCTTTTCATCGCACCGAAAGAGTTAGTGATTCAATATATTCGTCGAACGTACCTACCGATCTAAGCAGATTGGCTGTTTTCAGCATTATACGTTCTCAGGAATTTGCGACTTGTAGCCAAGAGAATACAACAAAATTGTCCGAATAAGGTTAACAAAGGTGGAACCTTGCGATGTTTTTGGAGTTATGGCTCTTTGGCTCCACGTAAACAATCGCACGGAATTGGTGTATTTCAAATTTCATCCATAACCGTGATATAGGGTAACTCGCGATACTGCTGCGCATAGTCAAGACCGTAGCCAACGACGAACAGGTTAGGAATGCTGAAACACGAGTAATCGGACTCCAATTCTACCTCTCGCCTTTCCGGTTTGTCCAAAAGGGTAATGGTCCTGATCAATGCGGGATCACGGCTCCTCAGTAGGTCTTTTACGAGCTTCAGCGTATTGCCCGTATCAATAATGTCGTCAATCAGTAGAACTGTTTGTCCCTTGATATCAGCCTGCAGATCACGGTGGACTTTGATCGCACGGGAAGATTCGGTTCCGTCCCCATAGCTGGAACAGACGAGGAAATCAATCTCCTTGAAAGACCCTCCACGCTTGGAAATCGCGCGAACCAGATCGGCCATGAACACATAGCATCCTCTGAGCAATCCGGCCGCCATAAACGGAGTGTCGGTGCCCAGATCATCGATGATCTGTTCAGCGAGCTCGTTAATGCGATCAGCGATTTCTCGTTCTTCAAACAGAGGTTTTGTACGGAGAGTGAGCATGGGAAAACTCCAGCGCAATGTGTCTGCCATGTGGAACACGCAAAAATAGCCGATAGACAATCATCACACAAGGGACATGTTTAAATCATTGCGTTTGTATGATGAACACGCTATATTGATCATACTGATATTTATTCGCTCAGTTCTTTGGAGGTTAGGGTGGAAAAAGAGGTGACTGTGGGAACACAGTCTGTGCAACAATTTCCGACTAATCCTGGTGAACCAGACCAGCTGAATCCGGACCATCTCGTTAAAATTGGTATGCTTGTCGCTGGCATTGCTCACAATATGAACGGTCCACTGACAGGTATGCTCGGAAACATCGATTTGATGAAGTTGATGCACCCTGAACTGAAAGATAGCCTTGAGAAAGTAGCAAGCATTGGCCTCCGGCTGCGCGAAGATATTCGGATCATGTTATCAAAGACTGTCTCTGAAGGCCGTCGTGATGCAAAAGAAATGAACCTCGCTGACGTGGTCAAGACAGAGCTGGAATTCTACAAGGCAGATCCACGTCTAAAACATGAGTCAAATCTAATTCTAGACATCGCGGATGATCTCCCGACGTTCAAAGGCGTGCGCGGTGATTTCTGGCAAGCGTTCAGTGCACTACTGACCAATGCCATCGAGGCGATGGAGGATAAGGGAGGCAAGACTCTTAAGATTTCGTTACAGCAGGAGGGTGACGAGATTGTCTTGATAGTTGATGACAACGGTATTGGCATGGATGCTGAAACCAAGGCTCGTGCTTTTGAGGCCTACTTCACGACGAAAGAGCCTAGACGTGATGGTCGATATCCACCGATTCTGGCAACAGGACTCGGGCTCTGCCATGCAAAAAATATGATGGATCCCCTTGGAGTAGCGATTGATCTCGATTCTGAGCAAGGCAAGGGGACAACAGTCACGATGCGTATCCCGTATCGGAAAGTGGAAGCTTTATATAAACGCTGACAGACATTCCCGTGATTGTGCAGATATTTCGCCCATGCGATTTAAGCGTGGGCTTTTTGTTTTCAACGGTATGGCGCATTGAGGCTGTCTGATTATCAGCTGGTGTGTGTGGAGTGATTTGGTACTGTTTTGGCTCCGGCTGTCACATCTGCATATCCACGTCCCAGTATGGAACACGCCCACTTCCAACGCGTACCTTGAGCACCATGTCAACTCATTCAGATCGCGAACTCGTATCCACATCTCTGATCCATCGTCTGGATCCGCTCAGTCTGCGGGCCAAGGTGGTGGTTGAGGGTTTCCTCACCGGGCTGCACAAGAGCCCTTACCACGGCTTCTCTGTCGAATTTGCCGAGCACCGGATGTACCAGCCCGGCGACAACTTGAAGTATCTCGATTGGAAAGTTCTCGCGCGCACTGAACGTCACTATATAAAGCAGTTCCAGGAGGAGACAAACCTTCGCGCGCAGATTTTACTTGACGCCTCCGGGTCGATGGATTTTTCATCGGGTGAAGTGAAGAAGATTGATTATGCACGCTCGCTGGCGGCTGCGTTGGTGTATCTATTGCTGATGCAACGTGATGCGGTTGGTTTAAGTGTATTTGATGAGGATTTGCGTGAGACACGTCCGCCACGATCAGCGTTGATCTGGCGAAATGAACTATGGTCCCTGTTGGAGAAAGTGACCGCGCATGGTGAGACTCGAACTGGTAGCGCTTTGCATCGGGTCGCTGAACGGTCCGGGCGCCGTGGACTCGTCATTCTGATCTCTGATCTGCTCGATGATCCGGAAGCGATCCTTTCCGGTCTTCATCATTTCCGACATCTCGGGCACGAAGTGATTGTCTTTCAAGTGCTGGATGATCGAGAGTTGGACTTTGCATTTGATCGGGAAGCGCGATTTGAAGAACTGGAAACGAAGCAGGTGTTGACCGCAAGTCCTTGGCAGGTACGGGACGCATATCAGAAAGAGATGACCGCTTACCTTGAAGAGATAAAGACGGGTTGCAGCCGGCACCAGATTCGTCACCACCTGCTAACCACATCAACACCCCTTGAAGATGCGCTGATATCCTTCCTGATCAGCAGGGGACGGTTAAGCTGATCCCGATTACTGATGACGTGAGCCAACAGGTGTGGGGTCTTCTACCCCACACCTGTTGTTGTTTTTGTGCTATCAATTACCTACGCTCTCTGCTCATCTTACTCTAACTTGTTTATATACAACTGTTTGTCACATGTCGTCGTTTCGGCCTGCTATTTGCCAAAGAGCGAGAAGATGGATTGCTGATGTTTCCGGGGTAACGCGAGCACGGACATCGCCGTCCCACAGTCATAACACTTTCATGTACATTTACAGACAACGATAGAGACGGTGAAGGGGAGGGAGATCATGTTAGGTCTAAGCAATTGGAAACGGTTTGGTATCCTGCTGGTCGTGACGATGCTTATCGTAGGCAGCAGCATGGCAGATCCATACAACTATTACCAGTCTCGTACCAACAATATTGTTCCGTTACCGTATGGTCCGGTCGCACTTCCGGGAGCGACTTCTGGATTGTGGACCAATCCGGCGGGTGTCGGAGCAGATGGAACGAGCGGATTATTGTTCACAAAACCGTCCAGCGCAGATGGCTATTCTGATTTCCTGAGTAACGATCTCGCGTGGGGATTCAATATCGACGGATTGGGATTTGGCGTTGAGTACGTGAATGGCGGTGATTATGACATTCGTCGTTATACACTTTCGACGAGTCACGAGATCATGGAAGGCTTCCACTTCGGTACCGCATATCACTGGAGTAAGGGAATAGATCTCCAGAATGCGTGGGATTTTTCCGTGTTAATCCGTCCGACGCGCTGGGTGTCATTTGGCTTGACCGCTACCGAGCTGATCGGTGGTGACTACGGTGTGGATGGGCGGGTTGGCAAGGTGGATGCTGATCCGACATACCGTGGCGGATTAGCATTACGTCCTTTCGGGCCGTGGTTGACATTGACTGGCGACGTAACGCTGTCAAAGTTTGGAGTCTCGAACGACAATTTCAACCAGCCGCAGGATTATGGCGAAGAGTTGAATCCGACCTTTACGCTCAGCGTAGTGCCGTATGACGGTATCACACTTCGTGGTGGATACGCTCTGGACAGCGAAATGATGTTCGCCGGAGTTTCGCTCTCGCTCGGTAATGGTGAGATAGGTGGCTGGAGCGGCATTGCCAGCGATTCACAGCCGAACCGTCCGGATGATGCCGGATCTGCATGGATCCGTACTTCGACCCATTGGGAACCGACCTTCTGGGAACCACTTGCGCCGAAGAAGATAGTGAAGATGAAGCTGACGGGCCATTTTGTCGAAGAAGAGCAACCATTTAGTTTCTTCCATGAACAGAGCCCAACCATGATGGCCAAGATCCGTCAGCTTGATCAGATCGCAAAAGACGACAACGTGGCTGGTGTATGGTTGGACGTCGACGGTTTGTCAGCCCAATTCGCGGATATGGAAGAGTTGCGTGAAGCGTTGATCCGCATTCAGCAATCAGGCAAAAAAGTTGTTGTTTACAGTGACGGTTTCTCGACTGGATCATATTATCTGGCTAGCGTTGCTGACGAGATCATGATGTATCCATCCGGCTCGATCTTCATACCGGGTCTACGCGCAGAGCTGATGTATTTCCGTCAACTGGCTGACAACCTCCATGTCGAGCCGCAGGTTGAAAAGATCAAGGAATATAAATCTGCGTACGAAACTTTCACTGAAGATCACATGTCCGAGTACACCCGTGAGCAACTGGAAGCTCTGCTGGACGTACTCTGGGATGAGTATCTTGGTTCGATCTCCACAGCACGATCGGTAAGCCGCGACGAAGTTCAAACCTGGGTGGATGGCGCATTGCACTCAGGTCGTAACGCGATGGAAATGGGTATGGTGGATACCGTCGCCTATCCGGACGAAGTAGCTAAGCTGGTCAAGAAAGCGATTGTTGGCGACGGGTCATCAATGGTGACTGACGCGGGTCAGTACTTCTCGATGATGGAAGTAGATCCTGAATGGGATGATATGACCAGCCCGAAGATTGCGGTAATCTTTGCTGAAGGTGCTATCTACACAGGTGAA
The DNA here is from genome assembly GCA_964552465.1 of uncultured bacterium. Taxonomy (GTDB): domain Bacteria; phylum Electryoneota; class Electryoneia; order Electryoneales; family Electryoneaceae; genus BMS3BBIN04. The sequence goes on from CAZKGR010000007.1 coordinate 13,699, forward strand.
AGCGGTCGTAGCGATTGGGGTAATGAGCCGTACATTGGCGGTGAGACGGTGGCTCGGATGATCCGTCAGGCTCGTAACGACAGTCGCGTAAAAGCTATCGTGATGCGTGTAGACAGTCCGGGTGGCTCGTCGGAAGGCTCCGACATGATCGCGCGAGAAGTAAAACTTACCGTCGATCCGGAGGATGAGGACGCGAAAGCAAAACCATTCATCGTTTCGATGTCCGGCGTCGCAGGATCAGGTGGTTACTACATTGCCTGCCTCGCTGACACAATCGTAGCGCAGCGGACCACAATCACCGGTAGTATCGGTGTGCTTGCGGGTACCATCGCTTATGAAGAAGCGTTGGACAGCTTGGGAATCACGCTTGACCGTGTTTCGCGCGGTGAGAATTCCGACATCTTTGCCCCAAACGGCTGGGATGAAGAGCAACGCAAGATCATCCGCAAGGAAATCGAAATCGTCTATGATGATTTCACGACCCTGGTCGCTGAAGGCCGCGGCATGACGAAGGAAGAGGTGAACGAGGTCGGCCGTGGACGTATCTGGGCGGGTGAGGACGCGGTGGAACGCAACCTCGTCGATCTCGACGGTGGTTTGTATGAGTCACTCCAGGTTGCCAAAGAGACCATTGGGATTGATGCGGACGAAGAAATCGATCTGAAGCTGATCATGTGCTGTTCTTCCTGGGCACCGGAGAACGAGATGTATGGCATGGCCAGCAAGATTGTCCCGGCTTCAATTCGCACACTTCTTGAGCATGAGGAAGAGCTGACGCGGATGAACGAGGATCTCGTTCAGATGCGATCACAGATAGATGGTGAGTCGGTAGTGCTCGACTAAGCTGCAGATCTGATTACTCATTATGCAGCCCCTGCGAATCTCTCGTGGGGGCTTTGTTTTATGCTAATCTGCCGTACATTTGCCCCGTCATAGTGTATGCGAGGGTGGTAATGATCGTCTACTTCAACAGGCAGTACATCGGCAAGGACGAGGTACAGATTTCACCGGATGATCGCGGCTGGTTGTTTGCTGACGGAATCTATGAGGTCGTGCGCGTTTACAATGGCAAGCTGTTCCGGATGTCGGCCCATGTGGATCGCTTGAACCGTTCGGCGAATGAGATCGGATTACAGGTTCCGGACGATATCGACTTCACCGCGATCTCGAATGAGCTGTTGAAGCGTAATGAATTGTGTGATGATGCGACCGTTTATATCCAGATAACACGCGGCGTCGCCCCACGGGCGCACACATTTCCAACTCCAGATACTCCTCCAACTGTGTATGTCTTCGCACGGGAGTTTCCGGTCAATCACAAGCAGTTCCACGATGGTTTCGGTGTGCTGCTGGTTCCGGACACGCGCTGGGCTCGTTGCGATGTGAAGACGATCAATCTCTTGCCTAATACGATAGCGTCCGAATCGGCGCGCAAGGTTGGCGCTCAGGAAGCGGTGTTCGTGCGTGGAAAGTCGGTCGCGGAGGGCACGCATACCAGCGTGATCGCGATCCGTGATGGCGTCGTCATCACCAGCCCGGTAGATGAGAACATTCTGCCCTCTGTGACACGTGCAATCCTGATGGAGCTTTGCCAGGAACAGGGAATTCCAGTGCATGCGGAAGGGCTGACCGTGCAGGCGTTTCTCCAGGCGGATGAAGCTGTTCTGCTCGGTACCATTACCGAGCTGACGCCGATCAATTGCGTCAAGCTGCTATCAGACTTGAATGATTTAGGTGACGAAACATATTTCCAGACGCCAGGTCCGATCACGAGGACGTTGCAGGATGGTTACCGCGACCTGATCGAACGGGAGTGTTGCTGATATATGCCCGTGTCCGGCAGCTGCCGGACGCGGCTTTGATGAACGTTATATCCCTGGGGGTTTCGATGCGTTCACTCCTGCCAATTGTCATTGTGGTCCTCACCATCACGTCCATCTCTTTCGCTATGATCCCACCGGATAGTGTCCGAACAGACCAACTCCGTCCCGAACAGGACGAACCGTGGCGGTTCACGTTTACTACAAATGGTAATCTCTGGTTCTGGTGGTCGACGGAGAAGGACACAGCGGTCACTTGGGACTATGGCACATCGATCATGATGGGGATCGCACGCGGTCGTGGACATCGAATCTGGTACGGTGGAGCTTATCGTCTGGCGGCTGGATTCAGCGAGGGTCAGAACATCACACCGTTCGATCCTAGCCAAATCGACTCCTGGATGTATTTGTCCTACCGTTGGGCGTGGGCTGAACGTCGGATGGCGTTCCTGTATACGCGCAGAAGCTGCTTTCATCTGGTGGATCGACGTTACTCAGACGCTGTTTTCTGGACGCATGCAGCATTTGGTTTGGGCACGACCTCACCGGCTGAAATCGGCGAAAACGCCATCGAAGTGCGATACCGGGACGAACCTAAGCTGAACCTGTATATGTCAACAGGGCCGTTCCTGCATGGTGGTGTCTCGCGATTGTTCGGGCATAATCCGACTTGGCAATGGGAGAGCAGCGGGTATGTGTCGTACGCGTATCCCGTGACTCGTACTTTTTTATTGGATGCGCAATTCGTTGGCGACTGGCTCTATTTGTTGCCTAATGATGGCGGACAACACCGGTTCCGCGGACGGGCGCGTCTGTATTTCATCGCGCAACGGGATCGTGGGAACGCGTCCATATTCGTTGACCGTGTGCTGCATGATGATTTCCCGGACCGATTTCATCCGGTTGCGTGGCGAGTAGGTCTGGAGCATAGGTTCTAAAGCGAAATCCGGTTTCGTTGAAACCGGGTAGGTCTATACACAATGCCCCAACATGTGACATGTCGGGGCGTTGTGGTTATGCACTTGGTTATCCCTGTGAACCGGCGATGCCGGATTCACACGGGCATATTCTCCAGACCCCTACTCAGGTTTGAGGGTTTGAGTTTTTTCTCATACCTCACACCTCATCCCTCATACCTGTTTTTCAAGCCTTATAATCCATCCGCACGTACTTGAACATCCACTCGGTCAGCATCATGCTCGCATCTTCAACGCTTAGCGCGTAGATGTAGAGATTGTGCGCATTTCCGGCGTCATCGAGCATGTGTTCCTTGAGCACAGCTTCCCGTTTGAATCCAATCCCCTTGACCATGCTGATCGCGATCTTGTGCATGTCGGTCAGTTCAGAATAGACTTTCTTGATGCCGTGATCTTCGGCCATGTTCAGGACTTCGTCCAGCAGGACCATACCGATACCGGCACGTCTGAATGCGGGGTGAGTGACTTGCGTAATTCGGGCTGTGTGCTGCACCCACCGTGCTGATCCTGGATACATGGCCAGCGATCCAAGGATTTCCTGGGTACCGTGCCACGCGACCAGCCGATGTACGCTACCATCATCAAGCTGTTGATGGATCTGACTGGGATACTCGGGATCGTTGATGTCGCACGGTAGCAGAGCCTGCTCCTCTGGAGGCAGTGCTTTCAGCATGTCCACAAGCGCATGTACATGGTGATGCTCCAGCGGCTGAATCATCACGGAAAGCAGGTTTTTGCACCGGACGACCTTGGGGTACATGTGAATCTGCTTCGTTTCCATGGGTCACCTCCGTCGAATCGGTGGACGATTCGGGCAGGCTGGACGTGGCGGTGTACTCGCTGGACTCAGGGCTGGATCACCCGCACGGGCAGTGTAAGCATGCTATGGACGCACCATCTTGATCATTCGGGTGCGGGTGGAGCAGTGAGTTGACGGGCACGGTCGGGTTGGCGGCGGCGAGCTGGGGGCTCACAATGTGTGCGGTTGGCGGCTCGTCACGCGCATCCCTCGGCACGCGACAGACCTGTCCTTGTTTCTAAAGTACTGAAATATCCTCGTTCTGGCAACAATTTTCGCACAATATGATAATTGTGAACTCGCTTTGGTGATAGGGCTTTGGAATCAGCTACCACGTATGCAGGATGTAATCTGAGTGTATCAGCTGAACTTAAATCAATTTACCTCAAAAACTTGAAACTCAAACCTGTAGTTAACAGCAATCCGCCAAGATCAACTTGATTATAGTAATCATCGGTTATACTGGCCACATGGTACTGTGTTTCGATATGAACGTTCAAATATGATGAAATAGGAATTTCTATGCCAGATTCTACATATATACCGGTACCATTCTTGGCTAGATCACCACGAAGATGAGCTGCTTCATCACTGGAGTAGGCATGATATTCAGCTGTTTCAGTAACAAGTACAATGTCAGCGCCAGCTCCCATGAAGAGGCGCACTATTTCAACCGGAAAATCTATGCGAAACCCAGCGCTCCCAATAAACTGTCTCCACTCAAGCTCACGGTCATAACTAATCGGAAGGTCGTTTTGAATAACCTGGATCTGGATTGTTTGACGTAAGTTTAGGGCCATAAAATGGAATACGGCTGAGACGGACCCACCAAAACCGGTTTCAAGACCCACACCAGCCAGTAATGCGTAATTTGTGTTATAGTAATCTGAGAAGTAATCGTCATGGATCAATAATGTACCGACGTCTATATGGAGGGCAGGTCGATATTCACCATGTATCTCCGACTTGAGGGAATCCACTGATTTTGCTTCAGCTGATCCAACTGGAACTTCCGATAGGCAGATGATAGCGCAAACAGAGAATAAAACTAACCTCGGATATATCTTCCAGCCAGGAAAAAATGTTGAATTCTTGAGATATTTCAACATTTGATCATGCCTGTTGATTGGCTTGCTCCGCCTGCCGGGCGATTTCCTCGGCCAGTTCGAGAGCGACGGTCGCATCTAGCCCGCCGACGAGTGGCGGCGTATCGTTCGCGACGGCAGTCACGAACGCGTCCACTTCGCGTTGCAAAGCGTCCTCATTTTTCTTCGCACGGGTGCGTTTGATAAGAACACGGAGATCGTGATCGTCCGCACCGGGAATGGGTAGCGCTTTCGGTGTGCCGGGCGGGACACGTTTGTAGATCTCAGCCCGACGTTTCTCGAAATCGACAGAGATGTACGCGTCTTCCTGAAACATGCGGAACTTGCGCATCTTCTTCATCGAGATGCGGCTGGCGGTGAGGTTGGCGACCTTGTTGCCCTTAAAACGGATGTGCGCGTTGCAGATGTCGACGGCCTTGGTTAGTAGCGGCACGCCGTACGCGTCCACCCGTTCGATCTCGTGCCCCATCCAGTGCAGCAGCACGTCGAGGTCGTGAATCATCAGATCGTGGATGACGCTGACATCGGCCCCGCGCGGAGAATACATCGCGAGCCTGTGCGCTTCGACGAAGCTCGGGCGAACATCCACGCCACGCAGCGCGGTCACGCCCGGGTTGAACCGTTCGATGTGCCCCACCTGCAGGATCAAGCCCTTCTTGTTCGCGAGGTCGACCAGTTCACGCGCTTCGGCGGAGGTTGATGCGATCGGTTTTTCCATCAACAGGTGACGTCCGGCCTCGAGCACCTGCATCCCGACCTGGTGGTGAAGGGTCGTCGGCACAGCACAGTCGACGGCTTCAACGTCCTCGATAAGCTTATCGAGGTCGGTGTAAGCGACGCAGCCGGTTTCTTTGGCGACTGCTGCAGCGCTGGCTTCGTTGGCGTCAAATACACCGACGAGGTTTGCGGCCGGGCATGCGGCGTGTTTCTGGGCGTGGAAACGTCCTAGCCGTCCGACTCCGACGACGGCGGTGTTGACGATACGTGACGGTGTGATGATCTGCTTGCGTGCCATGTGTATGTTCTCCGGACGACGGATGTTCCTGATGTATACGAATCCGCGTTTGCAAGCAAACACGGGCCTGTTCATCCCAACTCTTAATAAGTCGCAAGATGCTTGAAAATGGGGCCAATCTGCGCCGAAGGTACGGGTTTGGGTCATGATTCAACAGAGCCCGGAGCGAGTGCGTGTCCCTTGTTGGAGTGACTAACGCGGTCTACCTTGAGCGGACCAGGATAAACAGAACCTCTAATATCCATGACCACCACCAACACATACCCTGTTTTCGACGCGAAAGTCGCGTATATCTATTCTGACTTGCCGTCCTATTCGCGTGCTAAGAAGACGCTCGAACTGTTCCGCGACATGTTCCGCGAGGTGCATTTTATTGGCACGAAGCGGAAAGTGGAATGGGATGACAGCCGTCCGGAGGGAATTCATTACCATTTTAACCCGCGTGTGCTCGGGTTTGGTTTGGGCACAGTTCCTGATGTCGCTCGCTTCATCGGGTACATCCGTCAGGAGTTGAACGAGATCCAGCCGGATGTAATCGTCGCGGTCAATGAAGAGTATATCTTGCCATTCACAGTTGGCGTGTTGCCGAAGCCGCCGGTGCTCGCCTTGGATCTGTACGATAGCATCGGGATGCGCATCCTCGGCAGGGGACGGCACCTGCTACCCGTGTTCCGGTTATTGTCGATGGTCTCGATGTTGACAGCGGACGCGTTGGTCGAGGTGACCGAAGAACGGTTGAACTGGCATCCGTACAAGCCGGACGTGACAACGGTTGTCTTCAATTCACCACCGCGTTATCCGGATTTGAGCCCATTGCCTGACCTGCCGGAGAAGTTCCTCTACGTCAGCGGAACAATGGAAGATGAACTGCACGGTATCGAAACACTAACCGCCGCGTTGGATAAGGTACCGGAAATGCAGGTGTTGGCGACAGGTCTTCCGAAGGGTGAATTTGTCAAGAACCGATTCCTGAAACATCCGCAGGTGACGTATCTCGGAAAGCGTCCTTACGAAGAAATACCACGCATTTCGGCCGCGAGCTCAGGCGTGTACCTGCATTACAATCCGGTCCGTTTGAATTATATCTACGGCGCGCCGAACAAGCTGTATGAAGCGATGCAGGCCGGTGTGCCGGTGTTGGTCAATCGTGAGAATCAGGCGCATCGTTTGCCGAAACGACTGGGTTTCGGGTTGGTTTCTCGGTACGGCAATGTGAACGGGTTGGCGGACGACTTGAAACGTTTGCTCGACTCACCGAAGGATCTGAAAGACGGTTGCAAACGTGCGCAGGAAGTTTTTGATCGTGAGTACGCTTGGGATGTGATGGCGCGTGAGCGCTACACTTCATTGTTCCGGCAACTTGGGGTTACCGAAACGCGAGGCTGAGTCATGCACGACACCCACCTGCTCACCGACTTGTTGATCCTGTTCGCGGTGGGATTTGGCGCTGCGATGCTGATGAAGCTGCTGCGTCTGCCGACGCTTATTGGCTTCCTGCTCGCGGGCGTTTTGGTGGGACCGTCCGGGCTGCATCTGCTGCACGAGGAAAACATCCAGGGTTTGTCCGAGCTCGGGGTTGTGCTGTTGCTGTTCACCATCGGACTTGAGCTGTCGTTAAAGCAGTTGTGGGAGCTGCGCCGTGAAGCCATGATCGGTGGTGGGCTGCAGCTGGCGCTCACGGCACTGATCGCTGGCGGAGTTGCGGCGTTGCTCGGGGTGGACACCCGCTCGGCAATCGCTATTGGATTGGTCGTCGCGTTGTCGAGTACGGCGGTTGCGCTACGTCTGCTAGGTGAACAGGATCTGCTGAATACACCCCATGGACGCATTGCACTGGCGATTTTGCTGTTGCAGGATATGGCGGTAGTTCCGCTCACTCTGCTAATTCCAATGCTCGCGGGAGAGGGCGGGGTACTTGATGTTCTGCTGGTGATCGGTAAAGCGCTGGTGTTGGTCGTGTTGTTGGTTGTTGTCGCACGCAAGGTGATGCCATGGTTGCTCGATCGCATTGCAGCGATCCGTACACGTGAAGGTTATCTACTCGGTGTCGGAGCGATAGTTTTTCTTATCACTTGGCTGACTGGATTAGCAGGCTTGTCGCCGGCATTGGGAGCATTCCTCGCCGGATTGGTAATCAGCGAGACCAAACACAAGCACCTCGCCCTGGCTGAGTCCGCTCCATTCCGTGATCTTCTTCTGGCTGTATTCTTCGTCTCGGTAGGAATGTTGATCGATTTGCAGGTGTTTTTCGCAAGCCCGTGGCTACCATTGGCGCTTGGTGTGATCATCTATGTTGGAAAAACCGGCCTGATCGCGTCTATTGTGCGTGGTTTGGGATACCCCTGGCGGGTGGGATTGCAAGGCGGTGCGTCCATCGGTCAGATCGGGGAATTCTCGTTCGTGTTGTTGCTGCTCGCAGCTCAGTTGAACGTACTCGATTCGGTCATGGTGCAGTTGATGCTCGCTACTGCTGCGATCACGCTATTCCTGACGCCGATTGCGGTGGGTGCGACGAATCGGGGGCGGCTGCCCACTAGTGCCGGTGACACCCGGCTTGGCGAGACACACCCGGGCACCCCGCCTCAGGTGGATACAGAAGATCGCAATGACACCCGGCTTGACGAGACAAGCCTAGCCATCCTGCCAAGCGTACTGATTATTGGATATGGGCCGAGTGGACGCGCGACCGCGCGCACACTAACTGCGCTGGGATTTGAGTGGCGTGCGTTGGAGATGAACCCGGCAACGGTACGATCCGAACGCAAAGCAGGGAACCCTGTGGAGCTGGGTGATGCGTCTCGACTCGAAGTGCTGAAAGGTGTGGGAGTACAAGATGCCGCTGCGGTGGTGATAACAATCAATGATCGTCAAGCAGTGCGTCCAATACTGCTCCGGCTGCGTCAGATCGCACCCGAATTACATATTATCGTGCGCGCCCGGTTCGCAGTGGAACGAGCGGAACTGCTTGGATTAGGCGCGAATGTCGTCGTGCCTGAAGAAACCGAAGGCGCGTTGACCATTGTAGACCAGGTGATGCGATTTTTCAATGTCCCCTGGGATGTGCGCCAACATCATCTGGACGAGATGCGTGAGCAGAACTACAGCCTGCGTACCAGCTCCGTGGCGGATATGATCCAGCAGGATTCCAGAGGCGACGAGACTGGGCTGACGTCGCTGACGATGGAAAAAGATTGGGCGGCTGTCGGCAAAACAATCATCGAGCTGAACCTGCGACAGAGGAGCGATGCAACTGTTGCCGCCGTGATCCGAGACGGGCTGATCATGTCCCGGACCACCGAAACAGCTTTTGCGGTGGGAGATCGTCTGCTGCTAATCGGCGACAACGAAGCCATCGCGCGAGCTCGCGAGATTCTCTGCGGTCGAGGTGAGTGACTCGCGGCAATGCGGCGGAAGCAATTTCCACGGGCTGAAGTTTGTGGCAGGTCACTTTCTCCAGACTCCACACTTCATTTTCCAGCATGAGCGAGCGCAGATTCGGATTGACAACCAACTATCGCTGGAGCTTCATGAATCAGGTCATCATCTTCGATGGCATGCACCATGAACAGCGCGAAATCGATCCGTCGTGTCAAGTTGCTCTCAAGTATAGGATCTCCCACATGCCTGCTCCAGACGGGCAATCCCTGGCTCTTGCCTTCCTCAAGATCGCTGCCGCGGACAACTGTCCACCTCTTATCGCTGGAGAAGATACGCTGAGTGGCCTCTACCTGATCCTGTAAATCCACCACGCGGATCAGTTTCGCCAGCTTCCCAAAGATCGCAACTGCTCGTTCAAACTTCTTGGAGTAACTGTCTTTTCCGTCCTTGCTGATATGCCAACCGCATGAAAATATCAGCCGGGCTTCCGGCTTGGAGAAGTCAAGCACAGCTTGAGCGGTTCCGGATGCATATTTTTGCATCCCCCACGGTACGAGAACGGTAAGCACAGCGTCACACCCTTCAACAGCCCGTTTGATCACTTCACGGTCGTTTGTCTGTCCTGGAGCGATGTCTATCCGGTCCTTAAAGTCATCCAGTTTTCGTGCGCTCTTCTCTCGACATACACCAACTACCTCATACCCGCGATCCAGGCAATGTTGCACCATGTATAGGCCGAGCTTTCCCGAGGCACCTACGACACATACTTTCATGAAATCTATCCATCCTGTGTATTTCTGCAGGTAAGAAAGGTAGATCACGTGGACTACTTTTGTGCCGTAAGATTCCGATTATAGTCGCCTGTCTGAGCAGGAATTGGACGGTAATCAGAAGCCACTTTCGAAATACGGATTCCATTTCAAAATTAGCTTGGCGGCGGGTTAACCTTTGGGAATATCCTCGCCCTGTTCGCGGTATTCGTTGAGCTTGTTGCGGAGGGTGCGGGTCGAGAATCAGATCAAGTTGTAACGGCTCAGATCTGGGTCAACGTGTTCACAAATTCATCCAGGTAGTCATCCAGTTGCTTGCGCTTGTATTGCATGATGTATCGGGGGTGGGCGAGAGGGATGAGTTCGTCGAACAGACCCATGCGCTGGTTGATGGCGACGGCGCGTTGGTAGTTCTGCCCAGTACCAACAATGATCGCTCGCGGCTTGGCGCCGAACCTTACCTGCTGGCGTAAGGTGGTTTCAATGAACGGGGTGACTGCCGCCTCAAGCTCGGGATCATCGTAGTAGTTAAGGTTCTTTCCGTCACGGACAAACCCATAGGGTGACATGGCAGTGATGTAAACGCTCCTGTAAAACTCTGCTGGTCCCCCCATCCTGCGGATAACCTGGTACACAAATCGCGCAGATAGCTCGGAACCATTGCCCAGTGAATGCTCAATGCCGCATTCCTCGGTCAGCGCCAGCGGATCAGTGAATCCAATGCCAGTGATACCAGCTCCATAGCGCCCGGGATTGATGCCCATCATGAACGTACGGCGGTTGGTGTCGCTGAAATAACGGGTATAGAACTCACGCATTACGCGCTGAACTTCGGATTCGTTGTAAGGGTTAAGTATTCCTGCGGATGAGGGAATCGTGGGTGGCGTTAGGGTTGTGTAGAAGTCTACGATCTGCTCAGCGAACGATGCCACAACCCTTACCCCTTCGGGATGTCCTCGCCTTGGTCGCGGTATTCGTTGAGCTTGTTGCGGAGTGTGCGGATTGAGATGCCGAGCTGTTCGGCTGTCTTTGTGCGGTTGAAATTCAGCTCGTTGAGCGTAGTCATGATGTGGCGCTTTTCCAGTTCAGCGAGCGGGATCATGCCGAAGCTGCCAGCGTCAGCCATGGGAGCTGTGGCATCGAGGGTGACATCTTCTACTGTCAGAATAAGTCCTTTGGCGAGCACGACCGCGCGCTCGACACGATTTTCCAGCTCGCGCACATTTCCCGGCCACGGCTGCGTCTTCAGATAATCCATCGCGTCAGCTTCGATTTCACGGATGTCCTTGCCATACCTCGCACCGTAACGCGTCAGGAAATGGTTGGCGAGTGCGGGAATATCGTCACGACGTTTCGCGAGTTGCGGAATATCGAGCGGAACTACATTCAGACGGAAGTACAGATCCTCGCGGAACCGGCCCTCCTTCACTTCCTCATGCAGGTTGCGGTTGGTTGTCGCGACAACGCGCACATCAATCTTGATCGTTTCGTTTGATCCGACACGGTCGAATTCCCGTTCCTGCAACACACGCAACAACTTGGCCTGCAGCGCCTGTGGCATCTCGCTTATTTCGTCGAGCAGGATGGTTCCGCCGTGCGCGGCTTCGAACTTGCCCTTGCGAGTCTTGATCGCTCCGGTGAACGCGCCTTTTTCATGTCCGAAAAGTTCGGACTCGATCAAATTCTCTGGAAGTGCGGCGCAATTCAGTTTGATGAACGGGTTCTTGTGACGGGCGCTCGACCAGTGTAACGCACGTGCGACCAATTCTTTGCCCGTTCCAGATGGGCCGGTAACAAGTACATCGACCGGCTGCGGCGCGATCAGCTCAAGGGTTTCGACCAGCTTGCGCATTGGCGCACTTGTTCCGATCAACGCCTGGATGCCCTGTTCGTTTTCAACAAACGCGCGCAGTTGACGATTTTCAAGGACCAGACGCCCACGTTGCAAAGCACGTGATACGGTCAGCTTCAGCAGATCGAGGTCGATCGGTTTGGTCAGGTAGTCGTACGCACCCTTTTTGATCGCTTCGACAGCGTTCTCGATACTTCCGAAAGCAGTAAGGATGACGAAGGGTACATCCGGCTGACGAGCCATGGCGTGGTTGAGCACCGCCATGCCGTCTTTTCGCGGCATATTGAGATCTGAAAAAATGAGGTCGTATTCGTGCTGGTCGATCAGCGCTTCAGCCTGGACGCCATCCTCAGCAGTTTGCACATCATAGCCCATGCGTTTGATGGCTTCCGCGAGAAAGTCGCGTACCAGTTCTTCATCATCAACGACGAGGACGCGGGAGCTGGGCATGTTTACCTCCGGATGGGCAACTCGAGATCGAACTTCGCCCCCTTTTGAGGTTCAGACTGGACGGAGATTACGCCATCGTGAGCATCGACGATTTTTTTGACCATGGCGAGGCCGAGACCAGTACCTTTGGTCCGGGTGGTGAAGAAAGGATTGAAGATCTTGTCGATATTATCTGGAAGAATACCTGACCCATCATCCTCGACAAAGATATCTACGCGATTGCGGAGGAGATTCCAACGCAGACCTAGTTTCACCGTGCCTTCGTATTGGATCGCTGCGCATGAATTCTTCAACAGGTTCAACACAGTCTGCTTGATCAGGCTGCTGTCGCAATCAACTGAAACCCGTTCCTTCGGGACAACCAGCTCAACTTTGATCTTGCGATTTTCCGAGGCGATTTCGGACATGATCAGGTCCGCTTCCGCGCGGAGAAGTTCGATCATGTCTACTTGAGAGAAAGCGGGTGCCAGCGGACGCGTGTATTCGAGTAAACGGCTGGCAATACGTTCTATATCGCGTACGCCGCCGACGATCTTTTCAACTGTTTTGCGGGCTGAATGATCGTCCTCAATATCTTCGAGCAGGAACTGTGCGAAGCCTTGGACTCCAGCGAGCGGGTTGCGCAGCTCATGTGCAATCTGGGCAGACATTTCACCGAGGGTGGCGAGGTCGCTACGGCGACGCATCTGCTCGTGCAGGTCTTTGACCGTGGTCAGATCCTCGAGCATCTCAAGAACGCCGATGCGTTTTCCACGCTCATCATAAATCCAGTTGGTCGTGAAACGTACCGGGTTGGTTTCGCCGGCAGCGGACTTGTACGTCCGTTCGCGGGGGTCAATCTCCGGACCATTCACAAGTGTGAACAGTGCGGAATCGGCAACATTGATATCGCCGGGGAAAACATCGCCGTATGGTTGACCGACCGCGTCCATTGCCCGGACACCAGTCAGTCGCTGTGCTTCTTCATTGACAAGGTTGATACGTCCGTCGAGGTCGAGCACGATGACGCCCACGGGGATGTGAGCGAGGATGCTGCTGAGGAACCCCTGGGTTCTGCCCAGCACATGCTCCTGACTTTCAAGCCTGTCGCTAAGTTCGGCCAGACGATTTTCGAGAGCACGGTAACTTTCACTGATCGCGGAGGAGGCCTGGTTGAACTCTTCAAACAGTTTTACGAGAGCGGTCAGCTGCTCTTCGCTAATCAGTTCGTTGTTCTTCGATGGGTTCGCTGCCAACTTCAACGCATCCTCTACGATGGGTAACGTGGAAGTGTCCAGTGTCATCTCCGCCCCGTTGTTTCCCCTTGCCCTCAATATAGAAATGGGCAATCCCGTTCAACAGCTTGAATGTTAGAAATTCGAGCCGGATATACGAATTAGACAAAATACTGATTAATAATGACTCTCAGGACTCGGTTCGCAAACGACTACACGTTTCCGCGACAGTGAAAAGTTAGCAACCTGAAGTTGCGATGCAAGAGGATAGAGGGTTTGAACCTCAATAGCAAGTGCCAAGCAGGTTTCGGCGGTGTCCGGCTCTCTGACTGGGTTTCAGCTCTTCTCTTCGCATTGGGCGAGGCACTGTTCGCAATGAAAAGTTGGGGGGTGGATAAATCACGAGCGAGGTTGATCTCATATAAGTTCGCTAACTTCATGAGAATTCAGGGGGTCAGGGTGTGTGAATTCAAGAGTTATCCACACCAGGTTGATCTGTTCTTGTAGGGTGTCGTCTCCTCATATTGACTCCCGGGCTCCAACTTGAAGAAAATCGGAAGTAAGATTAACAATATGATAGAACCTGAGCGTCTTCATCAGCAGCTTAATCTTGTGCTTCCCGGACCGGCGGCACAGCTCAGCATGGCTCCTCTCGGACGTGAAATCGATGTCCAGACCGACAGCTACCATGACGCAGCTGTGTTGATAGCCTTGCATCGCCGGGAGGGAGAGTGGTGCTTTCCACTTATCGTGCGCGTTGAAGACGAGTATGCGCATGGTGGGCAGATTGGTTTGCCAGGCGGAAGGGTTGAAGTTGGCGAATCATTCATAGATTGTGCTCTGCGTGAGAGTGAAGAGGAAATCAGCTTGCCGGTTTCAGGAACTGAGGTGCTTGGTGCATTGACCCCGCTAGCGGTTCCTGTCAGCCAGCATTTGATTCATCCGTTCGTTGGCATTTCGACCGATGGCGTTCGGTTGGAGCCCGATCATCGCGAGGTAGCGGAAATCCTGTTCATGCCAGTGCGTCATTTCCTGGATTCAGCAAATATGCATATCGGGGAAGTGTCTTCAGGACAAAGGCGCTTGGTTGATGTGCCCTATTTCGCTCTCAACGAGCACATCATTTGGGGTGCGACTGCGATGATTCTGGCTGAATTGCGGCAGGTGTTGCTGGAGATGTAGGATTTCAAGCAATCCCCATCAAATTGAGTACATCTTGCCCGGCATCTGCGATGTCTTTTTCTCCATCCTTCCACTGATGTGAATTCCCTGAAGTAGCAAGGTAAAACGCGTCGTTATAGGTGTGAGTACCAACGAGAGTCGTTGGTGTCTCAAAAACGCGTTCAGCGCCGAAATCCGCCTTGATATCGTACCCAGAAGCTGGCAACAGGATCAGGTCGGCGGCCTGGTTGACGTGTGGTCCAGAGTACAGATCTTCGCGTGTGTCCACGCGGGCAAACGGGTGTTCCCCGGTTTCAGGATCGCGCACATCTCGGAGCAATCCAGCGATCTGATCCTGAAGTGGTTTTCTCTCGTGATCAGAACGTGAATTGATGAATATGCGTCCCGGCGCAAGAGCAAATGAAGCAGAATCTTCGTGAATGGTCTCGAAAGATGGTTGCACGCTGGTGTATTTGAGTAATCCAACCTTTTCAAGCAGCGCATTGATGAAAACAATCCGGCGGCAGCGGGTGAAGCCGTGGTCGGAGAGCAGGACAAGTTCAGCGCCACGTTGTCTGGCCAGTTCGGCAAAGTCAGTGACAACCTCTTCGCAGCGTGTGAGAAACGCGTTGAATGCATCCCCATAGCCAGGCTCATCCCAGAAGAAATGGTACAACCGGTCGGTTTCCATGATATGCAGGTGGAAATAATCCCACGGCATTTCCGTCGCCAGGCGATGAGCTGCACGGACGCGTGCTGTCAGTGCTGCGTTGAGTGCGTCCAGGTAGCGATCGCGGGATTCGTATGCGAGACCTGGTTCGACATCAACGACGTAGCCATCGCGTCGCAGCTCCTCCTCGAGACTTGCCGGATGGACATTTCCAGCCAAATCCACGCCGAGGAAGCCCCCGATAACGATCCCTTTGATCTGTGGGGGTGGTTCAGTCATGGGGACATTGATCGATACTGATGTCCCGCCTGCATCATGCACACGATTGAGGATGGTTGGTGCCTGCAAGTTCGTACCACGCGGATAGATCAGGCGGGGACGGGGCGAGAATTGCGGCTCGACGAATCCGAATACACCGTGTTCGCCGGGATTGGTTCCGGTGAGGTAAGACGCCCAGGCTACACTGCTCATCTCTGGACGGCTGGAACGCATGCGTTTGAGGGCACCGTTGGCGATCAGATCCTGCCATGGAGAATCGGGGATCTTTGCGCGTTTTTGAATCAGGCTGAACGGGGTTCCATCCAGGCTGATAACCATAACAGGTCGCAGTGTTTGATTGGGCAGGATAAGGTTCATCGAATTACCGGTAGAGAACGCCGGGGTGGGTGAATTTATGCTCGTCAATAATGGAGCGTAGCATCTCGTAGGTCTGCGGACTTCCGGTCACAACCCATCCATTTTCGCAAACAGGCTTGCCCCACCAGTCGCTGATTTGCCCGCCCGCTTCTTTGATGATCAACGAACCGGCGGCGACATCCCACGGTTTCAATCCCATTTCGAAGTAGCCATCAAAGGTGCCATCGGCCACCCAACACAGGTCGGACGCCGCCGACCCAATTCGTCGAAAGTCAGCGATCTTCGGATAGATGGATCTGAACAGCTCGAGATAATCTTCGATTTTCTGCCTGCGTCTGAATGGGAAAGCGGTTGCTATGGTGGCTTGATCGAGTGGGCGTTCGGTTGCGACGTGTATCGTCTGATCGTTTTTGCGTGCGCCGCCACCGTGGTATGCGTCGTATACGACATCGAGACCGGGCTGACCGACCACCCCAAGTACGATCTCGCCAAAGTTTTCGGGTGATTCTTGGCGGTCTTCGAGGCCGACTGAGATCGCGTACACGGGCAATCCGGCGAGGTAGTTGGCAGTACCATCAATAGGATCTACAATCCAGCGCCACAGACCGGAGCGTTCCTCGGGGCTGGCTTCTTCACCCATGACTGAACTGTTGGGTAGCAGCTTTTGCAAGCCAGCGCGGAGGCGGTCTTCAGCTTCACGGTCAGCGTGGGAAACGAAATCACCACGACCTTTGATCTCGATGTTGTACGAGTGAATGCGTTCCCGTTCCGCACGAACATACTCACCAACCTCGCACACGAGTTGGAGAACACTCTCAGTCAGAGATTTCAGGTCAGGTTGGTTCATGGTGTGTGTTCTGTGAATAGATCTGAGTGTGGGATCACAATTGCTTGCGCCTGAGGCGTATGATCAGCCCAATTCCGCCGCCGAGGAACAGCCCGAGCAGGATCGTCGGCATTAATGCGACATGATATCCTGCGGCAATGATGGTGAAGTCGTGTTCAGCGAGCATGTCACGGTCAATAGTCCAAACCAGCGTGTCACCGAGTGTTTCCTCGGGATCTGGAATGATACTTTGCCAGTGAGATTCCGGCATCACAATCACGATTTCAACGTTGTCGTCTTGAAAATCTTGCCAGCGTTTGTACTCAGCTTCCAGCGAATCAAGCGAAGACGCTAATGGATCGTATGACAATCCTGTTGCTTCTGACGTGGCGAGGATCATTGACTCTCTTAACTCTATATACCATTCGAGGCTTATGTCACGTGGGTCACGTTGTTCGAGCATGTCACCCCGAAGACTCATCACATGCGCGCGAATGATCGGTGCGAAACGGCTAACCGCTTCACGAACAACCGCCGTATCGACTTCATCACCAGCGGTCGCAATGACTAATCGTTCCACCTGCCGCAAGTAGCGATCCACTGTCCACAGTTGTTGGGCACGTGCTTTGACTCGCTCCAGCTCCTCCTCACCCTCAGCAGTTAGCAGGCTGTCCATGCCGCTCTCTTCCAGCTCACGGATATCATCTGGGATGTAGGAATCCGGGTCACCGTAACGGTCTAGAGCTCTCCATGACGGAAAGGAAACGATCACCTCATGAACATCGTAGAACCAATACTTTCGCTCGCTGGCGCTCAACGATCCAGTTTCACCCATCGGAGCGAGCGGATGGGCGATGGCATCAACATCGCTCGTTTCATAGAGGTAACGGGCAGTGAGATTGCCGCTGCTGTCCTCTTCGATCTCATGCTTGATGAGAGCCCAGGGTTCAACCGGATGCGGGATTCGTCCGTCTAACACATCGAGCGAGTCGCCTTCGATTGTGTAACTGGCAACAGGGTTACCCTCTCCTATAAAGGAGATGAGTATTCTGTGGGTAACACAGCCGCTGACCGAAAGTGCGAACACGCAGATCAGAGCTGTAATGGCGATTCTTTTTCTGATGTCCATAGATTCAAAGTACGGCATCGGAACAGTCGGAACAACGATCCAGATTTTTCGATGAGATCTTGCCTTGCGCGCTCTCAAGTGGTGACGTAGTTTTTTGCATACTCGAACAATTTCGCGGAGTTTAGCTTGATGATACGTTTGATGCTTCCGATCCTCTCCCGCAGCTCTCTGCTGGTGCCGTTTTCACTCGTTTTGCTGTTGCTGTTGGCAGGGTGTTCTTCGGTCGGTCAGTGGAACAAATCGCAACATGAAAACGGTGGGCAAGAGTTTTTCGCCTCCATGGAAGAGGAGGCACTTGACCCATCGGGATACGGAGAACTACCCCCGGAAGAGGTGTTGGAGCAGGCACCGGTGTGGATGGAAGATGCCCGGAATTCTATTGCCAATGGCGATTCAACCCTTGCTGAGCAGCAAATGATGCACGCCATCCTGGCGTTGCAGGATATCTTCCTCGATGTACCTGAGTATGCACGTCCGGTAATACTCGATTCATTGATGACTTGGTCGGCATTGTATGAAGAACGTTTTGGCGCGATCAACGGTGAGTTGGTGGCAACATCTGAAGGATTGAGTTCGCTGATTCTGCCTGAGGATGTATTCGCCCATCCGGACAGCTTGATTGAAGCACTTGCGCTTGACACCTACGAAGTAGTACTCGATACAACCATCTTCGCCGAAAACCGTCTCCCGGATATCCCCGAAGCTGAACACCAGAAGATTGACAACGTAATTGAGTATTTCACGGAGAAGAAGCGTGGACGTCAGGCGATGGAAGTCTGGCTCAAGCGTGCGGGCGAGATGATGCCGCGCATGGTTCCGATCCTGCGCGAACAAGGTATCCCTGAAGAGATGGTCTATCTCGCGATGATCGAATCAGGTTTCCGCACCGATGCTCACAGTTATGCGGCCGCGGTCGGCCCCTGGCAGTTCATCTCATCAACAGGAAAGATCTTTGACCTCGAAATCAATTGGTGGTATGACGAACGTCGTGATCCTGAACTCTCAACCTTAGCTGCCGCACAATACTTGCGTCAATTGTATGAGCACCTGGGAGACTGGTATCTCGCTATGGCGGCCTACAACTGCGGTGAGGGTCGGGTTAACCGTGAGATCCGGCGATCGAACACGCGCGACTTCTGGAAACTGAATCGCTTGCCACGTCAGACACGGAACTATGTTCCGACCTATCTGGCCGCTCGCCAGATTGCGATGAATCCGGAGAAGTACGGTTTCGAGGCGCCTGTCATGCAGTTAGTCCCAGACCGCGACACTGTCTATGTCAGCGAAGCAGTGGACATGGATGCGTTGGCGGACGCGCTCGATCTGAATCGGAGTACGTTCAAAACGATGAACCCAGCAGTGCGTCGCTGGTGTACACCACCAGAGCGAAAGAATACACCAATTTATCTGCCACCGGGCTACAAGGAAGGATTTGATCAAGCGCTGGCAACCGTTCCGCCAAGCAAGAAAACTTCATGGGCGCGGCATACAGTTCGATCAGGAGAAGCGCTGTCAACGATTGCACGCCGGTATGGTACATCCATGCGCGCGATTATGGATGTCTCTGAAAACCGGTTGAGCAATCCAAATAGGATTCGAGCAGGTCAGGTATTGATGATTCCGGTTGGACCGGCGAACTCGAGTGGCGGGAGTTTCAGTGGATATGCCCAGGGTAGAGGAGATGCAGCAATTCACCTGGTTAAGAGAGGGGACACGCTTTCTGAAATTGCTGAGAAGCATGGTGTTGGTCTGTCGCGGCTGCTTGCCTGGAATGGTCTGAGTCGCTATAGCACTATTCGCCCAGGACAGCGCTTGAAGGTGTATGGATCGACTCTGCCGGGGTCTTCTCCGGACCGTGTATCAACGTTGAGAGTTGAAGTTGATTCCAATGGTCGAAAAGTTTATACCGTCCAGAGAGGCGATAATCTCACCGGCATCGCTCAACTTACCGGTCAGTCACTCGATAACGTATTATCATGGAACGGTCTCAGCAAGCGGAGTGTGATCCATCCGGGGCAGGAGTTGATAGTAAGCGATCGTGAGACAGGTTTATCGGATGCGCAGGGTGGAGCCTCAAGCTCGCAGCCAGCAGCATCAGATCCAAGGCCAGATTCATACCAGGAATACCGTGTGCGCAGTGGTGACACGCTTTGGGATATCGCCATGGCGAACGGAACAACCGTCACTAAACTACGAAATATTAATAGTTTGACCAGCCGCAGTGTAATCAGACCAGGGCAGGTATTAAAGGTTCCATCAACAGGCTTGAGTGGTTCTTTCTCTGATGCCGCCAGCGAAACTTTTCACCTCGTGCAACGGGGAGACACGCTGTGGGACATCGCTCAGGAATACAATGTAACGGTTGCTGAATTGAAGCAATGGAACAATATCCGCAATGCGCGTGGGATCAAGCCGGGTGAACGGTTGGTGATCCGCAGGTCAGCAGGAGGGCGGAACGGATGAAAACACGCAGACGCAGGACAGATCTGATCATTGCACTGGTATTTCTGTTCAGCATAGTGGGCTTGGTATTGATCGTTGCCGGATCGTGGGATCCGTTTTCATCAAATGATGGGGGAGTCAGTCTCTCCGGTGATCGAGTCGGGTTGATCGAGATCTACGGCCCGATCTACAATGCCCAAAACTGGATAACTGAGATTGACGATTTCCGTGAGAATAATCGGATAAAAGCGATCGTAATTCGTTTCGACAGTCCGGGTGGAGCAGTGGCAGCTTCCCAGGAATTGTATGAAGCGGTTAAACGGGCGGCGGCAGAGAAGCCAGTTGTTGCTTCGATGGGAAATGTAGCTGCCAGCGGAGCCTATTACGCGGCGTTGGGTGCGGACAGCATTGTTGCCAATCCAGGAACGACGACAGGCTCCATTGGAGTGATCATGGAACTGTTGTTGATGGAGGCGTTGTTTGAGAAGCTCGGACTGGACGCTGAAACGGTCAAATCCGGTGAATTCAAGGATGCGGGGAATCCGACTCGACAAATGACCGATAAAGAGCGCGACTATTTCCAGAGTTACATTGACGACGCTTATGCTGAGTTTGTAAACGTTGTTGAACAGGAACGCGAGCTGGAACGAGAAAAGGTGATCGAAGTGGCGGATGGGAGGGTGTTTACAGGAACTCAAGCTGTGGAGCACGGTCTTGTGGACATTATCGGAGATCAGTACCTTGCGATCCATCTAGCCGCACAGATGGCTGGCATCGATGATGAGCCTGCCATCGTCCGTCCGTACCGACGAACGGAGTTGGATTGGTTAGATTTGCTGTTCGGGAAAATGGTGGGACATGTTGCAGAACATGTCCATAGTCAAGGTTTATTCCAGTACATGTGGAAAGCGGAGTTTAATCGATGAACAAGGCTGATCTGGTCTCACGCGTTGCAGCAGGCACTGGTCTGACACAGGTTGAAGTTGCTGCGGTGGTTGAGGGGGTTTTGGAAGGAATTAGTTCGGAATTAGTGAACGGTGGTCACGTCGAGATCCGTGGCTTTGGTACGTTCAAGGTTGAGCAGCGTGCAGAGCGTGATGCGATCAATCCCCAGACGGGTCAGCGTATCCGTGTTCCCGCCAAGCTGGCGCCGGTATTCCGTCCCTCAGAGAAGCTCAAGGGTCGTCTGAACAAGTAATTTGCTTGTGTCAGACCTCCCATGGCAGGAGAGTTTGAGGCACGCGCACTTGTTGAGCGTGCCTCATCCACTTACCTTCCCTGCTCGATAATTGAAACCCGAGCATGGTCCAGGTGGACTGTGCCCATAAGTGTAGTAGGAGTGCCTGTGCCTTCCGGACGGAAGAGAAAATTGCAGAAGATCCGCACTCACAAGCGGAAGAAAAGAAGAAAGCGCGACCGTCATAAGAAGAAGAAGTAGGTCGAATCGCTGAGACGTCTCGAACTTTTCAACGAGCGGCCCCAGTATGGGCCGCTTGTTTTTCCCTCGAGGTTTATCCGCGGTTGTTGTGACGACGCGAACCCTTCCCGCCCATCGGCTAACCTGGTGTGTTGCCAATGAACCAGGCCGACCATGTCTACGGTGTCAGTGATCTGACCCGGGAGATCAAGCAGACTCTGGAATCGAGTTTTCGATCCCTGTGGTTGCGTGCTGAGCTCTCAGACGTTGTGCATCACCGTAGCGGACATCTCTATCTGACCCTCAAAGATGCCACTGCAACCCTGCGCGGAGTGATGTGGCGAAATGCAGCAACCCGTCTCGAGTTTACTCCTGAGAACGGGCTTGATGTACTCGCCTACGGACGAATCACTGTCTACGAAAAAGGCGGCGTCTATCAGTTCTCAATCGAAGCGCTGCAGCAAGCAGGCATCGGTGCGCTCGCCCTCGAGTTTGAAAAGCTAAAAGCCGCGTTGCAGGCCGAGGGGCTGTTTGATTCAGAGCGTAAGCGTCCCGTCCCGAAGATGCCCTCACGGATCGGAGTGCTTACATCATCCAGCGGCGCTGCAGTACGTGATGTATTGGTCACGTTGGCACGCCGCGGCTTTGGATTATCAGTGAGCCTGATCCCGGTCAAGGTACAGGGCGAGGGAGCTGCACAAGAAGTTGCCGACGGAATTGCACGGTTCAACGCCATGGGAGAGGGTGAACGACCGGACGTGTTGATCATTGCCCGTGGCGGCGGTTCTCTGGAAGATCTGTGGGCGTTCAACGAAGAAGTTGTTGTGCGTGCAATTGCGGATAGCACGATCCCGATCATATCAGGTGTAGGTCATGAGACCGACACCACGTTGGCTGATTTCGCGGCGGACTTTCGCGCCCCGACGCCCACCGGTGCTGCCGAGGCAGCGACCCCTGATCGCGCTGACATGAAACACCGAGTGGTGACCTCTGAACATCGTCTGGTGCGCGGAATGCGTCAGCTCATCGAGCGCTACCAGCAACGTCTGGATCGTGCCGCGGGTGGATACGGACTAAGGCGCTTCCCCGATCAACTCCAGCAATGGGTTCAGCAGGTCGATGATGGGGAGACCCGTACTCGGAGAGCCATCGAGCAGAGGCTGCGTGATCTTCATGAGAAGGTAGTTCGGCATGGGAACAAGTTGAACGCTCTATCACCATTGGCGGTATTAGAACGCGGGTATTCCGTAGTGATGAGCGGAGATATGGCGATCAGAGATGCTGCTGAATTGATCGAAGGCCAGGAAATCACAACTCGGTTTGCGCGCGGTGAAGCTGTTTCGCGGGTGGAGACAGTCCGTCCTGACAAGAGCTCTAAATCCTCAAAATGACTGGCGAAACGCTCAGATTTGTGACCATTTTACGCTCGCACAGAATTAGCAGTATTGTTGACTCGAGAAAAAGGTGGAGAAGATGATGGAAAAGACGACGAAAGTTCCGGAACAGCCCAAGTTTGAGCAGGAATTGGATCGTCTTGAGACTATCGTTTCGCGCTTGGAAGAAGGCGGACTCCCTCTTGAGGAAAACCTGAAATTATTCGAAGAAGGTCAAAAGGCTCTTCAGCAGTGCCGGCAGACGTTGGAAGCAGCACAAGTCAAAGTTGAGAAATTGCTTGCAGACGGCGAGCGGCAACTGATAGACCCGGCTGCGCTCGGCCGATAACCCTCCCAGAATCCTCCCATATTCAGCCTAAGTATTGAACATATTCCGACCATAGGATCGCTCTGGATTTCGTGTTATATACTAAAAATCAGAATAGTAAGTAACTTCTCATCACTAAAGCTCAATATAGTGATAATATTGAGTTGTGGACAAATCGACTCATCAACAAGAAGTTCACATGTTATCCACTCGGTCGAGATTGTTTGGGGATAGTTGTTTCTGAATTGCAATGTTTTCAAGCTATCAGTACGATTTTACCTGTGGGTAAAACGTCTCCAAAATCGACCTTGATGTGCGACAACTTCTCTCATCGTTTCCTACATTGGAAAAGCTGGCAAAAGGGAATCGTTATGATCTTGGGATTAGCGGGCAATCGTCACAAAGAGAAGCTTCAGACGGTTCTACCGGACTACGTGCGCTGGCTTGACGAGCACAAGGTTGAGTGCGTCATTTCTGAAGAGTTCCGTGGCCTCGATGGACTTGAAGAACGCAAATTTGTCGAGCCTGAGGTCATTGGCGAACATGTGGATGTTGTTCTCAGTTTCGGCGGCGACGGCACGTTATTGAACACTGTCACTCGACTGAGTGGAGTCGAAACACCAGTACTCGGTGTCAATCTGGGTGGCTTGGGCTATCTCACGGAAGTCGGTTCGGATGAGCTGATCCAACGTACCGAGCAGTTGCTGGAACGCAAGTGGTCCATCGAGCGGCGGATGATTCTTGAGGTTTCAGTTCAGAATGGGCAGCATGGTGGACCGTGGCAGGCATTAAATGATGTTGTGGTCGACAAGGCGGACTACGGACGTTTGATCCAAATTCGCAGCAGTATTGATGGTGTGTACTTGAACACTTTCCGTGCAGATGGTTTGATTATCGCGACTCCAACCGGTTCAACGGGTTACAACTTGTCTGCGGGTGGGCCGATCCTCGAACCGAAGATGGCTGGAATGTTGTTAACTCCTCTGAAT
The DNA here is from genome assembly GCA_964552465.1 of uncultured bacterium. Taxonomy (GTDB): domain Bacteria; phylum Electryoneota; class Electryoneia; order Electryoneales; family Electryoneaceae; genus BMS3BBIN04. Next base: position 38,051 of record CAZKGR010000007.1, read on the forward strand.
CCTCACTCGCTGAGTAACCGACCGTTGGTAATCAACGATGATAAGACGGTATGTATTGAGACATATACCCCGGAGCAGTATTACTCGTTGACGGTAGACGGGGAATGTGTTGCGAAGATTGAGAGCGGATTAGGGGTCAATGTCAAACGTGCGGAAAACGATGCCTGCCTGGTCAATTTCGCTGGCCGCTATTTCTACGAGGTCCTGCGACAGAAGTTGGGGTGGGGCGATCTGCAGACTGGAAGGGGCAACGAGTAGATGCAGTCTGCTTGAGTAGTCCAGGTACTCCTTTGATTGTCTAAACAGAAAGCCCGGATTCAACGAACCCGGGCTACATTTTCTCGTATCTAGTATCTCGTTCAGCCTTTCAACCGCTCCAGCACATCCTTGGCGTTTTGATAATCGGGATTGACCTCGAGAGCGCGTTCGTAATATTCGATAGCCTTTGTCGTATCGCCCTTGAGTAAAAGTAGCTCGCCATAGCTGTCGTATACGTTTGCCGATTCAGGGAACAGGTCCATGTTCAACTTGAGCACTTTTAGTGCCTCATCCACGCGGTCCCGGTAGCTGAGTTGGTAGCCGAGCATGTTCAGGTGGGCTTCACCATAATCATATTCGTCGGCGTGCTCTTCTTTGAATGTGTCAAACTGTTCGATCATCGTATCGACACCGTCTTCTTCGAGAATCTTGCTCATCGGTTCGCTGATCGAGGGCGGGCCATCCTCTTTGGAGAAATGATGGGTATTGACCATCTGAGCCCAGACGGGGTGCGTTACGAATACACCCTCAAATTCATCCCATTCCGCTAGCAGCCCCGATTCTGCGATCTCGTCTGGTGTTTTGCCTTTGTTTAACGCCTCATCGACCACTGCAATGCTCTTCCGCAGAGTCTCGGCATATTCGCGCAATTGGGCAGCGGAATAGTCGTCCCCGTGCGCGAGCGAGAAAGTGGCATCGGGGAACTCGCTTGCCATCCAGTCAATCCGTTCGAGTGACGCGTCCAGATCGCCGACGTTCGGATCAGCGTAGAGGTAACCTCCGCCAATTACGCTGCTGCCGACAAATAGAATGTTTGAGTCAACAAAGTGGATCAGCATTTCATCGTCGGAATGTCCCGGTTCCAGCGGAATAAAGCGGACATCTTCGCCGTTAATCCTCATGGTAGCAGGCTCTGTGATCTCGACCGTCGGACCGTCGAAGATCCGTTGGTCGGGTAGATAATAATAGCTATCTGCCAGGCAGTTGTCGCGCGCAATGACGGTTGCCTCATCCCCCATCAGCGGCAAGCCACCGGTGTGATCACCGTGGCCGTGTGACAGGGCAATGAAGGTGATTGGTTTGTCGGATACAGCTTGGATGGCGTCATGTAACAGAGTTGCGGTGACCGGGAATCCGGTGTCGACGAGGAAAATGCCGTCATCACCGATGGAGGCAAGCACATTAAAATCAAAGAAAGTTGTAACGCGGAACTGATAGAAGTTATCGTTGATCTGGATAGTTTCGACAGAAGCTTGCTGAGCTATTATCGGGGATGCGATCAAAACGAGCAGGAGTGAAGCGACGACTAATCTGCGAAGCTGTTTCATGGCTGTCTCTCTGTTGGACTGTAGTGTTGACCGTGTTGCAGACGTAATAAAGTTAAGGGAATGACTCAGAGGGCTAAAACTGGTGGGATGGGGCAAGTTGTTGTGCGGAGTTGAGCAAATGCCTTGAGTTGTATTTCGTAAGTGAAATGTGAACAGTGTCTTGTCGTGACAAAGCGACCTCCTCAAAAGGGTCAACTCTTTCTGGACGGGACAATTGGTTGTTGGTAGAATAACGGAGCTTCATGAGAGTCATGAGCCTGGGGTGAGTGTGCATGATGGCAGGATGCTCCGTACAATTCGATGCCAGCCAGATCTGGCAAATCAAAATCACTCCTGAGAATTCATGACAATCCGACATCCATTCCTGTGCAAACTGGCGCTACTCCTGGTTTCGAGTTTGACGATCATGGCTGGCGCGACCGTGGCGGCATCCTTGCCGAGTATTCAGCGTGCATTTGTTGATACGGAAAATGTTGCTTTGCTGACGCGCTTGGTCGTAACCATGCCAGCGCTGGCGATAGCTGTGCTGTCCCCGGTGTCAGGTTGGTTGGTAGATCGGTTTGGCAGAACTCGATTACTCTATTCCGCCATGCTGCTGTATGGAGTCGCGGGAGTTACTGGTGGATTGGTCAACGACATATACGTGTTACTCGTATTCCGGTTTCTGCTTGGCGTGTCTGTCGCGATGACGATGACCAGTGTGCTCACGTTAGTCGGCGACTATTATGAGGGAGTGGAACGCGCACGTTTTCTCGGTATTCAGGCTGCGTTCATGGGCTTTGGGGGAGTGATATTCATTACCTTGGGTGGGTGGTTGGCATCGATGAGTTGGCGCGGTCCATTCTTCCTGTATGCTGCAGCGTTCGCATTTCTCCCGTTGGCGATCTGGTTTCTGAAGGAACCCGAACTAAATGCAGACCAATCTGTAGATGAGGATACAGAATCACCGCTGGAGTCTGGCGGTACACTCGATCGACCTCTGGCAGCGTTTGTCTACTTTGTGCTTGTGATCATGTTTATCATCTTTTACGCTGTTCCAACACAGGTTCCATTCTACATCGAGTATAAATTTGGTGTCAACAGCACGGCGGTCGGTTTCGCCGTAGCGGCCATAACATTGAGTTCGGCAGTCGTTTCGTTGTTGTATCAGCGGGTGAAACAGACTACCAGCTATCTCGGAGTATTTGGTTATACTTTTTTCTTCACGGGCTTGGCGTTTCTCTTTTTGAGCTGGTCCAGTTTGTATCCGTTGGCCGTATTCTCACTGTTGATCGGTGGATTGGGGATGGGATTGCTGATGCCGAATAGTTCTGTCTGGCTGATGGATCTCGCGCCCGTGGAGATGCGAGGTCGAGTGATGGGAGGGATGACAACTGCCGTATTCCTCGGACAGTTTATCAGCCCGCTGGTCACCCAACCGATGGTAACACGTGTTGGGGCGGAACGTAGTTTTATTCTGCTCGGCACGATGTTGATCATTGCTACGGCGGTTACGTTACTGTCAACAAGCCTGTTCAAGCGCTGGAGCTAGCGGCTGGTTCGCAATTGGATTGTAGCGATTCACCTCTCTCCTGCATTCAGAACATTGGAGGTATATCAATGAAATTATCCCTTGCACAAGAATTGCTGCTGCTGGCGTTGAAGGACGAGAAGGGCACTTTGGCGGTGGATTCTACCTACGTGAAAGTGGGATTGACCGGTGCAATGTTGCTGGAGTTGCTCCTTGAAGAGCGGTTGGATGTTGTAGACAAGAAAATCCGAGTCAAGAATCCGTCAGTTCATCCCGACCCGTTTCTTGAAGGTGTGCTGGAGCAGATTCGCGACAGCAAAAAGGAGCGGAAACTGAAGGATTGGGTTTCACGTCTGTCGGATAAGTCACCGAAGTTGATTAAAGAGATGACGACCAGTTTGGTGGCTGCCGGGATTCTTCGTCACGAAGAAGGGCGGATACTCTGGGTTTTTCCGCATCACAAGCACCCGACCAATGATCCTACTCCAGAACTGCTTATTCGTCGCCGGATTGACGATGTCGTGCTGGGTGGGTCGACCCCGGACGCGCGAACATCTTCTTTGATCTCGATTGCCTTGGCCTGTGAACTCACCGGAGAGCTGTTTGAGAAGCACGTTCGCAGGGAAGCCAAAAAGCGGATGAAGGAGATCACAAAAGCCAATGAACAAGGGGCTATAGTTATTGGGCATGTGATTCAGGAGATACAGGCAGCAATTGGAGCCGTGATAGCGGTTTCGATTGTGGCGAGTTCTGCTGGCTCTTGAGCATGTGGTCGGTTCCTGTACGAAATTATTAAATCTGCCGTTGGCTCTTGCCAGCGGTGTTTGTTCTCGGCATTTTCCATGTTCGCCCGCAAATATCCTGCTTAGCGTGATTTTGTGATGTAATGAAGGAGGGAAGAGGGTTTGCATTGGGGCTGGATCACACTGATAGTGGTATTCGTTCTGCTATCGCTCCCGCTGTTCGTGCCGATCATTGTTCGGGTGCGAGCGGAAAGCGAGACGCGTGAGTTCGAATATGCCTTGGCTCTCGGTCCATTCGCGTTGCTCCCCAATCTCGGCGAAAACCTCTCTCGATATAAACATGCCGTCGCGCGTCCACTGTACATCATCACACGTCCTATCGTATGGCTGTTCAAGGGGCTGGTGATTTTGATTCGCGCTGTGTTGTGGCCGTTCAAGATGATTTTGCGTCTGTTTCGCAAGAAGCGGCGTGTCTCAGATATGGAGACGATTCGTCGTGATGAAGTGGGGGAGGAGTGGGCAGAACCAGCAGAATTTGAGTCTGACGATCACGATGAGTCACGAGAAGAGGCTGGCTATTCATCCGCTAGCCAGTGGGATGATCACGGCAGCGCATACTCGGACGATCTGGGCGAAGCTGCGGAACCTCCGGACGACTGGATGAGTGCGGATGCTGATGAGCCATCAGAAGACCAGGGTTCTGATCTGCCTGATTCCAGAGGTATGTCTGCAGAATCGAGCTCGGCCGATGAGGATTCTCCGAAGCAGTCCATCTTTAGCAAATTCGACAAGGTGAAGTCGTCTTACGCACAGTTCAGGGACATGTTGCGGAAATATGGGCGGACTGGAAAGCGAACTCTGCGGGCAGTGTTCCTGCTGGGTCGAGAGAGTTTTCAAGCGTTGAACTTCCGAGTTTTTGATTTGCAATGGTCAACGGGTGGCGATCCGGCAACACTAGGCCAAATCCTCGGCTGGCATTACATGATGACAGGTGTTCTGCATCCACGCATGCAGCGGCATGTCCAATTCCAACCGCTCTGGGACTCGGAGCTGCTCGCTCCATCCGGGCGTGCGAATGTGGTATTGTATGTGTGGGGTTATCGTTTCATCCCACCTTTAGTTCGGTTTATCTTCCGCTTGCCGTGGCTGGGAGTATTCAGGATAGTTCGCGAGCAGGTGTTTACTCGAAAGTGAGTTTGAGGAGAAAATAGAGAATGGAAAGCCAGGCACAGAAGTTGATTGAGGGATTGCTGGACAAAGCTCGCGACATCGCGCGCAGTGAAACAGTGATCGGCGAGCCGATTACCTTCCGCAATGTACTCGTGCTTCCAGTGGTTAAAATATCCATCGGGTTCGGTGCTGGTGGAGGGCAAGGTGGCGAAAGCAGCAAAGGCAGTGGTTCGGGTGGTGGCGGCGGTGGGGGAATCCGTATCGAACCAACCTGTTTCCTAGTGCATGACGGCAATAATGTCCGTGTCCTGCCTGCTACACCAGCCAAGGGCAAGGGTGTGGACGCTTTGATCGAGAAGCTGCCCGATCTGATGACCTATGCGATGGACAGTTTGAAAGGTTCAGGCACAGTTGAAGATGAAGGTGATTCGTTCGAGACATCGTCTTCGGACGAAGCGTCAGATAGTTCGCAAGACGACAATTCTTTATAGCCACCGGAGCTCTTGTGTCTGATTTTGCCCCCGGGGTGCTGTCAGATCGTCAGATTCGCCGCCTGGTGGATCAGGGCGCGATCATCTCGTCAAGCCCTCCCGAAGAAGGACAGTATCAGCCAAACAGCATCGACTTGCGTCTGGGCACGGTGGCCTACCGTGTCCGTTGCAGTTTCATCCCGCAGGATAGTACCGTCGAAGATCGATTGGCAGCGCTCGAGATGTACAGCTTCCATCTAGAATGGGGGGCGGTGCTGGAACGCGGTCAGACCTACCTGATTCCGCTCCAGGAACGCTTGAACCTGCCGAAGGGGATTCGTGCTAAGGCGAATCCGAAATCGTCCACTGGGCGGTTGGATGTCTTCACTCGGACTTTAACTGATTATAACCACCGTTTTGAAGAAGTTCCTGACGGGTACTCCGGGCAGTTGTTCCTCGAAGTGTTTCCACGAACGTTTCCGATCAAGGTGAAGGCTGGGCAAACCTTGAATCAGCTCCGTTTCTTCAACGGTGACACTGAGTTGCGCGACCACGATCTTGTCGAGTGGGTGAAGACGCAACCTTTGTTGTTCGATGATGAAGGCGACGCAAAGTCGGTCGACCAGCATTACGTCGAGAACGGATTGTTCATGGGGATCGATCTTGTTGGCAATGGCGACGGTGTCGTTGGTTATCGAGCACAACGTCACAGCGAAGTCATCGATCTCGAGGGGATAGGTCAATATGACCGTCGTGATTTCTGGGAGCCGGTGATTGCGCCAGGGGAACGTCCACTGATTCTTGAACCAGAAGAGTTCTACTTGTTTGCATCGGAGCAACGAGTGGCGGTTCCACCGGAGTTGTCGGCAGAGATGGTGCCTTACGATACCGCCTCTGGAGAGCTCCGGACACATTATGCTGGATTTTTTGATAGTGGATTCGGTTGGGCGGATCCGCGAGGGGCGAAAGTTGTGCTTGAAGTACGCAGTCATGACGTGCCATTTCAGGTTACTCATGGCCAACGTTTCTTCAGACTAAACTTCCAACGGAATAGCGAAATCCCGGAGGCATTGTACGGTGGAAGAGGTTCTCATTATCAGTCTCAGGGGCTCTCACTCTCGAAGCACTTCCGATTGTAAGGAGATACTAACCGGAGCACTGGAGACGTATCAGGTCTCCCCTCCACAACTCCTCTTACTTCTTACTGCTACCGGTGCCAGGTTGTGAGGAATTTATATGGCTCTAACTATCCCTAAATAATGAGCGTGTCGGATGTACGGGATAATTATAGACATACACAATATCTAGTAGGTGAAGCAAGAAAAAACCTCACGATATTGTGTGGCAGGATGTTTTGCAAGTTCATCTTCAGCCTTGACAAGCAAGAAGTCGCCGTCTATCTTGCACCCCGTCATCCAGCAATTTGCAACAAGCTGATGGCGGTGGTTTGTGGCTGGTCTCCCCGACCAGCTTGGGGATAGCGAGGGGTGGAGAGGGGAAATACATGAACCGATTCGGTTGCCGGACCTGGCGTATCGTGGTTCATATCCTTTCAGTAGATTATCATCCCGTCGAGCTCCTTCCAAAGGTAGTACAAGAGAAATCGTAATTCGTTGTTCTTACGAAATTTTCGAAGGGGAATTTCCCCTTGATGGAGGGCTGCTCTCTCGTACTATCTCTTTTGAGTCGTTCTTTTGTAAACGCCAGATAGGATAGAAAAGAGTTGGATCTGGCTGGGAGACGGCTGTACATTTGTTCAGATGTTTAACGATGATTGCGAAGCGCTTAGATCATGTACTTTGGAGTGTGAATCAACAGATTATTTTACCCCTCAGTGGTTTCACATACAAACGTTAACACTTCTTATTGCGAGGATGCCCAATGCCAGTCGACACCAACATCGCAACGCGTCAAAAGGAAGCGATGGATGAGGTTAAGTCCGTAACTGGGCTAGAGTTTACAAATATCTTCAGCAGTTATGAATCTGAACCATTTGATGATGTTGCATGGGAGAAGCGGAAGGCTTCGATCATCAATGAAAAGAGCGAAGTCATTTTTGAACAAGAAGACCTCGACATGCCTGCACATTATTCGCAACTCGCGACGAATGTAGTTGTGTCGAAGTACTTCAAAGGTAAAATGGGTACGACTGAGCGTGAAAACAGTCTGAGGCAGATCGTCGGCAGGGTTGCAAACACGATTGCAGAGTGGGGGGTGAAGGACGAATACTTTGCGACGGCCAAAGATGGCGAAGTATTCCGCAAGGAACTGACAAGTCTGCTTCTGAATCAGAAGATGGCGTTTAACAGCCCGGTTTGGTTTAATGTTGGTGTTGAGCAGGATCCACAGTGCAGCGCATGCTTCATTAATAGTGTCGAAGACAAGATGGAGAGCATCCTCGAACTGGCGAAGACTGAGGGGATGCTGTTTAAATATGGTTCGGGCGCGGGCGTAAACCTTAGTCCGCTTCGTGGTTCAAACGAAGGGATGACGCATGGCGGCCAGGCCTCGGGTCCGGTCAGCTTCATGCGTGGATACGATGCATTCGCCGGGGTGATCAAGTCGGGGGGGAAAACCAGACGTGCGGCGAAGATGGTGATCCTCAACGTTGATCATCCAGACATCCAGGAATTCATCGAGTGCAAGACCAAGGAAGAGCGTAAGGCAAAGGCGCTGATCGCCCAAGGGTATGACTCGAGTTTCAATGGTGAAGCGTATGGTTCGGTTTATTTCCAGAACGCAAACCACAGTGTGCGGGTCACAGAAGAATTCATGAAAGCGGTCGCTAATGATGAACCGTTCCTGACCCGTTCAGTACTTGAACCGCATGATCCGGTTGCAACGCACAACGCGCGCGACCTGATGAATAAGATCGCCGAGGCTGCGTGGCAGACAGGCGACCCAGGCATTCAGTACGACACCACGATCAACGATTGGCACACCTGTCCGCGCACGGACCGCATTCATGCGAGCAACCCGTGCAGCGAATACATGTTCCTCAACAACAGTGCGTGTAACCTCGCCAGTCTGAACCTGATGAAATTCCGTCAGGATGATGGCAATTTTGATGTTGCTTCGTACCGAGCAGCAGTTCGGGTCACGACCACGGCGATGGAAATCATTGTCGGGAACGCATCTTATCCGACGAAGCAGATCGAGAAGAACAGTCACGATTTCCGTCCGCTGGGTCTGGGTTATGCCAACCTGGGCGCGTTGCTGATGAGCCTCGGCATGCCGTACGACAGCGATGAGGGTCGTGCGTACGCAGCGTGCGTGACGGCGTTGATGCATGGCGAAGCGTATCGTACATCTGCTGAGATCGCGGGCGTTGTCGGACCGTTCAAGGGATTCACCAAGAACCGCCGTCCGATGATGCGCGTCATTCGCAAGCATGCCAATGCAGTCGATGGCATTGACTCAACCGTTGTCCCAGCGTACATGATCGACGAAGTCGAGAACGTGTATGATGAGATGATTCAGCTCGGTGAACGGAACGGATTCCGTAACGCACAGGCGACAGTACTTGCTCCGACGGGAACGATCTCGTTCATGATGGATTGCGACACGACCGGTATCGAGCCGGACATCATGCTGATCAAGACGAAGAAGTTGGTCGGTGGTGGGTCGCTGCAGATCGTGAACCAGACAGTTCCCCTCGCGCTCAAGCAGCTGGGATATTCGGACAACCAGATCAAGAAGATCATGTCCTATGTGGACGAGAATCACCACATGGTCGGAGCACCTGGCTTGAAAGATGAGCACCTGCCAGTGTTCGATTGTGCGCTGGATGTTGGTGGTCGCAGCATCCAGTACATGGGCCACATCAAGATGATGGCCGCTGCCCAACCATTCTTGTCCGGTGCGATCAGCAAGACGGTCAACATGCCCTATGAAGCCACCGTCGACGACATCAAGGATGTCTACATGCAGGGCTGGCAGTTGGGGCTGAAGGCGATTGCCATCTACCGAAACGGCTGTAAAGGTGATGAGCCGATCAGTAGCGGTGAGAAGAAAAATGTGACGTCCAGCGCTTCACCAGCTGAGAAGGTTGTCTACAAGCCGTTGCGTCGGAAATTGCCGGATGAACGTCACGCGATCACGCACAAGTTCAGCATCGGCGGATACGAGGGTTATATCACTGCGGGTCTGTATGAGGATGGTCAACCGGGCGAAATCTTTATCGTCATGTCGAAGGAAGGCTCGTTCATTTCCGGCCTGATGGATGGTTTCGCGACGTCGGTTTCTATCGCGCTGCAATATGGTGTACCCCTGCAAGTGTTGGTCCGCAAGTTCATCCACACGAGGTTTGAGCCGAACGGCTTCACCGGCAACAAGGACATTCCGATCGCTCATTCGGTGATGGATTATGTGTTCCGTTGGCTGTCGCTGAAGTTCCTGCCGCCCGATAATGCCGGCCAGGAGCAGTTGTTCGATAACCCGGAAGGTCCGGATGGCGATGTGAGTGATGATTTTGGTGGAAACGGCGGATCGTCAACGAGTGGATCGGGTTCATCAAAGACCTCGCCGGGCGCGAGTTCAAACGGTCCGACAGCTTCCAGCAATGGCTCTCCTGCCAATGGTAACGGTCAAGCTAACGGGAACAGTGTGTTTAACCTGCACACCAACCGTCATGGCAAGGTAGTAGTGAAGTTCAATGGTCAGGAAAACGGTTCTGCGGCCAACGGGAACGGCAGTGAGGCAACAAATGGGAACCGTAACGGACTGTCCAACAGCTTGAGTAACGGTCACACGAGTAGCCATGCTGCTGATGGGAACGGAAACGGGAACAGCAGCAACACCATCGAAGGTTTTGGTAAAGCGCTTGAGCATGATTTCGAGTTGCTACCACCAATGCCCGATATTGACGATGACGATTACGGCAGCAGCGACCTGTTCCAGCCGTCGATGTCGCTGGTGCACGATGACACGCCGATGTGTCCTGACTGCGGGAGTACGACCATCCGTAACGGTAGCTGCCACACCTGCACGACCTGCGGCGCAACAACTGGCTGCGGCTGAGTCGATACGGCTGTTGACAAAGGCAGCAGGCTACCAACAGCAAGTAAGAGAGAAGTTACCAGGCCCGTGTTTGCTTGCAAACGCGGGTTTGCTTGTCGAACGATACGGATGCCCACGACATTCATGTCGTGGAATGACAAAAGTTGCCAGTGTGGATTTATCCGCGCCGGGAAACCCTGCGCGGGCATCAACGTAGCACAGTTTTACCCATCCGCGTTTGCAAGCAAACACGGGCCTGCTTACGTTCCCAGAGCCCAGAGCCCAGAGCCCAACAACAGGTTCATACCATGACCACCGCTGATATCATTCTTCTCCTTGCCATTATTGTTGCAGTCGGCGTTCCGGCGTGGATGCTACTCCTCCGAAAGCAGGGCGGGTTAACCAGCCGTGACTTGGATGAACGCCTGACTTCACTGCGTGAATCCATCGAGCGACTTAACCGTGAGCACGGCGAACAACGTGACCGTGTTCAGCGTGAGGTTGGTACTACTCTGGCGGACACTTTGGCGAAAGGCCGTGAAAGCCAGGATAAGCGGCTGGACAAGGTCGCTGAGGTATTGAAGACTCAGGGCGAGGACAACAAGAACGCGATCCTCACGTTGCAGGACCGGGTTGCCAAAGAGCTGACCGAATTGCGTGAGAAGCAGAAGGAAGCATCAGACAAACTCGGCGAGGATGTGCGCGCCAGCCTCGAGAAAGTCAGCAAGGAGAACGAGGCAAAGTTGGAAAAAATCCGTCTGACGGTCGACGAGAAGCTGCATGAAACGCTGGAGAAGCGGCTCGGCGAATCGTTCAAACATGTCAGCGAACGGTTGGAAGAGGTGCACAAGGGTCTGGGCGAGATGCAGACCCTGGCGAGCGGCGTCGGAGATCTGAAACGAGTACTGACCAACGTTCGTAGCCGTGGTACATTCGGCGAAGTGCAGCTCGAAGCTTTGCTGGAACAGGTCTTTACGCAATCGCAGTATGAGAAGAACTGCGCTACAGTGCCTGACTCAGCCGAACGGGTGGAGTTTGCCTTGATCTTGCCGGGGCGGGATAACAGCGACACGCCCGTCTACCTGCCCATCGATTCAAAGTTCCCGGTTGAAGCGCGCGAGCGTCTCGAACAGGCCATCGAGGACGGTGATAAAGAGGCATACGCCGCTGCCCAGAAGGAACTCGGACGATTGTTGCTAGCCGAAGCGAAGAAGATCCAGACGAAATACGTTGAGCCACCGCACACGACCGACTTCGCCATGATGTTCATACCGACCGAAGGCCTGTATGCAGAAGTGTTGCGTGTCCCCGAGCTTGCAGAGAAGATGCACGCGCAGCATCACGTGATCCCCGTCGGTCCGATGAATCTGTACGCGATCCTCAACAGTCTTCAGATGGGCTTCCGCACCCTGGCTATCGAGAAGCGAAGCACCGAAGTCTGGAAGATCCTCAGCGCGGTAAAAACGGAGTTCGGTAAGTTCGGCGACGTTCTTGACAAGATCGGCACTCATCTTTCCAACGCCCAGAAGCAGATAGATGCGACGGGTGTTCGTTCACGTGCAATCGAACGAAAGCTGCGTGACGTGGAAGAACTACCTGAAAGCGATGCTGCTGACCTGTTGCGCGATGCGTTGCCGGACAATTCCGCCCTGCCAGACGATGACTCACCAGCCTTGCCTCTGGACAAGTAGTCGGTGATCCGCTCTTGCCCGTGTTGGCACCACCAACGTGGCTCACCAAACTCGCATTGAATGGTGCCCGTGGTAATCCGTCGAAGACGGTTACCGCGGCTGACCGACAGGATTGAACTTGGGGATAAACCGTGCCGGGAAATCCTGCGCGTGCATCAGGCACGTTATTTTCTCCCGACTCCCGACTCCCGACTCCCGACTCCAATATCTCGCCTCTTGCTCTCATGAGAGTCTCCGAATGGAGTCAGAATCGGACGTGCCAATTCCTGATAACTGCCATCCTGATTCCAAAATATTACAAAACACGTGACATCTGTTTGGATTTATCTTAAAACAAAACAGCGTGAACGCCAGTTCTCGAAACAAAAACCGCATTGAGTTGTGCAAAAATCGGAGAATATCCGCTAGAATTTGGATAATTCGATTATTCGACTGTTTCGCACATTTGACCAGGGTTTCGAGATGAACAGCCGTCCACCGATTATTCCGCTGTTTCCGTTGGAAAAGGTTTTGTTTCCACGTATGGCGATGCCGATTCACATCTTCGAGGATCGTTACAAGAAGATGGTCGAGGAGTGTCTTGCCGAAGACAAGCTGTTTGGTGTCTTGCACGGGCTTGATGTGCAACGTCCAGCGGTTGGGACAACTGCCCGAATAGAAAAGGTGCTGAACCGTTATGATGACGGGCGGCTGGATATTCTGATTACCGGTGAACAGCGCTTCCAGGTTCACAGTGTGTTGCAGGATTGTGATTACCTGCAGGCAGTGGTCAGCTATTTCAGTGATACGCCCTCGGAGAAACCGGATCACGCTCATCTCAGTGAGCTGGTTCGTTTGTACAAGCTCTATGTTCAACGTCTCGAACTCGAGCAGAAGAACAAGCTTCAGTTGGACGATTTGGTGAAGGAAATGGACGAAGAAAGCGACCTTTCGTACGTTATCGGGCAGACGATTGGTCTGGATATTCGTAGTCAGCAGGAGTTGCTTGAGAAGACAGATCCATTGGCGCGAGTCAAGCTCTTGACCGTAGTTTTGAGGCGACATGATGTTGTCCACGGTCTCGCGCGGAACTTATTTGAGGGAACGCGGGAGTTTGATCCGACTATGAACTGAGACTCATGCCCGAACCGAAAACGACTCTGCTCATCAATGCTGGTTGGATAGTCACGCCTGATGTGCCTGGCCCTGACCAGCCGTTGTATTCCCTTCGCCGTCTGGATGCTGATTGTGTGCTCCTTGACGGCGAACTTATTTCCTGGATTGGCAAGCGCAATACCGCCCCTGAAGCAAGCGAGATTATTGATCTGCACGGTGCTGGCTTAACTCCGGGTCTGATCGATTTTCACACCCATCCGATTTTTGCAGCCACACGTGAAGCGGAGTTTGATCTGCGCACACGGGGGGCGTCCTATGCGGAAATTGCAGCCGCTGGTGGTGGCATCCTCAACTCGGTGAAACGTGTCGGTGAGACTAGTGAAAATGAGCTGGTCGAACTCTCACGTTCCCGCCTTGATATTGCCCTGGCTCATGGCACCACAACTATGGAAGCGAAGAGTGGGTATGGCTTGAGTACGGACAACGAGCTGAAAATGCTCCGTGCGATCCGAACTCTGAACGACACCCATCCTCTTGACCTGTATCCGACCTTCCTTGGCGCTCATGAGTATCCGCTCGAGTACAAGCAGGACCACGAGGGGTACATCCGTCTGTTGATCGATGAAATGATCCCGGCGGTTGCGGAACAAGGATTGGCACATGCGGCAGACATTTTCTGCGAAACGGGTGTGTTCAGTGTGGAAGAGGCGCATCGCATTTTGACAGCAGCGATAGATCACGGGTTGCATGTCAAGGTTCACGCCGACCAGTTGACCCCACTCGGCGGAACAAAGCTGGCGGTGGAGTTAGACGCATTGTCAGCTGACCACATCGAATTCATTGATGATGAAGCGGTTACGATGCTGGCGAAATCGAACACAGTGGCTGGTTTACTCCCGGTCGCGGCCCATTTTCTGAGGATGGAAGAAGATCCACCAGTTCGAGCGATGATTGAACGCGGAGTGGTGTGCGCGTTGGCCACGGATTTCAATCCGGGCAGTGCCATGAGCCAGAACATGGCAATGGCTTTGCATCTGGCGGTAATTCGGTTCAGGGTGAGTGCGGAAGAGGCGTTGTGGATGGCGACTGCGGGCTCAGCTCGAGCATTACGTGTTGATGACCGGGGAGCCATAGTCCCAGGGTTGCTGGCTGACCTGGTTGCGTGGAATGCTGCATCGCCAGAGATTCTGCCGTATCACTTTGGGGTGAACCTCTCGTCACTTGTGATCAAGCGCGGGAAGGTTGTTGCCCGTCACGGTCGAGTTGTCCAATGATTCGGCTGGGCACATCCGGGTACCATTTTATTGATTGGATTGGCACCTTTTATCCAGCGGATCTACCGAAAGAAAAGTGGCTTGAATACTATGCGAAGCATTTCTCCACGCTTGAAGTAAACATGACGTACTATGGTCTCCCGAAACGCGAAACGGTTATTTCCTGGGGTGATCGCACACCGGATGATTTTCGATTCATTGTCAAGGCGCACAAGCAGACCACACACAAACGTGATAACGAAGCTCGTGAAATCGAGGATCTTGTCAAGTTGCTCGAGCCGTTAAGTGATGCTGGCAAGCTGGCGGGGTTACTTGCACAATTTCCAGCTTCGTTTCATGCAATTGGACAAAATGAGCATTATCTTACGTTGCTTGCAGAACGGAAAGCGGACATCCCATTATTCGTTGAATTCAGACATCATAGTTGGGATACCGAGCGAGCGGTTTCTCTGCTTGGCGACCTGAATCTCGGTTGGGTAGCGGTAGACTTGCCAGCTATCCGGTCGCTCCCGCGCGCGCGTCCCGCAGTCACGATGGATCAGGCGTACATTCGTTTGCATGGCCGGAATGCTCAAACATGGTACGATCCGCAGGCTGGGGATCGATATTCGTGGGATTATTCTGAGCTAGAACTGAGGGAATGGATTCCTCGGATTCAAGCGTTGGAAAGCAGAGCAGAATTGTCGTATCTCTTTTTCAACAATTGTCACATGGGCTGGGCTGTGAAGAATGCGCTCCTGATGAAGGACATTCTGCAGCGGCAGTTTGAGGTTATTTGATGCGCGAGTCAAGCACTCCTGAATATCTCACGCCTTTTGAGGCGATGGAACCTGTCTGGGCAATGGACACTGCCGAAGACTGGGAATTCCGTGGCTTCATGCTGCAAACGCTCACCGGCTTTCTTCATTCCGTGTATGGCGCTTTAATGGAATCGCAGATGATTCATGGTCTGGCTTTTGTTCCATCGGATTTTGCTGCGGATACTGCTTGGTGGCCCCAGGATCGTACGGATCAAATCATCGGTTGGAATGCTGATGAAAAGGACTGGGCAATTGTTCCTTCGCCGGAGGATGATCTAACACTTCTGCACGGTGAATTCTGGATGATGTGGCGTGGCGAGCGAGGATGCGGAATGTTAATCGCTCGTCCCGAACAGCCGACCAGCCAGAAGCGTCCGCTGGGTTTGGATATCTGGAACATCGGCATTTGTTGGTCACCGTTAGCGATGATGGATGCTATCCCCGCTCTGCGCGATTGTTTTGGCGCGGATCACCCGGTTGTCGCACGGTTGAACCGGTTGGAGCGTGATCTACCACTCGAATTCTCTCCAGAATCAGATGTTATTTCGGCAAAACTGCAGTCAGCATTGAAGATGGCCGCCCACATAGATCCGCGTGGTCGTTCCGAAACCAGTGAGAAGCAGTGGACAGAGATATTCAACAGTATTCAACTCGAGGTTGCGTGGCACCTGTACAGTGACCGCCTGCTCCCAGCAATTGGCCGGGCATTACACAAGGGATTGGGCTACGACTTTATTGATGTGCACATATTCAACCGGCTTGGAAGCAGGTTTGAGGAATTTCTCTCGTGGCAGGAGAATCTGACTGGCTATGGTAAGAACCTGAACATCTTCGTAGATAAAGGTGTGGTCAAGAAGTTGTTGGAAGAGGGCATCCCGCGCAAGATCGAGATGAGCAAGAAGCATGGTGTGCTCAATCCGCATCTCGCTGAACTGGCTGGTTTAAGAGAAGGACTGCTCGTTCCCTTAGTGACCGAGAGTAAAGTTCAGGGCATGATCGCTATGTATTACACGCGTGGATCTGGAGTGCAAAGTGATGATCTGGATCGAATTGGCAAGATTGGGGAGATTATCGCGCGAAGCATTGAGAACAGCAACGCTCATGAGGACATGCGTCTGATGGCGAGTGTGGATGCGCTCACCGGACTCTCTAACCGTCGTAGTTTCAATGATGTAATTGAGAAAGAGGCGCACCGTTCGCTGCGTTATCGGCTGCCATTGTCACTGGTTCTCATTGACATAGACTTTTTCAAGGCGTATAACGATGCGAACGGTCATTTGAAGGGCGACTATTTGTTGCGTGACTTCGCTGGAATTCTGCGTCGTATGGTCCGTGAGGAAGATACGGTTGCACGCTACGGCGGCGAGGAATTCGCAATTATACTTCCACATACGACAGCTGACAATGCTTATGCGGCCGCTGAGAAGATCCGCCGACGAGTGGAAGAATTTGATTTTCAGGAGATGGAATCACAACCGGCAGGACGGATAACAATCAGTCTTGGTGTTGCCGATACTGACGGTAGTGGAATAGAAGAATATCAGGAACTGATTGACATGGCTGACAAAGCACTGTACCGGGCTAAAGAAACAGGCCGCAACCGCACCGTTATGTACTCACCAGAACTTGCTTCTCATAACGCATAATCGTATTTTTAAAAGGTTTTAGGACTCTGCTCATTACCCCCAGACTCTCAGTCCCGGAGGCATACCAATACATGTCCCGTTACAACGTTTTATACTTAACCAGTGAACTTTTCCCCATGGCTAAAGTCGGCGGATTGGCCGATGTAGCCGGGGCTTTGCCAAAAGTGTTGAAGGATCTTGATCACGACATTCGGGTTTTTCTTCCGAAATATCGCATCATCCGCGATCGCAAGTATAACCTTCGAGAAGTCATCCGTCTGCGCGACATTGAAGTTCCGATGGGTGATGAAACGATTACGGTTTCGGTTAAATCCGGTTTTGTTCCTGACTCAAAGGTTCAAGCGTATTTCCTTGAATATAAGCCGTATTTCGACCGTGAAGATATTTACGTTGATCCGAAAACGGGTAAAGGATTTGAGGATGATGCCGCTCGTTTCGCACTTTTCTCAAAGGCTGCACTTGAAATGCTGAAGGTGCTGTATTGGCAGCCGGACTTTGTGCATGTCAACGATTGGCCGAGTGCACTGACCCCGTATTTCCTGAAGACGCAGTATAAGGATGACGAATTTTTCGCGAAGACGAAGAGCCTGATTACTGTGCACAACCTCGCATACCAGGGTGATTTCCCGAAGAAGGTTGCAAAGCAGGTACTTGGTCCTGATGTCGAGTTCAACGAATCTCATCCAGCGTGGCACAATGGTCGAGTGAATTTTCTTAAAGCTGGGCTGCAGTGTGCTGATATCATTTCCACCGTCTCGCCGACCTATGCGAATGAGATCCTGACGTCGGAACATGGCGCCGGATTGGATGATGTGCTCAATGGGAAGAAGAAACAGGTTTTCGGTGTGATCAACGGCATTGACGTAGGTGTCTGGAATCCTGAAAAGGATAAGGGCATAGCTGAGAATTATTCCATCGAAGAACCAGATGGCAAGGCCGCTTGCCGTGAGGCGCTACTTGAAGAGTTTGGGCTTGAAAACCCGGACAACATGTTGGTCGGGATCATTGCCCGCCTGGCTCACCAGAAAGGATTCGAACTCTTCATGGAGTCGGTTGACCGTCTACTCGAGCAACCGGTTAACTTCGTTATTCTGGGAACCGGCGACAAGAAAATCGAGAATGCGGTGCTGAAGTTGGCGAAAAAGCATTCTGGTCGGATTGGTGCGAAGATAGCATTCGATGATGATTTATCACATCGGATCGAGGCTGGCTCAGACGCTTTCCTGATGCCATCTCGCTATGAGCCGTGTGGATTGAACCAGATGTACAGCCTGCGTTACGGGACGGTTCCGATTGTTCATGCGACCGGTGGTTTGCGTGATACGGTGCAGGAATTCAAGCCCAAATCTGGTAAAGGCAACGGATTCAGGTTTGAAGAGTTCACCGATGAAGCGCTAATCGCTGCAGTTGAACGGGCGGCGAAACTGTTCAGCACTAATAAAGATAAGTGGCACAAGCTGCAGCTGATTGGCATGAATCAGGATTTCAGCTGGACGGCTTCGGCGAAAAAGCTGGTGGACGTTTACAGTGAAGTGAAGGCGTTGGCGTAGGCATAGCAACTGAAGCGAAAACAACTATCGGGCGGGTTCTCCATGGGCCTGCCCGTTTCTTTTTGCTGACGTATATTGGACCGATGATTAACGAGAACGTTGCGAGGAACGAAATGGGTTTGTACACGTCAGGTGATGTGAAGAGTGCAGCTATCGAACAGGGCGTGCCATCAGAACGTTTGGACGATTTTGTTCGTAATTTTCATATGAAGAACAGCTACATGAAGGCGGACGACGCATTCGCGTCATGTATGCGGGAAGAGAAGAATGTGCCCTTTGGAGATGGATATGGACAGATTCCGCCGCGTAAGCTATCAGACCATCTTTAGGCGTCTGAGCTAGGCCGACCATTCTTCATTTGAGAATGACACGGTGAAACTGGTACCCAGATTACCGCGGACAGTTCCCCACATTTGAGTCACATCCTCAACGATTGCCCAACGTGGACCCTGACGCAGGATTGCGAGCAGGGTTTGTATTTCATCATCCGTCCCTTCGGCAATCACTTCAACCTTACCATCATATGTGTTGCGCACTTTTCCAGCGATTTGCGGACACTGAGCGTTGACCTCCATCATCACTGAATGACGAAAGCCGACTCCCTGCACTCGTCCGGAGACGAATGCGTGAAGTCGGCGTTTTGGTGTCAGCTCATCGCTCACAGCTCACATCTCCCAAAAATAAGGTATGGGACACTTTGTCCTCAAAGTGTCCCCTGATAATATAGTAAACCGAGGTAATCGGGGACACTTACAGGAGTAAGTGTCCCCGGAATTGGTTGTAGCTCACGACTCGTAGCTCATAGCTCAGAGCTGGTGTATCACGGCCTCATCCGGTACATCATCCGCGGGAACGGGATGCATTCGCGGAGATGGTCACGTCCGGTGATCCATTTGACCGTTCGTTCGAGGCCGAGTCCGAAACCAGCGTGCGGCACACTGCCGTAGCGGCGCAGATCCAGATACCACTCGAACGGTTCCATCGGCAGATCGTGTTCCCTGATCCGTGAGACAAGCACATCGTAATCATCTTCACGTTGCGATCCACCGATCAACTCACCAGCATCCTCGGTACCGATCATGTCGAAGCCGAGCACACGATCCGGTTGGTTGGCATCGCGCTTCATGTAGAACGCTTTGATCGCCGCTGGGAAGTGGGTGATCATGATCGGACTGTCGCTGTTCTCGGTCAGGATCGACTCGTGCCGTCCACCGAAGTCGTCGCCCGGTGTAAACGGTGCGCCTTCTTCGTCCGGATGTTCGGCAGCGTATTTAACCAGGATCTCAGCGGCTTCGTCGTAGTGCATGCGGCGGAACGGTCCCTTGACTGCTTCGAGCTTGCTGATGTCGCGTTCGAGGATGTCCAACTCCTCGCGTCGCTTGTCGAGCACACGTTCAATGACATACATCGTCATGTCTTCCGCGAGCTGCATATCGCCTTCGAGGTCCATCCATGCGACTTCCGGTTCGATCATCCAGAACTCGGTCAGGTGACGGCGAGTTTTGGATTTCTCGGCGCGGAAGGTCGGTCCGAAGGTATAGATCCGGCCGTGCGCCAATGCACCAGCTTCACCGTACAACTGGCCAGACTGCGCCAGGTATGCGGTCGTATCGAAGTAGCTTACCTCGAACAAGTCAGTAGTTCCTTCGACTGCGTTCGGGGTAAACATCGGCGTATCGAATCCGATGAAGCCACGGTTGTTGAAGAAATCGCGGATCGCCCAGATGATCTCGTGACGGACTCGCAGCACAGCGTGCTGTTTCTTCGAGCGCAGCCACAGGTGACGGTGGTCTTGGAGGAATGTTGAGCCGTGTTCCTTCGGACTGATCGGGTAGTCGACGGACTCGCCAACAAGTTCCAAGTCAGACACGACCAACTCGTACCCGCCGGGCGCACGTTCGTCCGCGTTTACATTGCCTCGAACCCGCAGTGAGCTTTCCTGGGTTAAGCCCTTGGCGAGTTCAAATTTTTCCTCGCCGATATCGTTCTTGGCAGCGACACACTGGACAATTCCAGAGCCGTCGCGTACCTGAAGGAAACGTAGTTTGTTGTTGCCACGCTGGATGTAGAGCCAGCCAGCGATTTCGACATCTTCACTCACATGTCGTGACAATTCGTCCACGTACACGCGTTTCATAAGTGTTGCTCCACTTTCAGTGAGCGGGTCATCAACTCGATGACCGCCTGTTTTGCCTCATGTCCTTCAAACAGGATTTGATGGACCTTATCCACGATCGGTAGTTCGACGCCCAATTGATGTGCAAGCTGGAAACCAGCCTGAGTTGTGGCGACGCCTTCCGCGACCATGGTCATATTTTCGAGAATGTCGTCCAGCGTTCGACCCACGCCCAGCTGTTCACCGACGAAACGGTTACGGCTGTGCTTACTGGTACATGTAGTGATCAGGTCGCCCATGCCGGAAAGTCCAGCGAAGGTTTCCCGTTGCCCGCCGAGGGCAACGCCGAGACGTGTAATCTCATGCAGTCCCCGTGTCATCAACGCGCCGCGCGTGTTATCGCCGAATCCGAGACCGTCGCAGATTCCAGTTGCGAGGGCGATGATGTTCTTCAACGCGCCGCCGAGTTCAACACCTACAGTATCATCACTGCTGTACACACGGAATGCCGGGCTGCTGAACCATTGCTGTGCTTCAGCTGCGAGGTTATGATTCGTGCCGGCGATGACAACCGTTGTCGGTATGCCTTTCGCCACCTCCTCGGCATGGCTGGGTCCAGACAGAGCGAGATAATTCGCTCCAGCATCATTACCCAGCACATCTTTTACCACTTGCGACATTCGCAGTAGTGACTTTTGTTCGATCCCTTTGGACGCACCTAACAGGGGAATACCTGCAACCTGCTCTGGTTTGATCTGTTCGAGCACACCGCGCGTTACCTGTGCTGGTACGACAAGCAGGACAGCTTCTGCACCATCCAGCGCGTGATTCAGATTTGACGTTATCTCCAGGCTGTCCGGGAAGGGTGCACCGGGCAGAAATTCACGATTTTCTCTGTCGCTTTCGAGGGTGATCGCAGCGTCCGGACGGAATTCCCACAGGCGAACGGTATGCTCGTTCTGTTGCGCGAGTTGAATGCCCAGAGCGGTACCCCAACTGCCAGCTCCAAGTACTCCGAAATGTGCCATTTATCCGTCCTCGTTCTCACCGTTAGCCGAACTCATGGGGAACTCTTCATGGCGCAGGATGCGCAAGATATTGCTACGGTGCGTAAATACCAGCAGGATCGGTACCACCATTCCCCACAGGAATGCTTGTATCTGCTGTCCGCCTTCCCTGAAATAAATCAAGATTGGAAAAGCTAATGCACCGACCAACGTTGCAACCGCAAACCTTTTCCAGAGGTACAGCGTTCCACCGTATACGATCAATGTTAACATCGTCGCTTGCGGAGCCAGGGCAAACATCGCCCCCAAGCCCGTCGCAGCTCCTTTTCCACCTTTGAACTTCAGAAATGGGCTATATACATGCCCAAAGAAAGCAGCCGCCGCTATCCATGCCAGGACCGCGATTTCGTTTTGCGCGAAGATTGGGTGAATCATCTGAGATGCGAGCCGTTCGCACAGCCAGACAGGCAGATACCCTTTGAACACATCAACGATCAACGTAGCCGTTGCCCACCGCGCGCCAAAAATGCGGTACATGTTGGACGCGCCTGGGTTCCCACTGCCGTGCTTAAAGATGTCCACATGCCCGATCCGCCGAGCGATTATCACCGCAGTCGGGAGAGCGCCGAAAAGGTAGGCAGCAAGTATGGCGAAAAGTAAAAGCACAATCAAATCCGTGTGTGCCGGACTTATAAACGAATGGACAATGTAGTGTCTGACATTGACGAACGGGAGAGGGTAGACCCGTTTTCACCTCCCTGCTCAAGATTGGAATGATTCGAGGATACGCGCATCAGCGCAATATCTTGTCAGCTCAAAGCAATCAGGGTTACACCCGGATTGCTACGTTGATAGTCTGAATCATCACGTAGTTCTGGATAACGTTTGAGGAAGAAACGACCATCTTCACTTTCAGGATGGAACTGCTCGCCGATCAACATACCGAGTATCAGGCCTTCCTTCTCCATTTTTCGCAGCGTTGGACGCAGCTTTTGCTGCAGGACACCGCCAGTGCCGGATGAACCGTAACCATGAATCAGCTTCATCACGCGGACATTGCCTTGTTTTGCAGACTGGATCTCGTTTCGCAGGCGATCACGCGCTTGTTTGGCAGTTGGCATGTTGTCCTTGATGTTAACCGTTTTGACCAGCGGTTTCTTCTTCTTTTTCGCAGGACGTGCACCCAATTCCGCACCACAGAATTCGCAGCGGGATTTTGAATCACTGGTCGGGTTACCGCAAACGGGACAAGTCATGGTTTCGGTGCAGTTGGTGGTTGAACGATGACAAAGATAGCTGAATTCAGTAAAGGATGCGAACCAGCCATCAGCCGTTAGGAACAATGCATGACCAGGTGTGTCATTCCGAACGGAACGCAGTGAAGTGAGGAAGGTCCAGCTTCTATATAGAGTTAATCAGGCAACTTATGGGCCAGCTGGATCTACTTCGTCTGGCGGCTGCCGGACTCAGAATGACGCGAATCGCACACCGATCAATGGAATCGAGATCCGGTCATACATCGAATTGACGCAGATGATGCTCGAAGTGACGGCCCTGCACTTTTGACCACCGTGTCATGGTCATCGGACCAAACCTGGGGCTGGCGACAGTTCGGTTCGGGCTCTCATGGACTTCACGGACAAATTTCTGCATGTTCTCGAGTAGCAGGCGGCGTTCCGGTTCTCCTTCCATCACCTCTGGAAAAAAGTAGCCCGGTGACTTCATCCCACGCGGCCATGAAAGAGAAGAAAAGTAGATCTTGCCGATGATCCGGGTCACCCAATTGCTATGGTCTGGTTCAGGATAGTCTCCCATCGCCAGTTCGAGCGATCGCCTTAGGTGCGCGAACATGTGAGTCGCATCCATCCCCCCCCAAATCGGGCGACGGTTGAGCGGAATAGACTCCACCCGCCGTTGGAAACGTTCGATGGTGTCCTTGTTCAATGGCCGATACCGCACCAACATCCGCACAGCCTCTTCGAAGTGATCGTGACGACGGTCCGAATGTACATGCTTCAGCCACCCGGAGAAAGCAGTTAGGGTGGTATAAATGTTCACTCGGGACTGCTTACAGCGCCTTCAGCACATCCTCGAGCTGGGTCACGAGTGAGTCCAGCCGTCGAACTACGGCTTTGATTGTCTCAGGATTTCTGAGGTCAACTCCAGCCCGTTTCAGGAGTTCCATCGGATGGTCGCACCCGCCTGAGCTCAGCAGGGTGAGGAACCGTTTGACGACTTGTGCGCGATCTTCATCAGATGCAGCGTTTTGCATTGCATCGAAAATAGCCGATGAAGCCGCGAAGCTGGTAGCGTACTGGTAAACGTAGTAAGGACTGTGGAAAAAGTGCGGGATGCGTGCCCACGTCATCTTGTAGAGGTCTTCGTCCTCGATGGCATCACCATACCACGTCTTCAGCAACTCATGATACACTTCGCTGAGTACATCACTGGTGATCGGCTGCCCGGCTTCAGCCAGGTTGTGCGCTTCGAGCTCATAATTTGCGAACATGGATTGGGTGAAGAATGTCCCGGCGATGGAATCGATCGCGTGCTGTAGTAATGCTACCTTTTCGGCAGGTGAGTCAGCATTTTCGAGCAGTTGGTCAAGGAGTAGTGCTTCATTGAGCGTACTCGCAACCTCGGCGATGAAAATGGTGTAGCTGGAATAAGTGTACGGTTGTGTTTCATCAGACAGCACTGAGTGCATTGCGTGACCCATTTCATGGCCGAGAGTAAAGACATCGTCCAAGGTTCCGTGAAAGTTCATCAGGATGAATGGGTGGACATTGTACACACTCGCCATGTACCCACCTGAACGCTTGCCGTCGGTTTCGTATACATCCACCCAGCGATGATCGAACGCTTCCTTGACACGCTGCTGATACTCCACTCCCAACGGTGCGACTGAGGCGCTGATCTGCCGTTCGGCTTCGTCGTAGGTATAACGTTTCTTGTTTTCAATCAGGGATGCAAAACCATCGTAGAGGTAATATTTGTCCACGCCGAGTGTTTGCTTGCGCAGATTGTGGTAGCGACGTAACGGTCCCATACCATCACGGGCGGATTCGACGAGCGTATGCACGACGCTGCTCGGGATAGCGTGACGATGTAGTTTGGCGTTTAGCACATTTTCGTAGCCACGGGCGCGAGCGCTGAACCATCCGCGTTGCAGAATACCGTTGTAAATCGCGGCGTAGGTGTTTCCGAATTGCTTGTACAAGTTGAAATGAGCACGGAAGACTGTTTCGCGATCCTCCTGCTTCGGAAGCGTACGAAGTAGTGACGAATAAGCACCAGGTGTTACTTTTCGCGTGGTACCGTCGGACAGGGTGACATCGGGAAAGTCGGCATCGGCTGTTGTTAACATGGAATAGGTTTGAGATGGTGTGCTGCCGAACCGTGCTGACAAAGCCATCAAGTGCTCGCCTTTTTCATCCAGCACATGCTCGGCTTGCCGGAATAGTTCATCGATGTGGAAACGGTATAGTGCGAGCTCATCATCGTCATTCATCCAGCCATGTACTTCTTCAAGTCCGATCTCGAGCAGTTCCGGATCGAACCATGAAGTCGCAGCGGCATATTGCGCGGAAAGGTCTTCGATCCGTTGCTTGTTGGCGTTGATCTCGTTATTCCGTTGATCGAGATCGAACGCAAGGCCGGGATAGTACCACACCCGGTCAAACAACTGTCCGCTGGCATCGGAAAGGTTAAGGAAGCGGAGTAGATTGCTGGGGCTGTTGGCGAACGTACCTTTCAGTGCCGCGAGCGCATCGATGTTCGACTTAAGCGTCGCGCAATCGTTCTCCCAGTCCTTCCAGTTGGTGTAGATGTCATTCAGATCCCATTTGTGGCGGGAATTAATCTCGTCACGTTGCTTGATACCGCTGGCTGAGGACGTATCTGGCGTATGGAATTGGTTACGCTCGTGCATGAGTATCTCGATCTGTGTTGTTTGTTAGCATCATATTGTGTTCTATCGAATGGGGACACTTAGCGGATAGCGTAGCAAGTCAGGCCACACATCAGTCGTAAGTCTAGTTGCTGTTGTACGGAGATGCCAGTTCTCGGTTCCACCCAACGCTGGGAGTTGAGATGAACTCGTTTCCCTTCCAAGTAATTGATCTGACCCATCCGATTCAAACGGACATGCCATTGTGGCCGGGCGATCCTCAGCCATCACGCAAAGTCCACGCTCGACATGACTCAGACAAATACGCCTTGAATACATGGACGATAGGCGAACACACCGGCACGCACGTTGGTGCACCAGGTCATCGTGTACACGGTGGGCATCTCATGGACCGGATTCCCGTTGAGGATCTGGTATTGCCGTGTTGGGTAATAGAAGCGTCAAAGTCGCTTACCGTGTCAGATCTCGAAAGATATGAGCGTGAATATAGCCGGATAAAACCAGGTAGCTGTGTCGCCTTGGCTACCGGTTGGGCTGCACGCTGGCCCGACCCAAAACTCGTGTTTGAACGTGGAGCCAATGGTAGGTTTTTGTGGCCAGGGTTCTCGGCAGAAGCGGTTGATTGGCTGCATCAAGAGCGTCGTGTAAAAGCATTGGCAACTGATGCACCTGACCTCGGACAGGGAGCTGATAAGGAGCTTCTGGTTGGATTGCGTTGTGCTGAGTTAGGGATGTTGCATGTTGAGAATCTGGAGAATCTTGATCAGATGCCTTCAGCCGGAGGATACGTGGTGATCGGCACATTGCCATTGATTGGTGGGACTGGCAGCCCGGCGCGAGTGTTTGGATTGACACTCCTTTGAGCTTTATGTGTGTCAAGACATGCGCTTGTCTTGCACGGATACAATCGGTACGTTTCTCGATCATCAAACGCGGAGCGGAGGGAATAGGGATGAAGCAGAATCGTCGTGAATTTCTGGGAACCTCAGCCGGTGCTGTCGCCGGGTTGACCTTGGCTGCTAGCATGCCGGCAACAGGACTTGCAAAATCGCCGACGGCATCACGTCAGGGTCACGGTGCAATAGCGGTCGCCTCGGGCAACGGCCAGGAAGCAGTCCGCCGCGCGGTGGAGGGAATGCGCGCTGGTGAGGATGCGCTCGATGCAGCCATCGCCGGAGTAAACATCGTCGAAGCTGATCCAGAAGACATCACTGTCGGCTACGGAGGTTTACCGAACGAGAACGGCATCGTCCAGCTCGACAGCGCGGTCATGCATGGTCCGACCCATCGTGCGGGGGCGGTCGCGGCGATAGAGAACATTAAGCATCCGTCCAAAGTGGCGAATCTGGTCCGAAAGACTACCGATCATGTGTTGCTGGTCGGTGCAGGCGCACTCGAATTCGCGAAGATGCACGGTTTCAAGGAAGAGGATCTGCTGACCGACAAGTCACGTAAGATCTGGCTATTGTGGAAACAGAAGATGTCGGATGCGGACGATTGGTTGCCGCCGCCGAAGGACGAGGTTGATCCTGATTTATGGAATATGGTCGAGCGCTGGACTGGCACTATCCATTTAAGCGCGCGTGATGCGGACGGGCAGATGTCGTGCGTGACCACGACCAGCGGCCTGTTCTTCAAGATTCCGAGCCGTGTCGGCGATTCCCCGATCATCGGCGCAGGCCTGTATTGCGATAACAAGGTCGGCACAGCGGGCTCGACCGGTCGTGGCGAGGCGAATCTGCAGAACCTGTGCAGCTACCAGGCGGTGGAGTTCATGCGTCAGGGTCTGGGTCCGACCGAAGCCGGACTTGAGGTGCTGAAACGGGTGGCGGAAAACACATCGCGTGATGATCTGCTCGACGAGCAGGGCCGTCCGAACTTTGGACTTAGCTTCTACCTTATCGACAAGCAAGGCCGGTACGGTGGTGTTTCGATGTGGGGACCGTCCACATTCGCCGTCGCCGACGATGATGGTGTCCGACTCGAAGACAGCGGGTATCTGTATGAACGCGGGTGATCGGGTTTGACCGTACTTGCTTGCAAGTGCGGATTCGTTACAGTGGAATCATTTGGTAAACCCGACTTGCGAGCAAGTCGGGGCAAACGCATAGCATAGACAATGATCAGGACAGCCCCATGAAGCGAACAACTTTACAGCGCACTATACAGATCCTTCTACTCGCGGCATTCATCATGCCGGGAATCGTCTGTGCGCAGGATATGTCTGCGCTCGACCATGCCCGCGCGGTATATGACACACTCCGTCTTGAGTGGGCGCGCAGCGAAGGGTTCGAGCATGCGGTGCTTTCTGAACAGCTTGGGATCTGGGCTTATGATCCGGGTTACATCCTGCCGGGAGAGGGAGCGTGGGATGATCACACTCAGGCGATATATGAGCTTGCAATGTTGTCATCATCCAGGTTTGCCGTCCAGCAACCAGGGTATATAGCACGTCGCGGGGATCCGGCCATACAGAATGGCATCCACTGGGCTAAGGGTTTGCGTGATGTGAAGCGTGCGCTGGTCACCGAGAACTTCAGCCGTTTCGAGGAAGCCTATTTCATGACCTGGCCGGTGTTGCCGTCGGTGCGTTCGTTGGCAGAAGGTGAGTTGGCACTCCGCCGTCAAGACGCCGACGCAGCACTCGCATTTTTCAACACAGCCAAACGACAAGCCGCGCATCCGCGAGTGGCTGGAGAGGCTTCGATCGGAATTGCGCGTGCGTTGTACGAGCAACGCGAGTTTCAGGCTTGCCTGGATACGCTCGTCGCCAATCTGGATCACGGTGGATTTAGTGTAGAAGCGCTGCAGCGGATGGGGTTAGCGTTGATCCGGCTGGGAACGGTCCGTGAAGCGACCGCGATGTTCCAGTTCGCGGTCGAGCTCAATCCATACCACGAACGTGCTCACTACATGCTCGGCAACGGTTACAGCCGCTACAATTATTCGCAGTTGGAAAATGAGTATCCACATATCGTGCCGGAGGGGTCAGCGGCGGAACGGTTGTCAACCGCCAAGCAGCATTTGCGGGAAGGCAAGCAGGACTTGGCGTTAGCAACGCTTGAGTCGCTCGCGTTGGCGCAACCAGCATTGCCTGAACCGCGCGTGATTCTGGCAGAAATGGCGTGGATGGATGGCGGCTATGACACCGCCGAACGGTATTTGTTTGAGGTTCTGGAATCATGTCCGGAGTATGGCCGTGCGCATGCAGTCCTTGCCCGTGTGCATGAGATGCGAAGGTTGGAAGTTTCAGCCCGACGTCAAGCGGTACGTGACTCGATCCTCGCCAAGCCGATGATCCAGATTGAAGGAATTGAGACGTTCATCAGCAATTGGCATGCGCTGAGTCCCGAGTTGCAGAAGATCGTTGCCAGCGCGGTGCAGCCGTGGGCGGCGTTTGTCCCGGCGTTAAACGCCGCTGGTCAGACCCATTACATCAAACCGATCCATGAAAAGCTGTCGCAGGCGCCACATCTCGAGTCCATGAAGGATCAGCGGATTAATCTCGATTCACGTTTGTGGGATGATGTGCGCGGTGTCGGTGGATTTCACAGTGTGACCGGTGTTGAGGACGTTCGCCGTATGACGTTCGGCGGTTACAACACGCTTGTCCATGAATTGAGTCACCAGGTTCACGGCATCTTTACACCCGATCAGAAGGACCGTATTGAAGAATTGTACCGGGCGGCAAAGGCGCGCGAAGAAAGCGGTCAAAAGACGTTCATGAGCCGCTACCAGGCTTCCACAGTCTGGGAATATTTCGCCGAAGGGGTGAACGCGTACGTCACACCGCGGATTGACGCCTTCGATGACCGCGAAATGCTGTACGATCGTTTGCACACGCTCGACCCGGATCTTGAGCTGCTGGTTGTCGACATGTTGAACGTTCGCGATGTGCAGGAAAACATCGCGGTCGCACGTGTCAATTCGGCGATGCAGCATCTGGAATATGGACACGCTGATTCATCATGGATTGAACTTGAGCAGATCGATCCCCAATGGTCGGAGAAGTCGTATGTGCTGAGCGCACGTGCTTACATCGCGTCCCTGCTTGACCGTGATGCTGATGCGGTACATGCGGCGCTGACCTTTGTTGAACAAGATCCGACCGATGGCGATGGGTGGATCAGTCTCGCGTCCGCCTTGGAATTTGGACCACGCGCGGCAAACCTGCTGCCTGACTCGTTGGATACCGCACTTAAAGTCATGCGTGCCGGGCTGTTGAAGACCGGCGAAGCTGATGAGATCAGCGTGCGGTTGGCGTTGGCATCGTACGCTCATCGCGATGGCTTGTTCGACGAGGCGATCACTCAATGTGATGCTGTTCTGCAACTGCAAGCCGATCATCCAACCGCGATCTGGCAGCGGGCGAACGGTCGTGCACGTCTGGCATTTGCCGAAGACGGCATGGCCGCAGCTTCAGCCGCCGGTGAAATGATGTATTACGACGGAATCTTGTTTTCCCAAGCAGTTTCCGACTACGAACGTGTGATCCAGATGCGCAGCGGGGTGATGGAGCTGCGTCTCGATTACGCACGCGATCTGATCTTCGCCGGACGGTTGAATGAGGCCGATGTGCAGATTAGCGAAGCCGAATCGCTGCGGCCGAACGACCCGTTGCCGATGACATACCGCGCGTGGTGGCTGCAGCTGACTGGTGATCTTGAAGCTGGCAATCAGTTGTTGTCGGACGCTGTGGCGTTAGAGCCTGCGCCCGATGACGCGCACATCCTTGCCGCGCATTTCGGGCTCAACGATTCGCAATCCGTCGAGGCGATACTGGATCAATGGTCGCAAGACGGACCGAAGTACGTCTTCAATCCTCGGCGATACTATTACCAGTCACGACACGTGATTTATCCGTGGATGCGAACGTTGAATTGAAACGGTCATATGTAGCCCGGCTTCGCCGAAGCCGGGGCAGGGATGGTCTCGATTGAGAATACCCGGGTTCAACGAACCCGGGCTACTTTTACTCCAGACTCCAGACTCCAGACTCCAGACTATCTGATCCTCTTCCCGATCCGGTCGAGTTTCGGACCGTCGCTGAATTCTGCCCAGTCCCATGAGAACGCCACACCGACCACCCGTCCGATGACGTTCTCTTCCGGTACCGGCCCGAAGTAGCGGCTGTCAAGCGAGTTGTCCCTGTTGTCACCCATCAGGAACACGTATCCATCCGGCACCAGGAACGGTCCCCAGTTGTCACGGTTGCCCAGTTCGAGCGGGATACCTGATTGTGGGATACCATCCGGGATTAGACGCGGATCAACGTGGAATCCCTGCAATTCTTCCACAGCTCGTTCACCGTCCACATACAGCACCTTGTCGCGCAACTCGAGAACCTGTCCCGCAGTCGCGGCGATACGTTTGACATACGGCGTCATCTCGTCGATAGGCGTCTCGACAATAACCACATCGCCCTGTTCAACATGGCGTAATCCGGGCAACTTCATCGAAGGGATATGGAAGCCCACCGCAGTGTACGGGATACCGATCCAATGCGGTGTGCGTGGTCCGAGGCTGACCTTTTCAGCGACTACGACATCTCCAGGGACGATCGTGTGTTCCATAGAACCGGTAGGTACATGATAGGCTTGCACCAGCCCGACCTGTATCACGGTCACCATAAACACGACGAATACCAGGTCCTTCAGGCCTTGTATGATGCTTTTACGCCAGTTGACAGGTGTGCGTTCGGGGGACTTCTTCATGTGAGCTCCGAGATTGATGCGGTCTGCTTCTCTTCACTCGTTTGAGTGGTGATTGTTCCTTAGGGTTACAGATGAAATGGGGATGATGGTGCCCGTGGTATACCGTGAAGCGGCTACGGATGGATCGGACTCAACTGAGAGATTCTTCGCTTCGCTCAGAATGACTGCCAGAGTTGCTTTATGGAAACCATCCGCCTACGTTGCGCGTTCGACATTCAACACCCAGACCAATCGGAAAGCGCAAAAAATGCCGGAACAGGACGATCTGAAGATTCTCGAACGTGTCGCACAGGCACGTATGACCCTCAAATCCACTCTCTCGAATGTGATCATCGGCCAGGAACAGGTGATTGATCATATGCTGATCACGTTACTGTGTCGTGGGCACGCGTTGCTCGTCGGTGTGCCGGGATTGGCGAAAACGTTGCTGATTCGCAGCCTGGCGGATGTGCTGGAGCTCAACTTCAACCGCATCCAGTTCACCCCGGATCTGATGCCGACTGACATCACCGGCACCGAGGTGATCGAGGAGAACCGGACAACTGGCCGCAAGGAATTCCGGTTCGTGCAGGGACCTCTGTTTTCGCAGGTTGTGCTCGCAGACGAGATCAACCGTACGCCACCCAAGACGCAGGCGGCGTTACTCCAGGCGATGCAGGAACATGAGGTCAGCGCTGCTGGGCAGACGTTCAAGCTGGAAGAACCATTCTTCGTGCTCGCGACTCAGAACCCGATTGAGCAGGAGGGGACTTACCCGTTGCCGGAAGCCCAGCTCGACCGTTTCATGTTCATGTTGATGGTAGAATACCCGTCTGCGGACGAAGAGCTGGAGATCATCACCCGGACTACAGCGGGTGAGCCTCCGAAACTCGACACGGTGATGTCCGGCACTGAGATCCAGGAGCTGCAGTCATTGGTACGTCGTGTGCCGGTGGCGGATACGGTGCTGCAATATGCAGTGCAGTTGGCACGTGCAACACGTCCTCACGAAGACGAAAGCCCTGATTTCATCAAGAGCTGGGTGCGCTGGGGAGCGGGGCCACGTGCGGGCCAGAACCTGATCCTCGGTGCGAAAGCCAAGGCGGTGCTGGACGGTCGTCCCACGCCGGAAGTCGCCGACGTGCAGGAGTTGGCAAAACCGGTCCTGCGTCACCGGATCGTGCGGTCGTTCCGCGCTGAAGCGGACGGTGTCGACTCTGACGCTATCATCGAGAAGCTGCTGGGTACGATTAAAGTGTGAAAGAGGCTGGAGTCGGGAGGCTGGAGTAGCCCTGCACTTCCACGTGCCGGGGGACCTGAGTCTTGAGTCCTGAGACCTGCAAACATACCCTGCCACGGACTTCAGTCCGTGGCAGTTGAATTTCAAGTGTGTTTTTCTATTCCCACAGCCCACAGCC
>CAZKGR010000007.1:70827-86972 GCA_964552465.1 uncultured bacterium
CCCACAGCCCACAGCCAGCCTGGATAATCCGCGGTAGCCATTTCACGGTCTACCACGGGCACATTGCTCAAGACTCAAGACTCAAGACTCAGATCTCAGGACTCAGGTCTGGTTTTTCTATTCCAGTCCGTTGCCCCGACTCCCGACACAGCGTGGAACTTCTCCTTGCAGACTGGGTGTTATCTAAGTTAGGTTAGTCTAACTCTGATTGAACCTACGGTTAACTGGAGACTTTGACGATGCGGAAGATCAATAAAATATCACTGTTCCTGCTTGTCTTGATATTGCTGGCAGGGCAGGGGTATGCGTTGCAGGTGGGAGATCCGGCACCGGACTTCACTTTGATGGATATTGATGGATTTGAGTATACGTTGTCCGATCACGCCGGCAAGGTCGTGTTCCTCAATTTCATGGGTTGCACGTGATTCACCTGCCGGTTCCAGGCTGGGACCGTCGAAAGGGATATCTGGCAGGAATTCAACGACGATCCAAATTTCGTCATGTTTGGGCTGGATCGTTGGGATTGTCCAGAAGTGCTGGTTGAGGACTTCATTGAAGATACGGGTACGACTTACACCATCCTGATGAACGCTTACAATACCGGTTTGCTATATGACGATTCCATGCGTTACTGGGTGATCAATCCGGACGGAATTGTCGCGTATCGTTCCGGCTACCATGAGCTCAATGTCCCGGTAAAGCAGGAGATCATCGAATCTTTGCTGCTGACTTTGGATGTGGATGAACCGACGCCCGTTGTTCAGCCCGAAGAATTCAAGTTGTCGAATGCCTATCCGAACCCATTCAATCCGACGGCGACAATCAGTCTGAATTTGCCGCAGACGGCTACATTGACGGTTACGGTGTATGATATTTTGGGGCGGAATGTAGCATCCCTGGTAAACGGTCGGTTGAACGCTGGTACGCACAGCTTTGTGCTGGATGGATCATCGTGGGCGAGTGGTGTGTATTTCGTGCGCGCGAACGCGTCAGGATTAGGTGTAGCAACCCAGAAGGTTGTGTTGATGAAGTAAAGGCAGTACTAAGGACCAAGTATTAAGTACTTAGTACAAAGTATCAAGTAAAAGTCGAACGACTAAGAAATAAGTATTAAGTACCAGGTACGAAGTACAAAGTCGACAGACTAAAGATAAGTTTAGCCCGATCCGGCAGCTGCCAGGTCGGGTTTTCTTACCGAAGCATGCAATCCGCCACCCTTATTCCCGGTGTATTATCTTTGGCCTTATACTACTTACTCAGTACTTTCGACTTTGTACTAGATTACTTCCCCGTACTACCGAAACCACCGGCCCCTCGTTCTGTGCCGGGCAGTTCATCGACCAGCTTCCAGTCCGCGCGTACGACCGGCGAGATCACCAGCTGCGCGATCCGGTCGCCACGATGGATGGTGAACGGTTCATTGCCAACATTCAGCATCAGGATCTTGACTTCGCCGCGGTAGTCACTGTCGATAGTGCCGGGCGCATTGGGAATGATGATGTTGTGTTTCAGGGCGAGGCCGGAACGTGACCGCACCTGCGCTTCGTATCCCGGTGGTACGGCAATCGCGAACCCGGTCGGTACGGCCACTGCAACCCCGGGAATAAGCATCAGATCGGACTCGACCGCAGCGTGCATGTCCATCCCGGCCGATCCACCGCTCATGTAGAGTGGCAATGCGATGTCGCCAGTTTTCGCTTCGTCAAGACGTGTGATCGGTATTGTCAGGTCGCGTTTCACAGAATGCTCCGGATTGGCTAGTATGGGAGGGAGAATATACGCAGGCGTCCTTCGCGTTGGAACAGGAATGAATGATTCAAGCACGATCCGAGGTGTTAGAACTGGTATGTGAGTCCTGCGAAGACGAATGTCCAGGCATATCCACCACCAGCGTCCAAAACTGAACCATGTGTCCCCGGACTTGTCGTTGCGGCATAAGTTGGAGCTTGATGATAGATGATGCTGGTCTGCCCGGCTACGGATAGCGCCAAACCGCGATACAATGACACATCGATCATCAGGTTGAACAGGAATGCCAAGTCATCCACTGTCCCGATCATGGCATCCAGTTGAACTTCCACCAGATCGTCGGTAGCAGAATACAGGTGAGCACCGGCAAATAATACTCCGATCGTGTCTTCAACTTTGGCTTCACTCGGACCAAAATAGTAAGGGGATTTTAGTCGCTCTGGATCGGTACTGGTGCGGCTCAGTGTTATCGCACCACCCATGACAATTGGCATAATCGCGTATTCTCTTCGCGGAACCGCCCCGTTCGCATCAATTACAATGCCAGCCAAGAATCCTGTCATACCGTGCTCGTTGTACGTGGAAGTAGCGTATGTCTTCGCATGTATCAGTTGGGCTTGTAATTGAAAATACTTCCCCGGAAAGTAGTCGTATGTGTCATTCAAACCGCACACGATTTGTGAGCTGTACGCCAATCCATTAGCGTCGTTACCGACAGGCTTTCCAGCATATGCCGTGACGTTGATGTCCGGAAGTGTCCACGCGTGAGTTGTTTGAGTTGGCAACCAGAAAACCAGCAGTGCGAGGACAATCGATCCAGGCCAATTCATAAACTCTCCATTTGTAAACCGTGTAGATCAGCGAACCAGCAAAACCTTCTGCACCTCGTTCATCTGGTCGGGTACAACAGTATGCACGAAATATAGTCCGCTCGCAAGCGCTGAAGCGTCGAAGGTGTAGCTGTGGCTGCCCGGACTGACGTGTCCATCCGCAAGCGTCGCGACACGTTGTCCGGCAATGTTGTAGACAGCGATGGTCAGCTCAGAAATGTCCGGCAGATTGATGGTGACCGTAGTCGCGGCGTTGAACGGGTTGGGGAACGCAGCCAGAAAAGCTGTTGCCCGCGTTTCGTTTTTCCGCTCGATTGCGGATTCCAGTTGATCCGCAAATGCCGACTCGAGGTTTGGTGATTCCCAATTCAAATTGGCGTCTGGCAAGTTATCATACTCAAATACAACAATCGGGAATTCATCTTCGCCCAAGACATTTTGCGGATCTGTTCCTGCTTTCATGCGGAATGTGTAGTCACCGACTGGGGCATTTCCCGGCACGAACTGATAGATTTCGGGTACGGTTATATCAGTTTCGGGCGTGAACGGCATCGGCGGTGTTTGCGCGATGGGACCAAACACGGATCCGTCCGGGAGAACCGCTTCTGTCCAGACGATGACACTTGTGGGTTGCTCAAGATTGCTGACCAGATGCGCAGAGTATGTGAACGGGGCGCCAGGCCAGACATACACAGGCCAGGCGTTAGGAACGAGTGTGATTTCAATGGGATCCAGGGATTGGAACCAGATTGTAACTGTGTTGTTGTAGTCCGATGCGCCGACAACATCCAGGTCACCGTCACCATCAAAATCTGCAGGGTAGAGGCCATTGCACGTGACAAGAGAATCGTCAATGGTCCAACGTTGCCAGATAGCACCATTTCCCGAAGTGTTTTCCCACCAGTAGAACCCATGGAGATTCTGGCTGCCGAGCAGATCCATGTCGCCGTCACCATCGAGATCTATCGTAAACAGGTTCGCGAGCATGGTAACATCATCTACAACATGTTGGATCCAGCTGTCATCATTTCCACCCGTATTTTCAAACCAAACCAGATCTTCTGTTTCACTTGCCCCTACAAGATCGATATCCCCATCCCCATCCATATCCGCTGCTCGAATCTGGATGATGTCATACAATGGGCTGCCAATTGAGTGTTGATACCAATTTGTTTCATTGAAATTTTCCATCCATCTGAGAGCGGTGAGTCCATGATCGCTGAATGCGACATCATTGTCACCATCGCCGTCAATATCTGCTGCATCCACAGTATTTATGTGGTGGATACCTCCCCGGATCACATCAGAGGTCCAGGAGAGTCCGTCGCCGTAATAATTATTCCACCAGCGAACTTCCCAGCCTCCAGCACCGATGACATCCATATCGCCATCACCGTCAAGATCGACAGCACCAATCTCACGTGCTTGCATGAAACCGGCGGTAACGAAGTGTGGTGTCCATAAATCGCCGGCATCAGGATTCTCCCACCAGATGATGGATTCCGTGTCGAATTTCAACATCAGCAGGTCCAGATCACCATCGGTATCCATATCAGCTGGATGAAGATCAGTTGATGTGGGGAAGGTTGGAAGTGTGACGCGCAGGATCCAGTTTTGACCGCTACCGTCAATGTTTTCCCAATATTGAACGCCGGCCGTCGTTGATCCGGCGAAGATGTCTGCGTCACCATCACCGTCGAAGTCGGCAGCGCAAACGCCAGTCGCGTTTTCGAAGTTGTCGGTGAGCGTAAACGCTGTCCAGTTGGTTTCGGCTTGGGATGCAGGAAGGAAGAAAATCGTTGCGAAAGCGCAGCCAAGTAGAATGGTCATCAGTTTCATCATATCCCCCAATAGCGATTACTACTTAAAGTAAGGTATATTTCATAATTTAGGCAAACAGATAAGCGATCTTTATCAATTAATCAGGATTTCAAGAGAGAACAATCCCGGTGGGGTCGCCGGGATTGAATAGGTACAGTTTGAAGTAGATCTGGCAGAACTACCCTTCCCACTTCACCATAAACTCGCCGATCTGGTCGTAGGCTTTCGACAGCACATCCTCGGGCGGGAGGAACACGATGCGGAAGTGTTTTGTGCCGGGAACCTGCCCGAAGCCCATGCCGGGGACAATTACAACACCCGTTTCACGGATCAGCGCCTTCGTCCACTCTTCGTCATTGCCCTCGATCTCGAGTTTCGGGTACGCGTAGAACGCGCCGCCCGGTTTGACACAGGAGATCCCCGGGATCTCGTTCATCCGGTGGTACGTCAGGTCACGGCGGCGGTGCAGCTTTTCCAGCGTTTCCGGGAGGTGGGCGTCGTCACCGTCGAGGGCGGCGGGGATCGCGTACTGGAACGGATGATTCGCACACAACCGTGCGCGCAGCAGCTTGTTGACCGCTTCGACGAACGGTTCGAGCAGTTCACCCGGCCCGCTGACAATCCCCCAGCCGATCCGCCAGCCTGGGCTGATGTAATTCTTCGCGATGCCGTTGAACGTGACAACCGGCGCGTCCGGGTCGAGCGACGCGATGCTCACATGTTCGCCGCCGTCAAACAGCAGCTTGTCGTAGATCTCGTCGGACAGGATCACGAGGTCGTGCTCTTTGGCGATCTGAATCAGGCCGAGCAACGTTTCCCGCGAGCAATTGGACCCGGTCGGGTTGTTCGGGTTGATGATCACAATCGCACGGGTCTTGTCGTCAATCTTGCTGCGAATGTCTTCGAGATTCGGCTGCCAGTCGTTGTCTTCGTCAAGGAAATACGGATTCTCGACCGCTTCCAGCTTCGCCATTACAGCCGTGTACAGCGGGTATCCGGGCGAGGGCAGCAGCACATTCTCGCCAGCGTTAACCAGGCTGGTCAGCACCAGTTCGATGGCTTCCGAACCGCCGGTGGTGATGAATATGTCGCGGATGTTGCTGATGCCCTTGGACACGGCGTACCGTTCGATGGAATCCAAGGCCGGCTTGACACCTGAGCTCGGGCTGTATCCGCACTGGTTGTCGTTCATTGCCTTGATCGCGGCGTCGATCATCGGCTGCGGGGTACGGAAATCGTACTGGTTTGGATCGCCGATGTTGAGGTACAGCATCTCTTTGCCGGTGCGGCGGGTCTCGTCGGCGATGACGACGATATCACGCACGGCATACTTGATGTGTTCGGTACGTACGGCGGGCTCAATCACTCGTGTATCGACCATCGGACAGCTCTCCGGTTCAGGGATTTCGTTGTAGTTCGTGAAGATACGAACAAGCACTGGTGCGGACCAGAGAACGAAGAGCGGCTTCTATGGGTAAGAATTCGTAGTATAGTAACAGAAACTGCCTCCCGCGCTGCTTGCTCTTGTGAAGACGTACGTGTAAACTCGCAGCTCAACACAAGTGTGAACCACATCAAATCCAGGGAGCACGGACGATGGCGACCATCTCGGAACAGATCGCTGCGTGGGCGGCGGACACTAAATTTGAAGACCTTGATTCTGCTGCAATTGAGATGGCGAAGACCATCTTGTACGATTCCATCGGCTGCGCGTTGGGCGGGTACAAAACGCACGATGTCGGCATCATGCGCGGTTACCTCGAAGAAAAGGGCGGCGTCGAAGAGACGACGGTCGTCGGTTCGGGCACCAAACTGCCGGCGGTGGAAGCATCCCTGTTGAACGCGTTGATGGTCCGCGCGTTGGATTACAACGACATCTACTGGAAGCAGGACCCGAGCCATCCGTCGGATATTATACCCGGACCGTTGGCGTTGGGCGAACGCATGGGCGCATCTGGCAAGGAACTGCTGCTGGCGATCGCTATTGGTCACGAAGTCGAGATGCGGTTGTGCGAAGCCGGTTTCCCGGGTATCCGTGAACGTAAATGGCATCACGCGACATTGACAGCGTTCGCTTCACCGGTATCATGCGGACGGATGTTGGGCCTGAACGCTGACCAGATCGCGCATGCGACCGGTATCAGCGGCAGCCGTCACGCGACTTTCGGCGCGATCACCGCCGGTCACCTGACGATGATGAAGAACACAGCCGATCCCATGGCGACCCAGTCGGGCGTTTTGGCGGCGGAATTGGCTGAACGTGGATACGAAGGCCCGGCGCATGTAATCGACGGCAAGGAAGGTCTGTTCGACGCGTACGGCGACGATTGGAAACCGGAAATCATGACCGACGATCTGCCGAAGAATGGTTCACCGTGGCGCATCGTGCAGTGTGGTCTCAAGTCGTTCCCGACCGAGGCGCTGACCCATGCCCCTCTGACAGCTGTCATCGAGCTGATCACTGAGCACGACCTGCAGCCGGATCAGATCGAAAGTATCCACCTGAAGACCATCGCCCGTGCGGCAGACATTCTGTCTGATCCGACCAAGTACAACCCGCAGACACGTGAGTCCGCCGACCACAGCTTGCCGTATTGCATTGCAGTAGCGGTCGTTGATCGCAAGATTACCCCGGCCAGCTTCGACGAATCGAAGATCTTCGATCCGACCGTCCGCGCCCAGCTTAAGAAGCTGACGGTGTCCGGTGAATCGGCATATGAAGCGCTCTTCCCGGCCAAGCAGCCCAATGAGATCACAATCACCACGACCGATGGCGTTGAACACGTCAAGTACGTCGAGTACCCCATGGGTTCGCCGCAATACCCGATCAGCGAAGCTGCCCTGGATGCCAAGTTCCAGTCCCTCGCGGAAGGTGTGATCAGCGCGGGACGTCAGGCACAGGTGAAAGCAATGGTCAACGATCTGGAGAACGTTGACAACGTCGCTGACCTGATGACGTTGCTCGTGGCGAATGTGTAAAGTAAGGCTGTTGTGTTTTACTTACCACGGAATTAAGTCCGTGGTAAATGGAAGTCATCCTGAGCGTTTTTGCAAGGATCTCTCTTATGATTTACCGGGGACACTTTGAGGACAAAGTGTCCCCGTGGTATTTCCAACCCCGCTCACCAATCCCTTGATGATCAGGATACTCGAAGCCTCAATAGTGGCGGCGAGAACCAGAATTTATCAGCCATGACGGGTAAAAACCCGGTATATTTCCAAGCACTCTGGTATTTCCCATAACACGGAGTCCTGATGTGGATTCCGAGCAGGGGGATCAAGCATGGCCAAGACAAGACCCCGATGGCAGTTATGGGCAATACTGTTTTCACTGATACTCCTCTTCGTGATTTCCATCCTGAACCTGTCTCAGAGATATGTATACGACCTTTCCTTTTCTGACACCAAAGGCTATGTCGAAATAATACTTGGAAATTCGCTGGAAGGTTCTGATGATCTTGGAGTTGTAACCGGGGACACGTGTGTCGCTATCGAAAACACCGAAGTAGGTACTGAATCAGACGCCGCTTGGTTTGTCAAGAACTTCACTGAATCAACGATGCTCACTGTTCAGATTGAGCGTGGTAATGACATACTGTCAGCGACGATTCCCGCATACAAGAAGTATTGCGCACTATACATCATTCTGATCACGCTTCTGGGTGGATTCTTCATTTGTACTGGAATTCTATTGTGGTGGTACGCTTCTGGAGCGAAAACAGCGAGATCATTTTCATTGTTGATGACTTCCATAGGTGTTGCATTCCTTCTCTCCGACTACATCAATGTATATGCTAATCCTGTTATACACTATGGTTACAGCTTTCTCTGGATCGCCAGCTATACAATGGTACCATCCGCGTTGCTGGAATTCACCCAGCGTTTCTTCAAACTCAAGTTCATTCCCGTCAAAGGGCAGATAACTTATTATTTATTTTATATACCCAGTATTATATTAATAACTATACTTTGTATAACATACTACAAATGGGATAAATCGTATGATTTCAACTGGGGTCAAGTCTGGCGTCACTATTTTTATGATTACGTGGATGCTTACCTGATAATTTCATTTACGTTATATTCTATACTTCTGATCACCAAGCTCATTACTAGTAAAAACCTGTCGGAACGACAAAGATTACAGTGGACGCTATTAACAACAGCAGTCGGTGTATTACCATTTTTCATTTTCTATAAAGTACCGATATTTTTGGGTTATGATCCAATTGTGTCACTATGGATCTGTCAATCAATGATGTTGATCGTTCCAATTGGTTGGGGAATGTCTGTCGCCTCTTTCAGGATGTTTGAGGTCGAATGGGT
The DNA here is from genome assembly GCA_964552465.1 of uncultured bacterium. Taxonomy (GTDB): domain Bacteria; phylum Electryoneota; class Electryoneia; order Electryoneales; family Electryoneaceae; genus BMS3BBIN04. The sequence continues at coordinate 79,554 of CAZKGR010000007.1, forward strand.
ACTGTCACGAACGATAATATATGTAATAGTATCAATAATAATTGTATATGTGTTTTCGTTATTCGCGGCAATCAGTACAAGCTATTTTGAAAATGAGGGTGTCATGTCCTTATTGATTATGGTAACGATAATAATAACTACTATATACGTAGCGATAGTAGGGTTGATATCACAGGTAAGTAAGATAGTTGATAAGCTATATTATCACGATTATTACAATTACCATCAGGAAGTACAAAAGATAACAAGGATTCTGTCTAATACGACGGAGAAAGACAAAGTACTGGATCTGCTGACATCCAAATTGCCAACAATTTTGCAAATCGAGAAAGCTACGTTGGTTACAGTGTCGGGATCCGAAGAGCTGCGTGTCGAGAATTCAGCTCTGCATATCTCAAACGGAGAGAAAGAAGCAATAAAGGCAGCGATAGAAGATTTGATCGAGGCTGAGCGAGATGTTGAGACCAGTCTTGTTCAGATTGAGTCGTCGAACAGACAGGGTAGTTATGGGTATGGTTATGTGCTGATGCTGGGGAGTGATGATCAGACCTCTGATGTGCTGATGCTAGGCAGTAAGATGTCCGGCGCACCATTCAGCATGCAGGACCGCCGTTTGCTGAGCTCGCTATCAATGCAGGTTTCGATTACGCTTGACAACATCAGCATGCAGCAGGAGTTGATCAGGACGGAATTAATCAAGCGTGATTTAAAATCTGCAGAGCGAATTATGAGCTTGATTGTCCCGCAGCCGGATCAACTACCAGCCGTCGACGGTGTTGATCTTTATGGATACAGCTATCCGTGCCACGACATCGGCGGTGATTATCTGGATGTTATCGTAACGGAGGATCAACGCGTAGCTTTCATCATCAGTGATGTGTCTGGCAAGGGGTTGCAGGCATCTTTGCTGGTTTCCAACCTGCAGGCAACGTGTCAGGTGCTGTTTCACAGCGGTCTTCCGTTAACGGAAATCATGCACCAGATAAACAGAATTCTCTTCCACAATTCGACACCCGAACAATATGTGACCTGTTTCGTAGGCATTCTGGATCCTCAACGGGGCGAACTCGAAACGGTTAATGCCGGTCACAATGATCCTTGTATCGTGCGCAATGATGGGCGGATAGAGACACTTCAGCAGCGAGATCTGATCCTCGGAATCATGGAGGATATACAATTCAGTTCCGCACGTGCCCAGTTGAAGCCAGGGGATATGATCTACTTGTACACGGACGGTATTTCCGAGGCTTTTTCACCAAGCGGTGCTGAATTTGGTGAAGCGCGGTTGATGCGCATTCTTCGCGAATCGGCAAGCTCATTGACCAGCGAGAAGTTGCTGAAACGTATCGAACAGGATGTCGCACAGTGGTGCGCTGTCAGCAATCCGGAGCATGGGTTTCCTCACGATGATTTCACTCAGCTATGCTTGAGGTATCAGGGTTGATGTGATTGTTCGCTATAGGGGACACTTTGAGGACAAAGTGTCCCCACGGTATTTTCTGATGCAGTGCTTTTCTCAGGAGCGTACCGGGAGATTCCGGGTGGGATCGCGGGTCCAATAGTGCTACTTTCCGAGTTCGGTGAGTGGTTAACGGTGTTTTGCTCACAACTCATAACTCATAGCTCACAACTGAAGTTCTACCATGAAGATTTTGATTACAAACGATGACGGTTACCAGTCCTCCGGCATCCGGGCGTTGTATGATGCGCTCGTCGAGTTACCGGACACGGAGGTGATCGTCGCTGCACCAGACCGGGAGCAGTCGGCAGTCGCTCTCGGCATCACGTTGCATGATCCGTTGCGCGCGTGGCCGCTGGATCACATCGGCATGAAGGGGTGGAGCATTGACGGTACCCCAGCCGATTGTGTCAAGCTGGCGGTCAGCGAATTGCTCAAGGACAGTCCGCCGGACATCGTGTTCAGCGGGATCAATCGCGGCAGCAATGTCGGCCTCAACGCGAACTACTCCGGTACGGTCGCCGGTGCGATTGAGGGTGCGATGAACGGCTTGCCAGCAATAGCTGTATCGTTGGCGTCGTACACGTTTGAAGATTTCTCTGGTGCGCAGGCCGCAGCGAAGTTCGTGCTCGAACGCATCGCGGATCATAAACCGGGCCGTAACGAAGTGCTGAATGTGAATGTGCCGCCTGTTCCTGCTGATGAACTGAAGGGCGTGCGGGTCACGCCGGTGTCGAACGTGGTCTATCGCGAGGTCGTGTCAAGCCGGACGGACGCACATGATCGTCCGTATTACTGGCTGGGTGGTGAATTGCGCAGCATGTCAACAACCGAGGGCGGCGACTACGAGTCGATTAACGCTGGTTATGTCGCGGTGACACCGCTGAAGGTGGACTGGACCAGCCGCAGGAGTCTTGAATCGATGCGGATGAACGGCTGGCAGGTGGATTGGATGCGGAATAAGGATAACGGCCGTGGCTGATTACGACAGCGTATTGGTCATAGACTTCGGATCGCAGTACACGCAATTGATCGCCCGTCGTATCCGTGAACGCGGAGTCTACGCGGAAATCCTGCCTTGCACAGCTGAATTGGACGATATCAAGGCCCACAATCCGGTCGCGCTGATCCTCTCGGGCGGTCCGGCTAGTTTATACGACGAAGACGCTCCGGCTGCTGATCCGGGCGTGCTGGAGTTGGACATTCCAGTGCTCGGCATCTGCTACGGATTGCACTGGATCGCACGTGAAGCCGGTGGCGAAGTTCGGGGTTCTGACGCTGCTGAATACGGACGTCGAGTGGTCAACGTGCTCGACGATCACAGTCCGTTATTCGACGATGTCCCGACCGAGACGACGACGTGGATGAGTCACGGTGACCAGGTTGAACGTCTGCCGGACGGATTCCGTCTCATCGGCAAATCGGACACCTGCCCGGTCGCTGCAATGGCGAACGATGATCGCAAGATTTACGCGTTGCAGTTCCATCCAGAAGTACGTCACTCGGTTGACGGTACGACCATTCTCAACAACTTTCTCGACAAGATTGTCGGCGCGAAGTCCGGCTGGTCGATGGCAGCATTCGAGGAAAAGGAAGTTGCGAAGGTCCGTGAACAGGTCGGTGACGGCTATGTCATCGGCGGTGTCAGCGGCGGGGTGGACAGCACGGTGATGGCGGCTCTGCTGCACCGCGCGATCGGCGACAAGTTCCTCGGCGTGTTTGTCGATAACGGCCTGTTACGCAAGGATGAGGTCGAGCAGGTTTACGACATCTTGCACAATCAGCTCGGTGTGAACCTGCTGGTTGTGGATGCGTCCGACCGTTTCCTCGATGGACTGGCGGGCGTGACCGATCCAGAGCAGAAGCGCAAGATCATCGGGCACACGTTTATTGAAGTATTCGACGAAGAAGCGGTCAAGCATTCTGAGGCACAGTGGTTGGCGCAGGGGACGTTGTATCCGGACGTGATCGAGTCGGTTAGTTTCAAGGGTCCGTCGGTAACGATCAAGTCGCATCATAACGTCGGCGGTTTGCCGGAACACATGAAACTGAAATTGATCGAACCGTTGCGCGAACTTTTCAAGGACGAAGTACGTGAACTGGGCAAGCGGCTGGGGATTCCGGAACATATCGTAAACCGGCACCCATTCCCGGGCCCGGGGCTGGCAGTGCGGATTCTGGGTGAGATCACGCGCGAACGGTTAGCGGTGTTGCGTGAGGCCGACGCGATCTTCATCCATGAATTGCGCGAATCGGGTTGGTACGATAAGGTCAGCCAGGCGTTGGCGGTGCTACTGCCGGTTAAATCGGTCGGTGTTATGGGTGACGCACGGACCTACGCCGATGTGATCGCTCTGCGCAGCGTGAACACGTGGGATTTCATGACGGCGGACTTCAGCGCGTTGCCGCATGATCTGCTCGGCAAAGTGTCGACTCGCATTATCAACGAGGTACGCGGCGTGAATCGGGTTGTCTACGATGTCAGCAGCAAGCCGCCGGCAACTGTGGAATGGGAGTAGTGGGGATGATGCGAGGGGAACCATCGCTGATGGACTCTTACAAACAAGCCCGTGTTGCAAAAGAGTCAAACGCGGCTTACCGAAACTTGGATGATCAACCGGTAGCCCGGCAACCCCGTTTGCCGGGGATGCTATTGATATGTGCCTTTCTCATCCTCATAACCGGTGCCGGTTTCGCTCAGCCCCTCCCACAAGAGCTTACCCAGGCTCAACGCGCATTGTCCGTTGGACAACCGTCAGAAGCGTTACGGATTTCTGAATCTTACATAGCGGCAAATCCGCGCAGTGACTATGTACTGGCAGCACGTTTGCTTGCTGGGCGGGCGGAATTGGCGTTGGACCGAGTCGATGATGCGCTGATGAGCGGCTACCGACTTCTGGATGCAGCCAGTGTGGACTCGCCATATCGCGCAGACGCGCACTACTTGATCGCGACGGCACATGAAGCCCGTGGGAATCATGTTGATGCCGCTCGGGAACTGGTGGCGGTGCTCGACGCGAATCCATCTTCGAGCTTGCAAGAACAGGCGCTTGACCATCTCGATCAGTTGCTGGATGGACCAGCGGCATATCGTGCTAATGAACTGATGCTCGCCGCCCGCAACGAAGGCACACGCCGTATGCTGCGCCGACTATTACCGGTATCGGCAAACATCCCGGTGATAGGTCTGCTATTGCCCAATGAGGAAAGCGAATGGGAGCACGCTGACGATTTCATCGCTGGAGTTGAAGCTGCATTGGCAGTGTGGGAGTTGGACGGTGGTCAGCCGGTGCAGCTTGAGATAGAACGTGTCGCAGCCGAACCCACGCGTGCGGTGATGGCGTCGCGCAAACTGGTACGTGAATTCGGTGTGTGGGCATTAATAGCAGCTGGCTCGGAAGAGCTGACTGTCCCAGTGGCGGTTGAAGCGCAGGCAGCCGGAGTACCGGTGCTGCTTCCGGGACAGGGACGGACCGCATTGGAAGGGATTGGCCCGAGTGTGGTCCGGACAGTTGCCGACTGGCGTCTTGAAGGCGAACTAGCTGCGACGTATGCGGCAGATGTCCTCGGTATCAAGGTATTCGGTATTGTCGCGCCGTACACGGATCAGGGCCGCGAAAACGTAGCCGGTTTTCTAGACGTGCTTGAGCAGCGGGAAGATATCGAAATTCTCGATCAGGAGTGGTATCGTCCGGAAGAAGGCGTCAGCCTTGCGAATCAGTTCCGCAACCTGCGTACGATTGGTTTCAAGCGTGAGTTCCGTGAAGAGCTGATCGTAAAAGAGCTCGCGCGGCTGGATTCAATTGCCACCGCGATGGACAGTTTGGGCCTGATCGAAGTTGATGCGCGGGTGGATTCGCTGGAAGTCACGATTGTCGACACGTTGGCCGATCACATTGTACTCCGTTCCCTGCCGATTGACAGCTTGATCCTGGCGGATGAAGATGTCGAACGTGAGTGGGAACAGCATTTGATCGAGGCGCGACAGACAATTGAATTCAAGACGGGCAACATTGACTCGAATGCAATAGCGTTGGATGTGTTCGAGGCGTTGTACCTGCCAATCGAACCAAACACACTCAACTTCTTCAGCCCACAGTTCGCGTTCTACGAGTTCAACACAATACGTTTCGGAAATTCAGCCTGGTATCAGCCTGATGAATTGTTGCGTCATAAGCAATACGTGGAAAAGGTAGTTCTTACCACCATGATGAACCTGCAGGCGAATAACGAACCTATGCTCGACTTGTACGGTCAAGTCAGCGACACGATGGGCACAGCCGTCGCGGAATGGCATGTGCACGGGTATGATGCCATGCGTCTGGTGCTCTGTGCAATGACTGATGGGCACTTGAACGATGAGGAACTGGTGTCGCGCGAGATTGTGCGCGAAGGTCCGCTGTCCATAGCGATGGGCTTGCGCAGATTGAAAGAAGCGAGTCTTGCCAGCGGCTCACAGCGTTTCGCGGATGAGTCGCCGGTTGGGTTAGGCTCATGGCTGATGTATGTGGATCGAGGAGTCGCTCGACCGCTATTTGATGGTCTGATGATCCCTGATTCATTAACTAGCGCTGAACCACCGGAGTGGGCGCTGCCATTGCTGCACCTGGATTCTGACACATTGGACGGAAACCCCGAAACGGAAATCACTGAATGAACGCGTGGCAAGCTGCCCTGCTCGGTCTTGTGCAGGGCTTGACTGAATTCCTGCCGATCAGTTCTTCTGGACACCTTGTGTTGTTCAACCATTTTCTCGGTGTGATGGACGAGTCCATTGTGTTCGAGATCGCGGTACACCTCGGAACGCTGATAGCTGTATTAGTCTACTTCCGTAAAGATCTGATCATGGTTTTCCGCGACTTTTTCATGGGCGGACCGGGACGTCGCGTTGGTTGGATGTTGATCCTTGCGATGGTTCCAACCGCGCTTATCGGCTTTGGGTTCAAAGATTTTTTCGAAAGTATGTTTGTCGCGCCACGGTACGCATCCGCCGGTTTGCTGTTCACCTCACTGATTTTGTTTCTATCCGAACGGGCACGTCCGGGATCTCGCAAGCTGACAGGGATTCGGGCTGTGGATGCATTGATTATCGGGACATTGCAGGGATTGGCGATCATACCCGGTGTCAGCCGCAGCGGATCGACAATTGCGGCAGGGTTATTCGCTGGATTAGATCGCGACACGGCAGCTCGTTTTTCATTCCTGCTTGCCATACCAGCCATCCTGGCAGCGGCGGTGTTGAACCTGAAGGATTTTGCCGCCATGCCCGTTGAGCTGGTGATGCCATCAATCGTCGGTTTCGTGATTGCGATGATCAGTGGGTATGCTGCAATCTGGATGTTGATGCGGATAATTCGCACGAGCAAGCTGTATGTGTTTGTGATTTACACTTTGATTGTTGGTGTGATCGGCTTGGTTTTCCTGCCGTAATGTTCGCTGTTTCATGCAACTTCCTGGGATGAATCTATAAGTTCATCCCATTTTTTCTCTCTTTTAGGTTGAACTCTTCCGCTTAATTTCCTGATTCTGTTTCGTGCTTTTCAGCATATTTCGCGAGATGTAATGAATATTGGATATAGTATCGAAATAGCGCTGTTGGTCTCGTGTTTTTTTGCTTTCGGTTGCCGTCGATCTCCGCTCTCTTTCGGCTCTTTCGGGATCAAGAGTTCACCACTTACTTCCGATATAATGAACAAGGCGAGAACATTTGGAGGGAGCAAAGTCATGACGGTAGAACTGATACCCGGTGTGCAGACATCTCAACCATCAGAAATTGTCGAACAGCCGACGCAAGAAACAAAGAATGTTCCTAAGGGCTGGGGTGTGCCAGATCATGCACCAGCGTGGGGATTTCGACGCCAGCATGATTCTGTTGAAATTTCATCTACTGGCCACGGTTTGTATCTACGCGACGGCGAAGGCGGAACTGACGATGATCGGGAGAAGCCACCGAAACGTCG
>CAZKGR010000007.1:87072-132414 GCA_964552465.1 uncultured bacterium
TACGCGACGGCGAAGGCGGAACTGACGATGATCGGGAGAAGCCACCGAAACGTCGAGGAGTTGAAAGCAGTGAGCTGGATCCGACGGTCAACTCTGGTTCAACTCTGTATGGACTCCGTGACGGCGAAGGCGGAACTGACGATGATCGGGAGAAGCCACCGAAACGTCGTGGAGTGGAAACAGGTCAACTCGATCCGCTGTTAAACAGAGTTTTTCAGAGCTACAACCTGTATGCCTGATACTTGGGTGATCGTGAATCCAGAAGCCCGAATCCAATTGGATTCGGGCTTTCTCGCAACCAGATTTCGTAGCAAACGGAATTCTACTCTTCACTCTGTTCAGCGAGTGTGACATTGGTAATTTCCGGAACAATTCCATCTAGTCGAACGCGCGCGAGAACCATGGTGCAATCATCATCCAGATTTGGCTTGCCATGGAACTTGAGTACTTCGTTCTCCAAGTGTTCCACCAGCTCCTCGCAAGGCATATTATTTCGTCCCGCAATAAACTGTGAGATACGGTCTTCGCCGAACTCTTCGCCGACATCGTTCATCGCTTCAGAGATGCCGTCGGTGTAGAAGAAGATGCGATCACGTTCCTTCAATCGAACGGTTCCGACGCTGTATTCATATCCGGGTATCACTCCGAGGATTACTCCACCCACATCCAGCTCTTCGTTTTCATCATTATTACGGAACACAACAGGCGGGTTGTGACCGGCGTTGATGTATGTGAAGGTGGATACTGCCGGATCAAAAACGCCGATTACGAAAGTGATGTACTCCTCGACAGGAGTGTTCTGACAGATTATATCATTAACACTGCCGACAAGATCTGTGAGATCGGCGTTGACCTTGACCAACGCACGCAGGCTGGCCTGCAGGTTAGCCATGATCAGCGCAGCGCCTGCACCTTTGCCGGATACGTCACCAAGTGCGATGACCGTTCGTCCGTCCGGTAGCGCAATCACGTCGAAGTAGTCACCCGCAACTTCCAAGCTGAACCGACTGCGCGCTCCGATGTCGAGACCTGGAGTATCCGGAATATTCTGCGGCAGGAATCCTTCCTGGATGCTGCGTGCGAGCTTGAGCTCATCCTCGAGCCGTTTTTTCTCAATGTTTTCTTCCAGCAATCTCAAATTATCGGCAGTCAGCGCAACCTGCTGGATCATCGAATTCAAGCTGTGAACGATCTCCGGCGTATAATCCTGTCCACGTGTTGTGCGTCCCAGCGCAATGATTCCGACCAGCCTTCCCCGGACGAACATCGGGATCAGCAAGTTCACTTTATTGAGTTTGATCCATAGAATCTGCTCTTCATTTAGTTCGATTCTGTCACTGGCCATGGCTTCATCGAGCAGAACAGGCTTGCGGCTCGATTCCAGGTTGGCTAGCAAGTCGTCATTAATCGTAAACGGTGTGATCTCGCCTTGGAAAACCTGGAATTCATCACCCATTTGGCGCAGGATCGGCAGCACCCGCTCAACTCCAGCAGCGTGGCGCAGACGTGTGCTGATTTGTTTCCACAGCGTCTCACGGTCAGGAGTGGAAGACAGCCGTTCAGTCAGATCTTCCAACATGGTGTTGATTTGATGACGTGTAGGATAAAGTCGGCGTTCAATTAAATCAGTCAGCTTGCGTTGTGCCGGATGCACAGCCAGTGTAAGTAGCATGGCTGCGAGGATCGTCGGCGTCCGACTCTCGACCTGCATGTTTTCGATCAACAAGTTGCCAATCAGATAAACGATGACGAAGAACATTGCAAGGACAACGCCTGTGATCAGGAAGTGTCGTGTCCCCCGCCGCAACTTCGCCTCTACATCGAGCAGGCCATAACGGCTGAACGCATAGAGGATGGTAATCGGCATTGCCAGAAGACAGAGCATGACGAGATTAACCAGTAACAGCGCTGCTTCGAGCCCCATATCGCCCAGATAGTTCGGGAAAGGAATGTTCAAAAGGGAGACGGTCAGCAAGGGGCCAAAGGCTATCATGCTGCCGAGCAGAACCAGCTTGGTCTGTCGTTTCTCCAGTGCATTTTGAGCACGTCCGTGATGAATGCCGAGCAATGTGAATCCTGCGCCCAATTGAATCATCAGGTTGATGTTACCGATCAACTGGGTCAGATCTTCATTCCAGTTAGCAATCCCTAAGATCATTACTGATACTGGGATTACATAACAAACAGCGTATCCAAGCCACGCTCTTTGCTGCATCAGCCGCGACTTATGCGGGAACAGCAAGTGCAGATTCAACCAGAACGCACCGATAAAGATGGTCGTTATTCCCAGAGTTTCACCGAGAAACGCTGGCAGCTCAACTATAATGGTGATGTAATAATCGTTGAGATAGCTGATCGCGAAGAGGACAAAGGATGACATGCTGAACGTGAAAAGTGCGAGCACACGTGCGCCGGCAGATTTGTATTGTCGGATCAGTGCGATGAATCCAACAGCCAGGAAACCGAATCCGATGAGGAATCGGAGGATGTGCATGCCCAGCATCATGAAGAACTGACCACGAGTAACGGCATTAGCTGTCAAGGTGGATGTTAATTCCCGACCTTCATGCTGATAGACAATGTCGATTGTGAATCCGACTGGCAGAGGTCTGGCAAGTAGAGAATCACGCACGGAATCCGAAGCGGGCAAGTTTCCCAGGACAAGCACTGTGTCACCGGACACAGGCGTATACTCGGCAGGAAAATCAACAGCCTCAATTTCATCAAGAACAAGGACACTGTCCTCGCCGGAAAGTGTGAAACTGGTGGCAATCTCCCCGGATGAACCCCAATTGCCAACTTTACTGCTGTCTCTCACCAAATGGGCAAACATGCCCATTGAAGTCCATATGCCGATGATGATCAGCAGTACAAGGTAAATACGATTACGCAAGTCTGTTTTCTCAATAGTCATGCTTGGTTTGGGCTCATGTGATGGCTTCAACGTTCCAACATCAATCTATTCCATGTTCTTTCTTGTATTCCAACCAGTTCTTTTTCAGCTCGACAAAATCTGCGAATTTCTTCTGCAACAGAAATGGGTTGTTCTTCTTCTCGTAGCCAATCATTGAGTGTGGTTTGACACCCACATCGTGACCGGGAAAAACTCGCGTGTCATCCGACAAGATCATCAGCTTTCTGTGCAGGGATTCGAATTGCGTTTTGGCCTGATCACCGAAGTCTGTTCCGCCAACCTTGCCAACAAATAGAGTATCTCCAGTGAACAGACTTTGTTCTATTAGGTAGCACACGGAATCTTCGGTGTGTCCCGGCGTGTGAAGAACGCGTATTTTGGTTTCCCCTAACGGGAGTTCTGCTCCATCTGACAGAGTTATTCCACTGACGGGATCAGTCATTCCGAAGCTGAGTGCGGAACAACCTGTCAGGCGCTCCATTTCCTCATTTCCATTGGCGTGATCATGATGGTCATGTGTGTTCAGGATGTAGCCGACCTTCATCCCGAGTTCATCCACCCGATTATAAATGCGTTGGGGGTCAAAGCTGGGATCGATGATGGCTGCTAGGTGGGATTCCGGATCGCAGATGATGTAGGCGAAATTCCGGTCACCGCCTGTCAGGATTTGTTCGACAAACATGGTTTTCCAAGTTTACACTGGTAGACATCGAATTTCGAGGAAAGTAACTACATGACTTGGTAATTTCCTCTTGATTCTTGTGAAAATATGACAAGGCGTGCATCTGACAATCTCAAAAGATGATATTCGATGAGTATGTATGATCTTAGCGCTACTGTTGAGAACTATAGCACCCTGGCAAATTGAATAGGGGTGTTTGGTCATGATCAAGACTTACAACTCATCGCTCAGAGCAACCGTTCAGATCACCTGCTTCTTCCTTTTCCGGAACAAGTAAGGCGTAGCCAGTACGGACGCATACGCCAGCAATGCGACTCCGGCGTATAATCCATCCGTTACCGGATCCACGTTCGGAAACACCCGGGAATACAACGGGAATATTGCGGAATCCAGCAACATTCCCGGCAGTGCGATGGCAATGGATGCTGGAGAGTGTCCGCTCGGCGGGATACGTAAAATCAGGTAGATGCTGAAAGTAATAACCATCATTAGCGGGACAACACTGATGAACAGGCCGATGATCATTCCAGTGTTTTCGGGATCAAAGAATAGTTGGCCCGTGAAGCGAAATGCCACGGTAATTATCAACCACACAATAAATCCCAGCAGTGCACACATCGAAAGCGCTTTCCGGACAGACATTTGATTCCTCGTGTAAACAGTTGGTTTCGGGACGTGAATATGCGATTGTCGACTGTCCTGAGCAATTGCCGTGAGCCTTGCGGCGTCTCCAGGTTCATCGTGACGATTGATTATCCGCGATAGCCGCTTCGCGGTCTATCACGGACACCAGATATCTATCTCTCCCGGCTTTTCAGCACAGCCAAGGGTAAGACCATTTCCTCTAGTGATATTCCGCCATGGATAAAATTGTCGCGGAACTTATCCGCGTATTTGTTGAAGTCGGTTGGGTAGACGAAGTAGCTGTCGCCTTTAGCGAGAATAAGGTCGTCATTGACCTTGGTCGGTCCGATCCCCCAGGTGTCCGGCTGACGGACTCGAGCAGCGTGCTTCCCATCCACTTTCAGGTTACGCCCGATCTTGTAACGCAAGCTTGAAGACGCTTCCCTGTCACCAAGCACTTTCGCAGCGGTTCTCGCTCGTTTTGATCCATGATCGCTGGTAAGCACTATGGTTACGCCGCGTCGTCCAATGGCCCGCATCAGATCGAGCAATGGGCTGTGCTCAAACCAGCTTCTGACAACTGACCGATACGCGGCCTCGTCCGGGATCAATGTTTGGATCACTTCCTCGGTACTACGATGATGGGCAACGATGTCAACGAAGTTGAAAACCATGCTGACCAATGGCAGGTCATAGTAGTCGCTGGCCTTGCGAAGGATGCGTTGCGATTCATCCTGGTCAAGGATCTTGGCGTACTTCGGTTCAGGGTTCGGGAATATACCTAGTTTCTCGAGTTGACGGTCGAGCAGAGGCCGCTCGAATCGGTTGACGTTTACGTCACCATCCCACTCGAGCTTGTTGTATAGATCGGGGTGGACCTTTGGATACTCGTTCGGCAGCAGTCCGCTGAAGATACTGTTTCGCGCGAAGGGCGTCGCAGTCGGAAGCAACGAGAAATAGGCTTCGGTCTCGATGTCGAAGTGTTCACGCATCATTGGTTCGACAGCCATCCAGTGATCGAATCGCAGACAGTCGAGCACGAGGAACAGCACCGGTTCGTTCTTGCGCAGGAGTGGCGCGATCCATTCGCGGACAACATCATGGCTCATGGGCGGACGTTCGTCCCGCTGCATCCGCATCCAGCGCGGGTACATGCGTTCGACATAGCGTCCGAACGCGTGATTCGCACTCTCGAGTTGCTGGTCGAATAGTTCCATCAGGCTGTTGTCACGCTGCGCAGAAATCTCGATTGCCCAACGATTCATCCGCACCCCGAGATCAAGCCACTCGTCCCACTCCATCTCGCCGTCGAGTTCCTCGCCGGTACGGTTGAATTCGGCGACGTAATCCTGCGCCAGACGTTGTTGGTTAATTGCGCGGCCTTCAAGCAGTCGTTTCAATGCCGAGAGTATCTGAGAAGGATTTACCGGTTTCGTGAGATAATCGTCGATGCGTCGTCCGATAGCTTCTTCCATCAGCGACTCTTCTTCGGACTTGGTGATCATCACGACCGGCAAACCAGGCTGAATCTGTTTGACGCGTTTCAAGGTAGCGATGCCGTCCAGACCGGCCATCTGTTCGTCGAGCAGGAGTGCATCGTAGCGTTCACGCATTACTTCACGGATCGCATCGCGACCGTTGGTAACAGCTTGCACATCAAACTCACGATCTTCGAGGAAGAGGATATGGGGCTTCAGCAGTTCGATTTCATCGTCAGCCCAGAGGATTCGTTTCGTTGCCACCAGGTACTCCTTCTGTGATTGGATTCGTTCGTGGTTGTAAACAGGTAGCAACGTTTGGTTGGTGCGATCCCGGTTGATGGTTTGCAGATATGTTTGCCCCTACTAGCTTGCAAGTGGGGATCATCTCATCTCTAAGGTATTCCGCCAAATCTGTGCCTGTTCCGCCGACAACCGCCCCTCACGCTCCGCCAGATCTACCAGCGCGTGGGTCAACTGACGATACAAAACGAGCGTTGATTCATCAATCTCAGAAGTAAGATGCGCTTTCACGGTTACCTGATCGTTCCGTGCTACCGGTCCAGTCAGCGCATCTGCGGGACGGTGCTTCGCCAGGCTGTCAAGCATGCCTTGCATCAACGGCAGTAACGCATTCTCTGCGCTTCTCCGATCTTCCGCTATTCCGTCCAGACATCCCGCGCCCAAATCCAGCAACAGCGGTAAAAAGTTGGACACGAGCACTGAGGCAAGGTGATAACGCGCGCGATCCTGTTCTGCAACATTCATCGGTTTCACCCCCAGACTACGTGCCAGTTCCAGCATGACCGGGAGCGCTCCCTGATCCGTAGTGATCCCGGCGCAAATGTTTTTGAACCTCTCAGCACCACAGCCTGGAGGGAATGTCTGTATGGGATGGAACGCTGCTCGCTGCCATCCTATCTCTGAAAAAGGTTGCAAGGGAGTCAATCCCAACGCGCCGGACAGATGCAATGCGATGCGCTTGGTATTCTGATCAACACTTACGTCAGATCGTTCTGACAAAGAATTGGCGAGCGATTCAATCTCGCCGTCTGGTACAGCAAAGATCAGTAAGTCGCCCTCGAGCCGGGCAGTGCTCAGAGTTGCAGTTGAGAATCCATCTTGACGGGCGAATTGCAAGTTTGGCGAATCGGGTAGATCGCAGATTGTTGATATGTTGTATCCGGCTTTATGCAGGGCGAGGCTCAGAGCTCGTCCAGCGGCACCGTAGCCGATAAGGTTTACAACGGGTAACGAAGAGCTGGTGTCAGTTGGATTCAACATGAGAGAGGAACGAGCCGCTTGGTGCGGCTCGTAATCAACTTATTCCGTCGGATAAGGCGGACGCATCTTCAGTTTGCTACGGCGATCAACGTCGCGTCGATCTTTCTCCCGACGGCGTTCGCGTTCCTGAACCGATTCGTTGGGTTTTTCCCTTCGATCTCTCGCACTCCTTCGCTCTTTGGCGCGTCGATCTTCCCAAATGAGTTTCCGGGTTGCCATGGTGCGGCTGGGAACATAGTCGTACCCGAGATCCTCATAGGTCGTATCCGGCTTCTTCTCCTGGATGGCTGTACGGATAGATTGTGCAAGAAAGGCGATGGCGATGAGCACAAACATGACGGCGGCTAGCCCGATCAGGATGCTCAGCAATGTATCCATGTAGTTCCTCCGCCGAATCCACCGGGATTCGATCCAACTCAATGAGTAAGAACAACGTACACCGCTTCGCCCAGTCGCAGCGTGAAGACGTTCTTGCTCGTTTCTGAATCAAGTATACGAGATATGCCGGATTCTCGCAAGAGGAATTCGGCCCGACAGGTTTATATCTCATTCCTCACATTTACTTCATCAGTGTCGCGCCTAAAGATAGCGCAAACAAGAGTCGAATTGGGTAATCACGATCACAGAATGGGTCACGTGGTACCTCAATGTTCTCCATTTTCATCATCATTATTATCATCTGAATCCCTATTTACAATAGGTGTTCCAGACGAATCAGCCGGTTCGACCACCCATCCCTTCTGAGCTTCCGGATGGCGGATCTTCCCTCCCAGGTTTGATGCATATGTCGCAAGAGAAGCGGTTCCGACGAGGAGTACTATGCTCGCCCACCACGCCCAGCCGCGAACATGATGCTCCTTTTTTCGAGACAGAGTGAACCAGATGAGCACGAGGAAGGCGGATGCTAACGCAAAGGGGAACAATAATTCTCCTGCCTCTTCGTGATCATGAACTACACCTTTATCAAAGCTCGGTTCGCCCTCAATCATATCAACCGCTGCTTCACCTGAGTTGGCAGCGGCGACCAAGCCGAAGGCTGCCATCAAAACAACAACAAGCGTTACGAGCCGAATAGCTTTCTCATTTGGATGAAAATAACTGACCGTGCAGAGCAGGAGTCCGATCCAAAGCAGAGTCGGCGAAGAGTGAACAAGAATCAGATGAAGATGTGCCGCGTTTGGCATATTACGCCTCCAACTACTTGCTAATCATCATGTCTCGCCCAACATAAGCAAGCAAGCATTCGTTGTGCCAGTCTCATTGTTTGCTTGTTGCGTCCTCACGTTCAACCCGATAGCTTGCTTCCATGCATCAAAAAAGGCATATGCAGCCATGAATAAATGTTTGCTGACACCACACTTCTTGCAAAATTTGTGCACGACCGTATTCGCAACATCGCTCGTGCTTCTCACAACCTGTTCCTCATGGGCAACGGAGTTGGCTGCTGAGGACAGCTTGAACACGAGAGTCATAGCCGCACCGTACATGACAGGTAACAGCGATGACGGAATAACTCTCGGTTTTGGTTTAGGTATCAGTCGATCTCCGTTACTCTATTCTATCCTGGCCGCTGAGTATTCCCTTTCCGAGCAGATGAATGTCCTTGGTGAAGGTGAAATCCACACAGAATATGTTCGTTATGTAGGCAGGCTGAGTTTCAACAGTAGTACGCGGAGCATTTATCCATCCCAGCCTGTTGATCCCGAACCTTTACTCAGATCGGAAGTAGAGCGCCTGGAGTTCAAGCTCTCTGCCCTGCGCACGTTCGGTACTGGGTTTGAAATCGGTCCGGCAGGTCGTTTGGAAACCGCCAAGGGTTTGCATCCGGAAGATCCTGACGGCAATCCGTTGGAACTCGATGATTACCCACGATTCATTCCGGGTGCACTTGCGATGGGTGGGTTGCGTGCACGTTGGCGTACTACCAGCGCGGTACGTCCGCTGGATGGCTCAATCGTCGATTTAACCACATTGTTTGGAGCGGCGTGGTCTGATAGTTGGGACGAGTCGAAACCGGATGCGTTGGTACAGTTCAAAATCGCGACCGCTCGCCCGGTTGCGGACTGGATGCGAGTCTATTTGCGTGCGGAAACACAGGCTCAATGGAATTCGCCACCGCCGGTTCGCGCTTATAATGGCGGAAACAGAAAGGTTCGTGGTCAAGCGAAACGTCGAGAAGTGGGTCGGCGGGCGATCACTACACGTGCTCAAACGCATTTTACACTTATCAGAGATTGGCGCTGGCCAATGGAAACGGCAAGCAGGATCGTACCTTTTTTACCAGTTTATGAGCTTGAGTTGGAGCTGGTTCCGTTTTACGACATGGGTGTAATCGCCGATCCGGATTTCGGGTGGTTGCCAACGCGTCACGGTGTCGGAGTGGGGCTACACCTCGTAATTCCACCTGAGCTTGTAATACGGATAGATGTTGGAGTATCTCCTGGCGGGTCACCACGCTACTATTTCACGATCGGAGAGGCGATTTGAAAAGGCAGCTATGAGTGATGAGCTCTGAGCTGTGAGCTTCAATAGAATACGGGGCAATTTCAGAAGAAAGTGCCCCGTTGAAGCTTGTTACTGCAGTTGCTCATCGCTCACAGCTCATAACTCAGAGCTGTTTTTGATCACGCATTCCTCAGCGGATTGGTAATCTTCAGAACGCTGATGATCTTGATCAGTTCGTCAACACCGTCGCTCAGATTGATCTTGGCGTTATAGCCCAAAGATTTGAGCTTGGAATAGTCGACTTCGTAGTCACGGGCGTCTGGATCAGAACCGAAATCTGCTTCGTGCAAGTAGTAGTCGACCTTCTTGCTGATCTCCTGCGCGGCTTCACGCTTGGTGTAGTTCATTGTTTCATCGCCGACGTTGTACGTATTGCCTTGCATCTTGTCCCAGTTCGTCATGGCGAACGGATAGATTGCGGCGGCATCCATGCTGTGCAGGAATGTGCGGCGGAAGTGACCTTCGAAGATCACGATCTGCTTGTTGTGAATCGCCTGATACGTGAAGTCGTTGATTAACAGGTCGAGGCGCATGCGTGGGCTCGAACCAAATACAGTCGCGAAACGGAACAGGGTGAACTCGTGATCAGTTGCTTTGATCAGCTCTTCGCAGTCGCGTTTGTTGCGGCCGTAGAGTGTCAACGGATTGATCGGTGTCTCTTCAGTTGCTATGCCAAGCACCTTTCCGTATGTGGAACCGGTGGAGGCGTACAACAACTTCTGGCCCTTCTCCATCGCGTTCAAGATGTTTTTTGTGCCGTCCACGTTTACCGTATTCGCCCGAACCGGGTCTGCAGCGCAGGCCGGGTAGCCGACGATTGCAGCGAGATGTACGATGTAATCGTGACCTTTGACAGCTTCCTTTACGGCAGCTGCGTCACGGACATCGCCGTCGATGATGCTGATGTTCGGGTGGGCGCTGAATCCGAGCAGAGTTTGGGCACCAAACATGAAGTTGTCGAAGATGGTGACCTCGTAGCCGCACCGTAGAAGTTCAGGAACAAGGATGGTGCCGATGTAACCCGCACCGCCGGTAACCAGGATCTTTTCCACGTTGTTTTCCAGAGTTATGGTTGAGTGTTTCTTAGTTTTGGATCGTGAAGATGAGCACAAAGGTTTGGCAAAGGTAAGACTCCAGTCTCTCTCTGAGCAAGGGACCGTGATCACCTGTCTTCCGCTCCGGATTTCCTCAAGGTTGCATCGGTAATTGTCACATGATATAAAGGACATCTTATTCATGAGCCTTTCCGAGCCATGAGCTGTCCTGGATCACGGTATTGTGTCTCTCGCGTTACTATCTTCCAGCCTCAATTGTTTTGAACCAAAGGGGATTTCATCATGGCAACAGTTGTGTTGCAGACTGGCGGCGCGGGATTCTTTGGACGCCGGATCGCGGAAAAAATTCGTGAAGCGGGTTACGAGCTGATCACACCGGACCTGCCGGATTTCAACCTGATGGATTATACGAACGTTGAGAAGACGGTTAAGGACATCGGTCCGGAGATCATAGTCCATCCAGCGGCGTATTACGGCGGTCTTGGAATCTGCATGCGTGAACCGGCCAACCTGTTCTACAAGAACGTGATCATGGTTGCCAACCTGTTGGAAGCAAGCAGCAAGGTAGATTGCAAGCGGTTCGTCAGCGTGGGATCGGCGTGTGCGTATCCGGGCAATGTCGTTGGCGACATGAAGGAAGACGATTTCTGGAGTGGCGCACTGCATCCGAGTGTAGAGGCGTACGGCTTCACCAAGAAGGTGCAGCAGGTCGGCGGACGTGCGTATCAGAAGCAGTACGGCACCATCGGCCAGTACCCGCAGATCACCAACCTGTACGGTGAAAACGATGTGTTCACCGAGTATCGCAGCCATGTCGTCGCGGCGTTGATCAAACGTTACGCGGACGCGGTTGCATCAGGCGCGGATCAGGTGATGAACTGGGGTACTGGCAGCGCGATACGTGAGTTCATGTACACCCATGACGGCGCGGAAGCCATCGTCAAGCTGATGGAAACCGATTACGACGACACGATCAACATCGGTTCCGGCATCGGCACGACGATCAAAGAACTCGCCACATTGGTGGCCGAGCTGACTGGCTTTGAGGGCGAAGTCGCCTGGGATACGAGCAAACCCGACGGCGTTCCGCGCAAAGTGTTGGACGTGACACGTATGCGTGAAGTGTTGAACTGGGAACCGCCGACCAGCCTCCGTGAAGGTCTGAAGAAGACCATCGACTGGTACCTCGCGAACAAAGAGGAAGCGGACGCGCGGCAGTAGACGCTGTCATCCATTCGTGAGCGTAATTCAAACGCCCCCGCATCGCGGGGGCGTTTTACTTTGACCAGGAAGACACATGTAATAACGCATTTACTTCACTGCACGTCTCTTTCTTTCATCTTCCCTAACCGCACGGAGGTAAATCGTATCTCCATCGACGGTGATGGTTGAATCACGGCCTGGTCGTGGTTCTCGAATAATCACCGGTCGCGAAATTATCCGGTCAGCACGTAACTGCATTCGCATGCTTTCACCTGTAATCGTATCTCCATCGACATAGGCTCTGATAATTCCCGATCCCAGTGAATCAACTAGCGACACGACTACCCGACTGAGACTCGAATCACCGAGTGTATCACCTGACATTTCATGAATTACAAAGACTTCTCCTTCAATGTTACCGCGAACCAGATGGATAACAGATTCGCCTTCTCCGGAATACATCAGGATATCTCGATTGGCCAGTGAATCGATTCGTTCGCCGTTGACGGTATACCAGATGTGAATGGAATCACCGTCGGTCGTATCCGTTTCCACACTGATATAATATTTCCCGGTATCCTCCGGCAGAGCCGCCGGTGCCGGTTCAGCCGGCGCTGCTGTTTCATCAGGCTCATCGAGTTGTGCTGGGATAGCGTTGGCCGCGGGAGCGGCTGGTGGTTTAGTGTACTCACGGCTGTTATCGCTCACAGGATTTGCGAGCAACGCCGTACTGGCGACTAAAATCACTAGAACGGAACTCATCAGGAAAATTGAGTGCTTGGTAGACATCATGGGCCTCCGGGTGTGAAGCAAATGCTTAATGCGTGGAAGGAGTTGCGATGAATGATGGCTCAGCGCAGCTTCGGCACCGAACAATGAGTGGTGCGAACCAACTCTGGCCAGAAATTCGGCGTAGGGTAGAGGTGAACTGTATTTACGAATGACCTGTGTGTCACATGTTTGCTCTGCGAGTAACGTGACCCGTCGCGTCAGCAGCCAGATCATCGCCTGCGGCCAGCAGACAGTTTTCAGAATGGTCAGCAGGAGTTTGGTGAAGGTGTCGCCACGTCGGAAATGTGCGAGCTCGTGCTCAATGGCAAAGCGGATCTCCTGCTCTGTTCCATTAGTAATCAGGGAATGGGGTACCAGAATCGCGGGCCTGATCCATCCGGCGAGCAGCGGTGAAGGAACGCTGTCGGATGTTTTCAAACGCACACGATGCGGAACGGATAGGGAAGAGGTCCACCCGCCAAGTGTCGTAATCTCAAGTTGAGTAGCTTCTCTGACGAAGTAGTTAATCCTGACCAGTCCATGTATCAGCCGTATAGCCATCAACGAAACGCCAATCGTATACACCAACAAGACCAGCAGCGGTATCAAGTCGGTGACGGACATCATCGCCTGCTGCTCGGTAATGGTTTCCAGGACGTAGAAAACGGGTTCTGCGTTCGAAGCAATGTTTGAGGGCTGGATCTCAGAGGTTATCTGCGTTGCTGGCATCTGCAAAATTGGCAAGATGTCAGGCTGTACTGTCGGCAGGAGTCGGTGTATCGGCGCAATGAGCTGACTTATCCAAGGTAGAAATGGGGTAATGAGTAGACTGACGACAAGGTAGCGGTGCCGTTCCGCTGGATGGACTCGGCTCTGTAACAAACGATCTACCAGCGCAATTACGAGTAGAAAGACTGTGCTTTGCAGGAGAAACGTGTACAACCATTGCACTCCCGAATGGACGGCGGCAGCGTGGGCAAGGTCAAACAAAGCGTTCATGAATGATCCTCCCCGCGTTCATGTGAGTCCAGCAGCCGTCGTATCTCTTTCAACTCG
Source organism: uncultured bacterium (assembly GCA_964552465.1). Lineage (GTDB taxonomy): Bacteria > Electryoneota > Electryoneia > Electryoneales > Electryoneaceae > BMS3BBIN04. The sequence goes on from CAZKGR010000007.1 coordinate 100,645, forward strand.
ACATCGCTGACTTTCTCGGAATTGAGCAACGTTGCGACCAGATCTTGCGCGGAACCCTGGAACGCACGCCCGAGCAGGTCACCAAGCATCTGGTTTCGCGCCTGATCCTGCTGAACAATGGCTCGGTAGTTGAAACCACGTCCGGCCTTCTCCCGTTCAACCTGTTTCTTATTCAGCAGTATCGAGAGAATCTTGCGAATTGAACCATCGCTCAAGTCACGATCCTTCCCTGCGAGCACAGTTTGAAGCTCTTCGGTAGTCATCTCGCCATGATCCCACAGGATCTGCATGAATTCGAGTTCAACCTGGGTTAGTGTCGGTGTGGTTTTTCTGGCCATCGGTTCATCCTTGACGACTAAACGAGAATTCCTTCTCGGTTAAGCTAAGTGCGAAATTTGATCCACACAACAGTCTCTCGAGAATTCTTTCTCGGTATACTCTCCGAGGTAATGAAGGTTCCTTGTATTCTCAAAGAATCCACGTTGATTCCGCTCTGGTCTCCTTGCATTCTCCGCCCATCTGATGTAGTCTCAGCGGAACGTGAAACAGGCTTTTCAGCGTTGTCTCAAACGCGAGGGACTCAATGAAGATTCATGAGTATCAGGCGAAGGAACTCCTTCGTCAGTACGGTGTCCCGGTACCGGATGGTAAGGTTGCCGTGACTCCGGACGAGGTGGAACAGATTGCCCGCGATTTTGGCGGTGTGACTGTGGTCAAGGCTCAGATTCATGCGGGTGGACGTGGTAAGGGCGGCGGCGTGAAAGTCGTTAAGACGCCCGAGGAAGCGCGTGCGGCAGGCGAGGCGATTCTCGGCATGCAGCTCGTCACTCATCAGACCGGTCCGGAAGGGCAGAAGGTGAAAAAGGTGTGGGTGGAGAAGGGCTCCAACATTGCGCAGGAGTTCTACGCCGGCCTCACCCTCGACCGTGAAAAGGTGCGTGACACCTTCATGGTCAGCACCGAAGGCGGCATGGAGATCGAAAAGGTCGCGGCGGAAACCCCGGAGAAGATCGTCAAGGCAGCGATTGATCCGGCGTTCGGATTGCAGTCATACGAAGCGACGCGGCTGGCGTTCGCGTTGGGCCTCGAAGGCAAGGCTGTGCGCAAGGCTGCCGGTTTCTTCATGAGCCTGTACAAGGCGTACACGGAATCAGACGCTTCCCTTGCCGAGATCAACCCGCTCGTGTTGACCGAAGAGGGCGACATCATCGCGGTGGATGCCAAGATCAACTTCGACGACAACGCGATGTATCGTCACAAGGACATCGCCGCCTGGCGTGACTTGGACGAAGAGGACGCCGCGGAAGTCGAAGCCAGCAAGTTCGATCTCAATTTCATCAAGCTTGACGGCAATGTCGGCTGCATGGTCAATGGTGCTGGATTGGCAATGGCGACGATGGACATCATCAAGTTCAGCGGCGGCGAACCAGCAAACTTCCTCGATGTTGGCGGTGGAGCGAATGCGGAATCGGTCCGCAACGCATTTCGCATCATCCTCAAGGATAAGAACGTCAAAGCCGTGCTGATCAACATCTTCGGCGGGATTGTACGCTGTGATCGTGTCGCGCAGGGCATCATCGACGCGCTCGGCGGTGACGATGTCGAGGTGAATGTCCCGGTGGTCGTACGCCTCGAGGGTACCAACGCCGAACAGGCGGCTGACATGCTGAACAACGCGCCGCTCGAGTTCATCGTGGCGAACAGTTTGAAGGACGGCGCCGAAAAGGTCGTCGCAGCCGCGAAGGAGGTGGCCTGATGTCGATTCTCGTAAATAAAGATACGCGCGTGGTGGTGCAGGGCATCACCGGCGGTGAAGGAACATTCCACGCGACGCAGATGATCGAGTACGGGACGAATGTCGTTTCGGGCGTGACGCCGGGCAAGGGTGGCACGATGCACCTCGACCGTCCGGTGTTCAACAGCGTCTCCGAAGCGGTTGAAGAGACGGGCGCAAATTGCTCGGTAATCTTCGTTCCGCCACCGTTCGCTGCGGACGGGATCATGGAAGCTGTCGATGCTGGTGTCGATCTGGTCATCTGCATCACGGAAGGCATTCCGGCAGCGTCAATGCTCAAGGTCCATCGCAAGCTCGAGCTGTCAAAGACACGGCTTGTTGGTCCGAACTGCCCGGGCGTGATCACACCGGGTCAGGCCAAGGTCGGCATTATGCCGGGCTTCATCCACAAGCCGGGCAGCATTGGTTTGATCAGCCGCTCCGGAACGTTGACCTACGAAGCCGTGCACCAGCTTGTAGAAGCTGGTTTCGGCCAGTCTACCGCACTCGGTATTGGCGGTGACCCAATCATCGGCACGAATTTCGTTGACGCGCTCAAGCTGTTCAAGGACGATCCAGAGACAGAAGGTGTCGTCTTGATCGGTGAGATCGGCGGCAACGCTGAGGAGTTGGCTGCCGAGTACATCAAGCAGAACTTCAACAAGCCGGTGGTTTCGTTCATCGCTGGTGCGACTGCCCCTCCGGGACGTCGCATGGGCCATGCTGGTGCGATCATTTCCGGCGGCAAAGGCACGGCGTCTGACAAGAAGGCGGCGTTGAAAGCGGCGGGAATTCACGTTTCCGACACGCCGGCCCTCATCGGCCAGACGATGAAAGAAGCGTTGGGTCGATAGTCAGGTTACCAGTCTGATTGCTCACGGGGATGCCGGAAGGTGTCCCCGTTTTGTGTTGTGAACGCGTATATTCACGGCGACCGGGTGTTGATCATGGAGTGCAGATGAGTGGTAAGGCTGGAAAGATATTCTGGGACCTCGAACGGTTCGGGTTGCCGCCGACGGACAAGTTCCGCCGTCGTCTGAATCCGCCGAAAGGCGCGCACGCCGTATTTGCGGTGAGCATGCCGAAGTCGGGTACGCATCTGCTCGAACGGGCGCTGGTGCTGCATCCGTGGTTCTACCGCAAGCTGACCGGCACGGTCAACCAGTCGAAGGTCGATGTCAAGGGCGTGGGCGGCTACTTGCGCAGGTTGAAGGGCGGCCAGTTCCTGATGGCGCACGTGCATCATTCGCCCGAGGTCGCAGCGGCGGTTAAGGCTGAGGGGATGAAGCTGCTGATCCAGGTGCGTGACCCGCGGGACGCGTTACTCTCCGGGATCAAGTTCAATCTGAAGCGGATGAAAGGCCAGTTCGCTCACGATCTGGCGAAGATGGACTCGTTCGAGGACCAGTGTCGCGCGTTCTTTCACGGTAACGGCGCGCCGGGCTTCGTCCCACTCAAGGAACGCTACGAGAAGTATCGCCCGTGGCTGAAGGAAAGTATCGTCGTGGTGCGCTTCGAGGATCTGGTCGGCGAGCAGGGCGGGGGTGATCGTCAGGCGCAGCTGAAACTGTTGAGCGAGATGTTCGAGCATTTAGACGCGCCGTGGACGGACAAGCTGGTCGAGCAGATCGCGGACGGCGTTTTCTCAGACAAGAGCCCGACATTCAGCAAAGGTATGATCGGGACATGGAAGGAGAAGCTGCCCGAATCGATGAAGGACGAGTTCAAGCAGCACGCGCAGGAGTGGCTGGTCGAGTTCGGTTACGAGACCGACGATAACTGGTAAGTGTTTGCCCGTACTTGCTTGCAAGTGCGGATTGTCGCGATCTGCAAATTACGTGAAAACGCCGGGATCATGTGATCTCGGCGTTTTGACTCGGTCCCGGATTTCAGGGCCGAGCGGCCTGTTACGCAATTACAATCTAATCAGAAGTGGCATTTCGATCAAATCATCCGCACACGTTTAAACCAGCCGCGCGCATATTTTTCCTGAACTGGACTCTTCTGCATGAGCTTGATATAGTGCATGCCCTGGAGCACGTTCATCACATTGAACAGAGATGTTTCATCCTTGACGAGAGCAGCGTTAAGCGCTTTCAATGTGTTCGTGCCAAAGTCACCATCTTCCAGAATCTCATCCCAACTTGTCCGATTCCGGTTGAGCAGATTGACAGCTTCCTGTAGAAACCGAACCGCGCGGGCAACTCCCATATTCACGCCTGAGTCAAACAGTTCGACTGCGATGGCTTGCGAGCTGATCTCGTCGCCGCGGAACGGATTCCAGTAGTGCGCCTTGTAGAACTGCTCTACGTTTGCAGCTAGAGCCTGGTCGTCAATGTTTGCAGGGAAGTTTGCGTCTTGTTTGTGATTGTCAATCTTTTCCCACCCCGACCAATCCGGATGATGAACTCGGGAGATACCACGGTAGGTTTCTCCACCTCGGTCGTCTGGATCATCAACATAGCCACCTTCATGAGTCATGGTGACATCAAATGCCTGCTTGAATTGTGCCACACTTCCTCCATGCGTTACCCAGGCTGAGGACTGGTATTTACCGGAAGAGCATAAGTTAGGCATCGTGCCAACAAAAAACACCGGAATCAAAGATTCCGGCGTTTGAATAGTACAGTTACACAAGCTGCCATCTAGGTCTGAGCACTTGTGGATTCAGATGATTCTCCAGCTTCAGCGGTAGCAGCAGGTTTATCCTTGTCGCTCTTTTTACTCTTGCTTTTCCCTTTGCCCTTACCCTTGCCGTTGGTTTGGGTGGCAAGCAGGGCTTTCTTTTCTGACTTGAACGTCAGCTCATCGTCGCCCACCTCGACATGCACCAGGTCGCCATCTTCAATGCTACCCTTGAGCATCTCCTCGGCAAGCGGATCTTCGAGGTGCCGTTCAACTGCGCGGCGGAGAACACGTGCGCCTGTGTGCACATCAAAACCCTTGTCAGCGATGAAATCTTTGGCGTTGTCGCTCAACTTCAGTTCGATCCTGCGTTCTGTGAGCCGACGGTTGATATCTTCCAGATATATATCCTCAATCTTCATGATGTGTTCGCGTTCGAGATGATGGAAAACGATGGTCTCATCAATCCGATTAAGGAACTCCGGACGGAACTGATCCTTGAGCGTCTTCATCATCCGTTCTTTCATCGCGGCATATTCTTGCTGAGTCTTGCTCTTGCCATCGCCGCCAGCAAAGCCGATTGAACCCTTGCCCGCTTCACGGCTGCCAGAATTTGACGTCATGATGATGACTGTGTTTCGGAAGTCGACTTTACGGCGCGAACCATCGGTTAATTCGCCGTTGTCGAGCACCTGCAGCATCATGTTGAAAACATCCGGGTGCGCCTTTTCGACCTCATCAAAGAGAACGACGCTGTATGGCTTGCGACGGACCCGTTCTGAAAGCTGTCCGCCTTCATCATAGCCGACATAGCCCGGAGGTGCCCCGATCAGTCGGCTGACATTGAACTTCTCCATGTATTCGGACATGTCCACGCGGACAATTGCCTGACGGTCGCCGAACAGGTGTTCGGCAAGTACGTTCGCGAGTTCAGTTTTGCCGACACCGGTTGGTCCGAGGAAGATGAAGCTTCCGATAGGTCGATTCGGATTTTTGAGACCAGTACGGCTGCGTCGAATCGCTTTCACCAGCTCGCGGATAGCTTCGTCCTGGCCGACAATGCTCTTTTTCAGCAGGTCGCGCATTTTGAGCAGACGTTGTCCCTCGCTGACCGCTACACGGTTGACCGGAATGCCAGTCATCATGCTTACGATACCGGCGATATCTTCGGTTGTTGCCACGATCTTGTCATTCGACTCGTTGCTTTCCCACTCAGCACGTGCCGCTGTAAGCTCATCCTCGAGTTTACGTTTCTCATCACGCAGCTCGGCAGCTTTCTCGTATTCCTGTTTCTTGACGAGGTCATCTTTCTTGCGCTGCAAGGCTTCGACTTTCGATCCCAATTCGACGATATGTTCCGGGATGACCAGATTTTGCAGACGCAGACGGCTCCCAGTTTCGTCGAGGACATCTATCGCCTTATCCGGCAGGAATCGGTCGGAGATATATCGGTCGGATAGCAACACGGACTGACGGAGGCATTCCTGGTCGAACAGGACTCCGTGGTGCTCTTCGTAATTCGTCTTCAGTCCCTGCAGTATTTCGATGGTTTCATCAACACTTGGTGGATCGACCATCAACTTCTGGAATCGGCGTTCGAGAGCGCCGTCTTTCTCAATGTTCTCACGATATTCATTCAATGTAGTCGCGCCGATGCACTGCAGTTCGCCACGTGCGAGCGCGGGTTTGAACATGTTCGATGCGTCCAACGAGCCGGAAGCTGATCCGGCACCGACGATGGTGTGCAGTTCGTCGATGAAGATGATCACGTCCGGATTCTTCTCGATCTCAGCGAGTACGGATTTCACCCGTTCCTCGAACTGGCCACGGTATTTGGTACCTGCGACCATCGAACCGATATCCAGCGCGATCACTCGCTTGTTGAACAACGCGGGTGATACTTTCTGGTTGATGATTCGCAATGCCAGCCCTTCCACGATGGCGGTTTTCCCGACACCGGGTTCCCCAATCAACACTGGATTATTTTTCTTTCTACGTGACAGGATTTGTGCAACCCGTTCAATTTCCAAGTCGCGACCGATGATCGGATCCAATCGACTTTCGCGAGCCAGCTGGGTGAGGTCACGTCCGAAGTGATCGAGAACCGGGGTCTTCTTTTTGCCACTGGCGGGCCGTTGGCTTGCTGCCCCGGATTCGCCAGATTCAGGGCTTTCCTGTGAACTCATATTGTCAAACTCCGCTTTCAGAGTCTCGTAGCTGACGTTATAGTTGGAGAGGATTTGAGCGGGCAACCCGTCCTCATCCTTCACAAGTGCGAGCAACAGGTGTTCGGTTCCAATCTGTTCGCTGGCGTACTGTTTTCCCTCGATATATGAAACCTTGAGTGCTTTTTCTGCGGCTTTGCTGAATGGAATATTTCCCAGCTTCATTGTGGCGGCAGGGGACACGATGGCTTCCTCGACACTCTCGCGAATTTCATCGAGATCAACGCCGAGGTTCATTAAACCTTGTGATGCCGAACAGTCTTTCATCTGGAGGAGACCAAGCAGAAGGTGCTCCGTCCCGATGGCATCATGGCCGAGACGGATGGCTTCCTCACGGGAATGTTGAATGGCTTGCTGCACCTGATATGAGAATTTGTTCATCATGCTTGTAATCCGATCTGAATCGTCTATGCTTGCTGGGAATTCAACCCATCATATTCAATATACCCTGATGAAATCCGATATAGCTCTACCTGGGTTAACTGAAAGATGGGCTCGTGATCAAGGGAACTGAGTGCTCCGGATCAACCTGACGTGCTCCTGGTGCCTGTGCATCAGGGTATCACGCGGGATACGGTTCCCGTAATTCTTTTACTCCACCAGTTCTACTTCGGATCCATCCTGCGATGTCTCACGGATGATTCCATCCACCAGGCGAACAACTCGATCAGCTCGTTCCGCCCAATCTTCGTTATGTGTGACTACGATAATGCTTGATCCTTGTTCCCGGACGAATTTGATCAAGTCGCTTTCGAGTTTTCGTCCGGTCGGGCGGTCGAGATTACCTGTTGGCTCATCAGCGAGGATGAGTTTCGGTTTGTTCATCAGCGCGCGTGCAACCGCCACACGTTGCTGTTCGCCGCCTGATAGTTCCGCAGGTTTGTTTTCGAGACGGTGACCCAGCCCAAATGAATCCAGCAACTCTTGTGCCGGAGCTTTAGCGTCCTGAGCTGATACACCTCGCACGCGAGCGGGCATCATCACATTTTCCAGCGCCGAAAATGCGGGCAGCAGGTGATGGAATTGAAATACGAAGCCGATGGTATCGCGTCGCAACTCTGCACGTTTCTCTTTACGCAAAGATGCAGCGTCTTCGCCGAGTAACCTTAGCGTACCGCTGGACGGACTCTCAAGCGTTCCGAGGATGTGGAGCAGCGTGCTCTTGCCCGCGCCGGACGGTCCGACGATGGCAACGAACTCGCCAGGCTGAATGGCGAAATCGATCCCGCGCAGCACGTCGATGGTTCGCCGTCCCTGTTGATATGACTTACGCACATCAGTCACCTCAAGGATAGGCGTTGATATTTGAGGTTTATTATTCATACCGGATCGCCTCTACCGGATCGAGCGCTGCAGCCCGGTTTGCTGGATAGACAGCAGCGACGAGGCACAACAGGACGCCGACGATTCCAACAGCCGCGAAATCAGATGCGTGCATCAGCACTGGCAGTGTGTTCAACATATAAATGTCTGACGGCAAACTGAAGAAATGGTACGTCTGCTGCGCCCACAGCAGGCCAAACCCGAGTGCAAGCCCGGTGAATGTGCCCGTAATACCGACGACAAATCCCTGATAAAGGAAGATGCGTCGGATCTCCTGTTGTGTCGCGCCCATTGTCAGCAGGATGCCGATTTCCTTGCGTTTCTCGAGCGTGACCATGACCAACGTTGAGACGATGTTGAACGCTGCGACCAGAATAATCAGGCTGAGCACGATGAACATCGCCCACTTTTCGAGCTGCATCCAACTGAACAGGGTCTTGCGCATCTCGAACCATGTACGCGGATACCACGGGTAGCCGATCTGATCGGTGACCATATCCTTGACATCCCACGCGTCCTCGAGGGTGGTCGTCTTGACGTCGAGTCCACTGACAGAATTGCCCATCTGGAACAGCGATTGAGCTTCGGACAGTCCGACCAGGCTGAAGACCTGATCGAATTCGGCGAGGCCAGACTCGAAGATGCCGGTGATCCGATACTGGCCCATGCGAGGCTGGCTGAACGGTCCGCTCATCCCGGCCGGGCTGAGCAGGTAGACGGTGTCACCAAGGGTTGCATAGAGAACATCCGCGAGGTAGCGTCCGAGGACGATGCCAGCCATATCGTCGCTACCCGGCGCAGTGTCCAAGCTGTCCAGTGTTCCGGCGATAATCATCCCGGGCAAGTCATTGACCGCTCCGACGGTTTCGACATCAACGCCGCGGATGATCGTGCCTTCGGTGCGTTTGCCGTTCCGGATCATCCCCTTGTCGAGGATGTATGGGGTGACGGCGTCGACCTTGTCCATCGCGCGGATCTCGTCCGCGACCGACTCCCAGTTCTTCGCCGCGTTACCACTGAAGATCGAGACACGCAGCGGCGCATCCGCCCCGATGATCCGTGCCCGGACTTCTTCCTCGAAGCCGTTCATGATCGAGAGGACGATAACCAGCGCAGCCGCTCCAACCCCGACACCGGCGGCGGAGAGGTAGGTGATCAGTGAGATGAAACCGGTGCGTCGCTTGGAACGCAGGTACCGGTTCGCTATGGTCCAGGTGTAGTGGGACAGGATTTGTATCCTCGATCTACCATATGCCCCAGACATTTAAGCCTGGGATGATCAACATGTGCCCCTGCGGGCTTCGCCAGCAGGGATCATCTACATTGATATCTTGAATTAATGGAAGCTACAAAAAACCGTCGCGCATGGCACGACGGTTCCGTGTATTTCGTTCCGTGGAGGCCATGTTCGTTAAAACTGATCAGCCGTCATCCGGCATCCACTGCGCGAGATCATCCATCATGTCGCGGTACTGAGGATCGCCAGCCAGGTTCGTCCACTCGTTGGGATCGTTGTCATGATCGTACAGCTCTTCGGTACCGTCAGAGTATCGTATGTAGCGCCATTGTTCATTTCGGATAGAATGATTACCCGCCAGCCATGTGGTCAATGCAGGACGTGTGCGCGGAGTTTCTGGATCGCTTAATTGTGGGACCAGGCTTTCGCCTTCGAATTGTTCATTCAGCGTTGGAAGGTTGCACAAGTCAGACACCGTCGGGAAGACATCACCCAGCGCTACACCCTGATTGCAGTTTAATCCACCCTGCATCCATGGAACATGGAAGATCAAGGGAACATGTGTTGCCTCTTCCCACAGCGCAAACTTCTGCCAATTTGTCTTCTCTCCCAGGTGGAAGCCGTGATCCGAGGTGAGGAAGATAATGGTGTCATCGCGAGCGGGGCTGGCGTCCCACGCATCCAGGACCCTTCCGATCATCGCATCAGCGAATTCGACGCTAGCCAGATAACCAGCGACCGCCGCTCTCCACTGCTTGCCGACAACAGTTCGATTGTGCAGGTATGTACGAGCCAGGTCCTGTCCCATTGCCGGAACATCGTCGAGATCGCCATCCAGGAACGGCGGCATTATGATTTCTTCCTGCGGATAGTGTTCAGAATACTCGCGTGGACAGTAAAGCGGTGTGTGTGGACGATGCGTTCCGTAGGCGAGCAGATTTGCGCCCGGCTGTGGGTTGAGGAGATAATCATTTATCCACGCAGCGTTGATCGCATCCGTTGTCTGGTCGACGTGGAGGTCAATTGGTGACCAGTCAAACCTGTTTTTCTGTGTTGATGGCAGACGGTTCTGATGACGTTGTGGTGTACTGATCGTGGAAGGATCTGATGAGCTGAAGTCCCAAACATCGGGTTCAACATCGTGCTCGATCTTGCCTGAAGAATATGTCGCATATCCGTTGTTACTCAAATGGCGCGGTAGCGTGATCGCGTCAGGAATCAACTCCTGCCAATCGTCCGGATTGTCGTAAACTCCAGATGTTGAAGGCAGGATACTTGTGAGCAGATTTACGCGTGAAGGATTACACGCTGGCGCCGAACAGTGCGCGTTTGTGAAGAGAACACCGGATTCCGCCAGCGCATCCATATTTGGTGTTCTCGCCTGCGGATGCCCACCCAAACAGCCGAGGTAATCATTGAGATCATCCACGAGCAGCATCAGCACATTCGGTGCTTGCGGCTGTGAATGCAAAATTGCAGGAAAAGCACTCGTTGCTGCGGCTGCCAAACCAGTCGTTTGAATAAATCGGCGTCGGTTCATTGTGTCATCATCCGAGTTATTTCAAGAGGGTGAGGCGTTGCAGTTGATCTTGCGATCCGGCGGAACGGCCCCGCACGAAATATGTTCCAGACGCCAGTCCTCGGGCGTCGAAACTGAATTGGTGAATACCAGCAAACGCATATTGGGAGTTAGCCAACACGGTGACTTCCCGTCCAAGCACGTCGAAGACCCGCAGGTCAAATGGACCACCAGACGGTAATTCCACATGAATTGTGATCTGTGAATTGAACGGATTTGGCCATGAATGTAATGTGAATGTACTGGGTAATGACGGCGTCGGGTCACCATCCACTTCAACTTGCAAATCGTCAATGTAGTAGTAGTCGTTTGAGCCGATGGGTTCACTCGAGGTCATTCCCACCGCAATCCATGTGTTATCTACACGTCGCGCCAGATCGAGGAACTCCTCATTTCCGTCGCCACCATAGTGAGTTTGCCGCTCCAGGATTCCCTGTCCATTTGAATCAGTCAGCACCAGCCAGCCTTGCCGCTTGACTGACGAATAGTTGTAACGGCTGCCAGCGAGCAGGAAGCTGCCATCTTCTTTCAAGCCAATGGCATGGAACTCGTCATCGCCTTGGCCACCATAGCTGCGTCGCCACAGTTCATCACCGTTTCCGTTGATCATTACCAACAGTCCGTCCGACTGTTCGCTGTTTGAATCGGAAAAGGTTCGTCCGGCAATGGCGAAATTCCCGTTTGGCAGGGCGAGGATGGCATGTGCATCGGATGGGTAGTCATTTTCAAGAATCGAGTTCCAGACGGTGTTTCCATCTGCATCAACTCGTACAACATAGATATTGCGCTGATAGCTGGATCTGTCCGCGACTGATCCTGCCAGGACTGCACCTCCGTCGTCGGTTAGTTGCAGATCGTATCCCAGTTCCTGGTCATTTTCATCGCCGTAGCTGGCTGACCACAGCGTATCGCCATCGGCCGATACACGAAGAAGAAGAAAGTCATGAGCTTCCTGATGTGGGTCAGATATGGACCCGATGATCCATGATGAACCATCATCTTCAACCGCCAAGGCAGAAGCGTTTTCCCAGGGAACATCTCTCTCAGGGAAGAGCGTCCAAACGGTGTCGCCATTTGAATCAAACCGGACAATTGCGAGATCGAAGCTGCCTCGACGCGTGCTGCCGCAAGAGCCGGCAGCTATGCAACCGCCTCCTTCAGTTGAGGCAATGTCATCAAACTGATCCCAATACGGAAAATCCAGAGTCTGTGTCCACAAAACGTCACCAGAGCTGTCAAGATGTGCAACGACAGCAGCAATGATATTCGTTTCACTCGTCGATGAATGTCCGGCAACGAACATTCCATTTGCATCATCTGAGCAAACAGCGCGCAGGACGTCATAACCAGTTGTTGACGGAGGTTGGGCAAGAATTTGCGCTACCTGAACGAAGAGAATCAGAGTGATGAATACCGCATGACGGAGCATTGGCGAATCCTGTAATTGGATGTTCAATGTACAACGATGGTATGGGTTGATGAAGTCCTCTGTTGTGGAAAAAGAATACGCCTGACTCCGAGGGGAATCAGGCGTTGGGATCATCGGGAAATCGCGTGTTACTTCAGCAACGTAACCTTCTGCATCAGGTTACCTCGGCCTGCGATGGACGCGTGCACGAAGTACACTCCACTGCTCAAGTTGCTTCCGTCCAGCGTCAGAGTATGCTCTCCGGCGTTGATCGGACCATTGTACAAGGTTGCGACCTGCTGACCGTTGACGTTGTAGACGCTTACACTGATGTCAGAGCGTTCTGGCAAGTTTAACCGCAGGCTGGTTGTCGGGTTGAACGGATTCGGCCACGCTTCGCTCAGGCTGATGTCACGGGGCAAACCGCCACGCATGCCATCATCACCAGCTGTGAAACTGCCGTTAAGGATCCATTCAGTTCCGGCTCCGGGTCGGATCCCTGTTTTAGTGAATGTGAATGAATCCTCGGCGACGACGTTCTGTCCGTCACTGATCTTGGCGACATAGGTGTATTCGCCACCCGCGACACCACCTGGCACATACTGGCTCATCGTCGCAGTGTTGATCACTTGCAGCGGTGCCAGGTTCAGGTTGTATTCCAGAATGGGTCCGTAAACATTGCCCAGCGGCGTGATAGCCTCGGTCCATGCCTGTCCAGTGAACGGTGCGTCAAGATAGTTCGTAACCGTCGCACTGAACTGGAAGGTGCCGCCGCCCCAGGGGATCACAATTGGCTGACCAACCGGGTGCAATTGAACACCGGCCAGCTGCTGGATGGGAATAGGAATCTCGATAACAACACAGTGCAATTCGCCACCAAGCGGGGCGATCTGGTTGCAATCAATACCAACAACTTCCCAGTCCGGGCCGAGCCCAGCCTCGTAGGCAGCGATAGCATCTGCATCGGAGGCAATTCCGTATGTCGGGATAATCGCCTTGTTGTTGATCAGAAAGCTGTTAGTGTGTGTCTTGTAGTATCCACCACCTTGATACGCGGGCATCGGGATGCGGACGATATCGAAGGTGCCACCATCGTAAGTGGGCGTTGCATCCATGACAGCAGCGTGGCTTTCGACGAGCTGGTAGTTAACGTCATTCTGCTGGAACTCAGCCACCATGATGGTGTGGTCGTTCAAGATTTTCGACCAGATATCGATGTGGCCCGTCCCATCGTTGGCGATACGTTGGAAGATGTGAATGTCTTCCTGACCAAAGTAGTTCTGATAGATGTCTTCAACCTCAGCTTGTGTCATTCCGGGATTGGCATCCATAACGCGGGTGGACATCATGATGGTACCGTGACCATCATTCATCATGTTGCCGCCCTCGTGGTACAGGTTCGGGCCATAGTAGCCGTAATCCCACTCTCCGGCCAACCATTCTGGTACGTAGTCATCCAACGGTCGGGTCGGGTAATAGCGCAGGTCAACGATGGAATGCGCGCCCTGATCATCAACGAACCACGGGCCCCAATCGCGAACCCAGATGGCATTTGTACTAACGAACAACCACTCAACATTCTCCAGGCCGACGCCGAAACTTGCCAGTGAGCTGATGCAACTATTCTGCTGGTTAACGCTTGAGACGACAATGAAAACCGTGGCTACAGTCTGGGTTTCACCGACAATTCCAGCGAAGATGTCTTCATAATAGAATGGCCAACGAACCATTATGCCCTGTTTGGGCTCGAACTCCCCGTGCAGGTAGACCGGATTATCTGGCGGAGGAGTGATTGTATCAACGACATATGGACCCGGTGTCGCCATCTCCTGCTGGGTCACCCAGCGGGGTAAAGGCTTTTCATTGTCTGTGGGATATTCAATGTCCGCATTTTCGGCGAAGGACGTGCCGGTCATCAGCAGGCCGATGAGCAATAAAATCAAGGGAAGACGGTTCACGATGGCCTCTCAGTTTTTAAAACATCATGTGAAGTCTAGCTAATGTAGAGGTTGTGACTGGCTAGAGCAATGAAAGTGTCGAAAATCTCGATATTTTCTGGTTGGATTAATGTGGACGAGTGATGCCCGCGTTTGCCCCGATTTGCTCGCAAATCGGGATGGAAACACTCGGGATATTAAGCGGTCGGGTAATCTGCACTTGCAAGTAAGTACGGGCAAACTCTTGCAAAAGCTCCACCAACTGATTCCACCTTTGATTATCCGCGCCGACAGAGCCTGCGCGGGCATCATTCACGTTCCTCAGACATTTTGACACGAAAAAGCCCGATCCGGCAGGTGCCGGATCGGGCTTCAGTATTAGTTATCTCAAGTCTCGAATCTGGTATCTCGAGTCTTGTCACAACTTTACTTCATCAACGTGACCTTCTGAATCTCGTTCAGCTGGCCGGCAACATTCGCCTGGATGAAGTAGATACCGCTGGACAGGCCGGTGCCGTCGAACACGAAGTTGTGCTGACCGGCGTTCACCTGGCCGTTGACCAACGTTGCGACCTGCTGGCCGGCGACGTTGAACACGTTCACAGTCAACTCAACCGTTTCCGGCAGGTTGATCTGGACAGTCGTGGTCGGGTTGAACGGGTTCGGGTAGGCGGTGCCCATCTCGAACGAAGTCGGTAGTTCAACGACCGTAGTTTCTTCGCTTGCGACTAGGGACTCAGAACCACCCAGCTCACCATTCCATTCACCAGCAATGACGCCCGTTTTGTAGAAGTCGAAGCTGTCGAAGAAGTAATACGGACCTGCGCCAACACCACCGGTGAAGGTATAGGTGCCTTCTGGCGCCACACCCGGAACGTCGATTGACAAGCCGGTGTAAGCCGCGTTCATGAATGGGGTCATGGTGAACGCAATGTTGTCCACTGCATAGGTGTTACCGTTCGGAGCCAGCGCGGTGCTGGTGTATGAGACCGCGTAAGTACCACCGACGTAGCTGACGAGCGTCGCATCATAATAGATGAGACCACCTGCCGCAGGGACAGTATCGCTCGTAACAGTCAAGGTCACCACAACCGGATCGGTTGCAGCGAACTCAATGTCACTCACATTGCTGGGTTGCAGCTGGCAAGTGCCGTTGTACGAGTCAATCGTACCACGGACGATGATGTTGTCACCGATAACGAATTGTGTCATGTCCAAACCGACATTCGCATAAATGCGGATTGTGCCATCACCCGTACCATCGTTGATGGTGAAGTTGTAATCACCAGCAGCGTTGGGTTCGGAGGTGATTTCACCAGTCAGCTCGCACCATGTGCCTTCATATGGAATCTGGGCATCGAACAAGCCGGTGTCGAAGGTGATTGGATCTGGCAGCGGATTGTCGGCGCTGAGTTCGGTCCAGGTGAAGTCGATCAATTCGGTGGTGTCCCAATACTGGTCGACCTGGCCGATAACATTGATCTCATCCCCACGTTGGAGACCTTCACCGTTCAGGGTGTCAGACGAGTACATCATGATGCCGTAACCGGAATCATCCTGGATGTACACATCAACGTAATAGTCGTGACAAGTGTCATGACCCTGAGTCACAATACCGGTAACGTTCACAAAAATCCATGGATCCAGATACGGAGTAGGATCAGCCTGGATCTCAGCAATTGTTACGGTTAGCGTATCGTTCGGCGGAAGGCCCGGATCCCACTCATTCAGCGCACCCGGAGTACCGAAGTCGCCGTCGCCGTAGGGAAGGTCAGCTTCCAGCCAGTTGAGGCCGTCATCGTTGTTCAGAGTATTGTCGACGCACTGCATGGACGCACCAGTCGGATCCGGCCACAGCACACCACCATCGTAGAACACACTGTCAACTACAGCCATTCCTGCGTCGTACAGGAAAACTTCGTCGGCGCTGTTGCTGAGGAAGAAGGTGCTGTACATGTAATCGACAGTGAGGCCACCGTTGAGCAGAGGATCGTCGTTAATACCGAGGACAGCGTAACCACCAGCCGGGACAATGACTGTTCCAACGATCAAATGGCTGTCGGTGTCAGCGTCGCCCAAGGTATAGCCGTCGAGGTCAACATCAAACGCACCTGGATTGTAGAGCTCAACGAATTCACCGTAGGAATCAGATACGGCCGAAGGATTCTGCATGATCTCGTTGATCACGAGCGCTGGCTGCGGAGCCCATTCGTTTGCAGCACCCGGAGTTCCCAAGTCACCATCACCAAATGGCAGGTCTGCTACTGCCCAGTTTGCACCGATCAGGTTGTCGAGTGCTGGGTCGATCAACTGCATGGAAGCGCCGTTTGGATCTGGGAATGTTGCCCCATCATCCCAAAGCACACGATCCATCTCAACCATACCGGCATCCCAAAGGACAATTTCATCGGAACCATTGCTGAGGTAGAAGGTGGCGGGATACATGTAGTCCACTGGCGTACCACCATTTACAGCCAGGGTATCATTAACGCCAAACACGAAATAGCCACCAGCAGGAACAATTGTGGTACCGCTAACAACAAATGTCTCGGCTGCGTTGGTGAGGTCCTCGACAGTCCAACCGTCCATGTCGACATCGGTCACGCCGTTGTTGTGCACTTCAAAGTACTCACCGAAGCTATCCCACACAGCTGACGGATTCTGCATGATTTCGGTAATGACAATGTCGGCCTGAGCGGCCACGGCGACCATCATGGCCACCATCACAATGAACCACTTTGCACGTCTCATGCTGCTATCCTCCTGTTGAACGTATGGATCTCTTATGTCATGAATGTGAGCGTCTGGGCAAGCGAGAGATCATATCCCCTATGGATCTCCTATGGGGGCGATAAGATACTTCTTATTATTAGGGTTTGGCTTGCTCAAGTTCAAATTACATGTATCTCATTGCTGGTCAGTTAACACTTTAATATATAAGGTGTTACGAGCTAATAATTGTTAAAGGAGAGTAGAATAATAGATTATGATTATTTTCGGAAATCCATAAAAAACGGGGACTTCGCACTCAAGCTTGTGCGACGTCCCCTTATAAGAATAGAAACCAACCTCCTGGAGACTACATCATGTCCCAGTCCAGCAGGGGTTCTGCAGTATCTGGCATAGCGTTGACAACTAATTCGACCAACCCACCGTAATACAGGCCGGATTTTTCTTTAGCACCGTAGAAGTCAATCATGTCACGGAGTGCGCCTTTGCAGTTCGAGCATGGAGCACAGACGTACTTCCTGGTTTCGTCGGTAGTCATGTCTTCGTCGCCAAAAGCATTCAGAACTTGAGCGAACTTTTTCCTGGCAGACATGAGGTTCCGCCACTCGCTGAAGTTGTTGCCGCTCATGATCGCGAAACCTGATCCGCCACCGCAGCAGTAGTTGTGGACGCCGTGCGGAGTCATCTCACGGAACTTGGGCGCGATCGAGCGCAGGACTTCGCGTTGCGGTTCGACGATGCCAAGGTTGCGCACTGTGTTGCACGGATCGTGCAGTGTAACTGCGAAGTCGTTACGTGATGGATCGAGCTTTAGCTTCCCCCTCTTGACGATGTCGGCAAGCAATGTCAGCAAGCTTTCACGTGGTGCGAGGTCAATGCCGACACGGTCGGCGATGGTCGCGAGGGCTTTATGCTCATGCCCGCATTCGCCCATCACGATCTTCTTCACGCCGAGGTCCTTGGCGATTTGGAAGTGGCGTGTTGCGATGCGTGCGAGTTGTACGTCATCATAAAACAGGCCATAGTTTACGCCATCATAGCCTGCAATCTCGCTGGACATGGTCCAGTTGATCCCGGCCTTGTTGAGGATAACTGCTGTGCAACCGTGGTTTTCCGGCCACGCCAGGAACTCACCTGCGTTTTCGAGGAGCAGAATATCCGCACCTTCAATATCCCACGGCGTAACGACATCCCAACCAACACGTTCAGACATGTCTTCGTCGATGAACTCGATGTTGTCTTTAACGACAACCGAGTTCATACCGGTTGATGAGCCCACAGTCATCTGTTGGACGGTCCCTTTTTCGTGCAGCTCTTTGGGTGCCCATCCGAGTTCCTGGCTGAACAGTTTGCGCAAGTCGTGGGTGATAAGACCGTTATCGACACCAATGGGGCAGCTTTGTGCGCAGCGGCGGCAGAGTGTACATCTATAGGATAGTTCGTAGAGGCGTGCTATGAGCGTGTAGTTCAGATCAATGTCATTGTTCTGAAACTTCTTGACCCATTTGTTTCCCGGTCTGACATACTGGTGATACAGACGTCTCAACACTTCGGCGCGGTAGGTCGGACGGTAGAGCTCGTTCCACCCACTGGCTTCATATATGGGGCAATTCTCGACGCAGCTTTGGCAGCGTGCGCAGTGTTCCATTGACAGTGTCAGCGGTTGGAGAAAGGTCCAGTTGTTTTCCTTGCTGAACAGCTTGTGTAAGCCGGAGAGGAATCGCTCGACGATTTCAGCCTCTTCTTCCGGTGTTTCAGGTTGCGGTGCACCAGAAGCGATGACGCCGTCCAAGCTGGCGGAGGATGGATAGGTTTCTTTTGCGCTATCCTTCAACTCGGGGATAACCGGTCTGAATTCATCGGTGTCATATGGTGCAGGAAGCGGCATCAAGTCCTTTGGATCGACTTTAGCAAGCCTGTCGGCTCCATTGGCCATGTCTTTGACCGAATGTGGTTGAACACCACAGAATTGGCACGGCATGATTACGCCTCCTTCTCGATTTTCACTTCACCAGTTCCGGAGACGAGGTCCACCCAGGTTTTTTTTCCATCAGCACCGATATGCGGTGCTGCCCAAGTCACGGGCTGGGTGACATTTTTAACGATGCTCTTTTCCAGTTTGCCGCCCGGAAGGTTTGGCTCATCAGACCAGCGCACGCTGTGATACGTGAAATACTTGGTGAAGAAGTGCGTCATGTGAGTGAATGGCAGGTAGACGAAGAAGAGTAACACGACAGCGATGTGAACGATACCAATTATTGGCAGGGCAGGTATCGCTCTGAGCGTGAAAATCCCGGCGTATATAGCACTTACATCGGCAACGAACGCTGACTCGAGTACTGCCCAGAGCACGGTTGTCAGATAGATCGCGCCGAGATGCACGAGATTGAAATAATGGCTGGGTGTGGCGTATTTGCTGAGTCCGGGGTCTGATGCACGTTTCACCAACATCAGTATCGCGCCGACTGTACCAAGTGCTCCGCCGACGACGGCGATAGCTCGGATGGCGTGAGTCAGGATCAGGCCGAATCCAGCGTCGGGGGAAACGCCGCTAATCAGCATGATACTCAGGACAATCGCCAGGGCCATGTTGCCGATCAGCATGTATAGTCCAAAGTGCAGCGCGAATGAGGGGAACCACAGGCTGCGATTGTGTTCCCAGACGCCTTTCAGCAGCAGGATTTCCGGGATCATGATGGCAAGCTCACCGAAATGATTTTTGTCTAGCGAATGTTCCCACCAATCCACGGTTTCGAACATGGATTTGCCGGGACGTTCGTGTGGTACGGGTTGCAGTTCCCACCGCAAATGCATCGGTGCACGTGCAATCCTCACCGCACGCGCTACGCATGCGACGAGAAATATCAGCACCGACAAATAGACTAGAGCGTGCAAAGCACTCATTTCACATCATCCCCCAACGAATCTTTGTTTGCTTTCTCACGTTTCTTGTTAAGCAGTTCTCTGCAAAGCTTGGCAGATATCGGCGTGTCTGGCTTCCCACCCATAAGATCATAGACCAGGCTTTTCAGGTCTTCCGTACAAACTGCTGCTGTGCGGTATACTTCACATTTCCGGCAGGCTTCATCGCTACAGCATCCGTTCCGGTTCTGAACCATCCAGCACGGTTCATGCCGTTCTTCCACAAAAACGCCACAGGTATTGCGTTCCTCGGACGCACAACCCCTGAATTCCCAGCACGGCAGCAGCGCCCACAGGTGGCGAATGCCTTGCATGGTCAGACCCTTGACTTTTATCAGCTGCTGAATCATTCGCACACGGTCCAGATCTTCGGGGGAGAGCATGCGGCAACCGCCACGTGTGCGCGCATAATGGATCAGTCCCGCGGCTTCGTATTTCCGCAGTGTGGAGTCGGATAACCCGGTAATGCTGCTGCTTCGCCGATGGTGATGATCGGGTCGAGCTGGTTGTCTGGTGTAACGGCCAGCGTTGTCCGGTTACTCTCGAAGTCGTGTGCGTTCATGCAATTTGTATCATTGTTTCTCGTGCGAACAAGTCGTTATGCGAATAATATCACAAGAGCTTCACCGTCACGCTTACTTGGGATGCAAGGTACAAGGCTTGGAGTTGAGAATCAAGGGTCGGCGAACAGTAGCTCGTTAAATAATCTAATGTTAGGATGGTCTAACAAGACGCTCTGCGGAACCAGGCGTTGCATGCCAGGAGAAGTTCTTCGTCAATTTGCTTGTCATCAACCGATTTGCTTTCTAGGTTAATAGTAGGGGATCTCATGATATTGAGTGTTGTTGGTGACAAGACGGTTGTCGATGGGGGGACGAATGAAAGCACTCGCACGGTTGGTTTTGATTGCTGGCTTCGTGGTATGTGGATTCATATCCGTGTCAGCCCAGCAGCTGGGTGACACGTTGCATGTGGCGACGACCTGGGTCGATCAGCAGCATGAGGCGTCGTTCGGAAGGATGATTGGGATAGACGAGCCCTCTGAGAACAATTGGCAGGAAGCGTGGGTGACTTGGACAGTCCGGGAATCTCAACAAGGTACGTCGCGAGCTGATCACCGGATTATCGACCTGCATGATGGAATTCCTCAAGGTGAACCTCATTACGAGGACGGAATCCTTTTTGGTCCTTGGTCTGTTGCTCCAACCCTGGCTGTTTGCCCAACCTTTGGGCCCGCGATTGCTTATGTCAATAACAGAGATGAGATCATTCCCGAGGAGTATCACTCATCGATTGCAACAGTAAACCCGTTCTTCGAGCTGGATATATTTCACACATATGATTATCCAGAAGCGATTATTGGTTGCGATGCACCACGTATCTCAGGAATGCTCTATGAAGATCACTATTATCTCCACAGCCTTCTGTATTCTGAACGTCCCTCAGCGAGAGAACTTTTTTATCATCGGGGTGAAGTGAATCCTATATCGCTCGTAGTCACCAACGCCACTCCCGACTCGGCTAGACTTCTTGTTACAGCTCAGGCAACAAACTTCAGCGGTGTGATTGCAACCTCTTTCGACGGCAGCCGTGTGGCTATAGCTCAAACCGTTGGTCGTTACAACACGCTGGGTGAGGGCGCGGAAGACCGTCTCGACAACAACGACATCTACATCTGGGAGAGCGAGGACGGTGGCGACACGTGGGATTTGGGTCTTGAGAACGCGCTCAACCTGACTAATTTCATCGCACCGAATCCGGACGCTTTGCCGGACACGACACTTGCCAATCAGGATACAATGCGTGTCTATGGCGATCTGGATATGATGTACGATTATTACGACCGCTTGCACGTCGCCTTCACTGTCATCAACTATTACCATTTCGAGGATAGCACTACTCAAAGTAGTCGTCTCTACTACTGGAACAATGAAGACCAGTACTTTATCATGCTCGCCGACGGAAATTTTGAAACGGGCGCATCAACACCGCACATGGAACCTGTGAATTGCAACCCAAACCTGTACTACGAACTGGATACTGACGTGATTTGGTGCTCGTGGGTGCAATACGGCGATCCGGAAGACTACGACGGTATGGGTGATCCCATTGACGCTTCCGATGATGGATACAAAGCAAGCGATATCTATGTCAGTGCATCCCATAATCGGGTTCGTTGGGCATACGGTGTGAACATCACCAACACGCGCAATGAGGGTACGCTGCTGGCACCCTATGAGACTGAGAGCGAACGAGAGATGTCGCTGTCATTGCCCGATGATGGCGATTACCTGCATTTCTTCTATACGGTTGATTACGATCCTGGGATCAGTGTTCCAGCTAGCGATCTTTATCATACACCGATCGAACCGCAAGGTGAACCTACTGAAAACATCATGGTCTATCACTGGGTAGAGAAGCAGGACATTCTTGATCAATTCGACTACTGGGAATATCCACCTTATGTGATCGGGCCGGACAATTACCCGCTGCACATCGACAGCACCGGATTCTTCGAGGTCGGGGTGGATGAAGACTCAGGGCTGGATCTTGTCATACCTGGTGAGTTTGAGCTGAAGGCGATCTATCCAAATCCGTTCAACGCAACCGCGCGAATTGAGTTCAGCCTACCCGCGCCAGACTACGCGAGTGTGACGATTGTGGATGTACTCGGACGTGAAGTCGCGCGATTGGCTGACAGACGATTTACCCCCGGATCACACACTCTGACCTTTGACGGGTCCGACTTCGCCAGTAGTGTGTATTTCGTGCGTACACGGACACAGAATCATGGAGTGCAGGTACGGAAGGTTGTGTTGATGAAATAAAACTCAGTCCTGAGTCTTGAGACCTGAGTCCTGAGAAAAGAACTCTTACCACGGACTTCAGTCCGTGGTAAAAAGTACTGGTAGCCCGGCACTCCCTAGTGCCGGGTCATTCTCTGTCGCGGACGACTGTCCGCGACAACAGAGGTCCCGGCAATTTTCTGGGTTGCCGGGCTACATTCCTCACACCTCACACCTCACACCTCACACCTATCTCGCGAACGGTCCCTTGTCCGGCATCTTCGGCAGCTCACGCGGATCGCGCTCGATCTCGTTAAGCAGATGCTGGATAGCGGCGTCGAGTTGCGGATCTTCGCCACGTAGTTCGCTGGCTGGATCGTTAACGACATATGTTTCCGCCGCGACACCCGGTCCTTCGATGATCCAGTTCCCATCCAATCCCCAGCCGCCGAACTCGGGTACGATAGTCCAGCTGTTGTCGACCGCCGGACGTCTGTTCCACAGCCAGATCCAACCGCCGTATGTGCGTGTCCCGATCAGTTGCCAGTCATCGAGCAGGGTGGAGTTGTAGGCGAGGGTTTCGCCGTCGGAGAAGGTCGAGCCGTTGATCAGGACCGCGACATGACCGTGATACGAGCCATGCGGCTTGGTTTGCAGGCCGCCGTAACGTGAAGCTTGCAACGCGAATATCGGGCTGGTCATCTCCTTCATGATCATCTCGGATACATTGCCGCCGGAGTTGTAACGGTCGTCGATGATAATTCCGGGACGTTGACGTTGCGGGTAGTAGTTCCGTCCGAATTCTTCAATGCCCCAGCCACCCATGTTCGGCAGGTAGACATAGCCGACTTTGCCGTCCGAGTGTTCGTCCACATAGTCACGTTTCGCTTGTTCCCAGTCGAGGTAGCGCAGCAGCTCCTCGCTCCCGATGGTGGTGACGATGACCTCACGTGCATCATCGAAGGATGGCTTCTCGTTCAATGTCAGCGCAACTTCCTGACCGGCGGTGTTCTGGAAGTAGCTGTAGAAATTGATGTTCGGATCGACCGGGCGACCGTTGACGGCGAGGATGTGTGTCCCTTCGCTCGATGCTGGATCAGCCTGGACCAACGGAGAAGATCCGCCGCGTGTACCTGGTTCCGGGTTGAAGAGGTGGGTGATGGTATAGCAATCGTGACGGTGATCTGGTTCGACATCGATGCCGAGCATACCGGTGTGGACTTCATCCGGATGGGGACGATCGCCGCTGCCGACGAACGCGTGCCCGACATTCAGCTCGGCGGACATTTCACGCATCAGATCTTGGAGATCCCGACGGTTGGTCATGCGTGCGATCCATGGGCCGTACCTGTCAAGCACTTCCTTCCAGTCGACCTCGTGCATACCCGGATCGTAGAAGAACTCACGTTGCTTGCGCCACGCTTCGCGCAGGATCTGGGCCCACTCCTCGCGCGGGTTGGATTCAATGGACCAGCCGGAGGTGTTGACCTGGCTGTCGCCGTCGAGGCTGATTGATGCTGATTCGGCGTCACCGTGATACCACGAGCCATGTGCGCGGACGATTAACGTCGAACCGTCGCCGGAGATCTCATACCCGCCAACGCCAGAAGCGACCTGACTGCTCTCGCGGTCGCCAAGATCGAAAGCCCGGAGCGTGCTACCAGAATAATCACGAAGGTCATTGCCGCTCATCCCGCCGCGCTGCCATTCGACGAAATACAGCTTGTCGCCGACGGCGTCGAGTCCCCAGTAGTTGCCCGGTTGTTCCGGGATATGAACCATGCGTTCATTGATCCCTTCCCAGTCGATTTCGATTTTCAGCTCTTCTTCGTCATCGTCGGATTCTTCATTCTCATCTGGTTCGTCGGACGGAATCCATGACGCTTCGGGGATACCATCGGAAGCGTCGTCGCCTCGAGCGATAAACGGGCTGGGTACATCCTCACGAAGCCGGAACAGGGCGAGCGTGCCCATGCGGTCGAAGAGGTAAGTGCTATGGTGATAACTCTGGTACGGATTGAAATTGCGGTCGGTTATGCAGTAGAGGTAGCGGCCTGACGGATCCCAGGCGGGGCCGTAGGTTGCGAAGCGTTCGTCGCCAAGCGAATGAATCCGCTTCGTCTCAAGATCGTAGACTTCGAGGTGCGATTCTTCCGCTTCGCCGACTTGGCGGACATATGCGAGGTAACGGCTGTCCGGCGACCACACATACTCATCAAACTCCCAGCCGCCTTCTGCGATCAGGGTGCGTTTGCCGGACTCGACATTCATGATGTACAGGTGTTGTGTACCAGCGTCGTAGGCTATCCATTCGCCATCTGGTGATGGAGTGATCGCGTATTTCCAATCGTTCAGCGGGGAAGATTCGATGAGATCGAGGTCGCCGTTCGGTTTGCCGAGCTGCACGATCCGGTCCTCGCCGGATTCATCAGTGATCAGAACCAGCGCGCCATCTCCTTCGGGCAGGAAGGCGGGTTGTTTCTCACGGCTGTCACTGCGGAAGGTCCATTGACGGATCAGGCCGTCACCCTTGACCGGGAGGGTAAAGATGTCACCGCGGGCATCAACCGCGAGACGGTTACCGTCCACGCTGACCGACCACGAGTCCACGTAGCTGCCGGGATCAATGAACCGTTTGTTCGATGTAATCAGATCGCTGGGGACGCGCAGGTCGGGATAGCTAACCTCGCCGGTGTCGATGTCGAAAATCGCCAGCTCGAGTCCATGCAGGAAGATGATCCGGTCGCCATCCATCTTCGGCGTACGCGCGTCGAAGTCGGTGAACGTCGTCTCCTGACGCAGGTCATCACCATTCGGCAGCATCGAATGGATGTTTTCGCGACCATTCATGTCAGTGATGAAGTAGATACGGCCGTTGGGATGCCACATCGGGAACGACTCGTTACCATCATGGTGGCTGATCAGCTCAAAATCGGTATGATCCGGTTCGCCAATCCAGATCTTTTCCGCACCACCACCGCGATACTGGTTCCATACCTGGTAGGCACGTGTATGTTGCAGTGCAACGCGGTCGCCGTCCGGTTCGAACGCGATCTTCGCCGCTCGCAGGAATGGCATCTTTTCCGGCATTCCGCCGTCTATCGAGACGGTGTATAATTCTGCTGCACGATATGGCGGTTCGCGGTCGGCTTCGAAGATGACATCGCCGTCTGGAGTGAATCCAACGACTTCCTCGTACCACGGGTGGAAGGTTAACTGTCGTGGCTGACCGCCGGTTGCCGGGATGACATATACATCATCGCTGCCGTAGTATTCGCCGATGAACGCGATCCACTGACCGTCCGTGCTGAAAACAGGAAATCGTTCTTCGCCGAGATGCGAGGTCAGGCGTGTCGCCTGACCACCATTGATATCCGCGATCATAATGTCGCCGGAGCTGGAGAAGACGATTGTGTTACCGTGCAGGTCCGGATCACGGACATATCCGTTGGTTCCAGCCTCCGGGCTGGAGGGCTGCGCGAACGAAGCAGACAGGATGACCAGTGTTGTGATCAATGCGAATATGATGCGCGACATCGTGAACTCCTCCACGGGTGGTTAGTGATGTGGGTAGGACGTGTGAGTATAGGGCCGGGTTACGTTCAACACCAAGCGATAGTTGATCTCGCGACCCTTGCGTTGCCGCGTCGGGGTGAAGTATATCGTGAATAAGAATAATAGTTGAAGGCTGTTAATCCTTGTCGGAGCGTGCATGAAGCGAATGAACATGAATCGGCCGAAAGTGAAGATGATCGGTGGCCCGTGGCTTCTCTTGCTGATGGGTGCGATATCAATACTTGGATTGGTCATATCCGTGCTTTCCGGGAAGTTCAGACCGCAACGGTCACGACTGGCCGGTGTTTTAGCCTCTCTATATTCGTCTGTCCGGAAGAAGAAATGAGCGTCCTGTGAAAAGGTTAATCAAAATCTGTTGCATTCAGAATCTGGCTGAAGCCGAGCTGTCATTTGAATTGGGCGCTGACTATGTAGGCTTGATTTCTGCCATGCCTTCCGGGCCGGGTCCGATTCCGGAAGATCAAATCACACAGATTATCAGTCAGATACCGGATGCCTCGCAGGCAGTTCTGTTAACCAGTTTAACTAGCATAGATGAGATTATCGCCCAGCAACAGCGGACGGGCGCAGGTGTGCTGCAATTATGCAGGCAGTTGACCATTGATCAGCTGGTCGAACTTCGTCGCCAGTTACCCGGGATTGAGTTGATGCCGGTTGTCCATGTTACCGGGCCGGACGCACAAAAATCAGCGCTCAACATGATGCCCTACTCAGACAAGTTGTTGCTTGATTCTGGATCGCCGAATGCGGCTGTACCAGTGCTCGGGGGAACGGGGGAAATCCATGACTGGTCAATTAGCGCTCAGATCGTGCGTGAGGTAGATGTACCTGTCTTCCTCGCCGGTGGGTTGAGTCCAGGAAATGTGGTTGAGGCTATTGAAGGCGTAAATCCAGCGGGTGTTGACATATGTTCCGGAATTCGAATAGACGGTTTGCTCGATGAAGACAAGCTGGTCGCTTACGTCAACGCTATCTACGCCTGCGATGAATAATAACAACCCGATCCGGCAGTTGCCGAATCGGGTTGCGTAGTAAACTGGTATTTTCTCCAGACTCCAGACTCCAGACTCCAGACTACTCGAACGTGATGTAATAGATACCAGGTGTCTTTTCCGCGAGCAGGGCTGTTCCCGTAATAGCTGCGGCTGGACGTTGGGCATAGCGAATCGATTCCACCCTTCCGGTTTCAAGGTTGTGATAAATGATACCGTCATTCCTGCCCGCCTCAACGTTATCAGCGAACAGGTGAATTCCATCGCGGCTGACACTCGGACGCGTTCCACCGCTGATCAAAGTGGTGAATTCGTCAGGATTGGCTACTGGAATCTCAATAACATCGGTCAGTGTTCCATCGACCAGTTGGCTAACGTATATCCTGGTGCCGTCCGGATGCCACACGTGATCGACCCCGACATTTGAAACCATCTCGAATATGTCCAGTCCCTGCCGTTCAAATATCTGAAGCTGAACTCCGCTGCCAAGCAGGCTGTAGGTATACGCGACAAAACCACCATCAGCGCTTGCAACTGGATATGCACCTTGAGAGTACTCAGTGAACGTACCTGGGTTGTTTATCGCCACCATTCCAAAATGACCGGCCTCGTTCTCAACGACCAGCAGATCATCGGTCAGGAAACTGGGATGTTTGGCGCCTGTCATTAATAGAACCGGATCAAGGATAGTCAGGTCAATGTAGTACACGCCACCGTCAAGATCGGGTGTGCTGAACGCAGCGTAATCCCCTGAAGGTGACGCAACGTAGTCGTGGTTGTGTACTCCACCATAGACCTCAGTGACATTACCCTCGAGATCGCTCAAGAAAATGCCATCGGTTCCTGTCTCGGACGCATAATTGAACAGGAAACTAGCGTCGTTCACCCAAACCGGCTGCCGCCCATCGGCAATGATCAGGGTATCATTGGTGTCCACGTATTCAGGAGGAGTGATTCCGTCATCTCCATCTGGACAACCTGCGAATAGTGTCAATGTCAACAGCGCAATCGGCAGCGCCGCAAACCATCTCAGTGAGCTGTGCTTAGCGTTCATAAACGATCTCGTATGTTAGAATCACTGTTTCGCCTGCCGGAACCATGATATCAAAAGCGGCGGTGCGTGCATCAACTTTGATCGGAACGATGGCTGTCCGGGCGACAGACGCATTCGGGATATCCCAGTCACCGAACATGCGTTCGAGCACGCGAACGGTCACGCCAGCATCGCCGGAGTTCCCTAACATCACTTGGTAACGCTGGGTGGTGTTCCCGTCTTCACCTGGACCTTCGCTCATGCGGGTACGCTCTGCGGTGAGGTCGAAGACTTGGCCGATATTCAGGTCAATTGGTGATCCCGGCGGGGTATCATCAACGCGATCCTCGCCGATGAATAGCGTTTCGTCATCGTGGATCTCGTAGACGCGAACGTCACCGTATGGCAACGCATCACCGAGTTCGAATTCAACATGCGCTGAGATGCGGTCGTTGAAAATGGTTGCGTCGTAGACGTAGCTGCGCGTGACAGCTGCGGCCTCTTCCCAGAGCAGCGCGATCCGTGTGTTGTGATCCGCCAGCAGCTCACCACCCCCGGCTGTCCAACGTCGGACATCGCCGAACTGTGAATCTGTGCCGCCCATCATGGCGCCCGGCTTGGGATTCATGCGGTCAACACGGCGACGGTCGCCTGCGAGGTGGATGTGTCCGCCAATGAAGCTGATGTGGTCGTAATCGAGATTCATCCCGGTTTCGTTGACCACTACCGCTGCCGCCACCAACGTCGCATGATCATCCTCAAGCTCAATCTTGTGCTCGCCGTCCCAGTACAAACCTTCGGTCAGGTAAGTGATGCGAACATTCAGCTCACCGCGCTTGTCGGTTTCGTAGGTCCAGACCAGTGATGGTTGAGTGGATAAGTGCGGAGCCAGGTTGTCCAGCTCTGACTCATCAATGTCGCGACGTTCAATGACGAACAGTTCACCATCCTCTTTCGAATTTTCAAAGTACAGATCATCATCCACCACCATGCGCAGTAGACCTTCGACCTCTTCACCGTCTTCCAGGTCGATCTCGATGTACTGTCCGATTTGTGCCTTCCAATATGCATCCATGTCAAAATCGAGTGCTGTGAACGCTATCGAGTGCGTGGACACATCACTTTCGACGGCTTCAATACTCACCGATCCTTCGAGTAGATCCGAAGCGATTCCAAACAAGCGGATGGTGTTGTAACCTCGCTCGAGCTTGACCGTTCGCACTTCCTGGATCTCTGCGATGTCACGTGTGTAGACGACTATGTCTCGGGACACGAGTTCGGATGTTTGGGCGAATGTTGTCGCCAGCGGTAACAGCATCAAAGCGATCAACATGACAGGAACGGCACGGCGCAACATGAGGCATTCTCCTCGCAGGATGGTGGTTTAGTAGAATTAAATAAGGTATGCGATTGAGATCCGAGATGCGAACCGTTCGGGTGACCTGGGTTGTCTCGCAACCCAAGTGTCCGGATTCTTCATCCTGAGCTCAGCGAAGGATCTCGTGATTTCCGCTCCCCGAGGTTATCTCTTCCTCAACTTGCAAACATGAACATCTTCGGCTATAATAGGCGTAAACAAGTTTGCATCACAAACTAGTCTGAGGTACATAATGGAAGAGGCGATTGACCTGAAGAAACTGCGACAGCGGGTTGCGATCACGTACATGAAGGATGGCCTGTTCGAGCTATATGTTGGCTTCCCGCTTTTGCTCATCGGCTTGTTCGAACTGCACCAGCATTACGGTGATGGCGCGGGGTTTGACGCGATCTACTCGCCGATCATTATCATCTTTCCGATGTTTCTCTTCTTTATTGCAAAACGGAAGATGATCCGCCCACGTGTCGGCTATGTCGATCTGAAGCACAAGACGTACAGGACGAACCGTCTGCACCTGGCGTTGGTCATCGTGGGTGCGGTGGTGCTGTTCGGATTGGTCTACCTGTTGCAGATCAGCCAGACTGTTGAGGGTACGGTGGATGCGCACAGGCCTTATGTCGGCCTGTATTTCGGTGTGTTTGTCGCCGGGGTTATGAGCGCAATGGCAGTCGCTGCTGAGGCGCCAAAGATGCATCTGTGGTCATTGTTCTTCATGGTTGTGTTCGCCGGATTGTTTCTGCTAGACATGTACACTGGGCTGGGCTTTGTTATTTGCGGCGCGGGCTTGCTGATTATCGGGTCGATCGTCCTGAACCGTTTCCTGCGGGACAATCCGCTGCTGCCGCCGGACGATTACGAGGGTCCAGTCACCGATGGTTAACAAACAGACCAAGGCGGACATCAACCTGGACGAGATCGTGCATGCGCCTGCCCGTCTGCTGATCCTCGCGACACTGTCAGTGATTGGCTCGGCGGACTTCACGTTCCTGCTGAACCAGACGAAGCTGACACGTGGCAACCTGTCCTCACACCTGAGCAAGCTGGAGGAGGTCGGCTATGTCGAGATCAACAAGGAGTTCGTGAAGAAGATCCCGCGGACTCTGATCCGCTTGTCCGATGATGGTCGTTCCGCCTTCGACCAGTACCGCATGAGCATGGAGAAGATGCTGGGGAAGTGATATATTCAGCGGATATTCTCTTCGTATGGACGGTTCGTAATGGACATTTATAACATTCCCATTCTGATTGCGGGCATGTTTGCCACAAACTAACCCATAAGACGAGCCCTTCGGATGAAAAACAAATTGATCGTCGGCTTCATCTGGTTTCTGATCATCTATGTGATTGGCGATTGGGCATTCAATATCTATGATCCACTAACCATGCTCTCGGATATTTCTGATATCAGTCGTCTTGAGACTACAGTTGCAGAAGATTCTACCAGCCACGCTTACCTTTTTGAAGAGATCGACACCGAGGAATTTGAAGGACGAATCACTCCCATTGTGGGTGACAGCTATAGGGGATATTATCGGTACTTACATCATTGTAGTCAAAATCATCTATTGATAATATGACAATATCATTGTTTACATCTTTTAACCGAATCATACATGATTTAGTAATATTATTATCTGGAAAATGAACTTGATACGAATTACTATTATCTACTACATGGTAGTTGGTTACAATTAGACCACTTTCATGAATTAAAAAACCACTACCAGTTGATGTTGTTTCTTGATTTGTTATATCAAAATTAGCAGAGCTAGGATGAACCTTCAACAATACTGTCTCCTTTGAATAATTTATTGGATAACTAGCCCTTTTTCGAGTGTATGAAATCATACCCTCATCTAATATCACATTAAGAATCGAAGTTGAATAATCATTCATATACCAGATTTCTTCATATACATTTCCACCCATTTTGGCAAATTTCACTTTCGGTCTTCCAACAGGCCATCCTTGTCTACGTGAATTTAATATATAACCATTAAATGAATTCGGATGATTCTCATCCTTTATGACTGCAAAACGATATACATTTGCATATTCATTACTTCCACTTAATCCTGAAATTACGTTTACCCAATCTTGATATTCAGATAAAGTCCATATGCCCTCTATAGGATCCAAAGTATTATTTTCGTAGTAATCCAGAAAACCTTGTTCGTCTAGAGTTGTGGTAGGCCATGAATCGGGCGGTTTTATGGTTCGTTGAACCGATGTGCAAGAGATTATG
>CAZKGR010000007.1:132514-137516 GCA_964552465.1 uncultured bacterium
AGGCCATGAATCGGGCGGTTTTATGGTTCGTTGAACCGATGTGCAAGAGATTATGAAATGGCTACTAGCAGCAACTAACACTAATAGAATAAAATGCCTATGATTACTCATGATTACCCCCAATGGTGATCACCAATTCAACCGCTTATGGTCAAGCACACAGAGTGTGTCGTTTGAGCTGACTCCTATAAGCAACACTCTCCTACTCCTCCTCACCCCCCTGCTCCCGATCCCTGAGCAGCGGGAAGAGGATAACGTCGCGGATGGACTGCCGATTGGTCATCAGCATGACGAGCCGGTCAACGCCGACACCTAGCCCGCCCATCGGCGGCATGCCCATCTCCATCACGCCGAGGTAGTCTTCGTCCAGCGGCATCGCATCGTCTTCGCCGCCCGCACGGACTTTCTGCTGATCCTCGAAACGCGCGCGCTGGTCAGCCGGATCGTTCAGCTCGGAGAACGCGTTACAGATCTCGAAGCCACCGACATAGCCTTCGAAACGTTCGACGAGGCGGTCATCGTCACGGTGCTTCTTCGCTAATGGACTGAGCACCAACGGGAAGTCGATCACGAATGTCGGACGTGTCAACGTCGGCTCGACCAGTTCGCTGAACAGTTCGTCCAGCATCTTGCCGTGGCTGGCGTTATCGGGCAGCTCGACGTTATGCTTCTTGCACATCTTGAGCACGGTCTTAGCGTCCGCGCCGGTCAGGTCCACGCCAGTCTGTTCCTCGAGTGCGCCGAAGAATTTGACCCGTGGCCATGGCGGTTTGAAGTCGATGGTATCCTCGCCCCACGGCACGACATACGACCCGTGTATGGTCTTCGCGATCTCGCTGACCATGTTTTCGGTGAGCTCCATCATGAAGGTGTAGTCTACGAACGCGGCGTAGCATTCCATCATTGTGAATTCTGGATTGTGGCTGCGGTCCACGCCCTCGTTCCGGAAGTCCTTGCTGATCTCGTAAACACGGTCCAGCCCGCCGGTTACCAGTCGCTTGAGATACAGCTCGTCCGCGATGCGCAGGAACAGATCTTTCTTGAGCTGGTTGTGGTGCGTGGTGAACGGACGCGCGGTGCCGCCGCCGTACAGCGGTTGCAGGACCGGTGTTTCGACTTCGAGGAAGCCGGCTTCGTCCAGGTGGCGGCGCATCTCACGGATCAGCAGCGCCCGTGTACGGAACACCTCGCGTTCGTCCGGGTTGACGGTCAGATCCAGCGCACGGTTGCGGTAACGTTCGTCCGGATCGGAATACTCGTGGAAACGCTTGCCGGTCTCGGCGTCCTCCTTGACCACGGGCAACGGACGGATGCACTTCGCGAGCAGGGTCCACTCGAGGACGTGCAGCGACTTTTCGCCCGTCTTGGTGACCATCAGGTAACCACGTACCCCGATCCAGTCGCCGAGATCGACCGCACCCTTGAACAGGGAATAGGGGGCTGTGGCAGGATCTTCGATGTCCGGCGGATTGATGTCGTCGCGCTTGACGTAGAGCTGGATGCGTCCGGTGTCATCGTGCAGATGCGCGAAAGCGGCTTTGCCCATGACGCGCTTGGCGACCAGCCGTCCGGCGATGGATACTATGGTGGTTTCCTGTTCCATGCCCCCGTTGGCTTGCCCAACGGGGTCTTGTTGGGTTGACGGTTTGTCATTCCCTGACGAACCCAATGTCCCCCTGTTGGACGAGCCAACAGGGGCATCTTCACCACCCGCAAGTTCATCCCAATTCTCGAGGATCTCGCTGACACGGTGGCTGCGGTCGTACGAATACGGATATGCGACAATGCCGGCGTCGATCATGCGTTCCAGCTTTTCCTGCCGGGCCTTAATCAGGTCGTCTCGGGTTTCCATCCTGTACCTTCGTAGATGCGGGGGACACGTGGTGTCCAGCCGCAGAGTATTTCGTACGGGATTGTGCCAGCCTTGACCGACAGATCCCACGCCGAAATGGATTCGCTGTTGTCACGGCCGAGCAGGGTGACTTGCTCGCCGACGTCGAACTGGTCCTGCCCGGTGAAGACCATCATCTGGTCCATGGATATGTTGCCGACTGTCGGATAACGTTTCCCACCGATCAGTACATCGCCCTTGTTGGACAGATGGCGAGGATAACCATCGCCGTAGCCCATGGGCAAGGTCGCGAGCCAGCCGTCCTCCGGTGCCTGCCACGTGTGATAGTAGCCCACACCTGTCCCCTTGCGCACACCCTTGAAAAAGACGATCTCTGAATGCAGCGACAGCGCGGGTTTCAAGCCGAGTGTGTTCTCAAGATGCACGCCCGGTGGGTAGCCAAATAGCGACAGTCCGGGCCGGGTTATGGTGAAGAATGCTTCGTTGACATTGAAAAATGACGCGCTGTTCGCCATGTGGACGTCCTGGAACTCGATGCCGTGTTTGCGGCAGCCTTCGACAACATCGTTGAACATCTCGAGCTGCTGATGCGCGAGGGTCAGATCCGGTCCCTGTGCACGCACGAAATGGCTGAAGATGCCGACGAGGTCAAGGTTTGGCAGACGGGAGGCATCTACCGCGAACTGGACAGCGTTTTCCGCACGCACACCGATCCGATTCATCCCGGTGTCAACCTTGAGGTGGATACGGGCGGTGCGACGCAGCCGTTGCGCTTCCTCGCTGATGTGCTGCGCCTTGGTGAAGCTGGACGCTGTGAGGTCGAGATGGTAGTCGATGAAGTGCTTCGTTTGATAACCGACCAGCCCACCGAGCACGAGGATCGGTGCTTCGATTCCCGCCTGACGCAACAATACTGCTTCCTCGAGGAATGCGACGCCGAAGCTGTCGGCACCTTCCTGCGCGAGACGTAGCGCGGTCGGGATCAGGCCGTGCCCGTAGGCGTTGGCCTTGAGGATCGCCATGATGCGGACTTTTGATTGTTCCATGCCCCCGTTAGCTGGTCTAACGGGGTCTTGTTGGGTAATGTGGTCTACGGGTGGCCCGGGGCCTGCCCCGGGTTTCATGCCGTTCGCAACGTTGCGCAGCTGATGGAAGTTGTGCGCGATCGCATCGAGCTCTATCCGCAGGTATGTCGGCCGTTGCCGGAACAGCGGCGGCATCTGGGCGTATGGGTCTGAGGTGATGTCTTGCATGGCTGAATATAGGTAAATCAGTGTGGCCCGACTTGCTGCGTCAAGTCGGGTTTCTCCAATGTGGTGGGTGGCCCGGGTTCGTGAATCCCTCGCTTGGGTTCAATGTGCTTTGTACGATGCGATAGTTGTAACTTCTGTTTTGGTTGTAAGCTCATATGCATACAACGTGGTCGTGATAACGAAAACGATGGGGGATGGAATCATGGCAGCGGGTAGAACGAAGTACCGTGTGCACCAGTTTGACATACATGGGCAGCTAGATCGATTGAAACTGGAAGATTTCCTGAATCGTCTGGAGGGGGAAGTCATGTCCATTATTCCGAACATAAAAGGCATGTCTCTGTTTCAGATCTATGGGATGACGAAGCGGGTAGATCATTTACTGATTGTCGAGAAAGTCACGTTCGATGAGTAGAACCACTCCTGCCTTTCAATTGAGCTAAGCCTGGATTCATCCACCCTCGCCGTGGCTACGGTGGGACAGGTCGAAACCGGGCTATACTCCTATCAGCCCAAGTTCCATCTCCGTCACAACTTCGGCGGGCTGACCGTGGCGGACGATGACTGTGTCTTCGACACCGACGCCGCCGTCGGGGAAGATGATCTTCGGTTCAATGGCGAGCACGGTTCCGGCTTGCAGGGGATCGTTGAAGCCTTTGGCGAGGGCGGGCCATTCGTCCATCTCGAGCCCGATTCCATGCCCAATGAACCGGACCTGGTTGACGCCCATGTTCATGAAATTGTCACCGAAACCGGCCTTCTTCGCTTCGTCCACGCTCCAGAAATACAGTTCGGACGGTTTTGCCGCCGCACGTGTACGTTCGATGAGGCCCATGTGAATGTCAACGCAGACCTGGTGCGCCTCGACGAACTTCTGGTCGAGCTGGTCAACAGGCCCGACGCAGAAGGTGCGGGTCATATCGGTGAGGTAGCCATCCACACCGGCCGTGTGGTCGCAGATGACCGGTTCGCCACGCTTGACCGGATGTGCGCTCGATCCTTTAGGGACCAGCGGATTCTGGCCCGGCTGGCCGATGGGGCCGTCGAACGCGTTATCCACCGATGCCGACATTCCCGCCGCGATCACACCTGCCGCTTCGGAGTTGAACGCGCGTGTTCGTCCCGATGCCTGGTCGCCAACATGCCTCATGGCGACATCCATTTTCGCATGGATATCACATTCCAGTTCGCCCTCGCGGATGAGGTCGCGGAGTGCGTGAAAACCGTGCGACAGGACTTTGCCCGACCGGCGGATGATCTCCAGTTCAGTTGGAGACTTGACGATCCGCTGAGTGCGAACGGCGGATGAAATATCGACCAGTTCCGCCTGCGGCCAGACCTTGGCTGCGAGTGATTTGTAGGTTCCTACTGGTAGGACATCGTCCTCGAGACCGACCCGTTTCCACTGCGCGATGTCTGAGTCGCTGAGGACTGCCAGCATGTGTCCCATACCCTTGACGCGTTCAGGTACGGCTGGCGAAAAATCGCCGAACATGTTCAGCCGTCGCCACGCGTAGATGCGCGCTTCGCCCTTCGCCGGAATCGCCACCGCGCCGGGGAAGACAACGCCGGTGTAGTAGATCATGTCGACCCGTTGCATGATCAATGCGCCGTCGATGTTGGCGTCGCGCATGTGATCCTGCAGACGTGTGATGCGGGCAGTTAGTTCGTCACGGGTGAATGGGGATGTCATGTTCTATTATCCATAGTTGAATTATATGGGCTAACTGCGCGAGAGTGTAGCTGTACAAAGGCGGGGGGTGCAAGAAGACAGAGGTCTGAGGTGTGAGGTATGAGGAAGAGAAAACCCGGTCCGACATCGCCGGACCGGGCTACATTCACTCCAGACTCCAGACTCCAGACTCCAGACTCCAGACTCCAGACTCCAGACTCCAGA
>CAZKGR010000008.1:0-107347 GCA_964552465.1 uncultured bacterium
TTTGGTTAGTCCAATAGTCATAGTTAAATTTCTAATTCATCTAGACTATTAAGAGACTATTAAGAGTCACGGAGGATGGGGCTATGACTAAGCACATCTTGATTATGGTTGTAATTCTACTACCCGTGAGTGCAGTGGCGGAGTTTCTCTGGAATGAGCATACGATTGACGGGAATTTTGATGGCGCTTATTACTCCATTTCAGGAGATGTTGACGGTGACGGAGACCCTGATGTGATGGCAGTCGCCCTGTATGGGGATGAAATTGCCTGGTACGAAAACGAAAACCTTGCGCAAAGCTGGATTAAACACACGGTTGGTTTCATCGAGGGACCGAACTTTGTGTGTGCGGCTGATATGGATAATGATGGAGATTTGGACATTGTTGTGAATGCAGGAGGTCAAGGGTGGGAAACGACTCGTATTCTGACCATATGGGAGAACGAGTCGAACGGTCAATCATGGATATCGCATACGTTGGAAAATGTAGAATTGGATCAATATATCCAGATCCATGTGGCTGATTTGAATGGCGATGGTAACGTGGATATCATTGGTACAATCCAAAATTCGAATCAGATTGCGTGGTGGAAGAATGAGAACAATGGAGACACGTGGACGCGATACAACATCGATGCTAATTATCCGAATGCCAAAGCGGCCACAGCAGCAGATGTGGACGGAGATGGCGACCTTGATATTGTGGGAGGAGGTGTTTTCAGTACTGAGATCAGCTGGTGGGAGAACGAGGGTGCTGATGAAAACTGGACTCGATATGGCATTGGTGGGATGTGGCACAGTGTCGACGCCTGGGGCGTGGACGTTGATAATGATGGTGACATCGACGTCATTGCTGGGGACTCTGGTCTGGCGGATGTGAAATGGTGGGAGAATCTTGGCGAAGGAACGGCTTGGTCTGAGCACTGGATAGATCAGCAGGCCGATTGGGTATGTGATCTTCATCCAGCTGATATGGACGGTGATGGGGATATGGATCTTTTAGGATGCGGGTATGGTTATGATGAAGTTTGGCTATGGGAAAATACAGATGGTGGTCTGACCTGGGTAGAGCATCTTGTTACAGATAGTTTTGATCTTGCATACTGTGTGTGGGCAGATGATTTTGACCAGGACGGACATTTTGATATACTGGGCGCTGCTGCTAACGCCAATGATGTCACCTGGTGGGAACAAGGAGGGCCATTGGTCCTGGACCTGATTCCGTTGAATAGCCCCATTCTTATCCCGCCCGCTGGAGGTCTGTTCTGGTACTCTGCGCAATTGTATAACAGCTCTACCGAGATCGTCTACGGATTATTCCACACGGAAGCAATTCTTCCAAACCAGAGTGTTTTTGGGCCGATATCGACACTCAATGTGGCAATCGCTCCTGGTCAGACAATTCAGTCGCCAATCCTGACGCAAGTAGTTCCCTATTGGAGTCCAGCTGGAGAATACTTTTTCCGGGCACAATTCACACCGAGCGTGGGCGAACCTGTTTCTGATGAATTCCCATTCGAGAAAATCGAAGGCACAGAGAGCAGTTTATCCTTCTCAGCATGGATAGCGACGGGATGGGATGACGATAAGCAATGGCAGGACAATGGCAGGACAGGTATGGCTGATGTATCTAAAGGTGTCAGTCAATTCAGTGTTCTTCCGAATCCGTTCAACGGAAGCACAAGCGTAACCTTGAACACCGCAGAACGCGGGATGATAACAGTCGACATATACGATGTTCTCGGTCGAAAGGTCACGACACTGCACAAGGGTGAACTAACGCCGGGTCAGTATGTGCTCACCTGGCAGCCGGACGGTAGCGCAGGGACATATTTCCTGCGTGCGGCGAACGATCAGGGCTGGATTCAGACACAGAAGCTGCATTATGTGAAATAGGATTTCCGATTGCCTTTATTCAGACGCCGGATCTGGCAAGATCCGGCGTTTATATCTCCAGAACAGCAGATTGCCGTCAAGCGAACATCGTTTGATTTCCCGATATGCGTTCCTGACGGCTCCAAGAGTTAGGAACGCATAACTTTTTCCTCAGTATAACATCCAACGTTTAAGCCTGCGTAGGACGGGATAGGTGTGTGCATGGACCATTATCGCCATGTATGCCATAAGAAACGAGGAGAGGAACATGAGGGCGCGTCTTTGGTTAACACTGCTAGCATTGACTACTGCTACAATGGCCAACGCACAAACGTCAGCACCGGTAAATGCACGAGCATCAGTGGATGGAAACGGTTTGGTTACCGTTGACTGGATGGCTCCATTTGCCGCCGATTATTTTGATGATTTTGAGAATGGTACAGCCGATGATTGGACATTTGATTCCCAGCTTGACTGGAGTGTCGCTGACGGACGTCTCCAGTCTTTCTGGCATGCATCCAGTCCGGGACAGTACCAGTGGACATCCGCATACCTCCACACACAGACTTACAGTGAAGGTATCTACGAGTTCGAGGTCACTAAGTCCTTTGGTAGCGCTAATTATGCTATTTCAATGATTCTGTTTACTGGAGGCCATTTTCCCGAGGGTACGGAGAGTGGTTATGTCTTTTCGTTCGCTCCGGGTACCGAAGGCTATGAGTTCTCGGGTCAGTATTACGTATCGCAGTTGATTGATGGTACAGAATATCGTCTTGACGGTTGGCGATACTCTCCTGCAATCAACAACGGCCTGGGTACATTGAATACGCTCAGTGTGGCCTACGAAGAAGACAGCATCGTTTTCTACATTAACGGTCTCGAGGTCTTCCAAACCTTCGAATCAGGTGCGCCGAGTGGGTATCTCAGCATAGCTGCAGCGGAAAGTTCCATTGGGTTCGGTGATTGGGGCCGAGTTGAGTGGGAATACATCGGAATCGATGATCAGTCTGGTGGTCAGGTTACGGTAGTTCAGGAGCCGATCAATCCTGGTTTACCTGTATCCGTTCTCGATAACATCGATATGGCACGAGCGCCATTGTTCGATCAGGAACAGGCTGAGCAAGTGCATTCAACCAACCACCCGGTTCTTTCTCAAGGTTTCTTTGATCCATTGACTGGAACACGCGAACTCGATGAATTCCTTAATTACAACGTCTATCGCGATGGTATCCTAGTCGGCTCTCCGACAGAGGATACTTTCAGTGAAACGTTGGCTGAATTCGGTTTGTTCGAGTACCTGGTAACTGCCGAATATGACGAAGGCGAATCATCAGCGGACGTAGCTGATGTTTTGTACAGGGATCCGGCGGGTATAGTCATCGATGAAGACTTCAACGGTGGATTCCCGGACGGTTGGACCATTGAATCGACCATTCCGCAGCACACCTGGCACATTGATGATGGTTCTGAGGTCGCTCTGTTCGATACTCCATACATGTTGGTCAACGATCAGGCCTCCGGTGGTGCTGATCTAAGCGAACGTTTGGTAACACCGGCAATCGATGTCAACGAGGCTTCATTGCTAATCCTTGAATTCGATCATCATTTCTTTGATGCTGATGCTGAGTACGGACACATTCAATATCAGCTGAATGGCGGAGCCTGGCATTCCGTGCACCTCTATCATCTGACGATGGCAGATTCCGCGCATGCTCGATGGGATCTCAGCGATTATATCTCAGGCGGAACTTCAGTCAAGCTAGGATTCCTGTATGATGACCTTTTCAATTCTGATGGATTGTACTGGGGTATAGATAATGTCTCAGTCTACGTTGAAGGCGATGGGGTTCAGCAGGATTTCGTCTTTGATTTGACACCAGTGCAGTTGGTCATTCAGCCGGAAGGTGGAACGATTGAGTATAACGCTGAGTTGATCAACAACACTGGATCCACCGCTCAGAACGTTCATTACTGGACGTACGTCGATGCACCTGATGGCAACACGTATGGTCCATTGACGAATTTACGATTCGACATCACCCCATTCATGACCTATAACGTCATGGGACTGACGTTGGACGTTCCGGGCAACGCTCCGGGAGGGAATTATACCTTCCGCGGTGTGGTCGGTTATCAGCAGGGTCCGCGTTTGTCAGATGAGTTCGGATTCCTCAAACTTGGATTGGCAAGTACAGATGACTTTGTATTTGATCCAAATGAGTGGATTAGTGCAGGAAGATTTATCGCCGAAGGTGAACCAGTTGGTCAGTTAACTGCGATACCTTCTGACTTCCAGTTGCGAAATGCATATCCTAATCCGTTCAATCCGAGCACGACAATCAGCGTCTCTTTGCCGGAAATCGCTGATCTGTCAGTCCGAGTGTATAACGTGACGGGTCAACAGGTCGCTGAACTTGCAAACGGTCGGATCAGCGCCGGACAGCACAGTTTCACGTTTGATGGAAGCAGCCTCGCGAGTGGATTGTATTTCGTACGTGCGAATGTGCCGGGCAAGCTGAACGCAGTGCAAAAGGTTATGCTGACAAAATAACTGTCTTTGTTGATCTTCAATAGAATTGTGCGGGGATACACACAAGTGTATCCCCGTTTGTTTTTCAGTAGGATGATTAGACAGCCAGTTGGCGTTCGCTGCTCGTCCGACAACAATTTCTGGAGATTGCCAGAATATTCGCTGAAATTCTTTTGCTCAAATATGGACGCAATGATTTCAGGGGGTTAAGGTGTTGAAGACAAGAACTGTAATCTGAAATATTAATTCGTTTTTGTTGGAAATTCTAGTATCAATCGGTATACTTCTAGATATATGTTGTTCTTACGGGATCGAACACAGCTCAAAGGGGGTAGCATGCGAACGCTTTTACTTATTGTGTTAATTGGATGCTTGAGCTTGTCAGCCAACGCTCAGGATAGCCTCAACGTCAGTTTACTCGGTTCATTGCCAACACCATGGCAAGCGTCTGGAATAGCAGTTCAGGGTGGGTATGCGTATGTGGCTGACGGTGAAGATGGAGATCTGCTTGTCGTCAACATCAGCGATCCGGCAATACCTGTTGAAGTTGGTGCTGCTGAGATCTCAGAGGCTGCTTTGCAGGTTGCAGTGAGTGGAATCTATTCGTACGTCGCAGCCGCGCACTCAGGCTTGCGTGTGATTAATGTCAGCGTTCCTCAGATTCCTGTGGAAGTCGGATTTTGTGACACGTGGGATTATGCGAGTGGAATCAGCCTTCAAGGGGACTATGCATACATCGCGGCTGATGATGAAGGCATGGTTATCATTGATATCAGTGAGCCGACGGCACCTTTCGAAGTCAGTTCCATTGAAACGGAGTGGTGGACTCAGGGGATTACTGTCGAGGGTGATTACGCTTATGTGACAGATATCTACACCGGACTGTACATCTTCGATATCAGCAATGTTTTTGAACCAGTTCAATTGAGTGTGATCGACTTGCCAACTCACGCACGTGGTGTAAAAGTAGTCGATGACCTGGCTTATGTCGCTGCTAGACAAGGCGGTTTACGAATCATCGATGTCAGCGATCCAATGACACCCGTTGAGGTTGGATTTTACGACGCAACGGATGAGGCAATGTATCTCGATGTGGTCGATGGTTATGTCGTTATGACCGATTATCAGACGGGTCTCTTGGTGCTTGACTGCCGGATTCCATCAGACCCGATCCTGGTGGGCTATTACGATACACCGGGCGAGGCGCTTGACGTTATGGTTGTTGACAAAATCGCTTATCTGGCTGACACGGAATCGCTTCTTATTCTTGATTGTTCGGATGCGATACCATCACCGATCACGGTTAGCTTGACTGCGCCAGATCCTTTGATCATTCCCCCTGGTGGTGGTAGTTTTGAATACGATATTTCGTTGGTAAGTAACCTGCTTTCATTCACCTATGTTGACATCTGGACTGGAGTCTTGCTGCCCAACGGCAACATGTATGGTCCGATCTGGTTCCTGAACAACATTCCGATTACACCAAACACCGTTATTGATGTGACGGACCTTGGGCAAGCCGTGCCAGCTTTCGCACCGATGGGATTGTATACGTTTTGGCTCAAGGCCGGGATATACCTGGGCATTACATTTGGCATGGATTCGTTCATCTTCCAAGTTATCCCGACTGCGGCTATCGAAGGGGATGGAGCGGTTGAGTGGACAGGAAGCGGTCAAGATCGCCTGCTGGCATCAACTGAAAAAAGCTCTGACGTAGAACAGCCACCTGCCGAGGCTTCGTTAACAAGTGTGTATCCAAACCCGTTCAACCCGATTACGACTATCAGCGTGTCTTTGCCGGAGATATCTGAACTTTCGGTACGGGTATATAACGTGACGGGTCAACAGGTTGCTGAACTTGCGAATGGTCGGATCAGCGCCGGACAGCATAGCTTCACGTTTGACGGAAGTAACCTCGCGAGTGGTTTGTACTTCGTGCGCGCCACCGTGCCCGGTAAGCTGAATGCTGTGCAGAAGATCGTGCTGACGAAGTAACTCAATATTTCACTAGGCCGGTGCCTGATCGCAAGCACAGCGGATTCAGAGAAAATGAGGGCACCATCCAATGGATGGTGCCCTTTTGAAGTATAAGTAGACTTGCTGTCCCATCAGCTCAAAACTTGCAGCTCAGGTTGAACGTCTTCCACTCTCACCGGACCCTCCCCTTCATCTTCAACAGCCGCTTTGATTCCGAGCAAGCGTCGAACGTCTTCGAGGATCAGGTACAGCACAGGGATCAGCACGAGTGTAATGCCAGTTGCGAACAGTACCCCGAAGCCGAGGCTGATCGCCATCGGAATCAGGAAGCGTGCCTGGATCGATGTCTCCAGGATCATCGGCATCAGGCCGAAGAAGGTGGTTGTCGCGGTCATGACAATGGGACGGAAGCGCCGTCTTCCAGCCTCAAACACTGCGTCATAGACACTCGTGGATGCATCACGCTCGCGAATTTTGTTGATGAAGTCGATCATCACCAGTGAGCTGTTGACGACAACTCCGTTCAGCGCCACAATCCCAAACATGCTCAACAGGCTGAGTTTGTAACCGAGCAGCATATGCCCGAGAATGGCACCGATGATTCCGAACGGAATCGCACTCATTACGATAAACGGTTGCATGAAACTTCGGAACGGGATTGCGAGCAGCGCATAGATCAGCAGAATGCCGACGCCAAATGCGCGCAGAATGCTAGCCATTGATTCTTGTTGCTCGCGGCTTTGGCCTTCAAGGTCGAAGCTGAGACCCGGGTAGTCCGCCATCATCCGCGGCATCACATCAGCGCGAATCCTGCCGAGGATTTCATCTGCGCTGGTGATGTCAGAATCGATGTTGCAGGAAACATTTACTACACGTCGCCGGTCGGTTCGTGAAATTGTGCTG
Organism: uncultured bacterium; assembly: GCA_964552465.1. Classification (GTDB taxonomy): domain Bacteria; phylum Electryoneota; class Electryoneia; order Electryoneales; family Electryoneaceae; genus BMS3BBIN04. Next base: position 7,285 of record CAZKGR010000008.1, read on the forward strand.
TATCCACGTCCTTCTTCGACATAAGCCGCCTGGCTGAAGGGGATTTCCATACCTTGCGGCGTGCGGATGCGCATGTTCTCGATACTGGCGATATTACGGCGATCATCTGCCGGGTAGCGCACCATCACCTTGACTTCGTCCTTACCGCGCTGGATACGCATGGCTTCGGAACCGAAAAATGCTCCTCGAACCTGCATAGCGAGATCGGTTTCGGTGATGCCGAGTGTCTGTGCCTCCGGTTTGAGACTGAGTTGCAGTTCGCGTTTGCCATCCTTGTGGCTGTCCGAAACCTCGCTCGTGCCATTGAATGAAGCGATCTCACGTTTCAGATCTTCGGTCGCCGCACTCAGTACCGTAAAATTGTCATGAGCGATCTGGACTTCCATGTCTGCGCCGCCCATGATCAGGTCAGCTCGGAATTGCAGGCTTTCCACGCCCGGGATTTCTCCGACACGTGCCCGCCACGCTTCAGCGAAATCGGGTGTGCGGACAGTTCGCTTTTCAATCTCATCGAGCTGGAAAAAGATCTGGGCCAGGTTTGTGGCGAAATTCATGGTCGTACCGTGGGGTCCACCTTCGACAATCTGGGCACCATAGAGTGTGAACGTACTCCTCAGGTTGGATTCACCATCTGCGCGATCCTCATCGTACTCCTCAACGAGTTCAAAAGCTTCATTCAGGATGTTTTGTGCGATGCGCTGGGTTTCTGCGAACGGCGTTCCCGGTGGCATTTCAAGGCCGACGGTTACTTCATCCGCATCGACATCCGGCATGAACGTGAAGCCGATATAACCGCCGGCAACTACACCGATTGAGATGAACAGGACAGCGATCGCAATCGCCAATGTGAGGTACCGGTTTTCCTGTGCCCAGCGCAGGGTTCCGATGTAGGTGTTCTCTATGAACCAGTTGAGGACCCGGTCAATGTGACCGCGCTTGCTCTCGATTCGTTTCCAGAACGGTGCCTGGTTGCGCACCATAGCACTGTTCAAGTGAGCGGGCAGGATGTAGAACGATTCGATCAGTGACAGGATCAGCACTGATATGATGATTGTTGGGATCAAGCCCATGAAGTTGCCGACGAATCCACCGACGAATAGCAGCGGAGCGAATGCAGCGATTGTTGTCAATCCAGCGAAGACCACCGCCTTACTCATCTCGCGTGTACCGTCCACGGCTGCGGTGTAATATCCCTTTCTAAACTTCAGCCGATGGACATAAATGTTTTCCCCGACAACGATGGCATCATCGACCACGATACCGAGTATCATCAGGAAGGCGAACAGACTCATCATGTTGATCGAGATGTCGAACCACGGCAGCAGGATCATCGATCCGAGGAAGGAAATCGCAATGCCCATCGCGACCCAGAATGCAAGCCTCATTTCGAGGAACAGGGCCAAGATGATAAGGACCAGGAATAAACCGAGTGCGCCGTTCTTGAGCAGCAGGTTCATACGGTCCTTAAGGACTTCCGACCAATCCATGTAGATGGTGATATTGACTGATTCAGGCAGTTCCGCCGACCGCTTGGCAACGTATTCTCTGACAGATTCAGCAATCTCAGTCGGTTTCTGATCGCCGATGCGGAAAACACGAACCATCAACGCCTGTTCACCGTTGTAACGGGATTCGAGATCTACGTCTTCGAATCCATCGATTACGGTTGCAATTTCTCCGAGTAGAACTCGTTCGCCGCTGGGGCCTGAATAGACGACAACAGAGTCGAACTCGCTGCCGGTAAACCGTTTCTCGGTGGTACGAACGAGGATTTCACCTGCGTTGGTGCGAATCTTTCCACCTGCGAGGTCAATGGAGGATTGGCGTACGATCTGCGCGACATGCGGGAGTGTCAGGTTGTATTTCTGAAGCGTCTCCTCTTCGATTTCGATGCCGATTTCGTAGGGCCGGTTGGCGGTCAATACGACGTTGGTGATGTTGTCGTAGGCCAACAGGTCATCGCGTACCCGTTCCGCTTGTTCGGTCAATGACCTTTCGCTGGCATCACCGGAGATGATCAGCAGCATCACCTCCTGGCGTGTACTGAGTATGGATATGACTGGTTTTTCAGCTTCTTCCGGGAAGGTCAGGATGCGGTCGATTTCACTTTTGGTATCTTGCAATACAAGGTTCTTGTCGGCGCCTTCCATGACTTCGATGATCACATTTCCGGCGTTCTCGTTAGCGGTTGAACGGATACGCTTCACGTTATCGAGACCGGAAACTGCACGTTCGATGGGCTGCACAATCGCCTCTTCCACCTCAGCCGGTGTTGCGCCGGGGTAGACGACAGTAACGCTGACCATGTCGAGATCGAATTCCGGAAATACTTCCTGTTTCAGCGATTTCATGGTGAAGAAACCGCCGATGATCAGGATCAGCATCAGGATGTTCGTCGCGACATGGTTGGACGCCATGTATGCAATCGGTCCCTTTGTTGATGGCTTGGTTTCGTGGTTCATTGGCCGGCCTCCGGCAGAGTGGGCCTGAGTTTCATCCCATTCGCAGCCCCGGAAAGCGGCGTCAACACAATCATGTCACCACTTTCGATACCAGCGGTGATCAGTACTTCGTTGGACGTTTTGTAGAACACCTCGACCGGACGGATGGACAACTGGTTGTCTTTAGCGATCCAGATCGTGTTGTCTTGATGCAGCGCTGATCGTGGTACGACGAAGACATCGTTCGCTGATGTTCCGGAAATCTGCGCTTCTACGAATGAACCCAAGCTGAGCGCGGCGTCACCCTTGAACGGATCATCAACGCGGACCACTACTCGCGCCAAACGTCCGCGCTCGCCAATCACACCGATCTCGCGATGCACATATCCTGCGAATGTGTGGTTACCATTCCCGTTCTTCAGCACGATGTTCACCGATGCGCCCGGAATATCGATGTAGTCCAGTTCGGACGGTTGCAGCGAGATCTCGATCTCAGCGATGTCAGTGCTGTACAATTGTCCCACGATACTCTGCGGTCCGATCTGCTGGCCTGGGGATACGTTTTCGCTGGCGACTTTGCAATTGAACGGTGCTCGAAGAACCGTTCGGCTCAAGCTCAGTTCTGCCTTAGCCAGGGCTGCTTCGGCAGACTGAAGGTTGGCTTGGGACTGTCGCAGTTGCGGTTCAAACAGCACAAGCGAGCTGGGCTCACCATCGGAATTCTGGTCACCCTTAATCAACTCCCATTCTGTACGAGCTATCTCGGCGTTAGCTTCAGTGACTTCCAGTTGATATCGCGCCTGAGCGACCATTGCTTCAGACTGTTGCACACCGAGTTCATAGTCAGTCGATTCGATTCTGACCAGTTCATCGCCTTCGGCAAACGATCCACCGGCGAGGAAGTCCGGGTGCACCCAGACCACTTGTCCGCCCACCTGCGGGGTGAGTGCGATCTGGTGCAACGCGTGAACGTTTCCATGTCCGGTGATGGTTACCTGGCGGTCGGTTTTCTCAGCGATGATCACGTTTACCAATGCACCTTGCGGGGTGTTGTCCACTTGTTCGGGCACACGTCTACCCATGATCAATGCAGCCATGATCACGATGCCGATGAGGATCACTCCCGGCACGATAAACAGTCGTCTTGTGGTCCGTTTCTTCATTAATCGTTCACCTCAATGAGATCGCCGTGCTTGTCGAGTTCGACACTGGCGATGATATCGTCCATCCAACTTCCCGCCAGCGCCGTTGCGAGGGAGATGCGGGCATCGAGCAGGTTGTATTGCGCTTGAATCAGGCCACGTTGCGCGTTCAGGTGCGTAGACTGAGCAAATGTTACCGGCAGGTAGTCGGTCACACCGCGTAGGTACCGATCAGTCGCCACACGTAAACTGGATTGTGCTGCTTTAGCCTGTTCGCCACGATGTTGCAACGCTTCTTCGAGACGCGTGTTGTTAACCAGCGCGTCCTCAACCTCCTGAAACGCGGTTAGGACAGATTGACGGTAGGCCGCGACTTGCGCTTTCCATCCAGCTTCAGAAATCTGCGATGCGTTATACAGTTTCCCACCGTTAAACAGCGGAATCGTCGCGCTTCCGATGGTGGACCAGACGATGTTCGTCGGATCAACAGCGTCCGCGAGTTCGACGGATCGTCCGCTGAGTTGTCCGGTCAGGCTGAAGTTGGGCAGCATGTTCGCAACTGCTTCGGCGGAAGCGCGGTCAGCCGCGACCAGACGTTGGTAAGCCGCACGTACATCCGGCCGCCGCTGTACCAGATCACTGGGCAACACGGTTGCGACTGCGGGCAATGCGTCGGGCAATACATAATCCCCATCGGTCCAGCCTGTGCTCGGGTATTCGGCGAGCAGTGTGGACAACGCATGTTCGGCTGCCGCAAGACGGGCGGCGTTAGCTTCCGCGTCTGCCCGTGCACCGGCAAGCGTGGTCCGTGCCTGGTACAAGTCGGATGATCCAGTCACGCCGCGCTTGTAGCGTTCCTCGATAAGGGTCAGGTTGTTGGTGAACGTCTCAATGTTTGAATCCAACAGATCCTGTTGTAGCCGAAGGGTGACAGCTCCGTACCACGCTCGCGTCATCAATCCAGACAGGCTCAAAACGTACGCGCGCAGGTCTTCTTCGCTGGCGCGGTAATTGGCTTTAGCACCCTGACGGTTGGCATGGTATTTACCCCACAAGTCGAGCTCATAGCTCGCTTGTAGTCCAACATTCCAGATCTCGTCTATAGCAAACTGAGCGGCGGGATTGTATGTCCCTCCTGCGAATGGGTTGGTCCCCTCGCCTTCGAGATAGCCCTGTTCCTGGTAAGCTGCGGAACCGTTGACTGAAGGGAACCATGATCCACGTGCAATTGCCAGCTGTCCCCGTGCTTGTTCATGACGAGCCAGCATCTGGGCAAAGGTCAGGTTGTTGTGAAACGCGCTGTCGATCAACGCGTCGAGGGTTGGATCATCGAACGCTGTCCACCAACGTTCCGACACGGCGCCGGACAGATCAGGCGGCAGTTCAGAGTTGAACTGCTCTGGTGGTGGTTCGAGTTCAACATCGCGCACCGGTCGCCACCCCGCGCAGCCGCTCAGGCCAATCAAACCGAGCAGCAGCAGGACAACCAGGAAGGATCTGGTTCGCGTGTATGTCCTATTCATCGGAATCGTTCTCCGTGTTGATAATCAAATGACTATCCCAACCGCTTGGTGCATCATCAGGTGCTTTGCCTGGAGGATAGATGGTCTTTGGTGGGATGAATGTCACCCCTCCGATATTCATCGTCATTTTGTTGATGGTTTGGATGAAATGAACACGATCCTGTTCACTTATCCCATTCATTGCCTTCTCATTCAGTTTATGGAACATCTGGTTCAACTTCGATTCCAGTTCATTTCCAGCCTCAGTGAGTCCCACCAGCTTGATTCGACGATCTGTTGGATGAGGTTTTCGTTCGATGATACCGCGCTCTTCAAGAGCATCGATGTGCCGGAGTACGCTTGGATGGGCATAGGAGAGGAACGTTGACAGCTCGACAAGTGAGGTTGGTCCTTTGTGCTTCAGCATGGTGAGAAGGATTGCCTCAGTACCGCTGACACCATGCTCCTGTGAGTATTCATCCAGTTTGGATTTCATTGCGATCTGCAGGCGGTGCACCCAGAATCCCAGCATCTGGGATGGGTATCTTCGTTCGTGTTCTTGCATAGCCATTGTCTTTCTTCTGATGTACGGAAACAATGTCACTGCGTCGCAGGCTAACATGTAGCAGTCAACTGTGTAGCGTGCTACATAGTAGCGTCGTACGTATTCAATGTCAAGAGCGGAACTCGAAGTGATCTCGGCGAGACCTGGTTACTGGGTAGCAGTCGGAAGTTGCGTGTGTGAGACGTAGTATGCTTGATCGAACTTGCGGGTATTGGCATTGTGAGATGAAGTGGTAGGATGCACAGGATATTGCGAATGGAGTTTTCAACCTTTAGCAGGCGATTGATGAAGCATCTGTCAGCCCGGTTTCGCAAGCCAGGTCCGAGCGGATTCGGCTGGAGTAGTACGGCTGACCAGGTCTGTTCAGGGTTGGATTTGACTGGTCAGACATATGTTGTGACTGGCGCAAACTCAGGCATTGGGGTTGAGACAGTCCGTGCGTTGGTTTTACAAGGGGCTCATGTGTTTGCTGCCTGCCGCACGTTGAAAAAGGCAGAGCAGGTGCGGGATGGTTTTGGGGATCTGGTCTTGCCCGTGGCATGCGAACTCTCAGACTTGAGTTCCGTGCGCGCATGTGTCGAATCTATCAAAGCGAGTGGTCGCAAGCTGGATGGCATCATTGCCAACGCCGGGATATTTGCTCTGCCAGAACGGGAGTTAGTTCATGGGATCGAGCGTCAGTTCTTCACGAATCACATTGGTCACTTCGCACTGGTGACGGCCTTGTTGGATCAGCTGGCGGACGCCGGTAGAGTGGTGATGGTCAGCAGCTCCGGCCATCGGTTGGCGCCACCGTCCGGGATCGAGCTTGACCGTCTCGATGGTGACGGCTGGTACACACCGTGGATGGCCTATGGTCACACCAAGTTGGCCAATCTGCTGTTCGCGAAGGAGCTAGCGAGACGCTTCAAAGACACAAGACGTGTTGCCATCGCTGTGCATCCGGGTCTGGTGTACACGAATCTGCAACGCAACATGCGAATCGCCTGGTTGGCGATGATCGTCATGTCGTTGGGCAGGTTGTTATTCGTGAAATCAGCCCGAAAGGGAGCTGCTACGCAGGTTTATGCGGCGGTTCATCCCGATGCGATCAACTTGAATGGTGAGTTCCTGGATGATTGCAATGTCAGCCAGCCGACCGATCATGCTCGTGACCCACATCTCGCTGAACGATTATGGGAAGTGTCCGAACAGATCGTTGCCGGATTGCTCTGAATGCGAGGCATTGGACCTTTATCAGCGATTTAACGTATTAGGTTATACTGTGCAACGATAACGACGATTAGTTAAACATGTACGGTTTACAAATGCGCTCAATTCTGCTTTTCCTTTTAGCCTCCCTGATCCTTATCACTTCAACCCAAGCCACCTTGAAATCAGCCCTGTTTGGCAGGTTGACGGGAACAGTTGTCGATCAATCAGGCGTGCCGATTCCTTCTGCGTCCGTCCGTCTCGATGGTACACCCTTAGGCGTGGCGTCTGAGATTGATGGCCGTTTCCGACTCACCGCGATCACTCCCGGTTTTTATACGGTGCTGGTCAGCAATGTTGGATACCGTCCGCAGCAAATACTCGAGGTGCAGATCACTTCAGGACGCACGACGACACTTACTATCGAGCTTGCGCCTCAAACGATGAATCTCGATCCGGTAACGGTGACGTTTAAAAAGCCACCCGTTAGTCTGGATGAGACGCACGAACGAGTGAGTGTCACTCAGAAGACGATCGCCGAATTGCCGGTCCGTCGCAGCGACCACATGTTGCAGTATCAGCCAGGGATGGTGATCGGTCCGGGCGGAGATGTGCATGTACGCGGAGGGCGTAGCGGAAGTGTGGAATATGTGGTCGATGGGATGCGTGTCGAAGATCCGGTTGCCGGACGCCGAGCGGCAAACATTGGACGTGAAGGAATGGAAGAGGTGCAGTTTCACACCGGCACTTTCAATGCGGAATACGGCTCGTCGATGAGTGGTGTGGTCAATATCTACAGTCGGGAAGGTGGCGAGAAATATCGTGGCAGCATCGAGTGGGAATCGCCGATGCTCAACGACAGCCCATACCGTGATGACAATGATTCTCGGTACGATCCGGCGACGGTTCTCGATAATCAGGATCCATGGATTCCAACGGAAGGACGATACTCTGGAACGTTGTCCGGACCGGTCCCCTTTTTCAGTCCAATGACATTCTTCCTGCACGGTGTCCACGAAGCCGAGACGAAGACTGAGCCGTTTGGAGATAAATGGGTGCGGAGAATCACGGGGAAGTTGGCGTTGCCGGTGGATGATGGGAAACTCGCATTGAGCTTTGGGCTTCGCGGGCGTGATGATCAGCCGTACAACCATCAGTGGAAGTACAATGCTGACCAATATCACCGTCGTTGGGAACGCAACAACCGTGCATCATTAACCTGGACCGACTCGGTTAATCCATTCCTTTACTACGACCTGACCGCAGGCATATATCACCGCACTTATGATGTTAAAGTGTTCCAGACGTGGGACGAGTATCTCGCGTCCGACTGGCAGGTGCCAGAGCTGGGTCTGCATGACTACTTCTATGAGGAAGATGACTGGTCGGACACGTGGTCTGAGTCAGAAGCGACTTCGCTGGTAGCATCCGGCGAATTGAACTGGTATCCCGATCCGCGCCAGGAAGTGACAGGCGGTGTGGAAGTGCGTCGTGAGCAACTGAGGCTGGTTGATATTGAAATTACCGGCATTGGTTGGAATGAAAAGATGATTGGGAAGTTAAACAGTTTTGACGAGTCACCGGTCGAATTTGCTGCATGGGGGCAGGATCGGTACGAACTTGACCGTTGGGTATTTCGCGGAGGACTGCGATATGACTACGCCAATCCGGGAGGTGAAGGTGTTGCGGCTTTTACTAATGGTTCTGGCAGCACAAGACTCAAAACGAGTTCCATTGATCCCAAGTATCAGCTGAGCCCACGGTTGGGCGTGTCTTATCGGATGCTCAACAGCATGTCCCTGCATGCTGGCTACGGTCATTTCTTCCAGATGCCCGATTATGAAGCGATGTTCATCAATGCCGCCAGTTTCAGTGCTCGACAGGCCAGGCAATTCGAGATCGTGGGCAACACCGACCTCGAACCACAGCGCACGGTTTCGTACGAACTCGGCCTCAAGCATGCCCTATCAGACTATGTTGGATACGCGGTGACGGGTTTCTACAACGATGTCAGCGATCTAGTGTCAGCGCGTCGAGTGTTTGACGAGGATGGTCAAGAATATCTCAGCTACGAAAACATCGATGAGTCGCGCAGCTATGGTATCGAAGTGTCCGTGCGCAAAACATTCGGCGACTTCTGGTCGTTGGATCTGAACTACACGCTGAGTTGGGCGGAAGAGATGGTTGATGGGGAACCGGGCAATCCGTTGCTGTGGGATCGTCGGCACACATCCAATACGGTTTTCGCGTGGCAGACCGGACGCAAGTACTACCCTGAACTGTTCGGGACATCGGTGTTGCAAGGGGCGAGCATCGGTTTGCTGACCACGATTTCCAGTGGATTGCCAAATCCGGGTTCGTGGAGTGACGATCCATACGTGCAAGCATTGAATCCGGATGATTCTGGTGCAGACTTCCTGCGCGTGGACGTGCGCGTAGCAAAATCGTTCTGGTGGGATGATGTGGTGATAACGCCGTTCGTCACCGTTGATAACATCTTTGATCGGCAGAACCCGATTGAAGTTGGATCGAAAAACAATTACGCGGCGTACGAATGGGATGGCGATTTGGGAGTAAATGTTCCGACGAACGACATTGATCCGACCTACTGGGACATTCCCCGCATCGTCCGCGCGGGCGTACAACTAAGCTATTGATGTAAATAGTCATAATAGCAGAAGCCGATTCTGCTCTGGGAAAATAGGGACAGCTGTGCGCCTGTCCCTGTTTTTGTGTCCACTGCTAAACCTGATGTCCAAATCCTCTCAAGATGTACTAGCATGTTTCACAAGAGCTGGGGATAGTGATCCTATTCACAAATGACATCAACTGTTATTAACGGAGATAGACGCCTGTAAAACAGAACGCTATCGGGCCTGTAGAAAAAATCTTAGGAATACCTAATCAAGTATTGACTTTGGCAGGAAAACCTGTTACCATGGGCGTTGGGAAAAACCAAAATATCTGAACACAATGCACAGCGAATAATTCAAAAGTCCTACAGTAGATGGACAATCTGTTTAGGTAGTCCCGGGTATGGATAGGGGATCGTTCGACAAAGGGTAAATACAGCCATTAAGTTGCGTTCATCGATTGCATCATCGTCTACGAATCTCCTTCAATCCGACTGCAACACCCTGAAGTTCCAGTCACAAGATCAGACTACAACATGAACGGGTAATCTTCCATGTCTGCATTGACAGACAGCTTGAGCGACCTGAAAAGGTGGCGGGAAATCTCAATTGCAATCGCGAGATTTGGCAAGCGTCATCGCTCGGTCTTGTTGCTTGGGTTGAGTATGTCCGTCATCATCGTTGCGGTTCGCGTCGCCCTGCCCTGGCTGTTTAAGTGGATGATCCACAACTGGCTGGAAGCTGATCAACTCGTTATTCCACTATGGATTGAGACGATTGGACCTGGCCTGACTATCGGTATGGCATTCCTAATACTGGTTAGTCTCCACGGATATGCCGACTATTCGGCGAGGTTGAATTTTGCCCGCTTTGCCATTGGAACCTTGCGCGACATCCGCGCTGCGGTTTTCACTGCCCTGAAACTTTCACCCGGCGAAACACTACCGACTCATGAAGGTGATCTGATATCGCGCCTGATTGGTGATGTTGCCCGGATGAAAACTGGTCTCAAGGGTTTTCTAATTCATGTTGCGACCAATGGACTGCTGTTGCTGGTCGTGTCAATTGTGCTGATGATTGTCGATGCTACGCTTGGGATCTTTTTCTTTGCTGCTTTCCTGATCGTACTGGTAATAACCTTCTTCACGGCGTCCAGCCTGTACCGACGTGCCTTGCGATATCGCATCAAGGAAGGCGACCTGGCAACTGCGATTTACGATTACTTTGAACCGACCCCAACAAGCGGTTCAATCCCGGCGATAAACGAATCCAGCGGTCGTCATGAAGCTGCCTTGTCCAAGACTCAGGGGTTGGCAACATGGACGACCCATATCATATACGGGCTGGCCGTGATGGCAACCGTAATCATCGGGATGAATCGTGTTTCCACCGGTGATCTCGCAACCAGTGACCTAGTGATTTTCCTTCTGTATGCACTTATTGTGCGTGCACCTCTGGTAAAAATTAACCGTCAGGGTTCTCGTACCGGGAAGATTTTTGCCTGTGCGGATCGGCTTGTGCAGATCATGGAGTCCAAACCTGAGGATTCCGGCGAAATTGCGAATCCCGCTTGGCGGCAGATCGAACTGTGTTCCATCAAGACAAAAAGCACGAAGGCCAGGGGCAAACGCAAACGCCTTGGTGCTATCGATCTGACTGTGAACCGTGGTCAAAAGATACTTGTAACCGGTAAGAGCGGTTCCGGTAAATCATCCTTGCTGAGTGCGTTGGCAAATCAATTGCGGGTGAACTCGGGTGCACGCTTCCTGGACGGCGTGGATTACGAACAGTTAGATGCAGGATCATTTAACGATCTGGTGATGTTTGTCGAACACGATTACCAGTGGCCAAAGAAGCCTGTAGCGCAACTACTAAACTTGGATTCTGAACGTCTGCAAGCCAACACGGAACTAATCGAATCAATCGGTTTGAACCGTCTGCTTCAGGAATTACCCAAGGGAGCGGAAACGAAGCTGGGTTCAGAACATCTGTCACCCAGCGAACGCCGTCTAATGGCTATCGCCAGTGCTGCACTTGGCGATCGATCACTCATCCTTCTGGATGACATCTTCGCAGACTTTTCGAAGCAGGAAGCGTATATCCGGTTGAACGCACTCATCAAAGCACGTCCGGATGCGACGATTGTTGTCAGCATACGTAAACCGGTTGCTGTTGAACTATTTGACCATGTGATTCAGTTGAAAAATGGCAAGATCCAGAGTGTTTCTCCTCAAACCGATCAGGTTAGAAACACTCAGGCCGCTAAACAGAAATCCGATTAAAGACTTGGGCAAGTTTTAAACATAGGATTGGCAGATGTCTGACCACACTGAAAACTCAATCGATGCTGTGATCCTCGCAGCAGGAGTAGGATCGCGACTGGGATCCATCACTGAGAACTCTCACAAGAGCCTGATCCCTTTTAATGGAGTTCCTCTGATCGCTCGGACAGTTCGAATGCTGAAAGATGTTGGTGTAGACCGAATCTGTGTGATCGTTGACCATCAGTCAAATCTCATTCGTGGTCAACTCAATGGTTATTGCGAGTACATTGAAAACCCGGATTACCAGACCACTAACAGCCTTTATTCGCTTTGGATGGCTCGCAAATGGGTCAAAAAGTCATTCCTCATGATCAATGGAGATGTGCTGGCACATCCGGATGTCTATAAGCAGTTGATTCAGAGTTCTCACTCTGCCGTGGCATTTGATTCTACATCTGGTGACGATGAAGAACACATGAAAGTCCGGTTCTCTGAGGGTGGTCAGTTGGTTGACATCGCCAAGCATCTGTCCTGTGACAGGAATCACGGTGAAAGCCTTGGATTGATCAAATTCTGCAACGAAGGAACAGAACGAGTATTTGATCTCGTCGACGGCCTGCTCGATGAAGGCGATGCGCAAAATTGGGCGGCGGCCGCCTTGAAACAGCTGGCGAAGGAATTCCCTGTGCGGGGTATTGATGTCGCGGGATTACCGTGGGCTGAAATTGACTTCCCTGAGGACATGGACTATGCTCAGCGGTCAATTTGGCCGGCGATTAACAAGCACCTGAACGCAGCATAACAAAACTAACTAATCTAGAATTTGTATTGGAGTTTGATTCGTGTCCGCTTCATCTCTTTCGGTACTCTTCTCAGGATATGCACCTGTCCATTTCATCTGTTTTCAGCCACTGTTTGAGCTCATGATGGAAACACCAGGCGTTGATGTATATCTCTCGGGTGGTTTGCGCTCACGTAATGGTGATGGTTACGACTACGATACAGCAGCGCTTTACAGACCATTCAACATTGACGATAGCCGGATGTTAACGGTTGATCAGATCGCTGAGCGCAGATTCGATGTCGTTTTTTCATCCTGTACTTCACTGATTGCACCGGGTGAATACGGGAAGGCAATCCAGATCTTTCATGGGATCTCTTTTCGTAATCGTGCCATACGCAAGAAGAACGCGAACTACGATTACTATTTCATGATCGGGCCATACATGAGGTCACGTTTCGCTGAGGCTCAGATCCTGCCGGAAGGTGATCCTCGTGCGCTGAATATTGGCTTCATGAAAACCGATCTGTTGCTTGATGATTCGCAGAGTCAGGTCGAGATGAAGCAGGCTCTTGGTTTTGCCGGAGATCGACCCGTGCTGCTGTTCGCCCCGACGGGGCAGAAGCATAACTCTCTGGAATCCATGGGCGACACTATCATTCAGCGCATCTGTGAGACAGGTGATTACGACCTGCTGATCAAATTGCACGACCATCCCAAGGCAGGGCTGACGAACTGGGCTGAGGAACTGCAGCCGTTTGAAAATGAACACTGCAGGATTACACAGGAGCTCGATGTCGTAAAGTGCATGTTCGCTGCGGATATGCTGATAACCGATGCTTCTTCTGTTTCCAGCGAGTATTCGCTGGTAGACAAGCCAATGGTCTTTCTTGATGTGCCCAAACTCATTTTCAAAGCAACAGAACGTGATGGTTCGATGCTGGACCTGAACACTTGGGGCCGACGGGGAGGAGATATAGTCAAATCTCCAGAAGAGCTGGTTCCCACCATACGCCACAGCCTGCAACATCCCCAGGATCATTCTGAAATCCGTCAGGATATGGCGCGAGGATTATTCTACAATCCCGGGCAGGCGTCACAGGTTGCATTCGAATGGTTCAAGAACACATTTATGGTGCGCTCTGGAAATGGTAATTCAAAAGAATAAACATACACACATCACACCATTGCCAAACAGAAATTCAGATTCGATGAGAACCGGCGATGAGGTTGGCAAATGACTGCATTTTCTCATTTGCCAAGTGTGAGTCGCGTTGTCAACCACCAGAAAGTACTCGTAGTCGTTACTCTGATTTTCTTCGCTGCGCTCAGCTGCGTCAGCCGTGCATTCGCTGAATATGTGCAGGTGGATTCCACACTTTCCTTGCAACAACAAGTTGTCGAAGGCAATTTCGAGGACGACGATGAGGAAGATATCCAGCGGAATTATTCGGTTGGATATGACTCAAAGTACTTTACTGTAAATCTTCATGTCCAAGCACAAGTCCTGTATTTCCAACGGTTAATCGATCGATCTTCCGATGCTTCAGAACTGCTGGTTCGAAGGGCAAAACTAAGCTTCAAAGGACACTTGGTTCATGAAATGATGGGTTATGGAATCAAGCTTGCTTACGATGAGGATGATGCAGTCAAGCTTGAGAACTTCTATATGAAGCTCAGGCTGGGTAAAGATTATCGCCTGTATCTGGGGCAGTTCAAACCTCGGTTCCTGCGTGAAGATCGTATAAGCTCAAGGTATCAACAGGCTGTGGATCGGTCAGCCGTAAGGATGAACTACTCACTCGGTTATGTACAGGGATTGTCCCTGACAGGATCCTACAAAAGCTGGGGCTGGGCACTGGCCGCGCATGATGGTCGCGGGAAGACGTTGAATGATGATGACATAACATCCTTTGCAACCTGCTTTAGAGTCGAATGGTTCATGGCAGGACGAAAAAGCGAGTTCAAGGATTATGCAGCCTGGTCTGACCAGTCACCGGGTTTGATGGTTGGTGCCGGCGTGGACCATGAAGACGTTCTGCCAGGTGGAAATGTGGAAGAGTTTACCACATGGACAACAGATGTTTCCCTGAAAATTCATCCTTTCAATGTTTTTGCCGCTATAATCGGCAGGCACGCACAAATCAGCGGGGATCCAGATCCGAATCAGCTCGGATTCGTGATTCAAGCGGGTAGCTTTGTTGTTCCTGATTATCTCGATTTGTTTGCCCGGTGGGAGAGATTCAGCCATGACGGGTATTCGGAAATTGGAAACGATAACAACCAGAAGTACAAATCACGATATAACCAGATAAACCTGTATGTAGCTGGTCTTAACTATTATTTCGCAAGACATGATGCAAAGCTGTCAGCGGATGTAGAATGGGTGCCGGCAGGACTGTACAGGAAAGAAAGCAACCTGGGGCTTATCAAATCGGATAATGACGTTGAGCAAATAGTATATCGAGTCCAACTGCAGTTTTTGTTGTGAATCGGTTTTACAATAGGGACAACTGTGCATCTGTTCCTATCTCCTAGCCATACTTCCACCTCTTAAAGAAATTATAGAATCACTTATTTCACTAAACCAACTTTAACAATGTTGCATAGCCCTTCAGGGCCATGTAATGCTATAAAGTACACTCCAGAAGAGAGATGATCACCAAATGTAACAGGTACAACTGCGGAGACGGCATTATTTGGATTCAGTTCATGATTTGACACCTCGTGACCTAATATATTGTATACAGTAAGATTGTAAGGCTTATGTTGAGTGATTTCTACATTTACGTGGACCGTATCGTTGAATGGATTAGGGTATGCGGATACAATTCTTGAGGTGACCGGAATCGTGTTGATGGGAGGACTATGCTCCTCAACACTCGTATCTCCGGCAATTGTCCCATCTTCCGTGTTTACTTTGAAAGCAGAAAAACTTCTGTCACCATGCGAATCACGCATTATGAGGTAGCAAATATTGTATTCATTTACAGGTAGAACACACCATGGACGAATTGCGTCGTCAAAGTTCTCGTCATCACCAATGATCAGAATATCTGACCATAAGTTTTCACCGTCAGGAGAAACGCGTTGAAGCATCCTGTATACAGGTCCCGCTGGTTCATTGTTCAGTCTTGATTGGTACGTAACTATCGCTGAATTACCATCTAGTGACGGAAAATCAGGACCAGGGTATGCCGGGCGGTAGGTACTGTCGCCCGCTACTGGACCCCAATTGGTACCTAGTGGACGAGTTCCATCAAAGTTGATCTGCTCCAAAAAGGATAGATTGAACTCGGGATTTGTGCACAACTGCAGGACGCTACGATCTGATTACCGGCGTGGAAACCTGGTCAAGGTTGTAGAACGGGGGATCCCAAGTGCTATACACAAGTACACCCCAGTGGTCCCACTGTGGCTCAAGATTATTATCCAACCGTTGCCAGAACTTCCGAGTCGTAATAACATATCCGCCTTGCGGATCTCGACGAATGTGATAGGGATCACCGTAAATCCCTTGTTCATCTTCCGGCCAATCCATGACCAACTGTGGTTCATCGTGCAGCAATGAACCATCACTGAGAATAGTTTGTGCCAGAATGTGCCGAACGGAATTCACTCCATCTGATAGTTCCCGTAGACAACCGTGAGTCCACCTTGACCGTCCTTTGTGAAGATGCATTCCAGCTGCTGAACACTGGTGCAGACGTGTATATCACCATCAGGCAGTTTGGAGGTCCCATCAGCATTGACTCCGCACAGGTACACATCGACTGATCCAGCACCTGGTCCCCAAATCCCCCACATCCCACCAGCGTCATCGGATTCAGTCGAGCTACCAATGTCGTAATAGGTTGGCATTTTGATCGGGAAATCAGGCGTGCTGATATCAACACCATTTTCGCCCCACAGGCGTTCGCCTTGCTGGTTGATCCGCTGCGCATAGATATCAAGATCATAATCGTCGCCATCCCATACTTCGCAGCTGAACATCACGACACAATCACCGTTCAGACTAGATTCAACGCCGCACAGGTAGGGGTTGGGCATTGAGGTGATTTCAACACCTTCCTGGTTAAAAGTGCGATACCCGGACGAATCGATGTGCTGGACCACGATACGTGTTTCATTAATCAGGGGTCGATTCATTTGAGCAACCCACAGACCGCCTGAGCTATCTGGACAACAGTCTGCGTTCATTCCAGCGACGTTAAAAACCTGTACGCCATCACCCGACCACTGGGCAGTGCAGGGATTCAAGACAGGTGCGCAGATTGAGAGAAGCAGTATCATGAAAACGGGTGGCAGGGATACCAACCGCAGATGGGGAGTACCACATGTAACCCATTCCGAACTCATGATTTACCTCTACATAAGATCAGGTTGTATAATACAAAAATAGTAAAAAATAAGGACAGACGCACAGCTGTCCCTTTTTCAGGATGAAGTAGCATACGTCATTGAGGAATGTTCATTCATGGATCAGTCCCCGCGAGACACACCGGACTGTTTGCTTTGCGTCACTTGTCCGTATGCCTTATTGTAGCTATGTTCCACGGTTAGACTGTGTGAAACTGAGATGAGCGGGATGAATGGAAGCAAACCCCCCGCTTTTCCACCTGTTACGACGGAGTACCCTCCGGGATGGAGATAGATAGATGTCCTTTTTTGGTTTAGGCGGATTTCTCACCAGTGACATTGCGATGGATCTCGGCACGGCCAACACCCTGGTCTATGTGAAGGGGCAAGGCATTGTGCTACGTGAGCCGTCCGTCGTTTCGATACGTAAAGAAGACAACAAGGTGATGGCGATCGGTCGTGAAGCCCGTGAGATGCTGGGCAAGACACATGGCCAGATCGAAGTGATCCGCCCGATGCGGCACGGTGTGATCGACGATGACGAAGTCGCGGAGATCATGATCCGTTCGTTCCTGCGGCAGGTGGTCAAGAATCGGCTGATCCGTCCGCGGGCGATTGTATGTGTGCCCTCCGGCGTGACCAAGTCGGAGAAGCGGATTATTCGTGATGCTGCCGAGCATGCGGGTAGCCGCGAGGTGCACCTGATTGCCGAACCGATGGCGGCAGCGCTGGGCGTTGGCCTGCCGGTGCAGGAGGCGGTCGGTTCGATGGTCATCGACATCGGTGGCGGAACGACTGAGATCGCGATCATCTCATTGAGCGGAATTGTAAACGACACGTCAATTCGTGTCGGCGGCGACGAGATGGACGACACGATTCTCCAGTTCATGCGTCGCAGCTACAATCTGTTGATCGGCGACCGGATGGCTGAAGAGATCAAGCAGAAGGTTGGGTCGGCGGTTCCGTTGGAACAGGAATTATCGATGATCGCCAAGGGGCGTGACCTGGTCGCTGGTATCCCGAAGGCGATTGAGATCAATTCAGTCGAAATCCGTGAGGCGATAGCCGAACCGGTTGGACAGATCGTTGATGCTGTCAAGCTGGCGCTTGAGCGGACACCTCCGATGTTATCAGCGGACATTCGCGACCGTGGGATCATTCTGACGGGCGGCGGCGCGTTGCTGCGCGGACTGGATCAACGTTTACGTGACGAGACCAGCCTGCCGATCAATCTGGCGGAAGATCCGTTGACGTGTGTTGTGCGTGGTACTGGCGTGGTGCTGGATAACATTGAAAAGCATGAACCGGTGCTGCTCAAGAGTTAATTGCTTGCGAAGACAATACCCATAGACCCCTTTAGACCACCGCTATGCGACTGTTTGCGATACTCGACAGCCTTCGTGACTGGGTGGTATTGGTCCTTGTTCTGATCATATCGTTCGTTACGATGAGCACTTCCAACCATCCGATGGCGGAAACCTTCCGTCATTCGCTCGGGCGTCCTCTCGAACTTCTGGCATCTCCGATATCTGCAGTTATTCGCACTGCGTCCTTGTGGCAGGAAAACGCCGATCTGCGGTCAGAGGTGATCGAGATGAGCATGGAACGCAACGAGTGGCGCGATGCAATGCTTGAGAATGCGCGTCTACGTAGACTGTTGGGATTCCGTGATCGTCCTGAGTTTGAATACCGCGCGGCCGAAGTTGTGGCGCGTGATCCGAACCCATCACTGAGCAGTCTGACTCTGGACAAGGGTACGTATCACGGTGTATCTGTCGGACAGGCTGTTGTCATCTCGAATGGATTGGTGGGCGTGGTCCATCGAGCTGGCCCGTCAAGCTCGACAGCGTTGCTCGCAGCTGATCGAAATTTCGCAGTCAGCGCTCGGGTTGAACGGTCACGTGTGGATGGTATCGTGCGCTGGGCTGGCGGTAGTCAGCTTTTACTGACGGAAATCCCCCGGAACCTCGATGTGAAAGAGGGCGACCGGATAGTTACCAGCGGTTTGGGCAAACTGATTCCTGGCGGAATCCCGATTGGTGTGGTGAAGTATGTCGACAGGGATGACCCACTATTTCTCACGGTTCGAGTGGACCCGTTTGTGCCATACAACAGGCTCGAAGAAGTGTTTGTGTTGATTCCACGTTTCACATGGATTTCCAGCGAACAGGACAGTCTGGAAGCTATGGCGGAGGATGGACAATGAAGCGGCGTCCGTACTACATCCTGATGCTGCTGGCGATCGTTTTTCAGGCGACTCTTGTTCCATATGCCGGTACTGAGACGATCCGTCCTAACTTGCCGCTTTTGATTCTCATGGTGATAGCGATCCGGGCGGGAGCGTTTGAGGCGATAATCTGGGCTGTTGTGGTCGGATACTCGATGGACATGATTTCAGCTCAGCCTTTGGGGATGTCAGCGTTGATCTTCGCTATCTCAGCGTTCGTAGTTGGCAAGGCGTTTTATAGCGATGTGATGCCCCCGCTCAATCTCTGGGCGTCTGCCAGTGGTGCCGGGATCATGACGGCGGCATTGGTCTGGTCTGGATTGTACAGTATGGGAACGCTGGTACCTCTTGGTATTGTCTTTCTTAAGCAAGCTCTTCCATCTGCATTTTACACGTGGATTCTGGGTATGATGTGGGCGATCAGCCCACTTTATGGACGGCGTCAAAAGGTGCATCTTGACTGATCGGTCCTCAACCAGCGTGCGGTTTGATCCCACCCGTCTGACCGCGATGATCCTTGTCTCTGTGCTGGTATGTCTGGTTCTGGTGTTTCGGTTAGCCCGCCTGCAGTTGATTCAAGCAGATCAGTATTTGCGCCAATCGCAGACTAATCGTGTACGAGTGGTTGAAAAACCTCCGTTGCGCGGTTTGATGCTGGATCGGCACGAACGTCTACTGGTGGACAATTATCCTTCCTACACGTTGATGGCGGTCCCCAGAGTTGTTCGACAGAATCCGGAAATGCGTGACACATTGCTAGCGATCACCGGGCTGGACTCGGTCGAATTTGAAAAACGGTTGAACAAGATTCCGGGAAATTGGTACACGCCGGTGCGCATGTTGCGAGACGTTTCGTTCGAGATGATGGCTGCGATTGAAGAACGGCGGGCACGGATTCCCGGTGTACACTTCCGCGTGGAAGTAAAACGTGCATATCCCAATCCTATCGCATCTCATACCCTGGGGCATATCGGTGAACTGTTGGATCATCGTGTGAAGGAGTATCCCGGCTACCAGGAAGGGGATATCGTCGGATTGGCGGGATTGGAACAGCGCTGGAACCAGCTTCTCACCGGCCAGCGGGGGTACGATTACCTTGAAGTGGATGCGAAAGGTCGCGTGATCGGGCCGATTCCGGGAATGGATGATCAGTTGCCATCGCCTGGATCGGATCTTGTCTTAACGCTCGACTATGAACTTCAGGAATTAGCCGAACAGTTGCTTGACAGCACGGCGGGCTCTGCCGTTGCCATCGAACCTGCGACCGGAGAAGTGCTGGTGCTGGCGTCAGTGCCAGACTATCCACCGGAAACGTTTGCCGACGCTTTGCTCCCGCAAGAATGGAAAGCGTTGCAGGATGATCCGCAGAAGCCGCTGCTGCATAGGGCAATCCAGGGGATGTATCCACCAGGATCGACGTTCAAGATGGCGGTTCTCGCGGCCGGGTTGGAGTCTGGCACAATCTCTACCAGATGGGAAACAGTCTGTAACGGCGGTTATCAACTCGGACGCCGCTTTTTCAAGTGCTGGAATCACGCTGGACACGGCGAAGTCAGCCACCGTCTTTCGATAGAGTCTTCATGCGATGTCTATTACTATCTGATAGGTCGTCAGATGGGAATTGACGTTTTCCATGAATACACCAGCCGGTTCCCTTTTGGTCGAGTGTTGGGGATCGATCTGCCACATGAAAAAGCAGGAATTCTGCCCAGCAAGGAATATCTTGACAAACAGTATGGTGGCGGCTGGACAGACGGGCACTTGTTCAACATTTCCATCGGACAGGGTGATGTGCTGGTCACGCCGCTTCAAGCGGCGACTTACGCTGCCTCGTTAGCGAACGGAGGCTGGTGGATCGATCCTCACATGGTCAAGTATACAAAAGATGATGACAGGTACCTTGAGCCGGATCTGCCATTAGAAAGGCATGAAACCGGGTTGTCTAAACGCGTGATTGGGATCGTTCGTGATGATATGCTGGCTGTGACTGAGGGCGCGCGTGGAACCGCGAGTTGGTTGTATGATCCTCGGCTGCAAGTTGCGGGAAAAACCGGAACGTCGCAAAATCCACATGGTGAGGACCATGCGTTATTCGTTGCTTTCGCACCGTTTGAAGATCCGCAGATCGCTGTGGCGGTTGTTGTTGAACACGGTGAGCACGGATCAACTGCAGCAGCGCCAATCGCGTACAAGCTGATCCGACAGTATCTGGGATTGGACGAGGAAACCTGGCAGCAGTACCGCTGGAGCGTGCTGCGCGAACTGGCTAACCGTCAGGCTGAACTCGAACTTCAGCAGGCGATAGAAGATAGTCTCGCAAACGCGGGGATTTTGGAATGAATGCGGGTCGTCGCGAAGACGAATACTTGATTCCGTTGATGACACTGGTCCTGCTCGGGATTGGCGCAACGGCGGTCTACAGCGCAACCGCTTCTACCGGATTCGAGTTGTTCTACCGTCAGCTCATTTACATCGGAATGGGCGCATTTCTATTTGCGGTCACGGCGTTCATCCCGGAACGGTTAACCTACGCGCTGACGTTTATCGCGTACGCAATCGCGCTATTGTTGCTGGTGGTGGTCTTGTTCGTCGGGACGGGGCCGACAGGGCGTTGGCTTGGAGTGGGCGCAATCCACATCCAACCATCTGAACTGGCAAAATTGGCGGTCATTCTCGTTGTCGCACATCTGCTCAGTGACAAGCGCATCGACCTTGCCCAGTGGAAACATATCATCCTGCTGGCCATTTTCGCCGGTGTTCCTTTCCTGCTCATCCTGATGGAACCGGATCTGGGAACATCACTGGTACTGCCCGTGATTGTTGGAGCGATGGCGTATTGGGCCGGATTGCCGTTGTTGGTACTCGTGATTGTCAGCAGTCCGCTGGCAGTAATTCTGGCGAGTGCGAATCCGTTTACTTTGACTGTGATCATCGGGCTGTTGATTCTATTCGCCTACTGGTCTGGGATTCGGATCAGTCTGGCGGTTGTCTGGGGGATTATTGTAGGTGCAGCGGGTTCGCTGGCACCCGTATTGATGAGCAAGTTGCAACCATATCAACGAAGCCGGTTGACCGCATTTCTTGATCCGGAAGCGGATCCGTTGGGAGCGGGCTACCAATTAATCCAGTCAAAGGTGGCGATTGGTTCAGGCCGGTTCTGGGGCAAGGGATTGTTGGAAGGCAGTCAGACTCAGGGTGGATTTCTCCCAGAGCAGCATACGGACTTCATCTTCTCGGTGATCGGTGAAGAACTCGGATTTGTTGGTGCTGTGCTTGCTGTACTTCTCTTCTGGGCTTTGGTGATCCGGATTCTGTGGTTGGTACGACGAATAGAATCAGCATTCGCACGCTTAATATTGGTTGGTGTGGCGAGCATGCTGGGTTTTCAAGTGATGGTGAACATAGGGATGGTAACAGGTATCATGCCGGTAACTGGATTGCCGCTTCCGCTATTCAGTTACGGTGGTTCAAGCATGATGACCACCATGATGGCTCTCGGGTTGGTAACAGGGCTTGCCTCGCGGAGACGGATTCACAGATGATGCGGCGTGGGTCGTTGTTCAAGTGTTAATCTCGACCGGGCCAAGTTCGAGACTGCTCTCCCAAATAGATCTGCTTCCCATGTCGATTTATCTACGGTTCCAGTTGGTGATCTGGCTCCATGGACGGCGTGCGTTCTAATACAATCCTAACACATACGGAATAGACTCAGGACATGATTCGAGGGAATCACTCAAATAGCTGTTTGAAGTTCAAGTTTATTGGATGGATCGCTCTGAGGGTTACATGCCCGACGTAGAACTCATTATTGAAAGACCAGCGACCTGATCATGGAATTCATATTTCCGTTTTTCTTTGGTGATGCAGTTCCTCAATACGCCACTACTTTGGCGTTCATTGGTGTGTTTGCAGTTTTCTTCGCAGGTTACATGGCATGGATGATCGGCGCGAACGACATCGCGAATGCCATGGCCACGTCTGTTGGTTCCAAAGCTCTGACCTACAAGCAAGCAGTAGTAATTGCTGCAATAGCGGATTTTCTTGGTGCTGTGATCGCTGGGGGAACGGTTACAGATACGGTCAGGAAGGGAATTGTCAATTCTGATCTGTTTGCTAACGACCCGAACCTGCTGATTCTAGGAATGGTCGCTGCGATGTTGTCAGCCGGCATCTGGTTACACGTTGCGACGAATTTCGGACTGCCGGTTTCAACAACTCATTCCATCGTCGGTGCTATTGTTGGTTTTGGTCTTCTCGTGTACGGAACCAGCGCTGTGAACTGGGGTAAGGTTGGCAGTATTGTCGCTTCCTGGGTTCTGTCTCCCGTTGGCGGTGGTCTGCTTGCAATGGCGGTTTACCTGTTCATCAAGAAGGTGATCTTAGATGCCACCAGTCCAATGAGACGAATGCGTATCTACGGACCATTTCTTGGTGCAGTAACAATTGGCATGCTGGTCCTGGCAGGGATTTGGAAGGGCTTCAGCAAAATGGAGTTCATGAAGCATATTGATTGGACGCCTGGCAAGTTGGTCTCGGTCGCAGCAATCGCAGGTGTCATCGGTTTCATCGTGCTTTGGTACCTGGTACGCAGGTATGTACCCAAAGGTGAATCGAACCTGAATGGGATCGAGCGAATATTCATCATTCTCCAAGTCATGACGGCAACGTATGTAGCTTTCAGCCACGGATCGAACGATGTGGCGAACGCCATTGGGCCGTTGGCAGCGGTGTTGGAAACCTTACGTACTGGACAGGTGTCATCCGGTGTATCTGTCCCTCTGTGGGTTCTGATCTACGGTGGGGCTGGTATCGCAATCGGACTGTCCCTGCATGGCTTCAAGGTCATGCGTACGGTTGGTGAAAAGATCACTGAGATTACACCTTCTCGTGGATTCGCAGCAGAGCTGAGTGCGGCCAGTGTGGTCACCTTGTTCTCCAAAATGGGAATGCCTGTTTCAACTACGCACACACTTGTCGGTGCAGTGCTGGGAATCGGTTTAGTGTCAGGTTCCGGCGGGCTGAACTACGGTGTCGTCCGCAACATAGCGTTCTCGTGGATTCTTACTCTGCCCGTAGCGGCGGTGCTCTGTATCGTCATTTTCTTGATCTTGCGGGTGACGATGGGATTTTGATAGGACCGAACTGGTCCTGACAATCTCTTAAGTACTTGAACCATCATAAAAGCTGGCGTAGGTTACTCGCTCCCTCACTTTGAAGGGGCGATTTTGTTTTTCGTGTGATAAAGTGGGCAGAACCATGGCTGGAACAAATCCTATACGCCGGGCAACGACTGTGCTGGCGGTTAGATCTGGACGTTCATGTGCAATAGGCGCGGACGGTCAGGTCAGCTTCGATGATACCATCTTAAAGGCATCAGCATCCAAACTCCGCACTCTTGCCGATGGCAAAGTTGCGGTTGGTTTTGCTGGTGGTGTTGCGGACGCGTTGACATTGTTTGACCGTTTCGATGAAAAACTACGAGCTTACCCGAAAGACGTTCGCCGGGCAGCAGTCGAGCTGGCGAAGGATTGGCGAACTGATCGCGCTCTGCGTCGTCTCGAGGCGATGCTGATTGCTGCGACCAAACGTGAATTGTTTCTGATTAGCGGCCAGGGTGATGTCATTGAACCAGATGATGGTGTGCTCGCGGTTGGTAGTGGAGGTGCTTATGCTACATCCGCCGCTCGTGCATTGATCCGGCATGGAAACGGTAAGATGACGGCTGAGCGGATCGTTCAGGAATCACTGACAATCGCAGCTGAGATCTGTGTGTTTACCAATGATAATATTGAGGTCATTTCGTTATGAAGCCATTGCTTGAACTCACACCACGACAGATTGTCAAAGCACTTGATGAGTATGTGATTGGACAAAAAGATGCCAAGCGTGCAGTAGCGATTGCGTTACGCAACCGGTATCGGCGCAAGCGCGTCGAAGGCGAAATGCGTGACGAGATTCTCCCAAACAACATTCTGATGATCGGTCCAACGGGTGTGGGGAAGACAGAGATCGCACGACGTTTAGCCCGGCTCGCAGGCGCGCCGTTTATCAAGGTTGAAGCTAGTAAATACACCGAAGTAGGCTACGTGGGCCGAGATGTTGAAGGCATGGTTCGTGATCTGACTGAGATGGCTGTTTCGATGGTTCGTGACGAATTCAGTGACCAGGTCGAAGAAGCTGCCGCGCAGCGCGTTGTAGAACGCTTGCTCGATCTGATCATTCCCCCGCCACCAAAAATCAAACGTCAGGGAGCAAAGCCGAAATCAATTACCTCGATGCTGGAGTCAGCGTTCAATAGTGACGATGACGATGGACCCAACACACTGGTTGACTACGATGATCCTGATGATGATGAAGAAGTAGATGATCACGATCCGGCACAGGAACGATATAAACGCACCCGGGAGAAGTTTCGCAAGCGTTTGCAGGACGGTAAGCTCGACAACTCAGAAATTGAGATTAAGCTGTCGGATCGAGGTGGCGGTATGGTGCAGGTGTTCGGACCCATGGGTATGGAAGAGATGGGGATGAACTTGCAGGAAATGCTCGGCCCGATGATGCCTCGCAAGCAGAAATCCAGGACTCTGCCGGTAAATGAAGCGCGTGAATTGTTGCTCAATGAAGAGATTGAGCGCTTGCTGGACATGGATGCCGTTGTTTCCGAAGCTCTCGAACGGGTGGAGGAAATGGGCATCATCATCATCGATGAGATCGACAAGATAGTCGGTCCGGAAGAAGGTGGCTCCGGTCCTGATGTCAGCCGTGAAGGTGTGCAGCGCGACATCCTTCCCATAGTGGAAGGTACCCGTGTGATGACCAAGTACGGTCCGGTACAGACGGAACACGTCCTGTTCATTGCAGCTGGAGCGTTTCATATCGCCAAACCATCGGATTTGATCCCGGAATTGCAGGGTCGTTTTCCGATCCGGGTGGAGCTGGATGCGCTCGGCAAAAAAGAGTTTATCCGCATTCTGACCGAACCGCGGAACGCCTTGGTGAAACAATACCAGGCGTTGCTCGAAGCAGATGGTGTCAACCTTGAGTTTGACAAGACTGCATTGACTGCTTTGGCTGAAATTGCGGAACAACTCAACGAAACCACGGAAAACATTGGTGCGCGCCGACTACACACCGTGATGTCGTCACTGCTTGAAGAATTGATGTTCAAGGTGCCGTCACCGCGTATCAAACAGGTGATATTCTCGCGTGACGACGTGAAAGAGGCCTTGGACCCATTGCTCGAGGACGAAGATCTGTCACGTTACATCCTGTAATCTCAAGATATTAACCTCTTGAGCAAGAGCCGTGGATTATGATCAATGTGAGTTGACTCACATTGACAAGCCTAAATAATGTCATAAATTACATATTAACAATCAGTGCCGGTGTTCAGGTTTGGCGGTTAACGGATATTATTGTGTTTTACGGGATTCTAAACAAATCCAGAATATCTTCATCTTTCTATCTGAATCACCGTTCTAATTCACTGTTTCACAGAATTCTACGTAGTTCAGACTTGACAGGCAATCAGCTCGGAAGTACCTTCGTATCATCCAGCGTGATTTTCCATTCGCGCGGGAGTTGTTATAAGCTGGATGTTGCTCATAAAGCGAGAGATTAATGAGTTCCGGGGCTTGATTGTGATGTTTTGAACTCGTTCATTTTACCGAACGAGTTTTACAGAAGCAGAAAAGGTATTCAGTTTGAAGAAGCCGTACAGTAAACGTCGCTATCATCTGTTGATCCAGCAAGCTGGCTCCAGCTCCCTGGAGCAGCTTGAGATCCAGAGTAGCCTGGTAAAACTGGGCATGGTGGCGCTGGTTGTTGTCATCCTTGGTGTGGTCGCCGGGGGTGCCTACCTGTTTGGCGAATTGCACGCCAAGAGCAGGCTTGGGCATCTTGAGGACGAGAACTCTTTGCTCGCGCACCAGTTGGACCAGGTTAAGGATGAACTGTCTCTTGTAACGGATGATTTCGGATCACTGGTTGAACGTGAACAGCAGCTTCGTCTGCGTGTGGATCTTCCACCAGTAGATGAAGACGTGCTCGAAGCTGGCATCGGTTCACTTGAGCCGTTCCAAAGTGAGATAATCGCGGATATTCGCGTTGAGGATTTGCTCGGTTCACTCGATCATCTCGAGCGTCGTTTGATCGTGACACGTCAATCGTTCAGCGAAATCCAAGACAAGATTTTGGATGACGAGGAGCGGTTGCACCATATCCCGTCAGTGATTCCGATCCATGAAGGTCGGCTGACGGATGATTTCGGATATCGCCGGGATCCGTTCACCAAGCGGATGGCGTTCCATCATGGCGCGGATTTCAGTGCACCTCGTGGTACGCCTGTATTCGCGACAGCGGACGGTGTCGTCAAGCGAGTCTACAAAGCGCCGGGCTATGGTAACATGGTCGAGGTCGATCATGGCATGGGCTATTCCACCGTCTACGGGCACTTGAAGAAGGCTACGGTGCGTCGAGGCCAACAGGTGAAACGCGGCGAACAGGTCGCGGAAGTGGGTAACACGGGCCGTTCAACCGCTCCGCATCTGCATTACGAAGTCCGGATCGAAGGCACAGCTGTCGATCCGTTGGATTATTTCTATGAGGGCTATTTCATGTGGGCCGGGCGCTGAGATAAGCTTGGCGGCATGTTGGATGTAACGGCCCTGAAAACAGGGCCGTTTTTGTGTCCGGGATTTATCGAGAAATTTTCGAGCAATTAGTCGAGGATTCTTCGAGAAATGGAACGCTGTCCCAGCACAGGGGTGTTATATTTGTAGTGCGGGATGTTGCAGTCTGCTCTTTCACAAACGGGGACGATTGGTTTCGACGGGACGATGGGATGCAGTACTCGCGCGTCGGGGTGGTTCGTGGCCCCGTACCCCTGCGAGCAAATTCTTAAATGCCGATGATTACGGCTATGCTATGGCTGCCTAACCTTTAGGTTACGCACATAAAGCCACGTCAACAGTTTGCCTTGACCGTTCGGCGGGCTGCTTGACGACGCGATGAATGGTCTGCTCAGTAACACTCGCTTGAGGTGTCACTGCTAAGCTTTATCGAGCTGGATGAACTTGGCCTGCCACTTGGCGTTACAGGTTCATTGAGATTCTAATAGAGTGGATACACGCGTAGACGGTGCTGTGGCCCCGTATCCGGACCCGGGTTCGACTCCCGGCGTCTCCACATGTAACAAAACCCGCCAGAAATGGCGGGTTTTGTTGTAAGTAGCATCAGCTATTGACTGGGGTCTAGATCCATCCCATCGCTCGCAGACTATCGATGAAGGCTTGGGTTTGTTCTTCCAGGAATTGCTCAGATTCCTCCGGAACGCCTTCGTTGACGAATATTGGACCATGTTGCGTTGTGTCGGTCATGGCTGAAGATGCGGCTCGTACATCGTAATCATCGTCCTCACTGAAGTACTCGAATCCGGTTCGCAGTTCAGACGAGTATCCATCTACCAGCACATCCCGTATCGCAACCGAATCACCGAGCTCGATTTCAAACTGTAACGGGACATCTTCGTTCAGCTCGATCCCGTTTTCAGCGAAGACATCACGTATCACAATCCGTGCATCCGCTTCAGTCATCATTTCTGGGGGAATGGGAGGTGGTCCTACGGTTCCCCCGCCGACGAGATCGCATCCTTGCAACAGACCAGCCATCAGTCCCAGCGCGGTGCCGGTCTTCACAAGTGGTAGAATGGGAGATGGGCGGGGTGTCAGGTAAATACCACGTGGATATTTGGGAATGGAATAGGATCGCAGTTGAGTGACCTTTAACATGGTGCAGTTCCCCCTGAGTTTCTATTCCGTAACATCGCAGAGTCAGCGCATACAGTCTTCAATGAATGACGATACAGGAAACGATGGGTCGTAAAACTTGCGGCGGAATATCGAGCTGTTTCGTTTCCAGAGGTCGTTGGCCATCTTGTCAACAATCGGCATCAGCATGCGTTCATGTTCGCAGATGATTGGCGGAATCTGAGTGACACTCCCTGTAGCTTTCCAGTTGACGCAACCGCAGTAGTTTGCGCAGCGCCCGTCCAGAGCGCATCCATCGCACTGCGGTCGTGACGAGTAATTGTTATTAATATACTGCCGTCGCAGCGTATCATGAAATCCGGAAAGCACATCTCCGATACAAAACTCATGATCTGGCGATTGGTCATTTCCGATGAACTGGACGCAAGGGTAGATCCGCCCGCTCGGGGCGACGGCGATCTGTGTGTTGCCGATGTCGCACAAACTGCCCGGACCGTGCGGCTTCTGGGCCCATGTTCGGATACGTTCGTCGAACGGACTGTAGCTCAGTTTCCGACCATCCAGCAGCGCCTTCTTATAGAAGGAAGCCAGTGTCGTGTATTGACGTTTCAGAACCCGAATCTGCTCATCCCGCCAATCCGCTGAATAGTCAAGCGTTTGCAGCACGTAACGAAATCCCATTGCGAACAGGGACTGAACACCCTCAGCGATCATGCCAGCTGTCACAGGTCGTACGACCGATACGGCCATCGTATACGGATTGAAATGGAGGATGTCTTCAACGCGCGATACGATTTTGTCGTAGCTACCCTTGCCACCGTTCGTGCGTCGGCTGGCATCATGCTGATCACGGTGCCCGTCCAGGCTGAGCGTGAAGTACATCTTGTGTTCAGCAAAGAACTCAAGCATTTCACGAGTGAGCAGGATTCCGTTGGTACTCAGTCGGAACGAGAAACGCCCCGGGAAGCGGGTTTCTGCATCCTCCACAATCTGCCGTAGGAGCGGAAACTCGAGCAGAGGTTCGCCGCCGAAGAAGGTCAGCGTGACGTGATCGTTAGCGGAAGTGGATGGTTCAGTATCGGTGGCAAGAAATTCGAGGGCGGCCGCGGCAGTTTCGGCGTTCATCCTCGTTCCGGTATGATCCCCGGCGTAACAATATGAGCAGCGCAGGTTGCAGGCGTGTGTCAGGCAGAATGCAACAAATCTCGGCGTTACCGGGAATTCAGGAATCACTGTGACCTCATGCCGAAGCTGTTTTAATAAAATGGCATACATGGAAAGTGTTATCAATGACTTCAGGAGAGCCTAATAAGATGACTCCCAGCGTCTCCAGAAAATCCCGCCAGAAATGGCGGGTTTTTTAGTTTGCCAGGCAACCAGACAAACATTATGTTGCAAGTACACACAATCTGGAAAACAGTATGTGGGAATCACGTTCGACGTCATGCCGAACGCAGACCTGTTAGGACGAAACGAGAAGGCACTTGCAAAGGTCCGGAACCGGGAAATTCTGAGATCCCTTCATGCACACCCCACATTTTCCTCGTTGTTAAGACCTCGGAAGAGCAAAGGCACCTATCCGTCCATAGCATGTTGCGGCCATGTACGTATTCGGTCCATGGGAGCTTAAGCCTTCTCTGAGTTGTTCCATTCAGATTGGGGGGAGAAATGGATGTCATCACATTCACGAAGCGTTTGATGTGGATCTTCGTTGCGCTCCTGTTTGCATCCTCAATGCTGGGCTGCGGCAGCACAACCGACGAAATTCCGGTCACGACCGTCTCGGAAGAGGCGTATGCACATTTCCTGCATGCCAGGGAACTGTATGAGCAACTCCGCATCGAGGAATCGCGTGAACGCTTCGACCAAGCACTTGAGCTGGACTCGGAATTTGCACTGGCACACTTTTACCGATCTCGGGCTTCCATCTCAGATGCGGATCGCAGAACTTACCTCGAGAAGGCTGTAGACTTTGCCGACGACGTGTCCAAAGGTGAACGCATATTAATACTTCAGGAACAAGCGTATTACCTGGACACCGATCTGGGAAAGCAACATGATCTACGTATGGAGCTGGTAGAGAAATATCCAAACGATAAGCGGGCGCACAATCTCATGGGTTTGGCATATTACTATCGCGATGAGGATGCGAAGGCGATAACAGAGTTCGAAGCTGCCATCGCGCTCGACAAATATTTCCCACCGCCCTACAACATGCTAGGTTATGCGTACAGTGAAATCGGTGAATATGATCGCGCCGAGCAAACCTTTCGAGACTACATCGGTTTGATTCCTGGTGAACCCAATCCTTACGACTCCATGGCCGAAATGTATCTCAAAACAGGGCGATTTGAAGAATCGATCGATTATTATCAACGAGCCTTCGTAAGGGACAGTGCTTTCACTTCGGCGAAAAAAGGAATTGGCGTTTGTCTCGTCATGCTGGGCAGGTATGATGATGGACGCGAGGCATTTACAACAGCCATGGATCTGGAATTATCTGACTGGGGGCGGCTCAGTGATCTCGATCTGATCCTGCGATCATATTTATATCAAGGAGACTATGCGGGCGCAGTAACTGTAGCGGATGAATTGCTTGAAGCTGCTGAGAATGCAGAACTCCCCACGTGGATTCCATCTACCCATAACATAAAAACCAGAATCTACCACGAGATGGGTGATTTTAACTCAGCAGAGCAAGCTTCTGCGAACTTCCACCAGTCCATGGAAGGCGCTGATTTCTCACCAAGCACGATGAACTGGCTCGCCCGAAACCAACTATTCGTTGAAGCACAGATGAACGCGAAGCGGCAGGACTTCGAGGCAGCCCAAAAACTAGCTGAGGAGTACAAGGAACTGCTTTTGGCGAGGGAAGATCCGAGGGTGGACGAGAATTACAACGGCCTCTTGGGGATGATCCGATATGAGAGGGGGGAGTACGAGACAGCCACCGAGATTTTCAAACAGTCGAACCAGGAGAATCCTTACACAAGCTACTATCACGGCGTAGCTCTATCGAAAGCCGGTTACGAAGACTTGGCTCAGGAGCTGTTCAAACGAACCGCAAACTGGAATGATGACAGCTACGACTACGCGTTTATCCGCGACAGAGCTTTTACTGCCATCGTTGAATAAGTTGAATACATCGGGCATGAACACGAATTGGAAGGCGCTGAAAGCGTCTCAACCAGGCGTCGCATTGCAGAGTGAAAACGAGAAAACCCGCCAGTGATGGCGGGTTTTGTGTTTGCAATTTATTCTGAGAGTTGTTGACCCCTTTTACTTAACGAACATCAGTTTGTGTGTTGCTACAGTCTGCGCGCCAGCACTCACACGTGCGAAATAGGTTCCGCTGGCGAGGTCACGTCCGTTGATATGTGTCTTATGTAATCCCTGCGGGAGTTGGATATAGGAATAGGTTTGCACACGACGGCCCAGGACATCGTACAGATCAACCACCATATCAGTCGCATGTGGCAGATCCACGGACAAAACGATCGTAGCGTTCGACGGATTCGGTGCCGCGTATACAACCATGTCTCCACCACCGATATTGTCCAATCCTCCTCTGTACTGCATGGGTACGATCTGCTCGGCCAATGCCTGCGGAGTAACCGTTATAGCGGACGTCCAGAACGATGCTGGATCCAGCCAGTCCGGGCAATAGACACTCTGATCGAGTGGCAGGTAGTGGTTGAATGTGCAGCTGGCTATTTGCAGTCCAGTTACATCGATTGGATCCGATTCTCCCAGCGCACCATCTCTCCACAGCATAGCGGTTCTGCCACTGTTCGCGATTTCCATGTTATATGGCAGGTTCCCGTCGAAATCACAATTTGTTGCGGAGAGATTTGCCCCGGAGTTGATCAGGATTCCGGAAGTAGTCGTAATCAGTTCCGGATCCAAGTTGATCGCACTGCCGTTGAAATGGATCTCGCAATTGACAAGCTCAATCGGACCCGGTGAAATTTCCCAGAAGAGCCCGGTTCCATAGTTCGAGACCATCTTGCAGTCTTCCATTAATACACCTTCGCAGAACCGGTCAAACCAGATACCCGAGGTCAGGTTGTCTCGTGCATCCACATTGTTCATGTAAACGTTTGACACGGCATACAGCTTCATACCGCCAACTCTCCAGTCACCGGCGCCAACATCTGCACCGCGCCAATTGTTTTCCCAGACATTGACATCTTCCAACGTAATATTCTCAACAAAGGAGGGCTGAATTCCACTGTAACCGTTTCTGATGACTGTCGTGTTGCGAACCGTGAAGCCATTCATCAGTCCGACTGCAATCCCTTCGTGCACGTTCTCTTCTACGTAGCAGTTTTCCACCGTCACGCTGTTACAAGATGATGCGAAAATACCTGCACGTGCGTAACGGAATTCCATATTGCGTAAAGTGACGTTGTTCATGTGGTAGAAGTTGGCGCCATATTCACGAACGGACACCTCGATCTCGTGGGAGCCCGGCCAGGAACCGTCAGCACACCAGATATACATCCTGTCGTTGTCCTGGTCGACCATGAACTTGCCCGGGCCTGCTTCGTTGCGATGCAAGATTTGCCGCAAACGTTCGCCATTTACCCATACACCCTCACGGCGTAACAGGTAGGTTGCCCGGTACTCATTGCTCGGATCATCACCATACAGCCAGTGGCGTATGTTCAGATCATTTTCGTTGTAAGGTGGCGTACCACTATAAAAGTCATTGGTCCAGTCATCCCTATAGACCGCACCCAATGCGTGCGTCCAGTCTTCAAACTGGTCACTTCCGAGTATGATGGGACGATCAACCGGGTCACCCTCGATGATCAAGTCGGCTTCATCACTATACCAGCCGGCTTTTGCAAGGGTTTCACGATAGACTCCGGGCGCAACATGAACATGCATGACAGTACCAGCCGGCAAATCGCCGACATATCGAAAGGCATCACATATTTCGTGATACGGCAGTTCTTGAGTTCCCTGTCCAGGGAGTGTGGCGTTGCAATCCACGTAGACGTGAGTGACCGTGGCAGACCCAACTGATGCCAGAAACAACCAGGCGAACGTGAAAATGTTGAACAGCTTGAATTGCCTGTACATGAAAACCTCCGACAAGGTCGTTTTCAGGAGGTGATCGATAGAATACCGAGTCAAGTCAATTTCCTAAAAACTAAAATCAAAGAATAACGCCACAACTACCCGACGTGTTATCACTATATACAGTTTCGAGGTTTCGTGTTGATTTGTCAAGGGGGGACTCAACTACGCATCCAGCGATGAAAGTGAGGTATAATAATTATTTGTTACTCTATGTTTTTTATAGATTTAAAAACGATAATAATGTAAATCCGATATATACAAAAGCAGGCTGAATCCATTACCAATGCTTGGTTGCAGGTTCCTCTCCAGAGAGAGCAATGGTTGTCAGTATTCTGTGATTTGGATCACACGAAGAGCGTTTAATTTTGGGTGACAGTCGCGCGGGTGATCGGAGTTGCAAATATCGCTGCGAGAATGGAGGTCATCATATTCTAACCAAGATGAACCAGACGTTGAATTGAGTCTTTCAGAATGAGATGTTGCTCGTACCTGGGAAAAAGGGGTGGAACTGCAGTTGGTCTTCACCACTTCATTCCATAGTGATGACTTCCCGGAAGTGCCTATCATTTCTGATTAGTCAATTCTCGCTGGTGAGCTTTGCCGCTCATTTACATTGTTGTACAGAGCGTTCATTCGTATCTTTATTTCCCCCACAACGAAATCCAAGACAAACCGGAGTAGAGGATGAAGAGCTGGTCGATCATAAGCATCTTGACCATCTTGCTGGTTGGTGCAGCAACTGGTCATGCGGTTGAGCGTACGCACGACATCGTTCCCGAAGATTATTTCACGCAGGTGTTCGTTTCTGGTGTCTCGGCATCCCCGG
The DNA here is from genome assembly GCA_964552465.1 of uncultured bacterium. Lineage (GTDB taxonomy): Bacteria > Electryoneota > Electryoneia > Electryoneales > Electryoneaceae > BMS3BBIN04. Next base: position 42,071 of record CAZKGR010000008.1, read on the forward strand.
ACGGCGAATACACCGCATTTGTTGATTACCGTTGGGACAAGGAATATGACCGGCGGTCACGTGACATCTGGGTTGTCAACAACGACAGCAAGGAAACCACGCGTCTGACCTTCGATCCGGGCAACGAAGTCAGCCCGCAGTGGTCCCCGGACAGCAAGCACGTCTACTTCCTCGGCCACATCAGCCAGGGCGGTGACGTGACGAAACCTCCGTACGATGGCAGCTCGCAGGTGTGGCGGATCAACGTTGACGGCAGCGAACTGACCCCAATCACTCGGATTCCGGACGGTATCTACGACTACCAGCTCTCGGACGATGGCACCGCAGTCTATTACACCCGCACCAAAGAGTATCGCATCGACGAGTGGGGCGACATGCGTTCGCAATTCTCCAACGTCGAGTACGGACACGGTATCTACGAGGTGTCCGAACTATGGCAGCTCGACCTGACCAGCTGGCGTTCGGAGATGATCTTCGATCCGAAATTGCACATTCACGAGTTCGCGGTTTCGTCCAACGGGAAGCATATAGCAACGATCACCACACAGGACGGCGAGTTGGTCAGCCTTGAGGGTTGGTCGAATGTGACTGTGCTCGACTTGAGCACTGGCGACTCATTTGACCTGTACGACAAACTGTGGCGTGTAGAAGCGCCGTCCCCGCACGGTTGGCTCGGTGGTCTGGAGTGGTCGGACGATGGCAACAAGCTGGCATTCACAATCGACTTTGACGGTTATCCGAGTGAAATCATCGTCGTCGATTTCTCAGGTGGTGCTGCTCAACTCCAGCGTCTGCCGCGTCCGGAGATGGTCCATGTTGCGGGCAGCCCGCACTGGGTGCCCGGTGAGGATGTGGTTGCATTTGTTGGTGACAACAGGGCACGTTCTCGTGTATACACCATTGATGTTGAGGATGGGTCCAACGAGACGCTGACGCCCGGTGATGTAGTCATTGGCGGATTCAGTTTCGTCGGAGACAAGGGTGATCTGGTCGCAAATCAGAGCACTTTGACCTACTACCACGACCTGGTGATGTACTCGAAGGACAAGGGAGAGCGGATCACGCATTTGAATCCGCAGGTTGATACGTGGAAGCTGCCGCAGATCTCGATCGTGCAGTGGGAAGGCGCGAACGGCGACATGGTCGAAGGCATTCTCGAGTTGCCACCAGACTACGAACCGGGCCAGAAGTTGCCGTTATTGGTCACGATACATGGCGGCCCGACTCTAGCCGAACCGTACAGCTTCCTGTTCTGGATTTATGGACGGGCCAGCTTCGCCGCCAAGGGCTACGCGATGCTTGCCCCGAACTACCGTGGCTCCACCGGTTACGGCGACAAGTTCATGACCGACTTGATCGGTCACGAGAACGATTGGGATGTTATCGACATCATGACCGGCGTCGATCATCTGATCGCGGACGGCATTGTTGACGAAGAGCAGATGGCGGTGTCAGGCTGGAGCAACGGCGGATTCCTGACCAACGCGCTGATCTCGAACAACCGCTTCAAGGCTGCGAGCACGGGCGCTGGTGTGCTTGATATGACCGTACAACTCATCGAGGAAGACACGCCGGGCCATGTGATTAACTACATGGAAGGTTTGCCGTGGGAACAGCCGGAAGAGTATCAGACAGCATCACCGTTGTATTCGTTCAAGCCCGGCATGACGACGGCTGTCCTGATCCATGTCGGTGAAAACGATCCCCGTGTCCCAGCGAGCCACAGCATCGGTCTGCACCGGATGTTGTCGAGATATCTGGATGTTCCGTGCGAACTGATCGTCTACCCCGGTGCGGGTCATAACCTGAGCAAGTACACACACCGTCTGGCGAAGGCGAAGTGGGACCACGCGTGGATCGATCATTACACGTTGAGCAAGTAGAACAGAAGTACTGAGTACGAAGTCGAAAGACCAACGTATGCCCCCGTTTGCTTGTCAAACGGGGTTTTGTTGTTTCGGAGGGTTGAACTGTTCTGTATCAGACCTAACAATACCCTGTTAGCAAGCTAACAGGGGCATGTGTTGTTAGTTTTTACTTTGAGTGCCGAATTCGAACCACAACAGTACCCGAGATCCGATCATGTACGGCCTGCCGATTCGGATGCCACAGCGCTTCGAGGAAACCGAGTCCGAGTGTCGCGACGCTGGCGCTGTATCCACCCGCCCGTCCGAACGAATCCCACCATGACAGCTTCCTGTTGTCGAGACGGACGACTCTTATCCGCACGACCCATTTGCCGGGCGTGAACCCGCGCATCAGCCACACGCATAATGTGAAGTAAACGATCAGCACCGCACCAAAGTTTGCGATGATCGAGATGTGCCCCATAAACAGGTACATCCCCACCATGACAGTCTTGTCATGTTCGTTGAATTTGGTGATCGGCTCGTTCGAGAAGGCGACGGTGAAATTCCAGTCGTAATCCCTAATCAATGAATCTACGGCGGCGGAATCGATATAGGTCGCATAGGTGAAGCTGGTATCTCCAGACACCATCCCGATCTCGGTTGCGACGACAGTTGTCGAATCGACCGTCTCGAACGCATCTATCAACTCGCCTGGCAGTCGATCCGGCATGCGTTTGTACATCAGGTAGCTGGTTTCGGATACAAATTCGATGAACAGGGGTTCGCGTTCTTCGCCACTCTCAGCTTTACGCATCTCACCCAACAGTTCGACTGTTCGTGGGGCAGATATGCGAAGTGAAATCCACGTAATCGCGAACAACGTGGGCACACCGAGTAGAAACACGATCAGCAGGTCGATGGCGAATCCCGCCATTCGTCGTCGGAACGTTGCCAACTCAGCACCGGACAGCGATGGATTCACCCTCATCGCTTCTTCGGTGATGGTAGAATGACGCCTGGAACGTGGTTTGCGTTTCAATGATCACCCTCGTTAATCACATCCCCGCATGTTCGGTACGATGGATGATTTCATTCTGCAGCTCTTCGCCGAGGTCAACGAAGTAGTCAGAATAACCTGCCACGCGCACGATCAAGTCCCTGTGATCTTCAGGGTGTTCCTGTGCCTCACGTAATAGCTCGGCGTCGATCACGTTGAACTGGATGTGGTGCCCATCCATCCGGAAGTAGGTTCGGACAAGCTGCCCGACTTTACGGATGCCGTCCTCGGATTCGAGAACCTGCGGCGAGAATTTCTGGTTGAGCAACGTCCCGCCAGTCCGGATATGATCCAACTTCGCAGCGCTTTTGATAACGGCTGTGGGCCCATTCAAGTCAGTTCCCTGAACCGGGCTGATGCCTTCGGACAACGGCTTGCCGGCAAGGCGACCGTCCGGCATCGCACCGATCACGCTCCCGAAATAGACATGTGAGGTTGTTGGTAGCAGGTTGATGCGAAAATGACCGCCCTTGGTGGTGGGGCGCTCGTCAACCATTTCGAAAATCGACTCGAACACGCGCAGGGTGAGCGAATCGGCTTTGTCGTCATCGTTGCCGTAACGTGGGATATCGTTGAGCAAACTCGCTCGCAGGTCTTCGTGTCCATCAAAGTTGGCGCTCACAGCGTTCAGCATAGTGTCCATGCTGACGAGGTGCTCGTCATATACCTGATGCTTGATCGCGGACAGACAATCAGAGATCGATCCCATTCCCACGACCTGCAGGTACGATGAATTGTACCGTGCGCCGCCGGCGTTATAATCCGTGCCGTTCACAATGCAGTCGTCAATGAGGATCGACATGAACGGCGCGGGGAGAATGGTCGCGTATAACCGTTCGATGATTCGATTACCCTTCAGCTTGATGTCAACGAAATGGCGCAGCTGCAGCTCGTAGGCGGCGTATAGTTCGTCAAATGAACTGAATTCACGAGGATCGCCGGTCTGCCGCCCAATGACCTTACCGCTCCGCGGATCGGTGCCGTTGTTGAGCGTGACCTCGAGGACTTTGAGCAGGTTGAAGTAGCCGGTCAGGATATATGATTCCTTGCCAAACGCGCCCGTTTCGACGCATCCGCTCGCGCCGCCGTTTCGCGCGTCAATGAGCGATTTCCCCTGCCTCAACTGTTCCTGAATAATCGCGTCAGTGTTGAAAATGGACGGTTGCCCGAATCCGGTCCTCACGATCTTCAACGCACGATGCAGGTAGTTGTCCGGATTTACCTTCGAGATCTGGACCATCGATGACGGCTGCAGCAGCCGCATCTCCTCGATGACATCGAGGATCATGTAGGTCATGTCATTAACCGCATTGACGCCGTATTCATCGACGCCACCGACATTGATCAGGCAGAAGTCGGTGTAGGTATTCGATTCCTGCGCGGTAACGCCTACCTTCGGCGGTGCGGGCTGGTTGTTGAACTTTACCCAGAAGGCCTGCAGCAATTCACGTGCACGCTCGTCGGTGAGGCTACCGTCAGCGATGCCGGCTTCGTAAAAGGGCTGCAGATGACAGTCCAACCGTCCTGGGTTGAACGAGTCCCACGTGTTCAATTCAGTGATCACGCCGAGATGCACGAACCAGTAATATTGCAGCGCTTCGTGGAATGTGCGGGGCGCGTGTGCTGGCACATGACGGCAAACTTGCACCATCTCTTCCAGCTCCGCCTTGCGTGTCGGATCGGACTCAGCAACTGCTAACGAATCGAGATGGTCTGCATATCGGTGTGCGAAGCGGATTAACGCACCCGCCGCGATCCGCATTGCGGTCAGCTGCTCACGTTTGTCCAGCGCTCGTGGATCGTTCTCGAAGTCCAACGCCGCAAGGCTGGCATCAATCTTGTCGATGAAGTCGCGCATGCCGTTGGAATAAATCTTGTCGTCCGCAACGGTATGTCCCGGAGCGCGCTGCTCCATGAACTCGGTGAACACGCCAGCGTCGAACGCGTCTTTCCATTCCTGGTCCATACGGGCCATGATCCGGTCACGGATCGACGTCCCACTCCAGAACGGCGCGATCTCGTCGGCCTGGATGCGGCGCGTCTCGTGATCCGAGTGGAAGAAGACCTTCTCGCGATTGTGCAGAATGTCGAAATCTTGCGCGGAATGCGTGCAGATTTCCGGGTAGGTTGGAGTGGCTTTCGGCGCGGGACCGCGTTCGCCGACGATCAGCTCGCTGTCACCGATCCACAAGGTCTTGTTTTCGAGCAGGTAACGAAACGCGAGTGCTCGAGTGACCGGAACGGATTGCCCCGTCGCTTCGCCGGACTTGTAGAAGTCGGTGAGCAACTGAGCGCGTTCCAACGAAATGGTGGGCTCAGCGTCCAGACTTGCTTGACGAAGCTTGCTGATACGTTCGTTCATCCTTGACCTCAAACTCGCACGTCTAATGAATGGGACTCAAACACTGCCTTGCACGCATCAAGTTGTTCGGGTGTCTGCGTGGTCAACTTGCCCAGCTTGTTCTCAATTTTAAGACGATCATACTTGCTGGAATAAAACAGATTGAACGGCAACAAATCCACCGACGTGTGGTTCGGAAGCTCGCCGACAAATGCAGCAATCGCCTCAAGATTCTGTGTGGTATCCGTGTAGCCGGGGATTAATGGCACACGTATCCGTACCGGCCAACCAGCATCGACGATCCGTTCGAGGTTTGTGATGATCAGGTCGTTTGACTCGCCGGTGTATTCTACGTGGCGGTTGTGGTTCATCACTTTCAGGTCGTACAGCCACAGGTCAGTTAATGGGCCGAGTCGCTTGATGTCATCCCACTCGACTTGGCCCGAGGTGTCGATGGCGGTATGGATGCCGCGGGCACGGCATGCCTTGAGCGCTTGTTCGAGGAATTCCGCCTGCAACATTGGCTCACCGCCGGAGAAGGTGACGCCACCACCCGACTCGTCATAGAACAACGCATCCTTCGCGATTTCGGTCATCACCTGCTGTACGGTCATCTTGTTGGACAAACGGGAGTTGCCGGACTCGTCCTCGATGTTACATTCCGGGTTGTGGCACCACCAGCACTTCAACGGGCATCCGGCGAAAAAAACCGTTGTCCGTATGCCGGGCCCGTCATGGATGGCGTACTTTTTGATGTCGAAGATTTGACCGGTCACTTGGATCTCGTGTTGTGTGTCGGAAGATAAGGCACAGGCATGGTGCACGACAGGCTCAATCTTATCTTGTCTGTGTTGATAGGCCTTTGACGTCATCCTGAGCAAAGCGAAGGATCTCTCGTTTGACGTTGACGTTGCTCGTAGTATCGGTGTTTGTAGCCCGCACTCCCTAGTGCCGGGATCCGTTGGTGACGCCTGCTGCGTCACCAGTTTTTCCCCGGCAATTCTATGTGTTGACGGGCTACGTATTCCACATGGGAGGAAGCGATGAAGACAGACAGGGCCACGTACCGATGGGCTGTCGGCCTTGCGCTGGCGGCAGCACTCATCATGGTCTGGATTTCCCTTGCGGTTGGTATCATCGGGAGTGAGGACAATCCCGCTAACTTGATGTATGTCGGGGTGCTCGCCGTGGGATTCGTCGGGGCGATCATCGCACGCTTACGACCACGTGGAATGGCACGAGCTATGTTCGCAACGGCAATTGCTCAGACGTTGGTACTCGTGGTCGCGCAGGCGTTGCACTGGTTCGATCTCGACCGGTTCTATGCTGAGGTGAAGCGTGTGCTGAAGCCGGGCGGTTTGCTGGCGGTGATGACGTACAACCTGCTGACCATTGACGGCGATGACAACACGCCGCTACGTCACCTGCACGACATCACCCTCGACGGCTACTGGACGCCGGAACGTGCGCATGTAGACAACGGCTATGCCGACCTGCCGTTCCCGTTCGCACGGGTGGACGTGCCGGACTTCCCGATGACGAAGCCGTGGACGCTTGACCAGCTGCTGGGCTATGTCGGGACGTGGTCCGGGTTGGAGAAATACCGCAAGCGGACGGGCAACGATCCCATGCCCGCCTTCCGCACCGAGATGGAACACTTCTGGGGCGATCCTGATCAGCCACGCCTGATGATCTGGCCATTGACTACGATGGTAGGGCGTTGCCATGTTGAATAGTAACTGAACCCGGACGATCATTCAAAACTGGTCTCGACATAAGACCAAACGAGGAACGGAGAAAGCACAATGAAGGTCAAATGCATCTTGACGCTCCTGTTCAGCATCATTGTGATATCCAGCTCATATGCGGCGAACGGTTACGGAACACAGTGGGAGGTAGAAGGTTCATATGACAACAGATCTGATGAAGTATCTGGAGAACAGGATGAGTATTCATTCTCTACAAGTGATGCTGGAGAATGGGGGAGTGGATGGTTCGCAGGAATGAAAGCCGGTGCCGTCTATACGATGAACCTTGAACTGGGGTATATGTATGAGTTGAAACGTAATCCAATGGGCGGAATGTCAAGAGAATATTTGGGTCACAAAAAGAACTATCGATTTGGGATAAGCGTTGGTGCTCACATGTTTGAGAATGAAATTGTATTCGCGGGGAATTCAACAATCTATGAATCATCCGGCTATGGACTCTATGGGAAGCTCAACTTCGGTTCGCCGGTTCTGTTGAACTTTCTGAGTTTCGCCTGGCATCTGAAGGCGATGTACACTATTCCCGAAGACGGCAGCGATCACGGTATTACGGATGCAAGAATGGTGTATGGGTACGGCAATGATATCGAGTTCTGGTTGACGGAGAATGCTTGCATATCTCTCGGGTTCACTGATGAGCGGGACTCCTTGTTTGGTGAGAACAAAGATGATCGCATTTATCCATCGCGGATACGTTTTGTATTTGGTTTCCGGACTTTCTTCTAAGCTTTGAGATGCAGCAGGCCACGATTTTGCGGCAAACCACGGTGGGTGGCCCGTCTTGGACTCTGCCAAGTAGTAGCCCGGCACTCCCAGTGCCGGGTCATGTTCATTCGGCGCTAGCCGGATTCAGGGTTGGTGACGCTTGCCGTGTCACCAGTCATTCCCCGGCAACAGGGTTGCCGGGCTACGCTTGCTATGCTGTGACACCCTGTTTGACAAGCAAACAGGGTCACCCGTCATGTATCTCCCTAGAGAATGATACGACTGATTCTACTCGGGGCGTTTGAATTCAATTGTGTGAGTTTCTGGCCCAAAAGGAATCTCTACAACGATCCGATCAGAATTCTTGAATTTTGCCATTACATTACCTTCAACATAATAACTCGGCAGCAATGTGTTTCTTTTGACTAGTCCTTGTTCAGTAGCAGAGTTCAATATTTGATTTTGTGTTGCTACACGTTGCATTTCATCCTGATTCTGTTTATTAACCATTGCCTGTTTTGCAGGGTCATAGGTTTCCACATATACTGGCTGACCTCCAACAGTACCATAAGTAGTTGTTGTGCCAGCATTCATTGATTGTGACATAGCATTCAATGCTAGCGCTACTTGTTGCCATGCTTGTTCACGCTTCAACTTTTTTATGTAGTCATCAGCCTTATAAACGACCATTTCGTTTGGGTTACCATAACTATCAGAATATTTAACTCGTACTTCATCAGGTAATACATTTAAAGCGTCACTAGAGTTGTTTTGGTACAATATATGCAACAGAAGCTCGTTTCTTTCTGTTTTCTGTACATATAGCATAACCGAAGTTAGTTCTCCAACTGATGTCGCTACTTCTTTTCCATCAGCATAAAAAAATGATTGGTTATTGATCTCATCTACCACTGGAGACATATAGTATGTTGATGTACACCCAAAAAACATCAACATCAGTAATAGAGAAATTAGTACCAAATGGCCGTTAGCAGCAGGTTCTAACTGCTTTGATGAACTAGACATACTATCCTCCCCCGTTGTTGGAGCAAAATATAGTGGTATCAAAACATATTTGCAATATCTGCGGAAGATCCGGGATGAAATCCCGGTCCACACAAACGACTAATGCTTTATAAGTCTAGCTGGCGTAATCGAGATCGACGATGAATTAAATGCTTCTGAGATCGATAGCAGGTAGTTGTAGACCTCGGTCTGAGCTGATCCTTCAATCCCCACCGGCTGGAAATTAACTTCGGCGTTGTAGACGTTGACGGGTATGAGCCGCGCCTCGGACACGCGCCCGTCCTCAAACGTGATATCCGCGATCAGGCCGACACGCGCCGTCTCGCTGTACGACGCGAAGCAAAAATTGCCCAGCGAATAGAAGATCGGTGTGTCCTTGTATATCTCGATGCCTTGCACGACATGCGGGTGGTGGCCGACTACGAAGTCCGCGCCGTGATCGATGCACAGGTGCGCGAGGTCGATCTGGTAGTCTTTCGGCGTTTCACGTTTCTCCGCGCCCCAGTGGAAGTTGCAGATCACGATGTCGTATTGCGCCGCGCATTCGCTGACCCGTCGGCGGACATCCTGATCGTACGGGAACGCTGTCCCCGCCGACGTATCGCTCGCCCAGAACTCCTCCGGAAATGTCGCCGAAAAGCCGAGCAGCGCGATTTTTTGGTCATTTATTTCAAATGAGGCTTCTCGAAGCGCTTCCGACTTGTTCATTCCCGCGCCGAAATGTTGGATGCCGGTATCGTCCAGTTCGCGCATGGTGTCGGTCAGGCCGGTGAGGCCGTAGTCGAGGATGTGGTTGTTGGCCAATGTGACGGCGCGGATGTTCGCGTTGAACAGGCCGTGCGATAGACCCGGACGTGCCTTGAGCAGGTAGGATTTTTCAACATACGGCTCGTCCGATGTGGTGATCGGGTTCTCGAGGTTGCCGACGACGAGGTCCATTTCGTGGAACAGGGCTGTCGTCTCGGCGAACGGGTAGTCGACGCCGTGGGTATCGATAAACGCTTCGGCCCAGTTGCCGAGGAAGATGTCGCCGACGAATCCGAGGCGGACGGAAGATGTATCCGGCTGGGCAGACACGACGCCAACCACATAGACAAATGACAGGAGCAGTATTACAGTCACGGTACGGGTATTGTGCATTGTCATCTCGAGAGTAAGCCGAAGTAAATCGAGTGACCCAATGTACAACTAGGATGGCAGCACTCGCCGGACATAATTCTTCAGGCTGTCAAGGGTGTGGGCAGCGCCACGGTGCTTGAACTTGTTGACGATGCGGACGATCAGCTTCGGTAGGCTGCGCAACAGGATCAGGATAGCGAGCAGACGGTCAGATGTGGACAGAGTCGGAACCGTGTAACCGTGTTGGCGGAGCTCGGCGAACAGTAATCGGTTGGCGAGTGCTTTATCGCCACGTGACAGAGTGTCGTGATATCGTCCAACTGAGGACGAGACGATACCGGTTCCCGCCTTCCTTGCTTCCTTGTCAGCATCAGCGGTGTTTTCGAGGTCAGCGTCCAACATTTCGGGTGTAAATTCGATATCAATGAAGTCGCAGACCTGTTTCACTGTTGATTCTGAAGATGCTGTCAGGTCTTCGTAGCGGATGGTCAGGATGCGGTCAGCAAAATGGCTTCGGGCTGCGTTGACAGCGCTGATCGCCGATTTCCACGCCAGTCCATTCCAGAACGGATCGTAATCAGAGTATCCCAGCAGGGCGCGGCTTCGTGCGTTTATTTCTCCAGAATTTATTTTCGCCCTCAGTCTAACTTCGCGCAGTTTTTTCGAACTGAAGATGTCGCGCGCATCACGCACAATCTCAATTGCCTTTGCGTGCGGGAGTTCGTTCAGGATGCGTTTCGCCTGCTGCGTGTGGTCAGGTGTTTTCTCAACCCAGATCTGTTTGTTTTCACGTTGCGCGAGAAAATCAAATGTCTTTGGAAAGATCTCGCGGTGAGTAGGTGAGTTGGACAACGTGGCTTGAATCGCATTCAGCTCATCAATGGAAAGCAGATTCGGATCGAGAGATTCTGACCCGAATGCCAGCAGCCGACCGTGACCTTTAGTGATGAGGTTTGCGCAGAAGGTGATCATCCCGTGAACATTTTCATTTGAATCCAGGGATGGATAATCGTGCATGTAGTTATGCGGGAACTGGTAGAATGACGTCTCACTCATTTGCGAGAACACACTCGGATGACGTCGCAGGATACCCTGCAAAAGGCTGGTGCCTGAGTGCGTGTAGCCGAAAATGAAAACGGGTTGTGGCGAGGTCATCAGCCAATTCCTGAACAATGAAAGTGCTTTGAATCCAGCGGGAACGTAGCTGTCTCAAACATTCTCAGCAACCGCCCCTCGAGCCAGGGAAAGTAAGAGTGTGCGAAGGATAATGCTACTTTTCATCCTTCCACGTCTTCTTGATATAACCGTCACGTCCGGAACCCATTTTGTAGGCGTTATAGTGGAGTGGGTTCGTCTTGTAGTAGTCTTGGTGGTAGTCCTCAGCCCTGTAGAACTCTGTCACTGGCAGGATGTCGGTGACGATGGGCTCGTCGAACTTGCCGGAAGATTCGAGCTCACGCTTTGATTTCTCGGCCAACTGTTTCTGCTCATCATTGTGGTAGAAGATGGCTGTTTTGTAGTGTGCGCCACGGTCGGCGAACTGTCCTCCGGAATCGGTTGGATCGATGTTCCGCCAGAACGTGTAGAGCAATTTCTCATAACTCACTACAGATGGATCGTAAGAGATTTGCGCTGACTCACGGTGGCCTGTTCGCCCGTATACGACGTCCTCGTAGCTGGGATCTCTCTCTGAGCCACCAGTGAATCCGGCGATGACATCGTGTACTCCGTTGAGTTGATGGAATGGTGGTTCCATACACCAGAAGCATCCTCCGGCAAATGTGGCGATTGCGAGGTTTGAATCAGGCATGTCAGTTTCCTGTGCTTGAGTTCCGAATCCCAAAGCCAGCACGGCAATGAGTATCCCGATAGAAAGTGTGTTATTTGATTTGTATCTCATGCTGATCACCTTCTTGAGGTCAATGTGAGCACAAGTGATACTAGATAGTTGAAGGAATGGTTGCTTTCATTTCTGCCCGACAGCAGGATTGAGAGTCAGGTTCAACGAACTCTCTATTGAGCATAACGCACTGGAAGAGTTATCCATTCGTGGGTATGCTGAAGTGTAGTTGATTTAAAGAAGGATGCTAAATGGAAATGCAAAAGTTTTGGGATTCATACTACGAATCCGATTTCAATACAGGAGTAAAAGCGGATCTCCGTTTCGTTTCCGTTATGGAGCAGTTAGATCTCAAACCCTCGATTGCTGTTGACTTGGGAGCGGGGGAAGGCGGGGATGCATTTTGGCTTGCAGAACACGGGTGGAAAGTAACCGCTGTCGACTTCTCCGCGCACGGAGTGACCAAACTGAAAGATGAAGCGCGGCTTCGTAGAGTTCCGATTCAAGTAGTTCAAGCTGATATCTTGAAATTCAAACCAGTGCAGTCGCCGGATCTTGTGCATCTCGGATACATTCACCTTGAAGTAGCTCAGAGGACCGCTCTTTTTGAAAGAATCCATTCCATGTTGAAGCCAGGCGGAGTGTTCACATATATCGGGATGACGGATATGTCTGATGAGGATCTGCCGCAGGGTGTATCAGCGGATATATTCACAGAGCTTTTACGGTTAAGACCGTTGGTGAGGGAAATGGAAGTGCTGATCGCCGAACAGGGACCTTGTAGCGTAGATATGGGATTTGGACCACAAGATGTAACCGGAGTACAACTGGTAGCGAGGAAGAGATAATCGGATCATTCCCTGGTAGTCGTCTGGATGGCCATGAAACTCAAATTCTAAACCGCCAACCGTTTTGCATCGCGGAAAATCTGCCCGGTTGGACCTTCGTTGGAGAGCATCGCTGCGCGAACGATTCCAAACGCGCCTTCCTCGACAGACCTTGACGCATCTTCGCCACCCATACGTGTTCGTACCCAGCCAGGGCTGATGGCATTGACTTTCACCGTGTCCGGGACTTCGTGGGCGAGTTTGTGAGTGTATGCTGTAAGCGCGGCTTTGGTAACACCATAGGTTGCTGGTGAGCTTGCAAGCGCTTGGGAGTAGAGTCCATAGCCGGAAATGACGTTGACAACACGTCCCCAATTGCGGCTGACCATCCCCGGGACGAATGCGCGGCAGGTTCGGATAGGACCGAGGAAGTTGATTTCTGTTGCCTCACGCCATTCTTCGCATGAGGCTTCCAGTGAATCACTATCCGAGAGAACGGCGGCGTTGTTTATCAGGATGTCGATATCAATGTCTTCACCCCGAAGGTTGGCTGCGCATGTATCGACGCTCTCTGTGCTTGCTACATCCATCTGAAATGGCAGTACGATACCTTCCTGCTGGAGTTCGTCAACAGTTTTCTCGCAGGCGGCAAGGTTACGTCCGGTCAGAATTACTCGCAGCCCTTTCCCTAGTAGTTGGTGGCATACTTCTTTTCCGATCCCACGATTACCACCAGTTACCAGCGCCGTCCGACTCATGGCTGCCTCCGTTTGGCAGGTTGTTATAATCTAAACGTAAGTATGGAAAATCGAACCACACCAGAGCAAAGAGTGTTTTGCATGCTCGCGAGATTGGTCGAACAATAGTCTCGGTTGTACTTGAACCAGCATCTGGTAGAGGATGTGGATTATTTGCCAGCCAGGTGATTGCGGATGTTGCGAAGTTCGACGAAGACCAACCGTCCGCGTGGAGTCAAGCGCAGTGTCAACGTTGCAGTAATCGCAGAGGCAACGACTGCAATCGCCAAATCAACAGCATCGATTCCGGTTGCGAACCATTGTTTGCTGACGAATGATGTAAACGCGACAATCGCAGCGATCAGGATTGGGAACGGAATTAAACTAAACATGTCACTGATCGATACCGGACCTTTCCGGCCTGCTATCCAGAACTGGAACGGGATACGAAGAAAGAGGGTGCTCAACACGATTGACCATGCAACTCCTGTGGTTCCCCAGTTCAATCCGATCGCGATAGCGGTCACACTTATCGTGCTGGTGACGATGCCCATGCGCAGCATTTCAGGCATGCGATCCTGGCTGGCGAGTAACCACCCTGCGGTGAAGGAATACGGAGTGAACACAGCAGAAATGGCGAGAATGCCGAACAAGTCCGCTGTGTGTGCCCATCCTGGTCCAAAGACGACACCGACCAGTTCATCAGCCATCACAACAGTCAGCGCAAGCATCGGCGAAACCAGCAGTCCGAGCAAGCCCACCGCCCGTCGGTAATACGACCGGTAGCGTATGGGCTCATCCAGTAAGCGGCTGAGTGTCGGCAACGAAACACGGGCGAGCGGTGTCTGTATCTGGGCCATTGGTTGAATGACTAGCCGGAATGCGCGTTCATAATAACCCAATCCAACTGCGCCAATGTATTTTCCGATGAGGATCTGGTCAACGTTACGGCTGGCGTAATTGATGATATTGTATCCGAGCATATTTCCGCCAAACGCGAGCAGCGAACGTACATCCGCGTTTCGTTTGGGCAGTCCGGGAATCCATCCACAGAAAATCCAGAATCCTAGTCCAGTCAACACTCCTTGTACGACATGGTAGATCACCAGCGACCAGTAGGACATGCCCATCATCGCAGTGATGATGGCCACGACAACCCCTGTTCCAATAGCCGTGTTTTCTACTGATACGAGTCGTCCAAACCGCATTTGCCGGGCAAGAATCGCTCGGTGCTGTGAACTCAGGCCAATAGGCAGGAATGAGAGTGCAATCCATATCGTGATATGTTCAACTTCAGGCTGATTATAGAATGCTGCGAGCCAGGGGGAGGCGATCATCATTGCGAAAACTACCAGGAAACTGAATCCGGCATTGATCCAAAACAGGTTGGATGATTGAGCATGCGTGATGTCGGCCTTCTGGATCGTCGCGTAGGTAAGTCCCAGATCCTTCATCACGAGCAGGAATCCGAGGATCGCGACGACCATTGCCACAATACCGAATTCTTCGGGAGTCAACAATCGGGCGAGAATGATATTCAGCACCATCTGCATTGAAAAGCGCAGAGCCTGCCCACCCCCGATGGCCAAACCGCTACGGACAGACTTCTGCCCTAACGAAGCTTTTACATCATCGGTATTGAAGAACCGTTCGGGATCGCGTTTGATTTGTTTGTTGGTCACAAATGCTTCGCGTAGGTCTTTGTTATCGGATTTTCAGGCTCAAACTCGCTGGGTTGAATGTACGTTCCTTCGCCAGTACACGCTGACAGTGTGGAGGCTGGAAGTCGCAGGTTAGGGACTCACTGAGAGATTCTTTAGAACAGTCTCAGAGCCATGCTACAGGAGTACTTGCATGGTAGTTGTTATTTTTATATTTTCACAATTGTGAAAATGAGGAAATAGCATGAGTAAGATGGTAAAGCGGCTGAAAGCCCTCGCAGACAAAACACGATTGTACATACTCTATTTGATTGCACAAACGGATGAGTGTTGTGTTTGTGAAATACAGGAACTGTTGGATCTGACGGCTCCTACAGCGTCCCGCAACCTGCGGATTCTGGAAGAAGCCGGATTTGTTACGAAACGTCGGGCAGGAAAATGGATGTACTACCGATTGGATAAAATGCAGGGCAATTGGGAAAAGCTACGCACTGATCTTTTGCAGGCCGCGAGCGACAGTGATGATAACCCTGATTTGACGGACAAGATCAAGGCATTTGCGGAAGCTGGATGTTGTTCTACAAGTCGGCTAACCGGGGATAAACGCGAATCATGAAGCAAGAACATAATTCGGAACCGGGATTCCGTCCAAAACGGCTGTCTGTACTGGATCGTTACCTGACTGTCTGGATTCTAGCCGCGATGGCAGTCGGCGTGCTGCTCGGTGCCTTCATGCCTGCGGTGCCTGAGGCACTGGATAAAATGAGTGTCGGCACTACGTCCATCCCTATTGCGATCGGCCTGATCCTGATGATGTATCCGCCGCTCGCGAAAGTGCGGTATGAAGAACTACCGCGTGTCTTCAAGGACGTCAAGGTGTTGAGTTTGTCATTAGTGTTGAACTGGGTACTTGGACCAATCCTGATGTTCGGGTTGGCGGTGTTTTTCCTGCGTGACTTCCCACATTACATGACGGGTTTGATCCTGATCGGGTTGGCACGATGTATTGCGATGGTCATTGTCTGGAATGATCTGGCAGATGGCAGCCGTGAATATGCAGCGGGATTGGTAGCATTTAATAGTTTGTTCCAGGTGTTCTTTTATGCTTTGTACGCGTTCGTGTTTATCACCCTGATTCCTCCCTTCCTGGGAATGGAAGGATATGTGGTTGATATCTCCATGGGGCAGATAGCGCAGTCAGTGATGATCTATCTCGGGATACCGTTCCTCGCTGGATTTCTCACACGACTGATCCTGCGTCGGCTGAAGGGTGATGAGTGGTACACGCAGAAGTTCATCCCGAAGATCAGCCCGATTACGTTGACTGCGTTGCTGTTCACGATCGTGGTGATGTTCAGCTTGCAGGGTGAGAATGTACTCGCATTGCCAATGGATGTTGCCCGTATCGCAGTTCCGTTGCTGATCTATTTCGTGGTCATGTTCCTGCTGTCATTCGTATTGGCGAAGGGTGTTAAGACGAAGTATGCGACCTCAGCTTCGATCTCATTTACGGCAGCATCAAACAATTTCGAGCTGGCGATTGCAGTTGCGGTCGCGGTGTTTGGGATCAATTCTGCGGAAGCGTTCGCGGCTGTGATTGGACCGTTGGTCGAGGTTCCGGTGCTGGTGGCGTTGGTCGGTGTAGCGAAGTGGTTCCAGCGAAATTGGTTCGCAGAAGACAGTCAAACTGAGAGCAGTCCATCGTGAAAAATGTGTTGATTCTATGCACCGGTAATTCAGCTCGCAGCATCATGGCAGAATACCTGATAAATCATGAATTGAGGGATTCGTGGCATGCCTTTTCCGCGGGCGTGAATCCCTCGCGTGTGAACGCGTACGCCGAAGCAGTGATGGCCGAACTTGGCATTTCGCTGGATGACGCCAGATCCAAGTCTGTTGAGGAATTCATCGAACGCGATGATCTAGATCTTGTGATTACGGTCTGCGATCACGCACGCGAAACCTGCCCGGTGTTCACCAAGCCGGTTGAGCAGGTACATGTCGGATTTGAAGATCCAGCGCCATTCTCAGATCAGGGAGAAGAGATCGCGCTTGGAAAGTTCCGTGAAGTGCGGGATCAGATTAAAGAAACGTTGCTGCCGCTGTTGAAGCAGCTTGATTGAATACGAGTCATCCTGAGCGCAGTGAAGGATCTCTCTTTTGCCTTTTGATAAAGGAACGAAACATGCCAGACAACGAACAGATCAGGACACATGTAGCGGACTCATACGCCAAAGCTGTGACCAAGGGCACGGGATGTTGCGGCGACGCTGGAATGACTACGAAGGGTGTAGTGGTTCAGTGGGCGGGCTACGGGAAAGAAGAAACCGAAAATCTTCCGGAGGATGCCGTACTCAATTCCTTCGGCTGCGGGAATCCGCTGGCATTCAGTGAAGTGCGCGAAGGCCAGACGGTCGTCGATCTCGGTAGTGGCGCCGGGATTGACCTGTTGATCGCAGCACGCAAAGTAGGACCATCCGGCCGCGTGATTGGTGTTGACATGACGGACGATATGCTTGCCGCAGCACGCAAAAACATCGCTGAATCCGGTTACAGTAACATCGAAGTGCGCAAGGGGCTGATTGAGTCATTGCCGGTGGACGACAACTCGGTAGACTGGGTGATCAGCAATTGTGTGATCAATCTGTCGCCTGAGAAGGACAAGGTCTTCGCTGAGATCAAGCGTGTGCTCAAACCCGGTGGTCAGATGCGTGTCAGTGACATTGTGGTTGACGATCTGCCGGACTGGGTACGGAACGACGAGCGGTTGTACAACACATGCATCGGTGGTGCTGTCGGCGAAGATGAGTATCTGGCAGGATTGCGTGACGCAGGATTGACCGATGTTCGCGTCGCGGAAACGCTTGTCTATGAAGAAAGTCAGATTGGCGCGTTGATCGAGTCCGAGGTCGACGGAGAAGCTATAGGTTGTTGCGGTGGAGAGAAGATTGCTGACACGGCAATTGTCAAAGCTGCAGCAGCGGAGTTTGCTGGCAAAGTTCGCAGCTCGGTGATCGTTGCTCAAAAGCCCGTGTAAGGGTTGCAGTATTTCGAACAATAGGCCACGAACTGATGTTCGTGGCCTTTATTGTTGATCATCCCAGAATCTATACCCCGGATTCAGCGAATCCGGGCTACAATTATTTCATCAGCACAACTTTCTGCACCGAATGATGATCCGCGTGTTGAATCTGCAGCAGGTACACACCTGCCGCCAGCGAACCACCACTCTGGTTCGCGGAGATAGATAACGCATGCCATCCGGCGTTGAGATCATGAGTCTGAGTCATGACGAGTTGTCCGAGCACGTTGTACATCGCCAACCGGACTTCGCCAGCCGCTGGCATCGCCACCTTCATCGTGAAAGAAGAATTGAACGGATTCGGATACGCCTGACCAATCTCAAAATCGAGCGGGAGCGCGGATTCAACCACCTCATCCTCAACACTCGATGGCGCATACAATACGAGACGGGTGTAATTACCAGATCCGAACCGACCATCACCTGTCTGGATAGGTCCGATATCGAGCGTCTCGCCGTTTCCTTCGGCGGTATTCCAGATTTCGAAAGTCATGAAATTGCCTTCGGTGAAGCCCTGCCCATTGCCCAAGTCTTCATAGGCGTGGATGATGAGCGGATAGACATCATGCTCAGGCGCGATCACACCTACTACCAGGTCGCCATCGAGCACAGCAATCTCATAGTCTGCCAGTGGTTCAGGCAGTCCGCCGGTAATCACGATCGGATAAGGTGCATCGTTGATCTCGACTGGATCGAAGTGTTCCAGTTCGGTCGGCAGCAGCTTGACCGTTGTCACGTCGAAAAAGCTCCAGCCGGTGTCGAGGTTGCGAGCGCCAAGGCGAACACCGTTGATGGGCATGTCAGACACTGTCATCACCTGATGTGCGAGCATCTGCAGATGATCATTGACGGCAAACACCTCAAGCTGACCGTCCAGATAACGGACTGTCAGGTGGTACCACTCGTACAGATCAATGTCGTATGTGCCTGTTATCTCGCTTGTCCCCCCGGAAATGGAATCGTGTAGCCATAAATCGCCATCATTGCCCGTGTAAATGGTGAATCTCTCATCATTGGAATACAATTCTACCGCACCTGCTTCCCCATCTGATTGGGGATAGCGCGTATTCTGTATCCATGTTTCCACTTGCACACCATCTGAATTCGCGAAGTACCGCTGGACGCCGTTCGGCAGGTTCGCCGGGGCAGAGACGCCAATCGCCCATTCGCCATCATATGGCAGGCTGGTGAAATGGCGAGTGTTGTTCGAATTGATGATTTCCCACGGCGTTTCTTCCGGGAATTCGTAACTGTCGACAATCGGCAATCCGAACAGGCCGGAGAAGACGATGGTCTGCTTCAACGGTATGGTTTCGATGCCACCGTAGACACCTCGCACCATGTAGCGATAGGTTCCTGGTTCAGGCAGAACATCATCCATCTGCAAATCGGTAGTCAATTCAACCAGCAATTCGCCATCACGATAGATGTTGTAACCCTGGAAGTCGTCATGATCTTCAGGATCGGAATACCAGGACATGGTAACGATTCCATTCTCACGGTCAACGGTTGAATTGAAATACACCATCGGGGGTACAGTGACGGACAACGAATACTCCAATGCCCGGTGCGCGTTTACCCGTCCAGCACCGAGCAATCCGGCCAATGATGGGTTCAGCTCGTCAAGATCATCCGCGCTGCTCAGGATCACCGTTTCAACCTGATCATCAGTCAACTCAGGCAGATAGCTGATGACATACGCGGCCACCGAAGCCGCGTTCGGGCTGGCCATCGATGTACCCTGCCACGCGACATAGTCTTCCGGACGATAGTTTTCACCGACCATCGTGCTCCAGATGCCAGTTCCTGGCGCGGAGATACCGCACCATGTCCCATATGTTGAGAAACCGGCTTTGTTATCGGTCGGTGTGCTGGCGACAACGGCAATCGCGCCATCGTATGCGGCGGGATAGTTCATATTCGAGTTGCCGTTGTTCCCGGCTGAAGCGAACAGGATAACGTTGTTGTCGCGCGCATAGTGGATAACATCCTGGTAGGCTTGCTGCGAACCACCTCCACCAAAGGAGATGCTGATCACGCGCGTACCCATATCGGTAGCGTATTGGATTGCAGCCATAAAGTCTGCACTCATCCCGCTACCTTGCAATGATCCACCGTCCAGCCAGGCGAATCCAGCTTTCAGCGGGAAGGAGACGACATTCCACGATGCGGACGCGACACCGATCCCGTTGTCTGTAGTCGCAGCGGCAGTGCCTTGTACATGAGTACCGTGACCATGTACATCAGGGAAGATCATATTGTCGCGCGGACCGTAATCTTCGCCTTCAGCTGGCGTACCGAATGGATCAGTGGATACGAAATCCCAACCAGTCAGGTCGTCGATGAATCCGTTGTTATCATCATCGATTCCATTTTCGTCGCTTTCGTCCCACTCGCCGTTGTTGTTCAGGTCTTCGCCGGGATTGATATACATGTTCGCGTGCAGATCTTCGTGGGTAATCTTGCAACCGGTGTCAATGGTGGTGATCAGGATTTCCGTGTCAGCCTGGTATTCTTCCCAAGCCTGCGGGCATTCCATGATCTCCAGTCCCCACATGTTGTAGATGCTGTAATCGTCAGGAACGAGCATCGCCTGATGCACTTCATCCAGCTCAGCGGACACGATTCCGGGTCCGGAACTGACCTGCGGCAGCAGTTCCTCGGCATCAATGTCTGAGACAACTCGGAACCAGCGGTTGAGATTATGTTCATACCAGGACTCGAGTTTGTCTGGATCGTTCGGTTCATAGAACACAGGTACAAGCTGAGTTTGCGGACCTGTAGCATCAACGATCGCGGCAGGCAAAGTGCCAGACTCGCGCGCGTTCACGGCAGCGTAGTCATCAAGCTGCACCAGCACACGTGGTGCGGGAGCAGCGATAACAGATATGGATACGATAAGCAACAGTACAAGTGCGCCAGACGTCAGGCGTATCATGGACAATCCTCCACGGAGAAAATGTGTTAAATCACTATGGTTGAAGCATCTGCGGGAAACTCACGGCAGAGGGTGGACCCGTTCAACGGTGAGAAGTACGCATGCGTCAACAATCAGGGCCCATAGCATAGCCTCTGAACGTTGGATGAGCAAACGTTTTAAATGATGTTGAAGAAGTTTTTGGAGAACGAGAGAACTACAATATTGGTCAATTATTTGCGTTGGAGATGGCCTGGGTGAGTTCGTCTGCACGTTGCGAACCAAGCATCAACGTTTTGTTACCCCGCAGCCACAGCTTCACCCCGTGATTTCCTGATACGTTGTAGGCCATGTGTCCAGCGAACCCACGGATACCCCAACCACCATATTCCATAATGGGGCGATACGTAACTGCTTCGTGTCGTTCTATCTCAGCAAATGATATGACCTTTTGGCGTATCAGGGGCCAGTAGCGGATATGAATCCCGTCAGGTAGGACCCACAACTGCATACTCAATCGACGAATTGCGAACATTGCGACAAGGATCAGGGCAGAGCTTAACGCAGTCGTCCTGATTATCTCAATCCTTCTTTCGGGTTCGTTTTGCAGGTCGTTCAACGGGAGCACGATAACTAGCAGGAGGCAGACCAGAAATATCAGCATTACCCAGGTTTGTCTGAAATATTGCTGCTCGTAAAACAGAGTTTTGTCAGGGTGGAGAGGAGGGTGCGATTCACTCATCAATGAACGCCTCAGCTTCGATTTCAACAACTAGATCCGGGCTCACAAGCCCGTTGATTGCGACCATGGTCGCGACAGGGCGGATACTATCAAACAATTCATGATGCGCGCGGGCGACTTCGTCAGCATATTTCATATCCGTGACGAAAATACGGGTGCGGACGACGTGCTTCAGTTCCGCCCCAGCTTCACGCAGCGCGTTTTCGATTTTATCGAAGATGGCAAGCGTTTGACCATATGCATCATTAGGTGCAATGGTGCTGCCGTCTGCAGCGATAGCTGCTGTACCTGCGACCCACACATGTGATCCGCTGCGCAGTGCACGAGAAAAGCCGACCTTATCTTCCCATGGTGATTCTGAACGAACCAACTGGCGGGGCATATTCTAACCTTCTCCGAGAATGATGGTGAAGTGTGCATCGAACTCGTCAACAGTTCCCTGATCAAACAGGCACAAACGAATCTGTTGCAATGGACTAATCGGGTGTTCGTCCAGCCAGATCTTCATTGTCCCGAGGATAGTCAGGACTGCGCGTTCGAGTGGGAACCCAAAGATACCGGTCGAAATGGCAGGCATGCTTAATGACGATGCTCGAATCTCATCACTGATAGCAATGTCGAGCGCAGAACGCACGGCGTTAGAGAGTTTAACGTCTTCGTCTCCTTCACCCCAGCGTGGACCGACGGCATGGATGACATATTTTGCTGGTAGATCCCCTGCCGACGTGAAACAAGCGTGTCCAACTGCAATCGGTGCTTTCTGGTCAGATTCCCGTTGGATAATTGGTCCACCTCGCCGTGAGATAGCGCCAGCAACCCCGCCTCCGTGAGCGAGTTGACTGTTAGCGGCGTTGACAATGGCGTCCACTATTTCGGTCGTGATGTCGCCCAGCACTATGGCGATTTCCGTACCGAAATGATGGGTGGTGGTTCGAACGACTTGATTTGAGTAAGTATTCATGATCAATTCCGTTCGCTGACTAGTCAAGAGGAATTTACGACTTATTTTGGGCAAGAATCGTGACAAAGACCACATTTGACAATTATGTATGTCGTCTCCCGGCGGAACGCTGGTGTAAGTAATACGTTCAACAGGCAACAGATTTCCAGTTTGCGGGCATCATTCGGACTTAAATGTCTCGATTTGAAACGTTGTCTCGTGCACGGGGATTGCGTTTGCTGGAAATGTTTGGGTAACCTAACCTGTCGGTTGCCAAGGGGGAGTTGATGGCAAAGATGCTGAAGATACTTGAACGAATAGCCGTGGTGGTGGGTGTTGCCCTCACGTTTTTCGTTGTCATTGAAACGTTGCGCGCATACCAGATTCTACGCGACACGCACGAGTTCCTGGGATATGGATTCCTCGTTCTCGTGGCGGGATTGCTACTCTATGTAGTCTGGCAGATTCGGGCGATTTTCGCTTATCGGCAGGTGTTGACACCGCCCGAGTTGCCCGACGAAGGCGAGATCACGGTCAAGCAGGCGAAGCGGTTCAAGCAGCATTTGCAACGAGTCAGCAAGCGATTCAGTAACAATCCGAACCTCGTGAGTAACTCGAGGCAGTTGGAGCGATTACAAGCGTCAGTTGAAGCGTTACCTGAACCAGTTGGAGATGGAACAAACGTTAGCGACGCGATCCTCGCTATCGAGCGTGATCATGTAGCGCCGCTGCTTAAGGTGCTCGATAAAGCGGCGGAAGACGTCGTTTCGGATAATGTTGGCTTAGTCTCGATTGGGACAGCGTTATCGCCGTATCGCAGCGTTGACATGTACATCGTGCTCGCGCGCAACACTCGGATGATCAACCGGATTCTACATATTTACCGCACCGCACCGACACCGCGCGAAACGCTGCTGGTGTTTTACGATATCCTCAGGGTTGTCGCGGCGATCAACCTGATCAACGCGATGGACAACATCTGGACGGGATTGGGGCGGCATGTCCCCTTCTTCGGACGATACGGCGAAGCTATGAGCGAAGGTGTGTTCAGCGGACTTCTGACCAGCGTCGCCGGACACGCGGCGATTGACCGATGCCGCAGCTACCGTCCGTGGTCGAAAGATGAAGCGGTGCGTGAATACAAGAGTAAGATGGGCCGGTGGTCGGCGGATGTAATCGGTATTCTTAAACGTTACAGCGTGGACAAGTTGAAGAAGAAACCGAAGGATCTGACACCGGAAGAGATGGACTTGGCGGTAGACAAGGCGTTATTCGCTTCCGGGGAAGACGAGTAATTGTTCATAAGGTTCATTTTGCACATGTAACTCCGGTTCACCGGAACGCACACGGATTGGGAAGCTGGGTATGGGTCTCGCACGACGTTTCTGGATATTTATCACCTCGCTTGAACTGACTATCGTCCTATTGGTCCTGCTGGCACTCGGCCTGGTTTTCGGCACTGTGGTCGAAACACAGGAAGGCTTGCAAGCTGCCATCGATAAAGTGTATCAGAGTCCGCTGTATGATGCGATCATTGCCTTGTTCGCGCTGAATCTGGTCGCGTGCACGTTCAAGCGATACCCGTTCCAAATGCATCAGGTGCCGTGGCTGCTGACTCACGTTGGCATCATGGTGATTCTGATTGGCGCGGTGTACGGTCGTAACGGTCAGGAAGAGGGCACGATGTTCCTCGTCGAGGGTGAACCGTCCGACTCGTATTTCATTATGCGTGAAGGGCAGCAACCGATAGAGATCCCGCTCGATTTCCAGCTGATCCTTGATGAATTCGAGATCGAGCTGTACCCGGGTACAATGGCTGCCAGCGAGTATCGCAGCCATGTGCGTCTCGAGGATGAAGGGCGGGATAAGCGGTTTTCGCAGCTCGTGCGAGTGAATCACCCGATCAACTACCGCGGATTTGTCATCGCCCAGCAATCCTACCAGCTAGGCGCGGAAGGTGAACCGGATGTTTCAATACTGTCGATTCTCCGTAATCCGGGGATGACGGTGTTGTTCGTTGGTTTCGTCGTGCTGGCGGCGGGGCTGATTCTGGTGGTTTTCCTCAAACCGTGGCTGATGAAGCAGTTCCCACCACGACCACGACAGCCGTAGCGCTTTATTTTTCATCGAAATTAGTAGGCCCTTGCTTACTCGCAACGCAGTAAAGCAACAGGCCTGCGTTTGCTCGCAAGCGCGGTTGAAATGAGCCAGAGAATCATCTGGCATGCGAGAGCATCCAACAAGCGAGTTTGGAACACCTAACATTTTGAGATATTCGATGAAGCAGACGATTGCCATCTTTGCATTGACAGCCTTGATAATCGCAGGGATTGTGTATCCGGCGGCTGCGGAACTCCCAGCAGCAGCGGATGAGAACCTGCGCTCGTTACCGATCATGAGCGGTGGACGGGTGCGCACTTTCGATGCGTTTGCACGTGACGTCGTACATGAGATCACAGGTGAACGCAGATGGAATGGAGAAGATCCGCTCGAGACGGTCATGCGGTGGATTTCAGATTCTGAGGCGGCATACACCGAAGAGATGTTTCCGCTGATGCACGAACCATTGCGTGAGGCCGTTGGTTGGGCAACGAGTTCGACCTTGTTCTCGATGGATGAGCTGGTTAGTAACCAGACCCTCGTGAGCATCGCCGAGCAGTCGCAGGTAGCGCAATCGGCAGGTGCGGATATGACTGTTGAACAAGGGAAAGCCGCACAAGTATTTAACCGGGTGAGTGTACTGCATGGAATACTCACTGGAAGGGATTTACGTCTGGTCCCGGCGGAAGGTGATGATCCGTCCTGGCGTTCTATCACGGATGTAATGGCGGACAGCACCGCTCCGGGTGCTACAGTCGCGCTGGCGTGGAGTGGGCTGCTCGAAGCGTACAAGCGGGGTAATGTGGAGATGGTGGAAACCTCCGCTCGTGTGCTGCACAATGAACTGCTGGCGTGGCACGGTGACGAACTGGAAACCAAACGTCTCAACACCGAGCTGCTCTACCGTCAGGTCGACCCGTGGGTGATCGCCAAGTGGTTGTACGTCGCTGCGATCCTGTTTGCGATTGCGGGTACGATGATCAGGTTGCGCTGGGTGGATATTGCACCGCGGTTGCTGTTGATCGCTGGTTTTCTGGTGCACACAGTCGGTTTAGCCCTCCGTTGGTATATCGCTCAACGGGCGCCGTGGTCGAACATGTACGAGTCATTGATCACCATCGCGTGGGGCGTAGTAGTTTTCGGTCTGTTCAACTATCGTGGTTTGAACTCAAAAATCGTGGCAGCTTCGGCGGCGTTTGTTGGCTTTTCAAGCCTGTTCATCGCCAGTCAGAATTACCTTGATCCCGGCATTGAACCGTTGGTGCCAGCGTTACAGAGTTACTGGTTGAACATACACGTGATTGTGATTCTGCTCGGGTATGCTTCGGCGACCCTGGCGGCAGTATTCGGACATGTGTGGTTGGTGAATGATACGTTCCGACCGACGCAGGCTAAACGCTTGCTCGGCGGCATCTACAACGCGATTTACAAGATGGTTCAACTCAGTGTATTGTTCCTGATCGTCGGGATTCTTCTCGGCTCGGTCTGGGCGCACAGCGCGTGGGGTCGATACTGGGGCTGGGATCCGAAGGAAACGTGGGCATTACTGACGTGGATTTACTACCTTGGCCTGATCCACGCTGGCTATGCCGGACGATTGCGGGAACGCGGGATGGCGGTTGCGACCGTGATCGGTTTCCTCCTGGTGCTGATGACGTATTACGGCGTGAATTACTTCCTCGCCGGGTTGCACACGTACGCGTCCGGTAGTTCGGTCGAAGTGCCGACATCGGTGATCGTGTTTGTATCGCTGGAAGTGTTGTTCCTACTGGCGTACGGATTTCACCGGTACACGAAGACGCGCGGTTGAGGATGTAGCCCGGGTTCGCTGAACCCGGGGATTGAGATGTGTCATCCTGAGCCGCCGCAGGCGAGCGAAGGATCTCTTGTTGGACGTATTCATTCTTCATTGCCGTAGGGAAATGGATAAGGAAGTTGTTGGAAAACAAAGGTCAAACGAGAGATCCTTCACTTCGTTCAGGATGACGTGTTGTCACTCCCACATCACCCAGAGCGTGGAGACCTATGACAACAGAAACTAAAGAAACCTGGTTACGCCGCGCCGTATGGCTGGTCGTGTTCACGATGGTCTACAACCTGCTCGAGGCAGGGATCGCGTTGTGGCAGGGGATTATGGCCGGCAGCATCGCGCTGGTCGGTTTTGGCATGGACAGCCTGATTGAACTGTCGGCAGCAACAGTGCTGCTGTGGCGACTGCGGCTTCAGCTCAGTGGCACGCTGAACGAAGCCCAGTTGGCGGTAACCGAAGACCGGGTCCACAAGTTCGTCGGCTGGACATTCTTCCTGCTTGCTGCGTATGTGCTGTGGCAGTCGATTTGGACACTGTTCAAGCAGGACGCGCCCGAGGAAACCCTGATCGGGATTGTGCTGGCGGTTCTCTCGCTAATCATCATGCCATTTTTAGCATGGCGGAAGCTGCAGGCGGCGGCGGTGTTGAACAGCGGGGCGTTACGTGCTGAGGCGAAGGAGACGCTGGCCTGTACGTATCTGTCGTTCGCGTTACTGCTCGGGTTAGTACTGAACGCATGGCTCGGGTGGTGGTGGGCCGATCCTGCGGCGGCGTTGATGATGGTTCCATGGCTGATCAAGGAAGGCCGCGAAGGTTTGGAAGGCGGCTGCACGTGTCATGATGATTGAAACGATGCCCGCGGGAGCTGTGCTACCGCGGCTACTGTGAATCCAGATATAGTTAATCCGCGGTAGCACAGCTCCCGCGGGCATCAGCTATTCAGCTGAGTGGATCTGCCACCATTTGGCGACCAATCCCAACCCAATAACCGCCGCGACGATGGACCCGACTACCGCCAGCCAGTCGGAGAAAATGGCGTAGCCGATTCCGAACATCAGGCCAAAGGTCAGCAGCAGGCCGCCCGCCCAGCCGAGCAGGTCGTGCTTGATGAACGACGGTTTGTGTCCGACGATGTCATACAACGCTTCCGGTTCGAACTGCCAGCGGATACGTTTCCACGCGCCCGGCGGATGGATCTTGAGGAAGAATGCGCGCAACGTGTCGTTATCGGAGGCGGGCGTGAGGAACATGACCGGCAGCCAGACCAGTGCCGATCCGAAGGCAATCGTCACCACGCGTAGCGGGAACGACATCTCAACACCACTCGCATAAATCCAAGTGCTGATCACGGTCGACGCGACCATCGCCGCGATCTCCGCCCACGCGTTCACTCGCCACCAGAACCAGCGCAGGATCAGGATCGGGCCTGTTCCAGCCCCGAAAGCGATGATGAACTTGAACGCTTCGGTGACCGAGTCGATCATTTGTGCGATCAACGCGGTCAGCGCGATCAGGATCAGCATCGAGACCTTCGCCGCGCCGATGTAGTGTTTCTCAGACTTGTCCGGCGCGATCCAACGGCGGTACATGTCGTGCGTGAGGTAGCTCGCGCCCCAGTTGAGCTGGGTGTCGATGGTCGACATGAACGCTGCGACGAGCCCGGCGACGAGGAAGCCGGTCCACGGTGACGGTAGCACCTCGACGATCATCTTCGGGTAGGCCATCTCGTCGTCAGCGAGGTTCGGGTAGAGCACGAGGCTTGCCAGCGCAGCGATGATCCACGGCCAGGTGCGCAGGGCGTAGTGGGCGACGTTGAACCACAGGGTTGCGCCGAACGCGTGCGCTTCGTTCTTCGTGGCGGACATGCGCTGGATGACTTTGCCGCCGCCGTCCGAGTTGATGTTCGCCCACCACTGGATCGAAGCGTAGACGATGAACCCACCGAACGCGCCGGTCCAGAACTCGCCGCTGAAGATGGAATCCGGGGGCATGGTGGGGAGGAGCTGAAGTTTGTCGGCGGGGACGACTGCGATGATCGCCTCCATCCCGCCCGCAGCGTTGACGGCGACCACTGCGAGCACGACTGCACCGGCCAGCGCGATGATGAACTGGGCGACATCTGTGACGACCACGCCCCAGAATCCGGCCATGAAGCTGTAGCCGATGGCGAGGCTGGCAGCGCTGATCACGCCGACCCATTTCGGCCCACCCCAGACCGCGCCGATGATTTTGGCCATCGCGAGCAGCACCCAGCTCATGGCGATAGTGTTGATGATCAGCGCCATCCACCCGGCCTTAACGGTGCGCAGGATCGCCCCGGACTTGCCGCCATACCGGACTTCGGCGAGTTCGAGGTCGGTGACAACTTCCGCACGTCGCCACAACCGTGCGAGCAGAAACGCGCTGAAAAGTCCACCCACCGCGAACGACCACCACTGCCAGTTAAGCGAGATTCCGCCGGAACGTACGAGCTGCGTTACATACAGCGGCGTGTCGCACGAGAAGCTGGTCGCAACCATACTGGTTCCGGCGATCCACCATGGTAGGTTACGGCTGGACAGGAAGTAGGAATTGGTATCGGTGTGCGCCCGTTTGGTGAACCGTGCGCCGATGTAGAAGACGAGGAGCAGGTAGACCACGACGACGGCGATATCGGCTAAGGTCATAGATCCTGGAAACCGGTTTCGGCTTTCTTCAGCGCGTTCAGGATCGCTTCCGGTTTTGACATAGTCAGGAGTTCTTCTCTAAGTACAGGTTGCTGGCAGAGGCGACTGATGCGGCTGAGGAGCTTAAGGTGCAGCGGAACATCACCTTCGGGTGTGAGCAGCAGGAATACGATCCGGACCGGGGCAGCGTCGATGGAATCGAAGTCAATACCGGTTTTCGTTCGTCCGAGCGCGACAATTGGTTTGGGCAATGCTTTCAGGGTAGCGTGCGGCACGGCAATACCCTGACCTACACCGGTGGACAACGCGCGTTCGCGGTCGAGTACAGCGTTGAGCACGACCTTTTCGTCCAGGTTGTTGACCGCAACCGCACGTTTTACCAGGGACTTGATCACAGTTTCCCTGGTTCGCGAACGGATGTCCATGTGAACAGATTCGGGGGCGATCAGATCGGCAAACCGCATGTTGACCTTCGCGATATTTGGATGTATGAATCTGCGCTCGTGAGAAGGTAGTGCTGAGGGAAATGGCAAACAACGACCCATCACGTTGCGAGCTGTCTCGCAACAACTTAGCCCTTGATGTAATCTCCTTAATTCATAAGTAGTTATGATGAATGTCTCAGGAGGTTGCGGTGGCCTTGACTTTGGGGGGGATTCGTCCGACATTAGTTTCTTGTTCGCAATCAGAGTTGTGCCGGGAATGTGTTGTGGGATACGGCTGTGTCGCGCGGGTGCGGCGATCCCAATGAAGAACGCAACGGCTTTCCTTCCCCATCAGTTACCGTAAGGTATCCTGGCGCAGACCGTGATTAGTAAAACCATGGAGTCCAGGATGAAGCGCGTAGCTGTATTCATTGACGGCAGTAACTTCTACAACGGCCTTCGCGACAATGTTGGTCGAATGGATGTTGACTTCCAGCAGTTCGGCAAGGTACTGGCAACCAAGACCGATGGCGAATTGTTGCGAATCTACTACTACAATGCCAAGGTCGATCCGGAATTTGATCCGGATAATTACGAAAAGCAGCAACGTTTCATCACCCACCTGGCTCACACTCAATACCTGACGCTTCGTCTTGGAAAGTTGGTTTATTACCAAGTTCGCGGCGAGGATTCCACTCGCAAGCACTATGCGGTTGAGAAGGGTCTTGATGTCAAATTGGCGATTGACCTGGTCCGTTTGGCAGTCAACCGTGCCTGCGAAGTCGCGGTGATCGTGTCCGGCGACAAGGATCTGGCCGAAGTGGTTGAATACGGCAAGGAAATGGGTCTTGAAGTGGTAAGTGCCTTCTTCCCGCGTGGCCTGTCTGAACAGTTGGCAACCAAGGCTGACCGTGTCATCTACTTCAATGAAGAAATGCTGAACGAAATCTTCATCGGTAAGCAGGGTGAAGAGGAGCAACAGTAAGACTACATGCGTATAGTTCAAGCGCCTCGGGAACGGGGCGCTTTTTTGTTTAGGGTAAATACAGAGCTGTGTATGTATTACTTTTCCGGTCATATGTCAGGTATCCTTGCAGGCTTGGCAGCAGGGATGACACCAGACTGTTGACACTCTTTTTTCTCGACATAATGACCCGATGAACGAACCGACAGTAAAACTCGCATACGTAAGCCAGATACGTTGGCCGTCCGAGATTCCGGCCGGCCCATTCAACGCGAATTTCGTGACTGCGATGGCACGTGCGGGTGCGGAAGTGCATTTCATCGTGCGTTCGTCAAACCATCCACGTGCGAAGCAGTACGCTGATCCGCTCGATGTTTTGCGCCGTGAATACGGGCATGATGTTCCACCCGGTTTGCACATTCATGTCATTCAGACACCCAATGTGAAGTTGATTTCTGATCCGAATGTCTATTTCGTTCGTGCTGGGTGGTTACTAGCGAAATTGCAGCGTGAACATGGTGTAAATACTGTGATGTCACGTGACACTCGTGCTATTCCGCACCTCGCTCGGTGGCGGAAACGGGGTCTGGTCGCGGTTCATGACACGCATAATTTCTACATCGATCCCAGCGTTCGCGATGATGCTGGCACGGATCGCCGTTGGCGCGAATACACACAGATAGAGAAAAAGCTGTTGCCGAAACTCGATGGCGTGTTGCCACTTCTCGAGGTGCAGGCCCAGTGGTACCGGAAGTATCTCGATGTACCGGTGCGCGGGATCAATCCTGGTCTGAATGAAATCCATTCGCCAGATCCCGAAAGGTTCGACCATAAAACCATCGGCTATGTGGGGACATTGTCTGGAATCAAAGGCTCGATGGACATTCTCGAAGCGTTTCAGGATTTGGATCGCAATGATGTACGTCTTTTGCTGATCGGGGGACGGGGACAAGCAGAAACCAGTGCGATGCGTGCACGCATTGATGAGCTGGACCTGACGGATCGGGCAGAGGTGACGGGCTGGCTACCAGTGCCCGAATTGCTTGCGAAATTGCGCGAGGTTTCGGTAGCGTTGTTGCCGCTTACAGACACGTTCTACAATCGCTACCTGACAGCACCGTCGAAGCTGTTCGACTACTTGTCGCAAGCGGTGCCGGTGATCGCGTCCGATCTACCGGCGGTGCGTGAGCTTGCTGGCGAGGCTGCGTTGTATGTGAAACCGGTAGATCGTGGAGAATTGACTTCTGCGATGCAGCGTCTGCTAGTTGACCAGGAGTTATACGAAGGTCTAATGATGAAGGCGCATCAGCGCGCGGGTGATCTGCACTGGGATCGGCGTGGTGAGGGAGCGGTCGAGTTTTTCCGCGAGTTGCTCGCAGCCCGCTGAGTTGTTTCCGGGCTTGCGTGTGCTCAGCAAACAGGCTAGAATGAGGATTGTCCCGCTAACAGGATGTTCTGGATGACGATGATGTCTTTTCCACCTCACCAAGATGAACAGCTCGACCTGGTGCTTGATGCGCTGGCGAACCCACTGCGGCGGTCATTAATCGAGCGTTTGACCGAACGTGACATCAACGTGGGCGAACTGTCTGACGGCGCAGGTGTGAGTATGCCGTCAATCTCGCGTCATCTACGTGTGCTCGAGAAAGCGAATCTGATCGTACGGCTGAAGCATGGACGGAACCACATGATTTCGTTGCGCCGCGAGCCGTTGCAGCTGGTTTTACGATGGTGCGAAACCATCACCAAGTCATCTTCTGAAGGAAAACGAACCCACGAAATACCTGGGCAGAGCATTGAATCCACTCTGGAACCTGTAATACCCACCATGCCATCGGAACTGTCTGAGTTGCGACCTGAAGTTGGAGCTGAGACTGTTGACCAACCAGAATCTATTGATCTTAGTCCTGACAGCCTGTCCGATCTCGTGAAGCGGTTGAAGCGCGGTTGATCCACCCAGGCATCCTTTCTTCCTCTCCATCATCCAACCTGAGTAAGGGAACCGGCTTGTTCGTGTGAACGTGTGCTTGGAGCCTTCTGCGGCAGGGTAAGCTGCATGGGATGGACACATTCCATATCTTGGGATCCATGGCGAACGAACACGACAACAGAGCCCCGGCAAGTCGTCTCGACGAAGAAGCTGCTGCACTGCGAGCTGCTGAGGCGGAGCTGATCCGACTGGCACTGGCGGGCGACCGTGAGGCGAAGACGAAGATCGTGCTCACTCATCGTGATAACGTGTACAATCTGAGTCTGAAGTTGATGGGGAGTTCGCAGGAAGCGGAGAGTATTCTTCAGGAAACGTTCCTGACAGTATTCGAGAAATTGGAACGATTCCGCGGTGACAGCAAACTTGGCACTTGGATTCATCGGATTGCGACCAATGCTGCTCTGATGCGTCTGCGATCCCGCAAGGGCAAGTACTTCGTACAGATCGCAGATGACGCCAACGAGCAAGATGAGACGGCAGGCATCGGATCGCATGTGTTACCGTCGTTGGAGATGGACCCGTTGCAAGTAGCATTGAACGATGAGTTAAAGATCAAGCTGAACGAAGCGATCACATCGTTGCCGCCACATCTGCGCAGTGTTTTCGTGCTCAAGGATCTAGAAGGATTTTCAATGGCTGAGATCGCCGATCAGGTAGACAAGACGGTCAGTGCGGTGAAAGCGGATCTGCATCGGGCGCGGGTGAAATTGCGGAAGCAGTTGTGTGAGTTTTCTGAGAGGTGCAAAGATGGATCTCAATGACAAGAAACTGATGACGCCAGAGCAACTGTGCGACATCCTTGAGGTGTACCTCGGTCGGGAAAAAGGTCGCGAGCAATGCCACCGCTTGATTGATCAGATGAAGGATGATCCACGTTGGCGTGCCGAGATGGACACGCTCGGGATGACAGTGCGTGTCTTTCAGCAGATTCCATGCGAAACGACACCTGATGACGTGTGTTACAGGTTGATGCAGACGTTGAACCTTGATGATTTGAACAGTGACGAACAAGCAAACGAAGGTGAATCTGCATGACCAGGTTGTCGTTAATCGTTCACTCGTTGGGTTTGGTGATCGGTGCTATCCTCGGTTACGTTTATTACGCAAAAGTCGGTTGTGTGACTGGGCACTGCATGATCTGGGCGAACCCTTGGATTGCGACGACATATGGTGGTCTGCTCGGTTTCCTCGTTGCCGGTCTGCTTCCCGTTGGGAAGAAGAAATCGATTGATCCTTCCGTCGACTAATCCTGGATTCATGAGCTACCACCCTCTCAACGTGGATATCGGAATACTCTCCTCATCATCAGCCTGAATCCGTACATTCCATTTGCAACTGACACTGAAAACTGGTACAACCTGTGACAACTCCATCCTTAGAATCGTTGGCCTACCCCGGTCATGAACGCGAAATCTATTGCAATCGCACGCTGAACCTGCGTTCGATCAAGGCCATCGGTTATGACCTTGACTACACGCTGATCCATTACAACATCGATGCCTGGGAAGAGCGCGCGTACGCTTATGTCAAGGGCAAGTTGGCAGATCAGGATTTTCCAGTCCAGGATTTGAATTATCAGCATGACTTGATCATTCGCGGCTTGATTCTCGATATCGAACGTGGCAACATCGTTGTCGCGAACCGTTTCGGATATGTCAAGCAAGCCAGCCACGGCACCAAACAGATGCCGTTTGACGAGCAGCGCCGGGCATATTCGAGAACCCTGGTCGAAGTCAGCAGTCAGCGTTTCGTTTTTCTGAACACTCTGTTTTCGTTGAGCGAAGCCTGCATGTTTGCCCAGCTGGTCGACAAACTGGACGCCGGGGAGATCAAGCGGACGATGGGCTATGAAGAACTCTATCGCACGGTGCATCGGGCTTTGGATGAAAGCCACGCTGAGGGTGTACTCAAGGAAGAGATTCTAGCCAATCCGGAACCGTACATCCAGCACGATCCTGATACCGTTCGCGCGCTGCTTGATCAAAAACTCGCCGACAAGAAGCTCTTGCTGATTACGAATTCGGACTGGATTTATACTCGCGGGGTGATGGAAGCGGCATTTGATCCTGAGCTCCCGGACGGGATGACTTGGCGCGACCTGTTTGACCTGATCATCGTTTCTGCACGAAAGCCGAGTTTCTTCGATGGAACCAACGCGGCGTTTGAGGTGGTCCAGGATGACAAAGGGCTGCTGAGTCCGGTAGGCATTGAAGGACTACAGTCAGGTCGCGTGTATGTCGGCGGCAACGCGCACATGGTTGAGAAGCTATATGGCATTTCCGGTGAAGAATTACTGTATGTAGGCGATCATATCTATGCGGATGTACTCAAATCGAAGAGCATGCTTCGCTGGCGGACTGCTTTGGTTCTACGCGAACTGGAAGGTGAAATTCAGGCGCTGAACGAGTTCAAGGCCGGGCAGGCGGAACTTTCTGCGAAGATGCAGGAGAAGGAAGCTCTGGAAGTAAAGTTTCATCGTCTGCGGATGCTGGTCCGTCGTGGAGAAGCTGCGAGTGGCAAGGGTAAAGATCCCGAGATGGAGAAACTGGTCGCGCAACTGGATAAGCTTCGTGGAAAACTGAACAGACTGGACCATGAGATCCGCCCGTTAGCCACATCGTACGGTGAGCTTTCGAACAGTAATTGGGGGCTGGTGATGCGTGCTGGCAACGATAAGAGCCTGCTCGCGCGTCAGGTCGAGAATTTCGCGGATATCTACATGTCTCGGGTGAGCAACTTCATGTTTGCCACACCGTATGCCTACCTTCGGTCGAAGCGTAGCACGTTGCCGCATGACCGTGAAGATCCGGCGTTAAGCGAAACGGGTGACGTGATTTAGAGGTGTTCCGCAGTTGGTGTTGCTCACAGCTCACAACTCATAACTCAAAGCTGACTTAGAAATGAACTTTTTCAAGAAGATCAAGGATGGTCTGAGCAAGACCCGGGACTCGCTGGTTGGCAATATCCGTGAGGTCGTCGGCGAGGCGAAGCTGGATGACGACGTTCTCGAGGATCTCGAGGAGGTGTTGATCTCGGCTGATCTGGGTGTCGAAACATCAGCGGATTTGTGCGAACGGATGCGGACACGTGCAACCCGTGAAGCGTTGTCAGGTGATGGCGTTCTCAAGGCGCTACGTGAAGAACTGGCGGCATTGATTGACGAGACCAGGTTTAGCCTTGATGCGTGGAAGCCGAAAGAAGCGTCCGAGGTAGATGGACCCTACGTGACTTTCATCGTCGGCGTTAACGGTACTGGCAAGACAACCAGCATCGGCAAGCTGGCCTCCATGTATGCGCAGGCGGGTCACAAAACACTGATAATTGCGGCTGATACGTTCCGCAGTGCGGCTGTTGAGCAGGTGTCAATCTGGGCTGAGCGGGCGAATGTTGAAATCGTTCGTGGCACAACTGGCGCCGATCCTGCCAGCGTTGTCTATGACGGCCTAGAAGCGGCAAAGGCACGTGGGATAGACCGCGTACTTGTTGATACAGCAGGTCGATTGCACACCAAGGTCAACCTGATGGGTGAGCTCGAGAAGATCGATCGTGTTGCCAAGAAGGTTATCCCGGACGCACCTCACGATGTAATGCTCGTGCTTGATGGTACGACTGGCCAGAACGGTCTTGCACAAGCGAAGAAGTTCCGTGAAACGATTGGCGTCAGCGCATTAATCGTGACCAAGTTGGACGGTACGGCTAAGGGTGGGATGTTGGTCCCTATCGTGCGCGATCTGAATATCCCGGTCCGTTGGATCGGCGTTGGAGAAGGTATTGACGATCTGGTTCCATTCAATCCAAACCTGATTGTAGATGCTGTCTTTGGCAGCGATGAAACCGATTTGCTTCATGAATCGATGAAAGAAGCGGTCAAGCGGGCGGAAACGGCAGAAGTGGAGTGGTCAGACTTCGATGCAATCCCGTAGTCTGGCAACATTTCATCCGGATTGGTAGTATCAAAGGCATAGAACTGGAAGTGTTTCGCAGCATCCTATTGCAATCATCC
The DNA here is from genome assembly GCA_964552465.1 of uncultured bacterium. Lineage (GTDB taxonomy): Bacteria > Electryoneota > Electryoneia > Electryoneales > Electryoneaceae > BMS3BBIN04. Next base: position 78,642 of record CAZKGR010000008.1, read on the forward strand.
CCTGGAGTCGCTGGATGAACAAACAAAGACGATTGATTGTATCGGTGATTCTGCTGCTTGTTGGTGCGGGATTAGCGTTCGCTCAGCCTTCGATGATGCGTGAGTATCGCGAAGTTGGATTACCACGTTTTGATGTGAATGCGATCTCTCTACTTTCGGATGAGCCTGAAAAGACACGGGTCATTGCCTACATAGAGCTGCCGTACGAGAACCTGCAGTTTGTACGTTCTACCCGTGGCTACGAAGCGAACTACGAAGTCGATCTCAGTGTGCTCGCCGGTCCAAATGACAACAGTCCCCGTGTCGCAAACAAGATCTGGCGTTCCACTGTTATCGTTCCAGCATTTGAGTTGACGAATAGCCGTGAATTGTTTGACATCAGCGAAACAACCATCTCCCTCGATGCTGCGAATTACACCCTGATCGCCACCGTCACAGACCTCGAAACCCGTAAGCAAACGCAGGTTAAACGTACCCTCTACGTTCCCAGCTATGATCTCGGTGGCTTGGCGATGGGCGACTTGCTGCTAGCCCGCGAAATAACGGAAACTGAAACCGGGGAATTTGAGATTGTCCCGAATGTGGACCGCATCATCGGTGGTAAGGACGAAGCCCTGTTTGTGTATTATGAAGTCTATCCAAATGTTTCGGATACGCTGCATGTGCATTCGCGCGTCCTCGACCGTCGGGGCAATGTTGTGTTCGAACATCGCGAAACAGTTGATGTCGAACTTCCAGTAACCCGTGACTACTACGAGATTCCTACAGAGCAACTGGCTGTCGGTCAGCATGTCATTGAAATGCAGGTGCAAGCGGATGACTTCTCCACGCTGAAAGCTGCGGAGTTTAACATTCGGCTGGGAGGACTTCCTTCGACGGTAGAAAATCTGGAAACAGCGATTCGTCAGTTGCGATACATTGCCAGGAACCGTGACCTGGAACGGATGCTCGGCGCAATGCCCCATGACCGCGAGATCCTGTTTTACGATTTCTGGAAAGAGATGGACCCTTCTCCTGAGACTCCGGGCAATGAGCTGATGCAGGAATACTACAACCGCGTGCATGAGGCTAGCGCAGCCTTTGGCGGTATGCGTGACGGCTGGGAAACTGATCGTGGCGAAGTGTATGTACGTTATGGACCGCCAGATGAAGTCGATCGCCACCCCTTCGAGGTGGACTCACGCCCATATGAAATCTGGTACTACTACGAAGGCCAACGTCGATTCGTATTTGTCGATGAGTTAGGCTATGGGGAGTATAGACTGGTGAGTAACCTGTGGCAATAACTCCACTTCCGTTGAAGGCTGGTTCACGCATCGCAGTTATCTCCCCAGCCGGGCCGGTGGCGGAGGAAGAAGTGCGCCGCGGAGTCGACTACTTCGAGAATCTCGGTTATAAGCTGGATATCCTGCCCAGCGCATTGAAGACGGATACCAAACCTTACCTCGCTGGTTCGGATCACGAACGTGTGGTCGATCTTGAAAAAGCCTTGCTGGATGATCGCTACGACGCAGTCATTTGCACTCGTGGCGGTTACGGCACAATGCGCCTCCTGCCACACCTGAATTACAACACCATCCTGAAAAACATTAAGCGTAAGCCATTTGTCGGCTACTCAGATGTCAGCGCCTTGCAATGGGCACTGCATGATCACAGCGCGTGGATAACGTGGTCTGGACCGCAGCTCGCGCGTGGCTTCGGTGGTGAAGATCACGGGGAAGGATTTGGTGGTCTTGATGCATTCAGCGGGCAACAGTGGTTCGACATGTTGCAAGGCAAGATGTGGGGCAAGGTGCTGCCGTTGCCAGACGGGAACGTATTGCACGTTGTTCGGGATGGAATCAGCCCGCTCGGATGTCTACTCGGCGGTAACCTGGCGGTGCTGGCGGCGCTATGTGGGACACCGTATCAGCCGAACTTCGCCGGTGCAGTGGTCATCCTCGAGGAGATCGACGAACCCGCTTACCGTATCGACCGGATGATCACGCAAATGGCTCAGGCTGGTGTGTTCGAGGGCGCACGTGGGATTCTACTCGGTAGATTCGTTCAGCATGTAAACGGTGATCAAGTCGATCATTCTGAGTTGGCGGCGGAATTGATTACGGAAACTCTGCCAGAGGTGCCGGTGGTCATGGGGGCACCGTATGGGCATGTCGGACCGAGTTGGACGCTGCCGATTGGAGCGCAAGTCTCGCTGGACGTGGGACAGGCAACCCTGACGCTGGAGAAGGAACAGTGAGCCGCACGGTGAACATCGCCCTGTTCGCATCAGGTCATGGCAGTAACGCCCGTGCCATTTTGCAGGCATGTGTGGACGGCGAGCTCAACGCACAGGGCGTGCTGATCATCAGTAACCACGCTGATGCGGGCGTACATCAAGTCGCGAAGGATTTTGTTATTCCCAGCGTCACGATCTCACGTGATCAGTTCGACGATGGAGACACATTCGCCAATGCGCTGATCAAACAACTGCGCGACGTTGAAACTGACTTGGTCTGTCTCGCTGGATACATGCGCCGCATACCACCGAAGCTGATCCGTGCTTTTCCTCAGGCGATGTTGAATATCCACCCGGCGTTGCTGCCCAAGTTTGGTGGCAAAGGGATGTATGGTATCAATGTCCACCGGGCAGTGATCGATGCGGGGGAGAATCACAGCGGCGTTACGGTTCATTATGTGAACGAACGCTACGACGAGGGCGCAATCCTGCTGCAACGAGGTGACGTGCCGGTTTTGGCTGACGATACGCCCGAAGACCTCGGTGCTCGTGTGCTTAAACTCGAACATCAATTGTATCCTGAAGCAGTTGCGAAGTGGATTGATGTGCATCGTGGCCAACATCAGGAAGGTTGAATGAGTAATCCGACTCAATAGAAAAAAGCGCCGGGAATCGATCCCGGCGCTTTGCTTTTGCTCACAACTCGCATCTGTTGTGCTTACATATCGGCCTTGAACTCGTCGATACTCTTTACTGTGACAGTGCCGAACTCTTCCAGTTGCGGCCCGACGATCTCAGCATTACCCACCACAACGATACGCACCTTATCGGGCGCTAGGTACTTCTTCGCGGCAGCGTTTATATCGTCAAGCTCAACTGCAGCCATGTTTTTGCGGTAGTTAGCGATGTAGTCTTCCGGATCACCGAAGTCGAGGATCAACGCGTTCTGGAACTGGCTGGCAACCTGCGATGGTGTTTCGAATTGGCGCGGATACGAACCCAGCATGTACGCTTTTGCGTCCAGCAGTTCCTGCTCCTCGAATCCGCCATCAACCGCTTCCTGCATCAGACGAATGGATTCGCCAATGAACTCTCCTGCGGATTCGTTCTTGGTCGAACCGGAGATGGAGTAAGCTGCGTTCTGCACACGAGCACCCAGGCCTGAATAAATACCATACGTAAGGCCGAGCTCAACACGTACGCGTTTCATCAGGCGGCTGGAAAACCCGCCACCGCCATAGATGTAGTCCATCAGGCGGAATGCATACATATCCGGACCGAGGTTGTACGGTCCGAGGATGTACCCCATGCGGATTTCAGCCTGGGCAGCATCCGGCTTGTCAATCAGCAGGATCTCCCGTCCGGTGCCCGGCTGCGCATCTGAGACGGTTACTTTCGGAGCGTCCATACCTGACCATTCGCCGAAATACTTATCGACCAAGGCGTTCGCATCTTCCTGCTCAAAGTCGCCGGAGAGAATTAGTACGGCGTGACCCGGTACGATCAATTCCTCGTGCTGTTTGACGAGATCATCGCGTGTGAACGCGCTTACTGACTCGACCGTACCAACTGTTGCCATTGAGTACGGGTGATCGCCGTATACCCAGACATTCCATTGTTCGCTGGCAACGGTGCTAGGATTGTCAACGTTTGTCATCAAGCTGCTGACACGTTGAGTGCGCAGGCGTTCGACCTCTTCTTCAGGGAACGTCGGGTGCAGGATAGCGTCACTGATCAGCTCGAATCCTAGTTCAAGGTCACGCGACATGACGCTACAGGTCATGTATGCTGTGTTGTTGCCCGCTCCGCTGCTGATGCTTCCACCAACGAAGTCGATGGCTTCGGAGATATCTGTTGCTGAACGAGTCTCGGTGCCTTTCAGAAGCATGTCAACCATGAAATTGTTGACACCTGCTTTGTCCATTGGATTCAACAGTTTGCCCGCAGGAAACATCAGGCGCATGCTAGCCAGCGGTACCTCGTGATCAGGGATGTAGTATACATGCATCCCATTCATCATGATTCTGTGCACGAAGTCTGGCAGTTGGACTGGATCAACGTCAAAGGTCTGGCTCGGAGTGAATGCCGGAACGACATCCTGTGCGAAGACTGTCGGCATAAGAACGAGTGCCAGCAATAGTGCGATTATCACGTTCTTCATTGGTCACCCCCTTCACTGCCTTCAGCCTCAGTCATTGACACATCAACTGGTTCAGTTTCGCTGTCAGGGACGAGGATCAGGGTGGTCCGGTTCACGGGACGGAAATACTTGGCGACCACACGTTGCACATCTTCAGCGGTAACCTCTTTGGTTGCTTCGAACTGACGGAAAGCCATTTCCCAGTCGCCATCGTACGTAACAACGGCTTCACCGATGGACGATGCCTTGCCGTAGTTGGTCTGCATGGCGGAATAATAGTCGGCTTCGAGCTGGTTTTTCGCTTTTTGCAGTTCCATGTCGCTGACTGGTGTGGTGCCCATCTCTTCGATGGTGGCGAACAGGATCTGCTCGGCTTCTTCGAGTTCACGTCCAGCGTTGACACCGATGTAAGTCATGAAGATGCCGGGGTGTGCGAGCTCATACAAGCTTCCGCCAGCGAACCGCGCGACCTGCTCTTCATAGACGCACTTCTTGTACAGCCGTGACGACTCGCCGTTGCTCAGGATCTTCTGCGCGACGTTTAACGCCGGCATGTCCGGATGTGCTGCTGCCGGGATGTGGTAAGCAGCAAACAGGAACGGCAGTTGTGCTGGGCGACGAAGTTCGACACGTCGCTCGCCACGCTGCGGTGGCTCGACAGTCTGAGCTTCGACGGGTAGCGGTTGCGCAGGGATCGGCCCATGATACTTTTCGACCAGCGCTATGGCATCATCCGGATCAAAGTCACCGCAGATAATCGCTGTAGCGTTGTTCGGCGCGTAGAAAGTCTTGTGGAACCATTGCAGATCTTCCAGACGATAGTTCTGGATGTCGCTCATCCAGCCGACGACTGGCCAGTTGTACGGATGGGCGCGGAATGTATTGGTGAACAGCTCTTCGCTGGCTTCACCATACATGCTGTTGTCAACACGTTGACGGCGTTCCTCGGCGATAACCTGCTGTTCCGGACGGAACGACTCTTCGCTGATGTCGAGGTTGGCCTGACGTTCGGCTTCGAGATGGATCACCAACTCGAGATGTTCGGCGGAGATGTTTTCGAAGTAAGCGGTGCGGTCGTACCACGTGTTCGCGTTCAGGCCGCCGCCGTGTGCCTTGACGATGTTCGCGTGTTCTTCGGGACCGTACTTGGTCGATCCGCGGAACATCATGTGTTCGAACATGTGCGCCATGCCGGTTATGCCGGGCCGTTCATGCCGGCTGCCGACCTTGTAATAGACCATGTAGCTGACGATCGGGGCGCTGTGGTCCTCGATCATGAGCAGACGCATGCCGTTATCGAGCATGTGTTCCTGCACGTTCAACCGGTCGAGGATGTCGCTGGCGAAGCTCGCAGATGCGAGCAGCAGTAACATCGGCAGGACCAGTACCAGGGTACGTTTCATCAATCTCCTCCACTCAGATCGTTGTTAGAACGTTGGTTATGCCTGTCAGTTTGGATTTGAAGAGGGTAGAGCACAACAATCCCAGGACGCCCAGCCCATGAGGACATCCAAGATGGGTAGCCCGGGCCAGAAATCCCCGGGTTTCATGACGTCACAAGTTGTCATTATATGGGATTTGACATGGGGAGTGGTGTGGAGGTTACTCTTTCGGAGCGGGATTCACTTAGTGTAGCCCGGATTCGTTGAACCCGGGATTGGCAATGGAGCTAATCTTCGGCAATTTGCTTACAAGTTTGTGATAGGGTGAGACACAGGTTTATCCCTCTGTTCTGTTCATTTTCAGAACGTGAGGCTCACTCCGATCTTGCGTTCGGTGTTCTCTTCGAAGTCGGGTGGCAGTCGGCCGTCGGTGATCTCGAAATATATGAAATTGTTTGTTTCGACGTTATGGCCAGAAGCTTCCAGGTAAGGTATCAAGCTCGAGAATGTGGTCATGAAAGCCTGGGTGGTCTGTGCCACGCGCACACTGTAGTGAAAGCTCTCGCTCAATAAATCGCCATTTCCAATGGCTGCGGCAAGCGGTTCAGGGACCGATTTTGGGAAATTATTGTACACGACTGTTCCCTCAAGGATCAAATACTCGGAGAATGGTAATTCCCAATATCCCTTCAGCTCAAAGCGTTCTGCAGTGCTCGCTTCCTCTGCATCATTCTCTCCTGCCCAATAACGATAACGCACGCGCATTGGCGGGGATTCCCGGGCAAAGCCCGAACCCGTGGGCAGGCTCAGAAGGTAGTTTGTCCAGGGTATGTCACTAGTCAGTGAGAAGGTCCAGGCCTCGTTTCTCAGGGTGATGGGCGAGGCTTTGCTATTCTCGTCATCATCAGCTGAGGTTTCGAGGGAGTAGCCGGCCTCCAGGTTTAATCGCATGATGGCACCGAACGAACTGCCCCAATACCTCGCGAGGTTCAAACCGGCCGTTGTAGTTGTCGCGTTCTCAAGCTCATTGTCGCTGCCGATCACTCCCTCTGATTCGGCGCCCAGGGAAATGTCCCAATTGCGAAAGAACGCGGTCATCCCGTCGCTGCGCTGCATGCCGATGCTGTTATAGCCGATCAATGTGGTGGACAGGTCATACTTGAACGCCAGAAACGACTCCTCTTTCAATAGTCGTTGCACAGCCATTTCATCGAAGTTCGCCCGAGCGTACCAAGGGCTGTATTGGTCTTCAGTCATTGTGACTGTACCCAATGATTCCCTGGAATATTGAATTTCTATCTCAGTGATCCCATCCTTTGGCACGTCGCTCAGATACAGGTAAACTATAGCAATTTTTCCTGCGTCCTCGTCAATTCCAGCTTCGACGCGGACCAGGCTAATGTCCAAGTCACCAGGGGATGACAGATGCCAATTGCTCAGGTTCTCGATCTCATCTTTCAATTCCATTTTTGGCATATCTCTTCCCATGATCATCACGCTAAGTCTAATAACGCCCTGATCTCGGACGATATTCAGCGAACTGATGATCTCCTTTGACAGAATCTCAGCCGAACAAACTCCAGGTATAATCAACCCTAGCACCAGACCAAATAGAAATATGCCTGCGATCAATCGTGTCAATTGTCTCATCGTGATACCTCTCTAAATATCTCGTTGTCTTAACGACACACGCTCACTTGGGCATAGCCACACGCGCGAACCACTTCTCATATAAGTCCAGGACAGTCATCGATCCCATGAGGTCTAACTCACGCAGCAATTTGGCGGAGTTCACCAGGTCGTAGAGCCAGTCTTCTTCATTGAGCAGCTCGCCCGCTATTACCCTCAAGCGGGTCTCCAGGTCATCCGCTCCGTCGTCGTCATAGAGCGTTTGGAGGGATTTTGTCCAAATATCATGTGGCTGATCCATGTAGGGCGAGGTGAGAGGCTCTGGTACACCACGGATTCCACTGGCTGTAAGAAGTTCCCCAAATATCCGATACAATCTACTCATGTTCATCGGTTTTCTCCCGCTGCTTTAGTCTATGTTTACAGTGAATCGATCGTATTACTGTATCATAATAGGTTCAAGTGGTAGAGCAGTCAATGGCAAAACGGCAAATCGTGACAATGAGGAGATCGGCGTATGTTAGTTCAATGAGCTGATTACGGTGATTGTTAGGGTTTCCGAAAAACCTGAAGGTGTTGTTTGACGTGTAGCATGTGCCGGTGGATTCGCTCATCCAGATTCTTCGGCAGGCACGATGTTGTTCCGCTGGCTTGTTTCCTATCAATCCGGCGACAAAATACTGTAACGACGGGTCAAATGGACGTATTACCTGGAATCCAAAAAAACGGATTGGACCAGTTGGTTTGGCTCCGGGTCTCATCTCAAGGCGGACTTGAAATCCGGGGCTGAAACCCCGGGCCACTAATTGCAACCTGTGTTGCAGAGCTACATATGGTCCGACTCCCGACTACTTCACCAGCACCAGCTTGCGTTCTTGTGTAATCTCGCCCGCGTTATAGCGCAGGTAGTAGGTGCCGGACGAGTACGCGGAAGCGTCAAACGTAACCGTATGATTCCCCGCTATTCGCTGACCGTCAGCTAGTGTTGAAACATGTCGCCCAAGGATGTCGTAGACATTGAGCTTCACATTCTGCGCAGTCGCTAACGAGAACCGGATCGTGGTTGACGCGTTGAACGGGTTCGGGTATGCGTTCAGCAACTCGTATCCAGCCGGTTTCAGCACCCACGGGTCTTGAACCGAATTTTCCGCGAAATCTAGGTATGCCAGACCAACCCCGCAGTCTATCCATAGCCGTTGCCGGTAGTCGTCATACTTCACAGCGTGAACTGACACTGACTGATTCGGCCACGGGAATTCGAGATCCTGTTCTTCCCAGGTCCATCCGAAATCGCGTGATATGTTCATGGCGTAATCTGAGAATTCGAATCCGGCAACGAAAAAAGTATCATCCTCAGCGGTGACCAGATCCCAAGCCCACATTTGGTCAGAGGTACCACCATTCATCAAGCCTCTCTCTTGCCATGTGTCGTCCGGCAACAGTGCCCAGCAGGTGAATTCGGCTTGAACGTAAAGTGTGTCGCCGAGACTCAGCGGTTGAGCTACACCCATGGCCAATGCTTCCCAATCTGGGAAATTGGTTGATTCCCAGGTGTTGTCGATTTCTTCGCTTCGGATAATATCTCCCATGGAATCCCACAGATAATACTGATCCCGAGGCTGTAGCAGGAATCCGAAAGCTGCTCCGCCAAAGTCGATATATTCCCAAGTATTGCCCATATCGTAGGATTTATAGAGGTGATTATCAATGATATTGTGGCCCACTAACAGCAGGTCGTCATCCTCTTCAAACGCGAGCACCTGACGGATGGTCAGAGTGTTATCAAAGGTGTTTATTTCGCTCTGATCCCAAGTCGTACCGCCATCGTCTGACCAAACGATGTTGACCTGGTCTTGGGTGTCGTAGAAGGATCTGAGGCTTTTGATGTACCCGATTCGATCACCGGGAAACGCGATGGGTGAGAGGTTGGCAGACGTGCTGGCAGGAAGTGCGGGTTCCACACCTATGAAGTCTGTATCGGATTCTTCAGCGTACCAGATCGAGCCGTTATCACCGTTCTGCCAGAACCCGGTTTCGTCAACAACCATGTTACTCCACGTAGATGAAGACACTCCGAGTTCTGGGCCAGTGATGAACTCCCACGAATCTCCATCATCCCGGGAACGGTATATCCCTTGTCCATGAAAACCAACAAAGATGTCACCGCTGAAAGGATTGCGGAAGATGTCAAATCCACCTTGGGGGTATACAGGCAGCCCGTCCAGGACGTATTCCCAGTTGATGCCAGCGTCATCCGAACGCCACAGACCGTACTGGCCAAACCAAGCTGCATCCATCAATAGTCTGCCGGGATGGTCAGGCACTGCTTCGATTGACTGTGGTTTAAACTCCAGCGGCAGTCCAGAGTGCTGAATGAACTCCCATGTATCTCCGTTGTTAAGTGAACGTAAAAGCATCGGGTAGGGAGAGAAATAGCCCAATAAGCATGCGGCGATCAGGTGACCGTCAGGGAGGATTGCCATATCCACGACACGTCCATGGATATCTCCAAAAAGGTCTTCCATAGGTGTGAGCCGCGTCCATGTCTGGCCATGATCGTAACTGGCAATAATTCCGCCTTGTGATATATCCGGGTCCCAGTGACCGTAGATGTAAATCGTGGCCGGAGCGTCGGGATCGACCAGCATACCTTCGACCTGGTTGAACAGGTTGCCGATGTCGTATACCTGCCAGTAAACGTTACCCCATTCGCTGTAAGCGAACCCGTGTCCGTTAGTCATGTAGATTCGTGGTGGGTCGTGACGTGTGATATGGGTTTCGCAGGGGGTGCCATTCATGATGTTGTCCGGCCACCAGAACCAGGGATCGAATGTTGACCATGTGAGACCACCGTCATAGCTGTGGTATCCAGTGCTTAAGTGTTGGTCATGCGCATCAAATTTTGCTATTAGGGTGTCTGCTGATGGATCAACCGATTTGATATAATCGCATTGAAAGATCAGAGTATCAGTCATCAGATCATTGATCGGGGTCCAGTTCTCGCCGCCGTCTTCGGATTTCCAGAATCCGCCCGGATTGTAGACGGCGAAGATCAGATTTCCTGATGAGTCGGCGGTTATGCTGACAGGTGAGCCCTGGCCGTTCGCGACAAATCCCCAATCTTGAGCAACTGAAAGACTTACAATGGTTAGAATTACAATGGCGGGCACAACAGGCGTCCAGCGATGGAAACAGTTCATGGCATCCCCCGGGGTATGACGGCAGTTCAATCGAGCTATCAATACTACATTCATATACTACAGTTAGGATATATAGATTGCCAGTGAAGAACGCATATTTATTAAAATAGATGAGCTAATAAGCGCGGAATAACGAAAAAAGGGATGCATTCTCTCGAATGCATCCCCTCGAAAGGAATTATCTAATCTGGCACTCCCCGGTTTCACCCACCTTCGCTGAAGCTTCGGCGGACAGGTCGAAACCGGTCTACTTGGCAATCCAGCTTCTTATGGCGTTTCGTAGTTCAGTTTGCCGCGTACGTCGCCGGGCTTTGGTTTACGTGCTTCCGCCACCGCCGCTTCTATCATCAGCTCAATGGCCTTTTCGAGTTGCGGATCACGGTCAGCGATCCGGTCGGCGTGCGTGTATGGCACTGGATAGTCTGGCACAGCGCCGCCCCAGTTCGCGCCGGGCGCTTCCTGATTCTTGTTGTTACGTGACGGATCGTTTTCGTCACCCCACACATACCAGCCACGGAGCGGCATCCGTATCCAGCCGCCGTCCATGGTTGTCCAGCCGCCGGTGGAGATGACGTTACCGCCCGTTTCCACGCCGACCACCGGTCCACGGTCGATGGTTTTGACCGCGTGGCTGAAGATCTCGGCGTTAGAATAAGAACCGGCGTTGCAGATGACTGCGATGGGTTTCTCCCAGCGGTACATCGGGTAACGTGGCTGCGGATATCCAACTTCGCCGTTGCGACCTATGGTGTACGCGTGTACCGGCTGCGTGAGGATGGTCATCAGCATGTCAGTGGTCCAGCCGCCGCCGTTGTTGCGCACGTCAATGATCAATGCGTCCTTATCATCTGCGACTGCGTACAGGTCACGTTCGAACAGCTCTACTTCACGCCAGCCCATGCCCTGAATGTGGACGTAACCGACGCGATCATCCGAGACGTCTTCGACGTGCGCACGGTTAGTCCGTTCAAAGTCAGCATAGACCAGGCTGCGAATCGCACGCCAGCCGATGGGGATGATATCGCCGTTCATGGCTTCGCCATCACGGGTCCATTCGACTGGGATCGGAACACCCTGCTGGTCTTCCAGTGCGGCGAAGATGTTGGTGTCACGTCCGACTTCCAAGTCATTTGCTGAGCTAACAATGTCGCCCGGCTGCAGACGCAAGTCGGTTTCGTCGGCGGGTCCATTCGGCAACACCCAGTTAACACGCAGGCCGTCGCCGGTGTAGGCGGCGTCGAACTCGACACCGATGAAGCCATCCTGCGGGCCTTCACCGTCGGAATCGTAATCCGGGTAGTATCCCATGTGAGACGCGTTCAGCTCGCCGAGCATGATGTTGACGATGTCCGCGAAGTCACGGTCGTGCTGCACCTGTCCGGCCCATTCGCCGTACTTCTCGCCGAGGTCATCCCAATCTAGGCCGTGCATGTTTGGATCATAGAATCCGTGCTTAAGCATTCGGTAGCCTTCGTCAACAACTTGCAGACGAGTGGCCGGTTTATCAAGGGTCAGGCGGGCGTTGAAATCGGTCGTTTCGACGCTGCCGCCGCCCATTCCTACGTATCCCGGACTGCCGCCGGAGAGCAAGTAAAATGTCTCGTCGATTAACTCGATGTCGCTGAGTCGTCCCGACACGACCTCTTCCTCATCTTCTGCGAAGCGGTTGACAGCGTTCAGTGAACGGTCGCCATTGACATTGCGCATGAAGAAGATCTTATCGCCTTTCGGATGTAGCGCGACGGCGGATTCGGAGTTAGCCGAACTTGTCGCCCGGCGGGTACGGAGGTGAATTTCGTCGAAGTCAATCGTGATGACGAACTCTTCTTCCTCCGGTTCTTCATCTTCGCCGTCTTCACTCTCCTCGGACTCTTCTTCGTCAGCGGGATCTTCCTTCGGAGGATCATCGCGGGTCTTCTCCCAGATCTCCCATTCCTCACGGGTACGCTCGTCCAGGTCTTTCGTGAGGTACAAGTAGTAGACATCGTACTGGTTATCGTGACGGCGGGTACTCCAAGCGATCATCGACCCGTCTTCCGACCACACCGGGTTGCTGTCATCATCCGGGTGGGTAGAGATGTTGACGGGATCACCGCCCTCAGCTGGTATGATCCAGATATCGGAGTTGTAGTTGCGGTCTTCACGTGCGTACGCGATCCAGTTACCATCCGGCGCCCAAGAGTAGTGGGGGCCTGACCAGGATTCGTGGAGCGTGATATCATCGTCGCCATCGTGGTCCATGACGTGGATGTCACCGTTGCCTAGTGTGTATGCCAATTTGCTGCCATCGGGTGACCAAACCGGATTGGTGGCAGGAGTCCTGCCGTTGGTCAGCTTGACGATCTTGTGCTGTTTGGCGAGACGCAGGTTGGATTCTTCTGGGTCATCACTGACCAGCAGGCACAGAGTTTTCTCTCCGAAACGGTCGGTAACGAATGCCAGGGTGTCGGAGTTGTCGGTCGGTCGGAATTCGATTGATTCTTCACGGGCCGGGCCGGGAATCGGCACGACCGCACGTCCGCCCAGCTCCTTGCTGACGAGTACGATGTCACCGTGTATCAACAACGCGAATTCTTCGCCATCACCGGATATGCTTACCTCGTCCGCATCACCGCGGAACGTTTCGACAGTGACCAGATTCTCGATCATGTCGGCGGCGACCTGTATCTCCAGTTCAAACGGATCGCCATCGGCAATGTCCATCACATACAGTTTGGTGCCGGATTCGATGACCATGCGGCTGCCGTTACTGGCGAGTGAGGCCCAACGGACGCCGTCTGACTTGAACTTGGTCACTGCTTGCTTGTGGGTGAAGTCCGGACTCATCCGCCAGACATTGCGTGCCTGGTTCCGGTCGGCATCACTGATCCAGAAGATGGAACCATCAGGACTGACCATCGGGCGGGTGTCGACGCCATTGTGATCCGTGATCTGAACCGGGTCGGAACCTGGAGTGTACGCAAACAGGTCACGCTGGTAGGTACCACGATAACGCAGACGTCCAAACTTCTCACGTCCTTCGGCTATGACAAAGCCACCGTCAGGGGTGACCGCGATCTGGTTACCATACATATCAGCCAACCGGAACGGTGTTCCACCAGCAGCTGGGACGGCTTGTATCTGACGTCCCATCGGATAGTCGAACAGCCGACTTGAAGCGAAGTAGACTGTTTCGCCATCATTGCTGAATGCGTATGGTTCATCAGTCGTCGAGGCGAAGGTCAGCCGTGTCGGTACACCGCCAGTAGCTGGCATTGTGTACACATCGAAGTCGCCATGCCGGTCTGAATCAAAGGCGATGACCGATCCGTCGGGGCTGAACACCGGGTGGGAATCGTATGCTGGGTGCACAGTCAGCCGCGTTGCCGTGCCACCGTTGGATGATACGCTCCACAAGTCACCCTGGAACGAGAAGACGACGGTTGATCCATCCGGACTGATCGCCGGATAGCGTGGCATGAATGGTTCAGCTGCGAATGAACTCGCGGCGAGGGTGAATAAAGCCATCAATACAGTTAATACAGTCAGTAGTCGCATGCGCGTCATGGCGTCCGCTCCCTGGTACGTGTGTATGTTGTGTATGTAGAAAAGTTGTTAACTGCGAAGTGTCACGAAGTTAGTCCGGCCCTCATACGCTTGCAAGCATTACCCGGCGATGAAACAAGTTTCCTCAATTGCTTGCGGGAGTCGGGGCAGATGGCCCACATTCCCGGCACCGATTATACGACAGCTCATCCTGTACGCAGGTTTCAACTATGGCGGTTTCGCCTGATATGCTCGTTGAAGTAGTCCGTGACCAGCTCGACAGCCTCGTCGATCCTGACTACGCGGCGTCATTGCCGACAACCATGCCGGGAATGACGGAGTTCGCTGGTGTACGGGTGCCGGATCTGCGTGATCTGACTGATAGGCTTCGGCGCGAGCATGGGCTGACGGTTCCTGACTGGGTCGCATACCTGAACGTTGTCTTTCCCACTAATCACCGTGAGCTGATTCTGGTTGGTTTGTATGGACTCAGCAATCACACGTCCGACCTCGATGACATCTTCGGCGAGAAACTGAGTGGTTGGGCGCGTCACCTTGACAACTGGGAGACGACCGACAACTTGGCAGTCACAGCTGGCGCTTGGGTTGCCGACGACCTCAGCCGCATCGGTTACCTGGAATCGTGGGCTGTGCGTGGAGAGACAGTGTGGAAGAAACGGCTGGCAGCAGCATCCACGGTGTACATGAACCGTGGCGACAACTCGTACACGCATGAGAGTCTGCGTGTGCTGCGTCACCTTATGACGGCTGAAGTTCCGGATATCAAGAAGGCTGTCGGGTGGGCGTTGCGGAGTCAGAAGGATGACGATGCGGTGGAACGTTTCCTCGCGTGGTGGGCACCCCGGATCGCCCGGGGGCTGCTGACTGACGCGTCGAAGAAGCTGCCCGAGGAAAGCCGGGAACGCTTGAAGCAACTGGCGGAAGAACAAGTATCTACGTAGCCTGATAAACACATGCCATCACTCCTGATCAAAGACGCGACGCTGAACGATCAATGCGTCAACATTTTGTGCGAAGACGGTGTCATCGCCGCCATCGACACGGACGACCACTCCGCTGATGAGACCCTCGACGCGCAGGGCATGATCGCCTTCCCGCCGTTGATCAACGCCCACACGCACGCCTCGATGACCCTGTTCCGTGGTAATGGTGACGACCTGCCGTTGATGGAATGGCTGACAGAACGTGTCTGGCCATATGAACGCGGTATCACCAACGACGATATCTACTGGGGCGCGAAGTTGGCGATTGTCGAGATGATCCGCAACGGGACCGTCTTCTTCAACGACATGTATTGGGATTTCCAAGCGGTCGCTCGGGCGGTGGACGAGATGGGGATTCGCGCAACGCTGGCCAGCGCGATAATCGATATCACGTATGATAATCAAAAACGCACAGAGCAGTATGAGCGTATCGAAAGAGACTACAAGGATTCACTGAATTACAGCGACCGGATCAACCTCGCACTCGGTCCACACGCGACCTACACAGTAGCTGAAGAGTCGTTCCGCTGGGCGGCGGATTTTGCGCGCGAGCATGGGCTTATCCTGCACACGCACCTGTCCGAGACGGAGAAGGAAGTCAAGGATTGCCTCATCGAACACGGTGGAACGCAGGTTGAATACCTGCACCGTCTCGGCGCGCTCGATAACCGGTTTGTCGCAGCACATACCATCTGGCTGAACGAGAGCGACATCGCCTTGCTCGGCGAATATGGCGCGGTGTGCGTACACAATCCGGTCAGCAACATGAAGCTGGCGGTGAATGGTGTGTACCCGTATCGCAAGCTGAAGAATGCTGGTATAATTACTGCCCTCGCAACCGACGGTGCCGGGTCGAACAATAACCTCGACATGTTTGAGGAAATGAAGATCGCGGCGTTGCTGCAGAAGTTCGATCAGAACGATCCGACTGCGTTGACTGCCGTCGAAACACTCGATATGGCTATCCACAATCCGGCTGAGTTCTTTGGCCTGGGCGGCAAGGACATCACGGTTGGACGCTCGGCCGACCTGATCCTGATCAACACGTCTTTACCCGAGATGAATCCGCCACATAACCTCGCGTCCCATCTAGTTTACGCGGCAAACGGTTCGGTCGTAGACAGTGTAGTCTGTGATGGCCGCGTATTAATGAAACACCGCGAGATCGAGGGATTGGACGAGATCGTTGCCAAGGCCAGTGAGGCTGCGAAAAACCTGTTTGCCCGGGTGGACGACGCCTGACTCTGTGATGCATATTGCGTGATCAAGGCGGAGGTCAAGCGGTGGAAATGCTGACAGCAAAGTTCTGGAAGGATAGCTGGCGTTTTCTGTTACGCTTCTTGAAGGTAGTCTGGCGCGAGAGCGTGCGCGACATGATCCCGATTCGTGGGGCCAGCCTGACCTTTGCCACAATCCTGACGATGATCCCTGTCCTGATCATCGTGTTCAACATCTTCCAACTCTTCGGCGGTACTGACTGGTTTGATACGACAGTCCGCCCGTTCATTCTCAGTAACCTCGCTCCAGGCACGGGCGATGATGTTGCCGCACGTCTCGAGGATATCATCACCAATGCTGGCGGTTTTGCGTTGAACGGCATTGGAGTGCTCGTTCTCGTGTTTGCCGTGTGGTCGATTTTCAGTGGGATTGAGGGGACAGTTAACGCAATCTGGGGGGCACGCTCCAGCGCCGGATCGTTAAAACGGCTACCGCTGTACTGGGGACTGATTACGATTGTCCCGTTCCTGCTGGTCGGATCACTGGCGTTAACGACCTATATCCAGGCAGTACCCTTTGTCAGCGAAACGGTTGAGAATTTCGGGGTATTCCAGACCCTGATAAACCGTGCGGTTACGGCGGGTATGATCATTCTCGGTTTGTTTCTTTTCTACCAGTTCGTGCCAAATACGCGTGTGCGTGCCCGATACTCGCTGGCTTCGGCTGTGATTGTTGGTCTGCTGTATGAAATCCTCAAGTCCGGCTTCATTTTCTACACGACCAACCTCGTGCAATACAATCTAATCTATGGGTCGCTCGCGGCGATTCCATTATTACTGATCTGGATCAATTTGTCTTGGATACTGGTGCTGGCGGGTGTGGAAATGACATTTGTCCAGCAGCATTTTCAATCACTCTCCAACCAGTCCAAGGGTCTGATAATGTCTAAGACTCAACGGAATGTGCTCGGGTACCTGCTGTTATATGAAGCGACGAAGATGTTCCACGGCGAGCGTAAGGAGAAGCGCAAGCTGAATCCGGTGATGTGGGGTGACCAATACGCAATCCCGCCGGGCTTGATTAAGGCGACGGTGGATAAACTTCAGGATGGAGGTCTGATCGAACGTGTCGGTTCACCTCCTGACTATATCATCCTGGCCAAGAGTCCTGGCCAGATTTCGATTGCCGAACTCGACCACATCCTGATGTCGGAAAAGCGATCAGAATGGGATTGGCCGGAGAATAAGTCCTGGCAATGGTTGAAAGGATGGATGGATAAGCGTCAGACGGCGGCATTGGGGGCTGTTGAGACGCGCACACTGTCGGATCTGGTTACAGAGATTGATGCGCAGAAGAGTGGACAAGGTGCATAACAAGCTGGGGACACTTTGAGGACAAAGTATCCCCATTTACAAGTAAGAACGCCGCCTCCAGATGGAAGCGGCGTTTGAAGTCTGAATCGGATCAATCAGATCATTCGAAGTAGTCGCGGATGTCGTCGCACCAGTCTTCGATACGTTCTTCAGTCATGTCGTCCTGGTTATCCTCATCAATTCCGAGGCCGACAAACTTGTCATCCACAATAGCTTTGGACTCGTCGTACTCATAATCATCGGTTGACCATGCACCGACAACCTTGCCACCATCGGCCACAACCTTGTCGTAAATAGCACGCATGGCATCGAGGAAGAACTCCGGATAGCCTTCCTGGTCGCCGAGACCGAAGATGGCCACGGTCTTGCCGCTGAAGTTAACGTTGTCCATCTCGTCTTCGAAGAAGGTTTCCCAATCTTCCTGCAGCTCGCCGTCGTTCCATGTTGGGATACCGAGGATGAGTTTGTCGAAACCGTTCATGTCATCAGCGCTAACGTCGCTGATTTCTTTGACGTCGTCGATCAGATCGCCGAGTTCGTCCTTGATCATATCAGCGACTTTTTCGGTATTTCCAGTGGAAGAACCGTAGATAATCGCGGCGGCCATGTTGTGCCTCCCTTGCCAGGGTTATGAATGAAATGTGTGGTTTTGCAAGCCGAAATGTAGGGAGCTCGTTTGCGAGACGCAACGAAGCCTCCTCAAGCTCCCGTACTCCAAGTCCTGACAGATATTGCCATAAGTGTTTGTGCGTGCTAAAACTGGATTAGGCCTTTAGTGGTGGGCAATGAGAAACCCTCCTTGAAGGGAGGGTGATCAAAGAGGTATCAAATCAGGATCAGATCTAAATCTCAAGGATTTCCTTTTCCTTGTCATCCATGATCCTGTCAATTTCCTTGACATGTTTGTCGGTCATATCCTGAATGTCTTTTAGCGCGTCATGCATGTTGTCTTCTGAAATCTCGCTCGCTTTTTCCAGTTTTTTCGCCTGGTCGTTCGCATCACGCCGAACTTGACGCACAGATTGACGTGCTTCTTCAGCATTCTTGTGAACCATCTTTACAATGTCTTTGCGCCGCTCTTCAGTAAGCGAGGGGATACTGATGCGGACAACAGTGCCGTCATTAACTGGATTTAGTCCGAGATCAGCGACCAGGATTGCTTTTTCAATGCCTGGGATGAGGTTCTTGTCATACGGTTGGATGGCGATGGTCTTCACATCCGGCGTGAGCAGGTTGGAAATCTGGTTCAATGGGACGTCTGAACCGTACGCATTAACGGTGATTCCATCCAATATCCCGATGGAAGCTTTTCCTGAACGAATGCGGCTCAGTGTATCCTGCAAAAAGCGGATGCTCTTTTCCATCCGATCGTCAGCGTCCAACAAGATCTCGTCAACGTCCATCGTTCTCTCCATCGCCTGATAAACAAATTCTGCCACGTACTAGCTGCACGTAGTAGAGTACTAAAGTGGTTTGATTATACAAAGAACAAGGTCCAGCTCGCCAGTGGAGAGGCGGCTGGACCTGAATAATTGAAGTACTCTGGGCTATCAGCGGGAAACAAGGGTTCCGATATCTTCACCTTTCAGCAAGCGGAGCAACCTACCACGTTCAGTCATGTCAAATACTCGTACCGGGAGGTTGTTGTCCTCGCAGAAGGTGAACGCAGTCAGGTCCATCACCCGCAGCTTTCTGCTCAATACTTCCTGATAACTCAATCGTTCGTATTTAACAGCGTCCGGATTCTTTTCCGGATCTTCGCTGAATACACCGTCAACCCGAGTGCCTTTGAGCAAAATATCGGCACCAATCTCGGATGCCCGCAGTGCGGCAGCGGTGTCGGTTGTGAAGAAGGGGTTACCGGTTCCTGCAGCGAAAATGACCAGACGACCTTTTTCAAGGTGTCGAATGGCTCTGCGGCGGATGTATGGTTCTGCTACTTCATCAATAGTGATAGCGGACTGTACACGTGTTTGAAGCCCGTGTCTCTCGGCAAAATCCTGTATGGCAATGGCGTTGATGACGGTAGCCATCATGCCCATGTGGTCAGCGGGTACACGTTCCATACCCTTGCCGACGGTGGAGAGACCTCGGAAAATGTTGCCAGCACCTACAACGATCGCGAGTTGTATTCCCAGATCGTTAATCTCCTTCAAGTCGAGGGAGATATTGGTCAACATGTCGGTATCAAGACCGCTCTTCGCATCGCCAGCCAGCATTTCGCCGGACAGCTTCAATAAAACTCTTTTGTACGGTAGTCCGCTCACGCGTCTTCGCCTTCTCCGGCCTCTTCCGCGCCGGTATCACCGACTTTGAAACGCAGGAACGCATCGACGTTAATGCTGCCACCAGCTTCTTTGGCGGCTGCGGCGATCACGTCCTTCACCTTCATTTTCGAATCTTTTACAAAGATCTGGTTGACAAGGCAAATGTCACCGAAAAACTTGTTCAGCTTGCCGGTAGCGATTTTGTCAAGCATTTCTTCCGGCTTGCCTTCGTTCCGCATCTGGGTCTTGTAGATCTCTTTCTCAGCTTCGATCAAGTTCTCTGGAACCTGATCCTGAGTCACATATTGCGGACCCGCAGCAGCGATTTGCAAGGTCAATTCGTGCGCAAGTGCTTTGGCGGTGTCACTGGACGCAGCATCTCCACCGAGTGAGATGACTACGCCGAGCATGTCGCCTGGGTGGACGTATGCATCAACGAAACCAGCATCGTTGCTGACAAAACCGCCACGCGCAACCTGCATCTTCTCACCGAGCTTGCCGGAAAGTAGCTTTAATTCAGTATCATCGAACTTATCGGTCGGGATGAGGTTGTCATCACCGGCGAGGCTGCCATTGTTCATCGCCCAGTCGCCGAAACTTTCGGCGAGCGAGACAAATGCATCATTGCGTGCGACGAAATCGGTTTCGCTGTTTACTTCAATTAGAGCGCCAGCGGTGTGGTCATCGCTGACACGAACGACGATTCGGCCTTCATTCGCGGCACGGCCGGCACGCTTCTGGGCGCTGGCGATGCCCTTTTCACGCAGGAACTTCACCGCAGCGTCGAAGTCGCCATTGGTTTCGTTCAGCGCCTTCTTGCAATCCATCATGCCCGCTCCAGTTTGCTGGCGGAGCTTCATTACATCTTTCGCGGAAATCGACATCTTTCACTTCCTTCAGTTGCAACTATCAGAAATGTTGTTGAAATCGTTAGCTTGTGTCTGCCCGTTTCCGGCAGCTGCCGGATGCGGATGATCCCGACTTGACGCCCAGTTACGCCTAAGGCTTCGCCGTGGCGAGAGCAAGTAGGGGCAAACGCTGCAGATATTCTGTGATCAGGTCATGAAAAAGGGCGGGTAAGATAAACCCGCCCTTGAGCTTACTTGCTGCGCTTGGCGGCAGCGCCACGACGGCGCCGTGGGCCACCTTGCTTCTGCTTCTGCTGCTTGTGGTCACGCGGTTCTTCGTCCTTCTGCTCCTGCTTGCGAGCTTCATGAACCGCAACACCTTCAATGACGGCGTCAGTGAAGGTTTTGGTGATCAATCCGATGGATTTGTATGCGTCATCGTTAGCCGGAATCGGGTAGTCAATTGGATCTGGATCAGCGTTAGTATCAACGATAGCGAAGATCGGCAGGCCGAGCTTTTTCGCTTCACGGATAGCGATATCTTCCTGAAGAGTATCCACGACGAACAGCGCGCCAGGCAGCTTCTTCATGTGACGGATACCACCGAGGTTCAGCTCAAGTTTCGCCCGCTCGGCATCCATCATCAGGCGTTCCTTCTTGGTAACGCTGTCATATGTGCCGTCAACAACTTTCTTCTCGTACGCTTCGAGCTTTTTGATCGACTTCCGCATGGTCTGGAAGTTGGTCATCATACCACCGAGCCAACGTTCGCAGACGTATGGCATTCCCGCACGGGTCGCTTCAGTTTTGATGATGTCACGAGCTTGCTTCTTGGTACCGACGAACAGGATGGATTCGCCACGAGCCGCGATGCGCTCGACAACGGCGTGCGCTTCTTCCATCAGTTTGAGGGTTTTGTTGAGGTCGATGATGTAGATGCCGTTCTTCTCCATGAAGATGT
The DNA here is from genome assembly GCA_964552465.1 of uncultured bacterium. Lineage (GTDB taxonomy): Bacteria > Electryoneota > Electryoneia > Electryoneales > Electryoneaceae > BMS3BBIN04. Next base: position 100,407 of record CAZKGR010000008.1, read on the forward strand.
ACGGCTTCATCTTCGGATTCCACCGGCGGGTCAGGTGACCGAAATGCGATCCTGCGAGGATCAACTGCTGAACGCTTACACGTGCCATCAGGTACTTCCTTTCAAGTTGCCCTCACCAGCTCGAAGGCAGGGGCGGAATCGCCGCACCCTTGGCTGGATGTATGGACGGTTGTTGCAGCTGGAACCATTTCCAGGCTGCATCTATCCCGGGCGAAGCCATTCGCCCAACATGTAGAGAAAGATCGAAGGCGGACCTTCGATCTGATAGAGCTTGCCAATACGTAGCCGAAAAAGTATTTCGGCATGGTCGGACCAGTTTAACGCTTGGAGAACTGGTACTTTTTACGCGCGCCTGGCTGACCATACTTCTTCCGTTCCTTTTCACGCGGGTCACGGGTCATGAACCCGGCCTTACGCATGATGGTACGGTAATCTTCGTTCGTCTTCACGAGGCAGCGGGTAATCCCGAGGCGGATCGCGCCGGCCTGGCCGGACAGACCGCCACCGTGGCAGACTGCATAGATGTCGTACTGACCGACACCTTCGACCGCCTGGAGCGGTTGCTCGATGATCTGCTGCAGGATCTCGCGCTTGAAGTGTCCGAGCAACGTGCGCCCGTTCACCACAACATTGCCGCTACCGGGTGCGAGCCAGACTTTCGCGATGGATGTCTTGCGGCGTCCGGTTGCATATACAGAATTCGCTGGAATCTTTGCCATCTTTTATCCTCAGAGCGGAAGCGGTTCGGGTTTCTGTGCGTCGTGCGGATGCTCTGGAGCAGCATACACCTTCAGCTTCTTGATCTGCTTGCGACCCAACGGTCCCTTCGGCAGCATGCCCCAGACAGCTCTGCGCAGCACGCGATCCGGATGCTTCTCGAGCATCTCGGACAGCAAGCGTGTGTGCATTCCACCTGGATATCCACTGTGACGGTAGTAGACCTTCTGGTCGACCTTTTGCCCAGTGAACTTGAGCTTGTCCGCATTGGTCACAACGACGAAGTCGCCACCGTCCACATGCGGGCTGAATGTTGCCTTGTGCTTCCCACGAAGTACAGTTGCGATGCGGGTTGCGAGCCGTCCGAGGACCATGCCCTCAGCGTCGATCTCGTACCAGTTACGCTCGACTGTATCCTTGTTCAAGTGATGGGTTTTCACTTTCCCACCTTACGTTTCGAATAGGTAAAAACGGACGTATCCGCCGCCAACAATAACTTTCCGGCCACGCAGACGCGTCCGGTCATTCAAGCAATAGAGCAGCCGAGATGATACAGCTAAATCGCCTGAAACGCAATAGAACCCGAGTCTCCGGGAGGGGAGGCTCGGGCGAGGCAAGATAAGGCGTGAAGCCTGTTAAGGCCACTCTGAAACGGACTTCGGAGACAGTTTTAGATGCGAGATGCGAGGTGTGAGATGCGTATGTGGCCTGCCTTGCCACGCAAGGCAGGTCTCTCGCACCGGCACATTGTAAGGGACACCCGACTTGACGTTGCAAGTCGGGCCACCCGTCGGGGGTGTTACTTGCCAAGTGATTGGATCATAACCTGGGCTTGAAACTCGTACAGATCGTCTGTCTTCATGGACTGTTTCAAGAATTTCAGATCGCCCCCCGAAAATGATACGATCAGGTAAGTGTTCGACACTAGCCCAACAACGATTAGTACAGCACTTATTATAAAGATGGCTGTTGTCATTGGAGTGCCAAATGTGGAAAAAATTGGGGCAAAGCCAAGGATTAGTCCTACCAGGGCAAGGATTAAACCATAAACGACAAACCTGAATCTCTTGATACTACTAACACTACACCTGCTAATTTGGGATATCGACACAATGTCAACAGTATTTTTAGAAGTTCCTTTGTTCCTGTGATAAAAGAGGTGCTTTTGAGTGAGTACAAGCGCACCATTAACTCCCATGTCAAGTTTTGCAAGAGCTAGTTCGTCGTCTTCCAATAATACAATTTCCGTTGCCATGATTCCCCCATTGCTGCTTATCTGAATTCACACACCTACCAGAACAACCCGAACAACTCGCGCATCTGGTGGACGGCGGATTCGGCGACCATTTCGGGCGTGTTATCGCCGGACGCGTCGATGGTCAGCACGTGCATCTTCTTTCGCGCACGTCGGGCCCAGGACTCGTAAGCACGGTTCAGCTCGTGCATGTAGCCCGGGTCAATGCCTTGTTCGGACTCACGCCCCCGTTCGAGGATGCGTTGCATCAACGTGTCAACGTCGGATTTGAGATAGAGGATGACGTCCGGTGTACGCAGATGGTTGACCATCTGTTCGAACAGGGCGGAGTAGTTTGCGTAGTCACGTTTGTCCATGAACTTCTGCTTGTGCAGCGTACGTGCGAAGATCTCGACGTCTTCGTAGATGCTGCGGTCCTGGACGCATGACTGGTTAGTGGTGCTGATCTCGGCCTGCGCTTCGAAACGTTTCGACAGGAAGTAGACCTGCAGGTGGAATGACCATTTCTTCATGTCAGCGTAGAAATCATCGAGGTAGGGATTGTTGATCACGGGTTCGAAATACGGCTTCCAACCGAGCTGATCGGCGAGGGCTTGAGTCACGGTGGACTTGCCCACGCCGATGTTTCCCGCAATTGCAACGAAATGGTTTTGGTAGGTTGAATTCACGCCGCAAATATAGGGTCTGGAAACCCGTAGCGGTAGATCAACCAGCTCGGTTACTTTTATTCATCCATGTTGGTTAGCAATTGATCGACCAGAGTCAGCTCACCTGCCAGATCAAATTCGGGCAGTAGCTCATTCTGAGCTTCCATGTAGCTTTGTAACGAAATCAGCAGCTCGATCCCAGCCTCAGGTTCCAACTCGTGATAAGCAATACAGGCTTCGGTCAATCCCATGATATATCGTGCCAGGACAACAGTTCGTTGTACACCCTCCTGGCTGTAATATTCGTCGTCCTCAAACTCGATATCTGGGCCGGTGTAAATCGTTTCCAACACCTGATCATACTCATTTCCGTTAAGCTCCAGATAGCTGAGATCGATGCTCGCAATTGGAGTATTGCTCGGAAGAATCAGGTCATCCATAGCGGGTGGGCTGAATTGCAACAATGTTGCTCAGAGGTGGACCCCACGCTCGCTAGATACGAACAGAGTAGAGATTTCCAACACGGCATCTTCGCCGTCACCTCCAGGGAAGCCATAGCCATTCTCAAAGGAACACATATCGCTACACTGAATTTCCACCCTCATATCGTAGACAATTGGTGTGACCATGAAGTCAAACTCTTCGTCGAACAACAGGTCAGCGTCTTCCTCCGTGTTCAGGTAGTAGTAATTAGCACCACGTTGGGTTGCGATGAACTCGATCAATTCCTGTTGAAAGTCCAATCCGACGCCAATCGCGGTCAGACCGACAAGCGCTTCTGCGCCATCCTCAACGATACCGTTGAAATTATCAGGTGAATAATCTCCAGTATTCGGGAGCGCATCAGTGATCAGGATAACTCGACCTGATCGCTCGCCAGGCTCTGGGTATTCCATCACCCAGTCATATCCCTGGCGCAGTCCTATATCCATGTTGGTTGAGCCGCGAGAATAGACCTCACTGACAATATCATGCAGGTGGTCATGGTTGATAACTGGCGTTGGTTCAACCAGCCGAATCAACTCATTGTCGAAGAGTGCAATGGATAACACGTCGTCACCATCGAGCTGGTCGATGACATTGTGAACAGCCTGCTTGGCGATTTCCATTTTCTCTGTGCCCATGGATCCCGAACGGTCGAGCACAATGGACAGGTTCAGGTCAGGGCGCTCAAATGTATCCGGCTCGATATTGCTCGAGAATCCCATCTGTACATATAGACCATTACCCGGCAAGGTTGGATCGCCGGCGTAACCGTTGGATGTGCGAACATTCAGGATCCCGTCACCCGTCTCACCTTCAATCGGCAGGTCGTACTCGGAGAAGATCGCTTCAACATGAAAGAGTTCTGGATCAGGTACATATCCTCCTTCAATCAGCGAACGGATGTAATCCATGTTCTGACCACCGCCGGGTGTTGCCCCGTAGCCGCCTCCCGCAGGAGACATCATGCCTGATGATCCAGTAACATCGCCGACCTCAGAACATCCAGAGAATCCCAGCAACATCAGGGAAACAATGGCCAAAAGGATGCCAAATCGCATGCAGTTGATACGCATTCCACACCTCCACAAGTTAGCAAATCAAATCAACTGGCTATTATTAACCTAAACGCGTAGTTGACAGCCTGCAAGTATTTTGCTGAATTCATGCTCATTGTTCTTTGTGAAGCGTTCCACGAGCTGAGGTCTCATGTATAACATTCACGAATCAGCTTGCAGCTCCGTTGGCAGTGCGCTACTTTCGCTCGTCCACAACGAGTCACTCCCTGGAGAAATTGTCCATGCGTTCACAGAACTGGTTGCTTTTGACGTTGCTCGTATTTGTTTTCGTCCTGCCATTAACAACCCAGGCTGCCGCGCCACCTCCCGAATGGGGAACCGACGGCATGGTCTCCAGCGCACATCCGCTTGCCACCGAAGCCGGCTGGGAGATCCTCAACAGTGGGGGTAACGCGATTGATGCCGCCCTCGCGGTCATATACACGCTCGACGTCGTCACCGGCTACAGCGAAGGACTGGGCGGTGGTGAGTTCTGGGTCATCCGCAACGGTGAGACGGGAGAGGTGATCTGCATCGACGGTCGCGAGGTCGCTCCCCTCGACGCGCATCGTGACATGTACATCGGTCTGGACAGCCTGGTTGTCCCCGGCCTTTCGGAAACCGGCATCCTCGCCGGTGGTGTGCCCGGATCTGTCGCCGCACGTGAAATGGCACTGGACATGTTCGGCAGCGTGCCGCGCAAACGGATCATGCGTCGCGCCATCCAGCACGCGGACGAGGGATTCGTCATCAGCCCACGTGAGGCCGGTACGCATGCCCTCTCCGCCCCGTACTTCAAGCTGTTCCCGACCAGCGCGGCGGTCATGCTGGACGAGGACTCGTTGACTACGCAGGTTGGCGGACGGTTCGTGCAGAAGGACCTGGCAAAGTCGTTACGTATGATCTCCAAAGACGGTGCAGACGCCTTTTACCACGGCGACATCGCGAAGGAGATCGTCCGCTTCATGGAAGCCAACGGCGGCCTGATCACGGAGAAAGACCTCGCGAACTACGAACCGACCATCCGTGAGCCGATCCAAGGTACGTATCGCGGTTATGACGTCTACTCCATGCCGCCGCCGAGTTCGGGTGGGATACACCTCGTCCAGATGCTGAACATGCTCGAAGGTTGGAACCTGGAGCAGTTCGGCGCACGTTCGGTCAACTGGTACCACCACCTCGCCGAAGTGATGGACCTCGCGTTCGCGGACCGCGCGCAGTTCCTCGGCGACCCGGCGTTTGTCAATGTCCCGACCGAAGGGCTGGTCTCGAAGGCGTACGCTGACTCGCTGCGTGGACGGGTTACGACCATCTACGACCGCCACCCGCGCGGTCCCGGCATCCCGCAGAACTACATGGACAATCCGCCGGACTCGTTGCTCAAGGAACGGCACACGTCGCACCTCAGTGTGGTCGATAAATGGGGCAACATGGTTGCGTTGACGACCACTGTAAACACGCACTTCGGTAGCAAGCTGATCCTCGGCGACACGGGCATCTTCCTCAACAACCAGATGGACGATTTCTCCGCGCAGCCGGGTGTGCCGAACTACTTCGGGCTGATCGGCAGCGAAGCGAACGCCATCGCGCCGGGTAAGAAGCCGCTGTCGAGCATGACGCCGACGATCATCGCCAAGGACGGGCAACCGTTCATGGCCGTCGGTGCGGCGGGCGGTCCGAAGATCATCACCGGGACGTTGCAGACGATCCTCAACGTGATCGACTTCGGGATGGACGTTCAGGACGCTGTCTCAGCGCCACGCATCCACCACCAGTGGACGCCGGACTACCTGTATGTGTCGACCGAGATCGCGCCTGATGTCGTGCATCTACTGCGTCAGATGGGCCATCCTGCTGTCCATTACACGCCCGGCAGTTCGGTGCAGGCTGTCCATTTCGACGCTGAGACTGGCCTGTACTTCGGTGCCGCCGATCCGCGTGGAATAGGTCGTGCGTTGGGAGTGCGGTGAAGCAGGTGTGAGGAATGTAGCCCGGGTTCGTGAACCCGGGGTGTGGGTGGAATCAGAAGCAAGATGCGAGAGACGAGACCCGAGAGATGTTGAGTGTGTCATCCTGAGCGTAGCGAAGGATCTCTCGTTTTCTGTTGACGTTGAGCCCTGAGATTCTTCACTTCGTTCAGAATGACCCATCATACTCGTTATCTTGATCAATGTGACAACCATCACATATTTGTTTGTAACATATCCTGAACTATTGCTGGGTTCAGACTACTAACGGGGGGAAGAAAGATGAAACATATAGCTGCTGTTATGTGCTTGGGTATTGTTTTGATGTTTATCGCCATCCCATCCATCGCTCAGCCACCCGATACATTGTGGACCCAGACTTTCGGAGGGACTGGTTGGGACGAAGGCAAAAGCGTTCAACAGACTACTGACGGCAGATATGTCATTGCTGGAATCACTTCCTCTTTCGGCGCTGGTGGTTACGATGCATGGTTGATCAAGGTAGATCCCGATGGAAATGAAGTATGGTCGCAAGCTTTCGGGGGAACTGAAGATGATTATGGTCGTGGCGTTCAGCAGACTTCTGACGGCGGGTATATCATCACGGGAACCACTTGGTCTTTCGGCGCGGGTGCAGAGGATGTATGGCTGATTAAGACAGATCTCGAAGGAAATGAAATGTGGACACAGACTTTTGGTGGAACTAATGATGATTCTGGCGATACCGTTCAGCAGACTTCTGACGGCGGGTATATCATTGCGGGAACCACTGAATCTTTCGGCGCTGGTGAAAATGATGTATGGTTGATCAAGA
>CAZKGR010000008.1:107447-124536 GCA_964552465.1 uncultured bacterium
GATGTATGGTTGATCAAGACAGATTCCGATGGAAATGAGCTGTGGTCACAGACTTTCGGAGGAGTTGATTATGATAGGGGCTGGTGTGGTCAACAGACCACTGACGGTGGGTATATCATCACGGGAGACACAAAATCTTTCGGCGCGGGTTTGTCGGACGTTTGGCTGATTAAGACAGATTCCAATGGAAATGAAATGTGGTCGCAGACTTTCGGAGGAACAGATTCTGATCGTGGCTATTGCGTACAGCAGAACAATGACGACGGATATATCATCGCAGGATCTACTACCTCGTTTGGTGCTGGTTCTGCCGACGTATGGCTGATTCGTCTGGCAGCCGATGGAACTGAAGTGATCGAAGACATGACATCAATTCCGACGGATTATGTACTGGAAGAAGTATATCCCAACCCGTTCAACCCGACGACGACCATCTCCATTTCCTTACCTGCACCTTCGGATCTGAATCTCCGTGTGTTCAACGCAGCCGGTCAGGAGGTCGCAGTTCTGGCGGACGGTCGATTCGCTCTGGGGCAGCAGCGGTTCACGTTTGATGCGACGGGTTTGTCCACGGGCATCTATTTCGTTCAAGCGATTGTGCCGGGCGAGATGAACGAGATGCGGAAGGTTGTTTATTTGAAGTAAAGCAGTCCTGAGTCTTGAGTCCTCAGTCCTGAGAAAAGACAGGAACAAACCGGCTGTAGGCTGTAGACTGTAGACTGTAGACTGTGGACTGGGGACTGTGGGCTGAATGAACAACCCAACAATACCCTGTTAGCGAGCTAACAGGGGCATGTTCTACTTTCGACTTTGCACTTGGTACTTCGTACTTTCCCACCATGTCCGTCCGATATGATTCCAACAACGACACGCTACGTCTTTCAGTCACTGACCTCGTCCGTGAACGGCGGGGGATCTCTGCCGCGTCCGCAGGGCCGCAACGTGCCACGCTCGGCCAGCAGGCACACGTCATGCATGCTGAACGGCGTGCGTCCACGATTGACAGTTACAAGCCTGAACAGTCCGTGGCGTTGGAATTACAAGTCGATGGCGCGACGGTCTACCTGAACGGCCGCATGGACGGTGTGTGGGTCGAGGACGGCCTGACTGTGATCGAAGAGGTCAAGCTGAAGCCGCTCGGTCCGGACGATCTCCCCATACCCGGCGACCACAAGCAACTGCTGCTGTACCTGTGGATGTGGCGCGCGGTACATCCTGAAGAACACGACCCACGAGGTATCCTGACATACCTCGACCTTATGACCCGCGAACAAGCCGACTATCCCGTGACCAGCACCATCCATCAGTTGGACGATTTGCATGTTGAAACGCATCAACGCCTGACCGCGATCCTGCGATACGAACGGGCGGAGGCGGAACGTCTGACGGAACGGCGGAAGCATGCGGATGACTTGAGGTGGCCGTACCCGGAGCGGCGACCGTTACAGGCCGAGATGGAAGAAGCGGTGACGGATGCGTTAACGAGCAAACGCAATCTGTTACTCGAAGCTCCGACGGGTTCGGGTAAAACGGCACCGGTGATGTTGGCAGCGTACAGGGAGTGTGTGCGGAATGGGTGGCGGCTGGCGTTCGCGACGTCGCGTACATCGCAGCAGGCAGATCGGGTGGCGTTTGTTGAGATGATGAACGAGGATGGCCCGGGGAATCGGATTCCGCAGGGGGACGTCGCCCGGGTTTCACAGGACGTTGACAAACACCATGACACCCGGGTAACACCCCGCGATGCGGGGATGATTACCCGGGCCACCCATCCGCATAACCGGCTTGCAGTTCACAGTCGTGTTGTCCTGCTCGGTTCGCAGGAACGGATCGGTGCAGCTCCTCCAGGTGAGCGTCGCGAAGGCGAGATCGACCGTTACGATGCCCCGGCTTGGTTCCAGGAACGGCTGGACGATCCTCGTCCGATCGCACCTCCCGAAATCATCGAGCTGGCTGCCGAGCATGAGATCGATCCGGGGACGGTGCAGATTGCGTTTACTCGTGAGGCGGATGTCCTGATCGGTGACATCAACATGTTCTTTGGGCGCGGGAACCGTTATGCGGGCTGGTTCGATGCCAGTAAATATGCACGACCGACTGTACTGCTGGTCGATGAGGCGCACAACCTGCCCGATCGTATCCGCAATCAGCTCACGGGTCGGATCAAGATGTCTGAGATCGCAGATGTCGCGGATGATGCAGATTTCCAGGGACGACCGTGGGCGGATGAATTGGTCAGTGTGCTGAACACACTCGCCGAAGAGCTTGGTCGGCGGATCGAGGATTTATCCGAACGCGAGGTCTCACATGAACGCATCGATCCAGACGATCCTGACTTCCTGCCAGCTCTGCAACGTCTGATGGTGCTCGGACCGACGATGCTTGCAGCGGGTGTGAATCACGAGTTGCGTGCGAAGCTGCGGGCGATGCTGAACGCGTGCTCGGCGGCATTAGACCCTAAAGCGTACGCGGCGTATGTCGAGGCTATGAGTGGTACGGCGCACTGGGAGTTGATGGACACGGCATACATGCTGCGCCCGGTGTGGACGAACTGCCGGTCGGCTGTCCTGTTTTCGGCGACGCTATCGCCCCTCGCACTGACGATGAAGACCTGTGGCCTGCCGGTGGAACACACGGACCACCTGAGTCTGATCACGCCAGTTGACCCGTCACATCGGTTGATGATCCGATATACCGGTTTGCGGACGACCTACCGTCAACGTGAGGAGACACTGCCAGAGTTGTGCGAGCTGCTGGTCAATGCGGCCCGCCAGATGGATGGCGCGTGGTTGGTGTTCTTCCCATCGCGGGCGTATCTCGAGCAGGCACGTGCGCAGCTCAGCTTTCACCCGGTGTCGGTTACGGTGCTGCAAGCGGGATTAACCCCCGCGATGATGCGCTTCCTCGACCGCGAAACGGGTCCGCGTTTGCACCTGGCGGTGCTCGGCGGGAAGTACGCTGAGGGATTCGATCCGCCGAAGGGATTGTATGCCGGGGCGGCGGTGGTATCGTTGGGGATTCCACCTCCGAATGCACGTGACGAACTGTTGAGCCTGTTTGAGTCCCAAGGCGAGGAGACTGTCGTCTCGCCGTACCTCGTGCAGGGTGTGCGGAAGGTTCGTCAGGCTGGCGGACGGCTGTTCAGGTCGCCGGATCAGTCGGGTGTGTTGCTGCTGATTGATCATCGTTACGAACAACCCGTGATAGAGGAGATGCTGGGTGAGGATTGGCTCGGCAGCGAAATCATTGCGAATCCCGAAGTTTTGCAGGACCGGCTGGTACATTGGACACAAGAGCGTAGTAGCGGCGTGTAACGGGTGTCTCGGTCTGTCAAACTGAGCTGCCCCGTGGCACAGGGCGAAGTGGAAGTGTACCTTCCACAATGTGTCCGGGGGAGTTTGTACCCTCAACAGAGATCAATAATTGTGACAGGGGTCGCGGCGATGGAGCATCGCGAAGATTCAGGATCAGTGGACGATTCGCAACACAGCGATTCGATGCCGGACGATCATGCGGATGACAGCCAAGCGTTGAGTGGGAAGGTGAAACGTACGGCCAGCCGTGTTGCCGAGGGTGTCTCCAGCGTAGTCAAGCAGGCGTTGGTCGCGCGTGATCACGTGTTGATGGTACGGATCAATGACGAAGCGTTGAACCGGATCAACGATCTGAAAGATGCGGGCTTGTTCCGTAGTCGTTCGGAAGCGGCGGCCTATTTAATCGCTGAAGGGATCGAAGCCAAGCACGAACTGTTTGATCGGATCGGGGAACGGATCCTTCAGATTCAAAACATCAAAGATGAACTCCGCACCCTGGCCGGGGAAGCGGGAGTGGAAGCATCATCCGAAACGGATGACCAGTAGACAGCGGGGAAGGCTGCACACCAGGAGTGGTAAACGATGAAACGAGTGAGTGTAGCGTTAGTGACGGCAGCTCTGATGGTATCTGTAGTGTTGATTTCGGCGTGCTCGATTAACGAGAGTCCGGTGGAGGAACTAGGCGCTGTTTATGTTTCAGTGATGGATACGAGTCTGGCAATTGTGCTGGAGGACAGTCAGGTTTTAGTCAATGACGTTCCTCGAGCTCAGAATGCACCGGCAGTAATTGATCGCATTCCTGCTGGCGAGGTTGAGGTGACAGTTCGTCCCGGGCTGCTGTATCCACCTCGGACTCAGACCGTGACAGTCATTCCGCCCGAAACCTCGGAAGTTAGTTTCCTCTATTCTGCTGCGGACCTGATCTCGACAGTAACGATCAACTCTAACACAGCAGATGCAGTTATTGTGATTGATGAGATGTTGCAGCCGGACCTGGTGGTCGGCGAACCATTTGAGATTGCAGCCGGTTTGCACACGATATCATTGTACAAGGATAGCCACATCACCCTCGCGCCATCGTTATTCAGCCAAGAGCTGATCGGGTCAGAAGAGTACGAATTCACTCTGGATCTCGAACAGGTGGAATATGGGAATGTTACGGGTGAGCTATTCCCCGACTTTACCTTCGATAATGATTGGGGTGGCGAGAACACTTTAGGTCAATATCGCGGTCAGGTGGTGCTGGTGACCTTCTGGTTCTCTACGTGCACTCCGTGCCGTGAAGAGTTCCCTGTTATCGAACAGGTATTCCAGGAACGGGCGGTCGAGGGTTTCCGGGTTCTGGGTGTAAACAATGGCCAGACAAATGATGGCCAGGAAGAATTTGAAGCAATCCGACAGGACTTGGACCTTAGTTTTCCCCTGCTTTTCAACGGTTACGGCCCAGCATGGATTTGGCAGGATCTGGAACTCATCGGTGCGCCAACGAACTTCATTCTAAGTCCCAGTGGTTTGATTCACGCTCGTCTTGACCGGAAAACGGATTATGAGGAATTGAACGGGCTGATTGACGAGGCGTTCGGCGGTTAGTAACACCCCGCTTATCGTCCTGGATGATGTGTTGGGATCATGATTAAGTATTGATATGGGTGGCCCGACTTGGACTCTGCCAGGTCGGGTTTCCTGTTGTTTGTTTTCTGATAGTGACCGTGCAAGCAATATCTTCAAATCCAAGAGATCCGTCAGGATGACTGCAAGGGCAACGTCAAACGAGAGATCCTTGCAGAAACGTTCAGGATGACATCAGGGGCCACCCGTCCCTTCCCATGAGGAATAAGCGTGTTAAGAACCCGTCGTGCCAGCGGACGTGAAGTTTTGTCGTGGGGTCTGTATGACTTCGCGAACTCGGCGTTTGCGACAACGATTCTCGCGGTGATCTTCAGCCGCTATTACGCCGGTGTTGTCGCCGGTGGAGAAGCGGGCGTGGCGGTGTCGTTCTTCGGGCAGAGCTACCAGGTGCCCGGCGCGACGATGTTCACGTGGATGGTAACGATCTCGATGCTGCTGGTCGCGTTTTCCGCACCGTTGCTTGGCGCATGGGCGGACGCACGCGCGGCAAAGAAACGCTTCCTCGGCGTGTATCTGGTTGTCGGTATCCTCGCAACAGCGATGCTTGCCTTTGCGGACGAAGGCGAATGGCTGAGCGCGGGGCTGTGGTTCGTGCTTGCGAACTTCGCGTTCGCCGGCGGCAATGTCTTCTACAACGCGTTCCTCAACGAACTCGCCGACCCGGACGAGATGGGCCGTGTATCAGGATTCGGCTGGGGGATAGGTTACCTCGGCGGCGGCTTGCTGCTGATCATCAACCTGCTGATGCTCGAAGCGCCGCACCTGTTCGGACTGAATGAAGGCGACCTGACAGTTCAGCACACGTTCATAAGTGTGGCGATCTGGTGGGGACTGTTTTCGATCCCGTTCTTCCTCAACGTGAAGGAGCGGGCGGTTGCGACAACCACACGTGCACTCGATGGCATGCGCGACTCGGTTCGACGGTTGCGGACGACGTTCGGCGAGATCCGTGAGCACAAGCAACTGTGGAAGTTCCTGCTCGCCTACCTGTTCTTCAACGACGGCATCGAGACTGTCATCCTGATGGCGGCGATCTTCGGCAACCAGGAGCTGGGGATGGACCAGGGGCTGCTGGTCATCTACTTCCTGGTCATCCAGTTCACGGCGTTCGGGGGATCACTGCTCTTCGGACGGATATCGGGACGGATCGGCGTCAAACCGGCCTTGATGACAACGTTGATCGTGTGGTGCGTGGTCGTGACGGCTGCATTCGCCATCGGCTGGACGGGCTTCGCGATAACGGAGTATTTCGTGCTCGGAGTTGTCGCCGGGCTGGTCATGGGCGCGTCCCAGTCGCTTGCCCGCACGATGCAGGGTTTGTTCACGCCGCCGGAACGTGAGGCTGAATTCTACGGTTTCTTCGCGATCTCGGGACGGTTCGCGTCCGTGTTGGGACCCTTGACATTCGGCATGATTGTCGCGATCACGGGGTCGCTACGTTTGGCGATTCTGTCGGTGATTGTGTTCTTCGTGATTGGGTTGGTGTTGCTCGCACGTGTGCGGATGCCTGCAGCCCGGTAGGGTGGCGGCTGCATTGGGTGGCCCCACTTGCCACGTCAAGTGGGGTGTCTTCGCTGTTAGTCTGAATACGCGCGTTATGGTTCAAACCATCAACCCCGGAGAAACCCGACTTGGTGTAACAAGTCGGGCCACCCGCCTTCGCTGCGCTCAGGATGACGGCAACTGCGCTCAGGATGACAGCAAGGGCCACCCGCCCAGATTCAGGTATTGGTTTTACATCGTTCCGGCAGTACGTTGCGGCCTGAGTGTGGCAGACCTATATTCGGAGGTGGTCTGCGCATGTACTGAACTCCATATTTGAGGATGGACATTCGCTTGAAGAACGATAGCACCAAATCGGCTGGAAGAATAATGATCGTGGACGATGAGCTGGATATCAGCGATTTCCTGTCCACCTTCTTCCAGATGAAAGGCTACGAAACTTTTGTTGCCAACAGTGGCCATGCCGCGATTGAAGGGCTGCCGGGTTTCAACCCGCATGTTGTGCTGCTTGATGTTCGCATGCCGGATATGGACGGTCTCGAGACACTGAAACACATTCGCAAGATCGACAAGCAAGTCGGTGTGATCATGGTGACGGCTGTCCATGAGATGAACATCGGACGTGAAGCGCTCAGCCTCGGTGCGGCCGATTTTGTCACCAAACCGGTGGACCTCGAATACCTCGAAACGACAGTGATGGTCAAGCTGGTCAGCTTGATTCAGTAGCTGAAATGTCGGGGCGAACGCCCCAGGGAGATAACCATGTTTGTGCCGATGTACATCCCGGGTCACTGGGAAATAATCATTGTCGTGATCGCGATTCTGGTGCTGTTCGGTGGACGTAAGATTCCTGAAATGATGAAGGGAATCGGTACAGGCATCAAGGAGTTCAAGAAGGGTGTGCGTGAGGACGAACCGGAAAAAGAGATCAGCGACGATTCGGAGAAGACGGATTGAGTCTGGAGTGGGGAGATTAGAGATAAAGATGGGTGGCCCGGGTAATCTTGTTACCCGTGTTTCATTGTTTGCTGGATATTGGTTGGGTGGCCCGGGGAATCATACACGCGATGCGTGTTGTTCCCCGGGTTTCATGGTTTTGACGTTGTGGTATCTGCAGTCGTAGGAATGACACCCGGGTAACACAGCTGAACAGATTGCTGTGATTACCCGGGCCATCCGTCCGCGTCAGAATGTCATGACATCAGGCAACAGGCACGTGGGCAGGATTCACAATCGCAAACTCACCCGTGTTCCATTCTTTGCAGCTACTCCACGCATAGTCAACAGCGTCCGTCACCAGTCCGGCACGGACAGGATTGTCATGGATGTACTCCAGCGCCTTTGCGACATGCTCTGGTGTCCATAGGCTTCGATCATACCCGCCACCCCGTTGCCAGAACAACGGCTGACCTTTCGAATCGTGCAGTGAAGTCCACACATCCTGCTGGTGTTCCGCAAGCCAGTGCAGGCCTTTGCGTGCAGTGCGTTGCTTCAACACTGTCAGAAACTCACGGACGGGCGTGTCCGAGGCGGAATAGACCATCAAATGGACATGGTTGTGCATGATGACGTAGGACCAGACATGGATTCCCAATTTGTCCGCCTGGTACTGAAGGTGATCCCGAAAGATCGAACACAAGGGATTAAACCGGAATACGCGCTTGCGTTGATAGCAACCAAAAGTGAGGAATCGCGCGGTGCCGGGTGTTTCAATACGTTGTGGTTTGGGTTTGTGTGGGCTGATTGGCATGATGCGTGAATCTATGCAGGGAAGCGGTTGTCTTCAACACGCACGGGCTAACAAACCATGAAACCCGGGGAACAACCTGCTGCGCAGTCTGATTCCCCGGGCCACCCGACTGATTTCTTGCTGCGTTTGGAAGTCTAGAATCTACTGCTTTCACAATAGATAAAGAAAACCCAGTATCGGGATTGCCAATTATAGATGGCGAATCTTGTATTGGAATATTAACCATGTCTTTTTGGTTAACAGTTCTAGCACAACCATCAAATACTACTACTGCAACAATGACAGCGAGGGAAAATACAAGCATCTTTGAGTGCACACGCATGAATTATCTCCTCCTGCAAGGTTGGGATATTGCAAATCGCGTAAAATATACTGTTAGTTTATCAATATGTCAACTAAAAACATCCATCACTGATGTTCTTCTTTCAGCAGATCGTTGACGGTTTTGACGGGATTGAAGGTGAAGGCCGGGACTTCGACGAAGACGGTCAGCCAGTCAGCCATGGACCCGTTCCACAGGCCGGGCAGTTCCAGCGCTTTCAGGTCTTTGCCGTCCCTGGACTTGTGCGAGATGAACGCAGTATCGTGATCGACGTACGCGTTCAGGTCGTACGGCCGTCCGTGATGGTCGCGGAGGACGCAGACGAGGTCCACGGGATTGAAGTGTGTCGCGGATGCGAGGATCGCCTGCTGGACAGAATCGTCCGGGTCAACCTGTACCGTTTCCACGATCTGGCGGTCAATTCGTCTGCTGGAATGTTTCACCCAGCACGGTCCGCCGCCCGGTTCGCCTTCGTTTATCACCATCCCGCAGACACGTAGCGGCCGGTTCAACGCGTGCAGCAGCGCGTATTGCCTCGAGATTGGTTCCATCGACTCGATGCCGGGCATGTGCAGTTGTAGTTCCTTGGTCGCGAACTCGATGATCTCTTCCAGGCGGGAAGCGTTCAGGTGGTGCGCTTCGAGATCGAACAGGGCGTCGTTTCGTTTATCGGTCAACTGGATGGCGTATCCGCCGAGCACGCGTTTCTCGACGTTGGACGCTTCCGCCCGCACTGGAGGGAGCACGTTATCGATGTTCTTGATGAAGACGGTGTCGGCGTCCAGCTCGCTGAGGTTCTTCAGCAACGCGCCGTGTCCGCCGGGCCGGAAGACGAGGCGTTCCATCATATCACGGAACGGCTGGTTGTCCATGTCTGCGGCGATGGTGTCGGTGGATGGCGACTGGTGGCTGAAGCTGATGTCGAACTGGACGTTCGGGTGTTGCGTTGCCCAGATGGCGGTTTCGGTTTCGAAGCCGGGCTGGTGCTCCGGTGAGACGGTGAAGTGGAGTGTGGCGATTTTGTCTGATGACAGCAGGGTTTCGACCGCTTCGAGCATGTGTTCGGCGACGGGTGTGCGGCAGATGTCGCCGTCCTGGTGGAACGCGATCAATCCCTTTGGCAACCCAGCGAGGTTAAGACCTTGGGCGTCGAACATCGCGGCGAGGATGATTTCGTAGTCGCCGTTTTCCAGCCACACCGCCGGGTCGAGACCACGGCGCGTCAGTTCGTCAACAAGTTGCGCGTAGAATGCGAACCGTGGCAGTCCGTCGAAGAATGCGAGGCCGAAGTGGGCGTCCTCGTCCTCGGCAGCGGCACGGACTTCGAGCTTTTCGTGTGAACAGTCGGCGTACTCGTGCAACGCGAGCAGTGATTTGAACATGCGTGATGCGGCGCCGGACGCTGGCACGAACTTCGTGAACCGGCCTTCGGCCGCGGCGGCGTTGTGCATTTCGACAGCGGCTGCGCGTTCTTCGTTGGAGAGTTGACGGATGCCGTCGCCGGGTGTACATGCACGGTCGAGCACGGTGAACGGGACACCTTGGGCGAAACGCTTAAGCTGCACCTCAACGTCTTGCTCGGTGATTCCGTGCTGGTGTAGTTGCTGGCGATCCTGTTCGCTCAGATTGAGCGGCATGTTCTCTCCCGATGGAGTCATTCGATGCATATGCCCCCGTTTGCTTGTCAAACGGGGTTTTGTTGTGTTGACTGACTGGGTTACTTATCCGACAACCCAACATTCCCATGTTGGTCAAGCCAACATGGGCATCTATAGACCTGACGCCATTAGACCTAACAATGTCAACACAATAACACCCTTGGTGCGAGACACTTTCGTGCCACCCGTCTCCTCGAGGATGCTGATAAATGTCTTCGATCACGTCGCCTTCAGGAGAACCTGACGCATTGCGTCCCTTCACGGAATGTTGTACCTTTATTCACAAGGTGCCGGATAACCTCGTTTATCTGGGCCGAAACCGAGCGATTGAACAGGACCCAGCCAATGAACTGGATCCAGAATCTGTTGCGTGGCGATAAAGCGGGCAAGCAGTCGTCCACATCTGTTGATGATGCGGCTGAATTGCAGGATTTGCGGGATCGTTTCGACAGCTTTCGCGAGTTGGTCGAAAAGAACAACGAAGTTCTCTCGCTGATCGGCGATATGGAAGAAAAGGCGCAGGGTGAGTTTCTTTTCGATATCGCATATGTTCGTGGTTGTATAGATCAGATTCAAAGTGGTGTCGCGAATATCATCGACTTGATGATCGAGCGGGGTGGGGCTGAGTATGAAACACTCCGTGTTCGCTTTGCGGCGATCATGAATCAGGTTCACGGTCTTCTTCCGGGACAGTATAGCCAGCAGGCTGGTGAGCTTGTCATGGACTTCGACCGCATCAACCGGGTGCATGGAGCCATTGTCGGCGGCAAGAACGCTCAGCTCGGCGAGATGCGCACCCTCGGCCTGAAAGTCCCCCGCGGATTTGCGATCACCGCGGCAGCCTTCCATTTGTTCCTCGAAGAAAACAAGCTGCATCAGCGCATTCAGGATACGTTGGCATCGCTGGACATCCGCAGCCAGGACGATCTCGTCGAAGCCAGTAAATCGCTGAGGGAACTCGTTATGACGTCAGAGTTGCCCGAAGTGTTGATGAAGATAGTCCTGCGGTCATTTTCGGAGTTGAAGGAGAAGACGGGTTCGAGTTTTGTCGCGCTTCGTTCGAGCGCTGTCGGCGAAGACACGCTGTTCAGTTTTGCTGGACAGTACAGCAGCTTCCTGAACGTTGCAGAAGGCGAAATCCTGAATCACTATCGGGAGATCCTGGCCAGCAAGTACAGTCCGCGCGCGATCTACTATTTCCTGAGTCACTCGATGGAAGAGGCCGGCCTGTCGATGAGCGTGGGTTGCACCGAGCTGGTGGATGCGAAAACATCCGGTGTGATTTATTCCCACGATCCGCTCGACGCCGACAACGATTCCATTCACATTCACGCGATTTATGGGCTGGGACCATACCTGGTTGGCGGAGTTCTGACTCCGGATGTATACATCATGCGCAGCAGCACATTTGAGCTGCTCGACAAGACAATCCATACCAAGTTTGTGCAGCTTCGTCCTGATGGATCTGGCGGAACGGTTGAGGTCGAAGTTCCTGATGATTTGCGTTACAAACCGTGCTTGAACGAAGTCCAGCTTGCAGAACTCGCAGCCTTGGCAAAGAAGCTGGAGGAGCATTATAACCACCCGCAGGACATTGAATTCGCATACGATCAGGATGACCAGTTGTATGTATTGCAGTCGCGTCCATTGCGTACAGTCAGGGCCCAGCCAGCGTTTGAGTTACCAGACATGCGAGATGTTGAGTTGCTGGCGGACGGTGGGACTACAGTTTGCCCGGGCGCAGGGAGTGGGAGGGTGGTTCACGTTTCCGGTAAGGATAGTCTTACCAAGGTCGAACACGGAGATGTGATTGTTGCCGCGAATCCTTTCCCTTCGATGATCCGCGTGCTGGATCGTGCATCGGCAGTCGTGACAGAGGTTGGCAGTTCTGCCAGCCACATGGCAGCGCTCGTGCGTGAAAAGCGGATTCCTACGATGGCTGGTCTGGCGAAGGCACGCCAGAAGCTGCCTGAAGGGACCACGATCACGGCTGATGCCACGGGTGGTGTGGTGTTTGAGGGTGATCATCCGCAACTGGTTCAAGCGCGCCGTCCGGAGTATGACCTTTTCCAGGACACGGCAATATTCGATTTGCTGCGTCAGTTACTCAAGTTGATCAGTCCGTTGCACCTCGTGAATCCTGGCGATCCTGATTTTCGGCCGGAACGCTGCATGACGCTGCATGACATCACTCGTTTCTCGCATCAGCGGAGTATCGAGGAAGTATTTGCACATGCGCGACGCATAGGAAGTCGACGCGATCTGGGTGCGCGGCTGAATACGAGTCTGCCACTGCCTGTACACTTGCTGAACCTGGACGAAACTGGTAAGCCTTCGCGTAAGCGGGTTTACAACGATCACAACCTGCCATCCGAATCCATGCAGATTTTCTGGAACGGGATGATGGAAGAGAAGTGGCCTTTCGCTCATCCAAATCCGGCGAGATTGCAGGTCGCACGTGGTAAGGATTCAGGACTACCTGGTGAACAGCAATTCACCGAGATCAGTTTCGCGGTGGTCCGAAATCACTATATGCTGGCGAGTCTGCGCCTTGGTTACCATTTCACGAGCGTGGAAGCGGAACTGACTGACGATCCGTCACGTAATTTCATCCGCATTCACTACAAGGGTGGTGGTGCGGCGAATGAACGCAGACGTCGCAGGATTTCATTGCTTGAGGAACTGTTGGATCGGATGGGCTTCGAGCATACGGTGAAGTCTGATTTCATTGACTGCCGGTCGGCGGACATGTCCCGCGAACAGACTGAGCTTAATTTGAGGCGAGCCGGACGTCTGGTCATACTCACCAAGCAACTTGACATGGCGTTATCGAACGAGCGAATTACCCGTTGGTACATAGAAGATTTTGCACGCAAATTGGAGCTTGAACATTCACGGGTATTCCCACTATGAGTCCTCCGATGGCACGTGCACGCATTGCCTGGGTCAAGCTGGTTCAGTGGCCGTTTCTGGTGCCAGCCACTGCCGCAATGTTCCTCGTTGTATTCGTTGGGACAACCTGGCTGTTAATGCAAATGGCGCAGGAAACGGGATCTAATCGAACCCAGGTCCTGCTGATAGTAGCGCTCGTGATGATTATGTTCTTCTTCGGTTTAGTCATCGCCTCGTATCAACAGCGGCTATCCAAACGGTTGAAGCTGGTTATCAGTGAGCAGGATCAGATTCTGGCGAGTGTGTTGACGAACAGTGTCGATGCTGTGATCGTGTTCGATAACGAAGAGAAGATTCAAATGTGGAACCGCGGTGCGCATCTCACATTTGGATACACGCCGGAAGAGATCCTCGGGCAACCTATATCAACTCTGTTACCTTCGGATATGGACTCTGAAGAGGAACTGGCGCGCATGAACAAGATCGTCGCAGAACAGGGCTACATGCGCAACTATATCGCCAGGCGGGTTACGAAAGACGGTCGTCGAATCACGGTAGATATTTCGCGGACTCCATTTCGCAGCGGTGATGGGCAGTTTGTCGGCCACACAGCCGTGGTCAAAGATGTGACGGACAAGCTTGAACTCGACCAGAAGATGTACAACGCCGAGAAACTGGCATCAATCGGACTGCTGGCTTCGGGCGTTGCTCACGAAATCAACAATCCGCTCACGATAATTCTCGGATTTACGGAGCTGTTGAAAGACAAATTCGATCCGAGTAGTGCTGTATGGGATGATCTGGACAAGATTGAAAATAATGCCAACCAGGCCAAGAAGATCGTCGAAGATTTGCTGGGCTTCAGTCGAGCAAAGCAGGGAGTTGAACAGCAGGCCAATCTGCACGAGAGTGTAACGACGCTTACCGATTTCGTGAGCCAGACCCGGATCGCCAAGAAAGTTGAACTGGAAACGGATGTCGCTTCAGATTTACCGCAGGTTAACGCTGATCCACGAGAAATCCAGCAGGTATTATTAAATTTGATCAACAATGCAGTCGCGGCAATAAACAGCAGTACGGGTGTTGTCAGGATATGTGCCTCTCAAATAGATGATAGTTGGGTGGAATTGCGAGTAACG
Organism: uncultured bacterium; assembly: GCA_964552465.1. Lineage (GTDB taxonomy): Bacteria > Electryoneota > Electryoneia > Electryoneales > Electryoneaceae > BMS3BBIN04. Next base: position 121,655 of record CAZKGR010000008.1, read on the forward strand.
GACACGGGGAAAGGAATCCCAGCTGAAATCCGGACGAGTGTGTTCGACCCGTTTTTCACTACGAAAGAGTTTGGGGAAGGTACCGGATTGGGCTTATCTCTGTGTTATGGATTGGTGAAAAAATGGGGTGGAACGATTGACTTTGACAGTCACACATCTGAAGATGATCCAGACAAGGTAAGCGGTACTGTGTTTAAGATTCGAATTCCCGTCTATGACGCTGAGTTCAACCCGGAGGCGGCATCATGAGCCAGCGTATTTTAGCAGTGGATGACGAGCCTGACATGCTCGTGCTTCTACAGCGCATCATCAAGGAAAAAACGTCTTACGAGATCATCACGACTAACACTGCGCTGGAAGTTCCTGATCTTCTGGAAAAGACGCGATTTGATGTAGTCATCACCGATCTCAGTATGCCGAAGTTGGATGGACTTGATATTTTGCGTCTCGTGAACGAACGTAACCGTGGTGAGTTGGTAATCTTGATCACAGCGTTCGGAGATTATGAGACTTCGGAGCAGGCAAAGAAACTGGGTGTTTTCGATTACATTCACAAACCATTCAGAAAAGAGCAGATCCTGACGACCTTGGACCGTGCGATGAAGGCGAAGAGGGATCGCGATTCAAACGATTGACAAACGAATTGTCATCGGATATTTGAGGGTTCAAACATGGAACACATGCACGCCGGGGATATCATGGTACCCCTGGATCTCTACCCACATATTCCCTATTGGTTCACCATTCGGCAGGCGATTGCGGAGATGGAATCAGCAGAGATTGAGAGTAATGGTCGGCGATCCATCCCACGTGTGATTCTTGTCTTCGATGAAACGTACCGATTGATGGGCTTTGTTCGTCGAAGAGACATTCTTCATGGTCTTCTGCCTCAGTATATGCTTGAGGATACCGACAAGGAGATTCGTGAAGCGTACGACATCCATGTTGATCCTCATTTGAGTGAGGTGTTTGAAACTCAGGAAGATGAGATCAAGGAGCTGGCTGACCATCCTGTCAGTTCGATCATGCATCCAATTGTTCACAGCGTTAATCATGATGATACATTGCTGAAGGTTGTCCAGGAACTTGTGGTGCATAATGTATACATGCTGCCGGTGATGAAGGATAGCAAAATCGCTGGAGTTGTGCGATCACTTGACGTACTGCACTCAGTCGCCAAGCTGGTTTTGTAGGCAGAATCTTCTCATCACAGATGTTCCAAACCTCCAAAAGGGGGGAGTGTGACCAAGCACCCGAAGGACAAACATCAGACACTCGAAATAACCGGCCATCCGGAAGCCAAGCTGCCAGGCGATCTTGAACATCATCCCGCAGCTCTTCCAGAAAAACCTGAAGACATCACATTAGCCAAACCTCTGGATCGTCTGGATGTCAGACGATTAACCTTCATCCTTGTAGGCTTGTTGTTGTTCATTGTGGTCTATTTGTCTCCGACATGGCCGGGTGCTGTCGATCCTGACGGCCAGGTGTTTGACCTCAGTCGTGAGGGGAAAGCAGCGATAGGGTTATTCCTGTTGGCTGCCTGTTGGTGGGTGTTTGAAGTGGTACCAATTGGTGTCACCTCGATTGCGATTGCTGTCTTTCAAGCGATGTTCCTGATTCGTGATCCACGGGTTGCATTTACTGATTTCTTCGACCCATCGGTGTGGTTTATCTTTGGTTCGCTGGTCATCGGCAAGGTTTTCTCGAAGACGGGTCTGACTCAGCGGATGGCATACCGTATGCTCGTTGTGGTCGGCGAGCAGACGCGCTATATCCTGCTTGGTGTTTTTGTGATGACGTCTGCAATGACGTTAATCATGGCCCATACTGCCGTCGCGGCAGCAATGTATCCGCTGATGCGTGCCATCTATTCGATGTATTCAACTTCGACCGTACCAACGAGGTTCGGTAAGGGATTGTTCATCGGGATGGCGTTCGTTGCCGGAGCCGGATCGATTATCACCCTGCTCGGTGCAGCACGCGGTGCCGTGGGAATTGGGTTCTTCATGGACATCGTGGGACGTGAGATCAGCTTCTTTGAGTACTCGCTATATATGTTCCCGGTTGGTGTCGCGATGACGATTCTGCTCTGGGTTTATATCACCATCATGTTCAAGCCGGAGAAGGCAGTTATCCCAGGTTTGCGTGACCGTGCGCAACGGCTGTACCACAGCCTTGGACCGATGAAACGGAACGAATGGACGGCGATTGTGCTGGTTGTCGGCGTGATTGTGTTCCTCAGTGCACGGTCATTTGTCCCGGCGTTGGCACCATTCAGCAAGAGCGCGATCATTCTGATCACGACCGTGCTGTTCTTCCTTTTCAAGATCTTAAACCTGAAGGATCTGGAAGAGATTCCGTGGAACATCATCCTGCTGTTCGGTGGTGCGATGAGCATTGGTTTCTGCTTGTGGCAGACAGGTGCAGCGGAGTGGATCGCGGTCCAGTTCATCATGTTACTTGAAAATGCGCACTGGTTTGTTTTTGTGCTTGGCATTGCGACTTTTGTCATGATCATGACCAACTTGATCATGAACGTTGCGGCGATTGCGATTGTGTTGCCGGTGGCGTTAGTGATTGCGCCGTACATGAATGTTACGCCGGAAGTGGTCTTCTTCGGTAGCCTGGTCGCGGCGGGGATGCCATTCCTGTTCCTGGTGGGTGCAGCGCCGAACGCGATCGCTTATGAATCCGGCCAGTTCACCTCGGGCGAATTCTTCAAGGCGGGGATTCCGGCGAGCGTGATATTAGTGATCGTGATGGGCGTGTTCATCGCCTGGATCTGGCCGATGATGGGCATGCCGATTCAGATTCAGTAGGAAGTACTAAGCACAAAGTACTAAGTAGAAAGTACAGAGTAGTAAGTAACTAGGATAAAG
>CAZKGR010000009.1:0-113628 GCA_964552465.1 uncultured bacterium
TTAGCCATCAGTTCAACATTGCTTCCTGTTCGCGGAATAGGATGAGTTGCTCTTCTACTGTTCTGAATGTCATTTCCAAATCGCGTTCAGCCTTGTCAATCAGCAAACCGCCCTGCAGCGGTCGTGCAGCAGTTTGCCCAAGTAACTGGGTCAGTGTCGGCTGAATGTAGATGTCGCTGAGTCCGTACGCTTTCGCCACCTGCATCGAGAACTCGAAACGGCTCAGTATCTCTTTTCCGGCCGCATGGTAGACGCCGGTTTTGCCCGTGTCAATTGTCCGGCGGATTGCTTCTGCCAGATCATCCACCAGCGTTGTATTGGAAATCTGATCGGTAACGATTTTGACATCTTTCCGGTTACGCAAACGGTTCACCAACCAGGCAACAAAGCTCGGTTTGAGGTTCCTACCGTGACCGTACAAAACTACTGTCCGCAGGATCGTGCCTTCGATCCCGCCGCCGAGGATTGCATTTTCCGAGGCGTGCTTGCTCTTGCCGTAATAGCTGATCGGATTGGGACGGTCGAGTTCGCTGTACGGGCCCGCTTGACCGTCGAACACATAGTCGCTGGAAATCTGGATCACATGCGATCCGATACGTCTCGCACCATCGACCAGGGATTTGACGGCTGAGCAGTTGATGCTCCAGCACCGTTCCCGTTCAACCTCGCAAGCGTCAACGTGCGTCATGGCAGCCGTATTAACGATGGCGTGCGGACGGATATTCTGCACCAGATCCAGCACCTTGCTTCGTTCCACCAGATCGAGCTGGTGATAAGTGTAGTTTCGCCGCGTTGGGAACCAGCTTTCGCGGTGGATATCTACACCATGAAGCTCGTAGATGTCTGGCTTCAGCATCTCGACGAGCTTCTGACCGAGCAGGCCGTGGCAACCGGTGACAAGGATACGTTTCATCTATTTCGGCAGTTTGAACCCGTTAGCTGCAAAATCGCGCAGTTTCGCTGCGATTGCTTCATCCTGCAAGGCGAGAATTCGCGCCGCGAGCACGCCGGCGTTGGTCGCGCCGGCTTTTCCGACCGCGACCGTCGCGACAGGAACTCCGCCCGGCATCTGGACGGTTGACAATAACGAATCGAGACCGTCCATCAACCCGCCCGCCAACGGAACACCGATCACCGGTAAATTGGTTTTTGCTGCGACGGTTCCGGACAGATGGTTCGCCATTCCTGCGGCGGCTATAACAACCTGAAATCCGTTCGTCTCCAGATTTGCACAGTATTCGCTCACTTCGGCAGCGTTACGGTGAGCACTGAGGATTTTGACTTCGTGTCCGATTCCGAACCAATCGAGCACTGGCAGTGCGCGTTCAACGACTTCGCGATCGCTCGCGCTACCCATCATCACAGCTACTTTCGGCATAACTCCCGCATCCCTTTGGTGAAAAAACCGACAATTCTCGAATCATAACAAGCTAGAACTTAAAGGGTAAGATAAACCCCGCTTGCTGGCAAGCGGGGGGACGTTTTTCAACTCTCAGTTACCTTTTGGGCTCTCATGGCTGGAATGTGTTCAAAACAACCTCGAGATGCCTAATGGTTGGTTCTTTTTGGCGATCCGGTGCAAACACCTTTCCGTCTACGAGATAGAGTGTTCCTTCTTTGTGCAGCAAGTAGGTAACAAACGGTCCCCCACCCAAAGGACCGTATGTTTCCCACAAGCCGTGCGCCTTCAACGCATCTACGCCTCCGAGCGTTGTCCACATCGTGTCAAGGATGATCGGGTTGCAACGTGAACTGTCGGGATACGTCAATCCGAGTTCATCGCGCCATTCGATCAACAAGTCTGCGCACATGATTTCTGCGTCACCCGGTTTCCAGGCGACAGTGACGAAACGGTCAGGATAATGTCGGCGCAGTCGAGCGTATGCCGGGTCCGTGTTTGAACCGGTAAAATTATAGTCATGCGGAATGCGTATCGACCAACCGTGTGCATTGCGCAGACTATCGGCCAGATCATCCTGTTCGTACTGTGAATACATGGCCCGTTTCATTCGGGCATCCCGGTCTTCGGAGATCAGGTCGTCCATCACCTCGCCGTTCTCATTAAGCCAGGTCAGCAGCTCGTCAACCGTCGGCGCAACGGCGACAACGACTGTTTGCCCACGAACCCATACATCTTTTTGCCGAAACACGCGCAAATCGCCATCCATCACACCCTGCGTAGCTTCGTTGTTGAGCATACGTGCCACTCGTTCGCTGATCGCGTCGGATTGATCGAGCGCACCGATCAGAACAACGTTCTGCCAGAGGCTGATATAGCCGAGCGAATCTTCGCCAGAATATCGCAGGAAGTAGCGCGATTCAGGGGCGGGTGTCTCGATGGTGTCACCGAAAATATCATCAATTATGGGTTGCACCAGATTTGCCAGCGATCCGTCAACTGCAACGCCAAGCATAGCGTCGCCTTCCGCTGCTGGTTTCTTGAAAACACTGCAACCGAGCGATGTGACTATCAGGATCATGATGAGTAGGACGAATAGTGTGGCAGTGGTACGTTTCATGAATCAACTCTCAGGTCTTGAAACGGTGCTCTGGATTTCTTGCCCGTGTTGGCTATGCCAACGCGGATAACAAGGTTTGCTTCGACTTGGTCGCAAGTCGGAATGAACTAGCATAGTTAATAGTGGTTTATCCCTGCCGGCAAAGCCCGCCTCGGCGGACAAGCCTACGGGGGCACCCAACCGATACCCTGTACAATAACCTATCTCCAAAACCGTGCGAAAACAAAAACGCCCTCGAGAAACGAGGGCGTTTGAAGTCGTCATCTAACCTGATTATGGATGGTACCAGCCGGTTGCCGCATCAAAGTAGTAACGCAATCCGAGTTCCCCATACGCGCCGGTGAAGTCAGCAGCGATCTTACGGGCATTGTTGTTTCCGGCATCCCATACATAGTCTTCAGTAGGCAGGTTGCCATCCTCGTCGAGTGTGCCGTTCACATCTACATACGTGAGCGTTCCCACATTAGCGAGACGGAAGCCGACCAATCCGACAATACCAAGGTTTTGAGTAACCGTGAATTCAGCGCCTAAACCTAGCTGGGCACCGAATGCGCTACCGCTGGCATCGTAAACTGCCGGACCGTAGTCAGCAATCGAGGTGATTCTGTCAACTGTTGCATTCACGATACTTACACCACCGCCGAAAAACATGTGGAATTCGTCGCTGAACGGATACAGATAGTACCCTGCGACGTAGAATTCACTACCCGAAGCAGCGTGCTCGTTGATTGAACTAACTCCATCTTTCGAAAGATTTCCTTCGAAAGAATCTTTGCCGAGATAGTTGTATCCCACATGCCAGCGAAAACGGTCATGACTGCGAAACAAAACTGCAATCCCGCCTCCGACGCCAAATTGGGCTTCGGTGTAACTCCCTCGCTGGACTTCGTCATCCGGCGTGAGGTAGTAGTTGTTGATGTCGTCCATGGCGAACATTCCGCCACTGCCCGTAACCTGGATCCCGAATTTGTGCACACGTGCACTTGATTCGGTTTCAAAGATCGAAACATCCTGTGCTGTCGCCAGGCTCGCGAGCATGAGCAGCCCAATGATCATCCCCGCCAGCAGTCCATGACCCTTCATACTGGATCGCCTCCCAATCATCCGCAGCGCCATCGATGTAAGGATAATAATCCCCTCAGCCCCGCCGGCGCCTCCCCGGGGCAACTCTTGAAGTTCGCTCAAGTTAGGTTTCAGTTGCAGGATTTGCAACCAATTGAGTGACCTTCCTGACACCGCGCGCATATGCGAACAAAATGGAGCCAGGATATATAACGTGTGCGAGATCTCGTCTGCGCAATCGGCGCAATCGCTGTATTTTGTTACGTTTTTTGAGGTCTCTACGAAATGTTCGGATAAAATCTCGCCATGCTGCGAGCACCGCGGCAAACCGTCCCGGGTGGCCCCTTAGAGCCTCAATTACCCCTATCCCGTGGTCGAGCACAAGCCTCGCGATGAGGACTCCCACCAAATCTGACCTGTCAATGTTCTTGAGTACAGTTACCAGACTGTTTCGGTGATTGAGGTACATTTTGCGCCATGACTGGTAGGACAATGTCGCACCTCCGCGGTGGAAAACGAGACCATGGGGAGCAGACACAATTTTGTGGCCCATCAGCCAGGCACGCCACGACAGATCAATTTCTTCCTGATGGGCGAAATAATCTTCGTCCAGCAAACCGATGTCATCCAATGCGCTACGTCGCCACAGGCAAGCTGTACCTGATGCCCAGAATATTTCGCGGGGTTGTTCATACTGACCGGTGTCTTTTTCCATGTCGCCACCGATCCGTCCATAAGCGAACGGATAGCCGAAACGGTCGATCAAACCGCCTGCCCCGCCTGCGTAATCAAAGGTGTCATTATCCTGGTACGAGAGGATTTTTGGCTGGACTGCAGCGATCTTGTCGTCAGACAACGCGATTTCGAGCATCGCTTCGACAACTCCCGGCTTCAACCGAACGTCATCGTTCAGCAGCCACACCCACTCGCCGTTAGATGCCTGTATTCCGCGGTTGCATCCTCCTGCGTAGCCGTGATTGCGAGCGAGACGCAGAATGTGGATCCACGGATACCTTTCTCTCGCGGTTCGAACGGATCCGTCGGTGGATGCGTTATCGACAACGAGCACTTTCAGGACAATGCCGCGACGGTGCAGACGTTTTCGTTCCTGTTCGAGGTCGCCTAGCGAATCGAGCAGGATTTCATGACCGCGCAGGTGTGGTATGATGACAGTGATCTGCATAGGTGAATCGTTACTGAGTGCGGGACGTCATTCTGAATCCGGCAGCCGCCGGATTCAGAAGGTCCAGGTTAACCATATCTATATCAGCGAATCCATCCTCATAAAACTGGATCTTCCTCACTTCGATGCGCTTCAATCAGAATGACACAATTGGCAACATGAAATAAAATGCTGCCTTCATTAGTGCCGCGTATGATTTATCTCTCACGTATGGCTTGTTTCTTTAGTGATCCTGTCCAGGAGCGTCCGAGATTGTAATTCCTTCCGGAACAGCCCCTCCCCACTCCTGCAACATGCGAACGGCTTCTGAATCCTGCGGGTTGCGTGCCAGCCAGCGTTCGAGCACGTTCTGCACATTTGCAGAGTCGCCGGCCTGCTGGTAAGCGGTCAACAAACTACCGAATACCTCACCGTTCTCGGGGAATTCAGATGCCAGCTCTTCGTAGAGCTGTGCCGCCTCGCCCCACTCTTTCAAGGTGAAATAGAAGGTGCCGAGGTCGAGCCTGTCCTGAACACTCAGATTGCGATCGTCACGCAGTGATATCAGGATTTCTCGTAGTTCATCATACAGTTCCAGCCGTTCAAAAATTGCCGCAGCACCAAACTGTATTTCGACTGTGCTCTGCTTGTCGAGGGCTTCGCGGACAATTTCCGCTGCACGGTCCGGCTTGCCCGAATACTCTCCGATGTAGTATGCAACTTGGAGCATCGCAGTAATATCATCACCGAACAAGTCGAGCGCATGCTCGAAATACATCATCCCGTTCGTACTGTCGCCGAGTTCGTAGTAGATACGTCCGATTTGCAACGCGACATCACGGTTAGTCTGTGGAACAGCGTCCAGGGTGATCACTTCGTCCATCTTGCGCAGGGTGTGAAGCGCTTTTTCGGACGGTGTCAACTCCTCAAACCGGTTGTCCCACTGTTCGTCCGGAACACCGCTCGGCACCTGCACCGCGCCGCGATCAGCCTGTCGATAGTATGAGTACACAAGTTGCAGGAAACCGCTGCGGTAATTCTGTAGCAATTTGATCACGTTATCGAAATAGTAAACGTCTGGATTGTCCAGGTTTCGGTAGTTCGACGCATACGTCTCAAACAGATTTTCGCGCAATAACGGTTCGTCAATCTCAGGCACTTCGTCGTCATGGACCTTGAAGAGCAGCCCTTCCATTGTCATGAACGAATCGAGCCCGATGAGATTGCTGTTTGACACAGTGACCGCAAAATAGATCGGTCGTTGCCAGCGATTCTGCTCAAGAATGTGCAGGATCATGATGTCCTGGACACGCAGGAAATTGGGAGCTCCGGGTTCTTCGCCGGGCATGCCGGTCGGGATATGCATGGTCGCCGGTACTCGCCAGCTCATGGTATCTCCGCGTTCCGTACGCATGCTCCATTGCTGCACATCTGGCGGCCAGTAACGTGAAAGCAGAGCTTCATCCGAAATGCCAGTCAACCGTTCGTCGATCTGGCGATCAGATAACGATATGGGAACCTTGGGTTCCTCGTCCCGCAGTTGTTTGATGTACCAGTTGGTGTTAAGCAGGCTTAGGTTGACGACGCGGACATCTGTACGAATGCCTTCCACTACCTGCAGATACCATAGTGGGAAAGTGTCATTGTCGCCGTTGGTGAAGATGATGCCATCTTGTTCAGCTGTTTCCAGCATATTGCGGCTGTAATCCCAAGCGACGAAGTTGTCTGCACGACTGTGTGAATCGAGGTTGGCAATGGCCATGTTCAGCGGTACAATAATTACGCTTAGGATCACCACCGCGTAGGCAACTCCCTTTTTGAAGCCATCACTACGGTTGCGAACCATGTCCTCGATGAATTCGAAGAAGGCCGGCACACCCATCCCGATCCATAGTGCGAACGCGAAGAACGAACCGACGTATGCATAGTCTCGTTCACGCGGCTGTGGGTTATCCTGATTCAAGTAAAAGACAATCGCCAAACCGGTCATCAGGAACAAGAGACTGACGCTGAACGCGCGTTTCGGATCTCGCCAGAAATGCCAGATCATCCCGAGTAGTCCGAAGAGGAACGGGAAGATCAACGGTTTCCCCTCCTCGCTGATGAAGTATTGCCACGAGAGATATCTGATATACATCTGGTTAATCTGGTAGTCCCAGAGTGGGGCCGCCCGTTCGAGGATGTGCAGCCGCAGCACATTTCCACCACCGAGTGGGATCATCGCGGCGCCACTGTCTTGCAGACGGCGAATCGAGCTGGCAGAATATTGTTCCAATGCTATCGGACCGACTGCGCCGTACTGTTCGCGGTTCAAGTAACTGATCAGGCGTTCTACAGTGTCCGGCTGGTTTTCGTTAATCACCGGGTTCAAGTTCGAACGGATGTAGATGATGGAATATGTGGAGTATCCGATCAACACGAGCACAAGGCTGGCGAGCATGATCGCCATCAGGTTCCGGCGTTTGCGGATCGCCCAGATCGTTCCACCAAGAATCCCAGCGACGACCGCAATCTGCATCAGGATATTCGCGCCGAGCAGCTTTGGTACACCAGCAACCACACCAGGATACACGACTAGAATCGCAGCCATCGAAATGGTCATTGCGATGAAAAATCCCTTCCACGTGAACTGATACTTCTGGAAATAGATCAACATGATGATCGGGCAAAGTGCCAGCACATTCAGCAGGTGAATCCCGATCGCCACTCCGACGAAATACGAGATCAACAGCAGGTATTTAGTCGCAGAGAAATTTTCGTTGAAGTCCATCCAGCGCACCGCCAGCCAGACGACCAGTGCGGTGAAGAACATCGAGATGCCGTACACTTCCGCTTCTACAGCGTTGAACCAAAAGCTGTGGCTGAACGCGAATGCGAGTGCGGAGGTTACACCCGCACCGTAGAGCACCCATTTATCGGCGAGGGAGTGTTCAGGTCCGCGCCAGCGGCGCACCAGTCGTACGACTATCAGGTAGGTCAACAGTACTGTCATCGCGCTGAGGATAACGGACAATGAGTTCACCCGCATCCCGATGTCGGGCAGCGGCATGAACAGGCTGAACACACGACCGAGAATTAGATAGAACGGTGCTCCCGGCGGGTGCGGAACACCCATGGAATAGGAGCTGGCAATAAATTCACCGCAATCCCAGAAGGATGTCGTTGGTGCCATTGTACTGAAGTAGAGAATCAGTGCGAGTAGCAGCACCATTCCGGAGATGATCTGATGGGCGCGCATGTTGATCTGGACGCTCGGATCGGCCTTGTACAGGTCGCTCACTGGGATTTCCTCGGCAAAATGAATAAGACTAGTAATATCAGTCTGCTGTCACGCTTGGGCAAGGCTCTCATGTGTGCCGTACTCGTGCAGGTAACGCATAGATTTGTCATGAAGAATAACGCACACTACTTTAGGATACGCAGTAGTTAGAAGACGGTTCGCCTGGAGTCTCTGTTGAGAGCATTGTTGACACTCATTCTGCTGATACCCTTGCTGTTCGCCCCACAATTCGTGAATGCCTGGTCAGACGGTCCGCCGGACGGTCATGCCGGCGATCCACCTGCAATGAACACCTGCGTTCTCTGCCATGACAGCTTCGACTTGGACAGTGGGATCGGTGGGATCATTCTCGGATTTCCGTTCACCAGCTATGAACCAAGTACACCGTATACTGTCCCCGTCGTAATGGGCCACACCGGGCTTGAGCATTGGGGATTTCAGATGACTGTTCTTGATGCTGCGAATCACTCGGCGGGTTTCTTTATCCCCGCTTCTGGCAATTACGACCACACGCTGGTGTCTGAAAATTCGTACCCCCAACCTGATTATGTCGGACAATCTGCAGCGGGCGTAATGCCAGGTAATCCGTTCGGAATGTGGAATATCCGTTGGATATCACCGCCTGTTGGAACCGGCACCGTGACCGCATTCTCTACGGGCATGGGAGCGGATGGCGACGGCTCCACTGTCAACGATTATGTCTGCAGTTTTGAATTGGAGCTGACAGAAATACCTGGCGGTGAGGAAGGCCCAATTGCTTACATGGAAGACAATTTTCATGATTTCGGTAACGTTCCAATCGGCACATCGCGAACATGGACCGAGCGGTTGTTTGGAATCGGATCTGAACCAATTGGAATTGATGAATGGAATTGGCTCGATGATGGACCGTTCAGCGTGGTATCGCCACAGCTTCCGTTGATCCTTGGCGTTGGTGAGCAGGTAGATTTAACGATCGAATTTGAGCCGCTGTTAACTGGCAATTGGCAGGACAGTCTTGATTTCGGGATTGCAAACATGCTCGGTACCAGCGGGCTTACTGTCCGTGGTCAGGGAACATTCGCGCTTCCACCGGAACCGTTCCACCTGATCTCACCTGTAGATGGTGAATTTGTCAGTGAGGACAGCGTCCGTTTCGTCTGGCAATCGACGACAAACCCTGATTCCATTGATCCGATTGTGATCTTTGACCTGGAAGTCGATACTGAGTCGGACTTCCCGTCTAGTGTGTTTTATGAGGTTGGTCCGGATACGTCCATAGCGCTGCCTGCCAGCGAGTTTGCTGACGATGAGTTGTATTTCTGGCGGGTTTACGCGCGGGATACAAACACGCCGGGGACGTATTCAGAAGAGGTGTGGGCGTTCGTGACAGATTTCTCCGGTGTATACGTAAATGGATCGCCCGCTGTTGCGGACGATCCATTCATGGTTCATATCTGGCCGAACCCGTTCAACGAACAGGTCTCGATTACTTTCGCGCTCCCACATCCCACTCGGGTAGAGGCAGAAGTTCTGGATCTGCTCGGCCGTCGCGTCGCGGTTCTCCACTCGGGTCCGATGGGCGCTGGAAGTCATGTCGTCCATTGGTCAGGAACTCACCCCAGCGGTGTGTACCTTGTTCGTATAACGCTTGCCGATAGTAGTCCCGTGCATCGTAAAATCGTTCGGCTGAAATGGGTCCGTTCTGGTTGAAGTAAGATGCATCAACGGCTGGTGGTAATGGAGGCAAGTCCGGCATTGGTGGCAGGGTCCACGTGCTTATGTCGATATCTCCCACGTTGACATATCCATTGTCTAGATCACCGTTGACTTTGATCCATGGCTCCCACAGATGTTCGCAGTCAATTATTTCCACTCCGCGAACCTTTTCTCCGTGACCATCGCACTTCGGGCAATCCTCAAGCAGGATATCGTCCTCGCAGTCCACCATCAGAATGTCATCGTCAGAATCGACGAGCAGAATCTCTGAGTCTGGAATCTGGATCAGTTTCGGCCTTGCCAAGCCAGTGATAACTACGACAAACAGAAACATCAACGCCAAACCAGCCCAAATAGCACGCTTCATATCTTCCTCCTGACCCGTTTCTGCTCATACGACACGTGTTAGGATGAATAGTTACAGGGGCTCTCGATGAATCCGTGTGATGGTAAGCGGACCAGGGGATACTTTGTCCATAAAATGTCCCCGGTAGCTTCGCTACCGCGGCTCATCCCAAGGATTCAAGTTTCGGCCGTCCGCGCCAGCACAGCTTGCGCGGGCATCAACTGATTACCATCAACCAGAGTCTGTCCCCAATTAAACGCTACAGCGCCGCGCGGAGTTGGCTGATCGCGGGATATTCACCCCCGGCATCATCGATCCAGCGGACAACTCGCCAGCCGCCGTCCTCTTCGCGTTTAAGCGTCAGGTCGGCAAGGCCTTCGTATACGGTCGGCAGGTCGGAATCCACCGGTCCAATCACCAGTTGATAGCTCTCACGGTACACAGCGGAATCAGCAAACGACACTTCCTCAATTGCAGTGAAGATGAGTTCAGCGGTTGAATCGGGTGGAATCAATGATTGGGCAAGCAGAGAACGGATGAACACATCCTCGCGTGCCCAACTCCACGTTTCGAAAAACAATGGATCGTCGGGAAACGCTGACAGTGTCGCTGCAAAGCTAAAGTCTTCGCTGATCGCAGCCATATACAGGGACGGATCGTGCAACGCGATCGCGGTCTCTAGCTGGTCCAGCGCTTCTGCTGCATTGAGCGCGAGACCATCGGACGCTTGCGATCCGGCCGGGTTGTCGGGATCACGGGTGTCGAACAGTCCGCAGCCGCTGATGGTTAACGTGGCGAGCAGGACGATATACAGGAAACGAAGGTTCATATTATCAAGATACAATCATAACCTGCTGCATGTGATACTGAACATGGAAACGCCCGGCAATATGGCCGGGCGTCAAATTGATGAAAAACATGCGGGAACACTTTTAGAAGAAGGTGTCCCCGGTTTATGTCGTTCAATTTACCACGGACTAAAGTCCGTGGTAAAGACTGTGACAAAGTGGCAACAGTCGAAATCTACGTCTGAAGATGCGAAACGCGTCGTTCTGACCGAAGGGAAGAAGATCGTACTAAACCATTGATTTATCACAAATAGCAACCTTTCTTCAGCTGGATCTTCATCACTTCACTGCGTTACGTTCTGAATGACACACCGCGTAACAAGGTTTGTCATCACACTGTTACCACGGACTAAAGTCCGTGGTAAGAGCTTCTGCTCAAATCTCAAGACTCAAGACTCAAGCCTCAAGACTCAGGACTCAGGACTTCTTTTACTTCATCAACAGCATCTTGTGATGCATCGGCGCATGTCCATCTCGCACTACCTGCAGCATGTAAATGCCGCTTGCCCAGTTGGAAGCGTCCACGCTGAAGCTGTGACGACCTGCGGGCAAGCGACCGTCAGCCAGAGTAGCAACACGTTTGCCGAGCACGTTGTACACATGCACCCGCATGGTTGATGTCTTGTCGAGTTGTAGATTGACGGTTGTCAGGCCGTTGAACGGGTTCGGCTGCGAACTCAGCGCCAATCCTGACTCCTGCGTCGCTCGGCTGGCTAGGCCAGCCTCATGCTCCGGCCATCCGGTGAAGGCCCAGTCTTCGACACCGGTGACAACAGCACCCGCTTGTTTTTCAAAGGTGAACGATCCCATGCCGTTGTGTTCGCCGAGTACATCGTCGGCATATGCACGATACTCGTACGTTCCCGCAGGAGCGTTGGCTGGTACAGTCTGTTGCAGGTTGTTCGCGGTGAAGATCTGACCGGGTTGGAGCTGCAGTGGTGGTGCCTGTAGCAGCGGGCCGTATGGTGCGCCGTTGGGCAGGATCGCTTCGGTCCACGCGTCCAGGTCGAGCACATCATTGGTCTGGTTGTCGATGACCGCGTCAAACACAATCGGCCCGCCTTCGGGCGGCAGAATAATCGGTGCATCGTGCGGAGTCAGAGTGACAATCAACTGTTCCGGCGGACCACCAACCTGGATCGTATCGACCACACTCTGCATCGTGACCGGTGCGGACATGCCGTGATCGGTCCAGTACGTGTACATGCGTGTGCCCCAGTCGTCAGTCACGTTTTCGTTGAGCAGAAACTCGATGTACTCCTTGCTCGTCGTCTGGTAGAACAGCTTGGTCTCGACGACATACACTTCAGCCGGCAGCAGGTAGTCGGTGACATCCCAGTATTGACCGTCCGCATAAGTATGGTCAACAACCGGAGAACCAATCGCTTCGAAGTTCGCGTTGGTGAAACCGCGCGGCGGGATGCGGTTGTCTTTGTAAATGGTATCGTTGAGTACGAAATGGAAGCTCGGACCCGCCGGGATATTGACAACAGGACTCAGACCCGTTGAGACGCCCGGCTTGATCTCGTAGACCTTTATTTCGTCGTCGTGAATCAGCTCGGCGGTTGCATCGACATAGTCGCCGGACACATAAATCTGCTGCCCGTATTCATCATAGCCACGGACTTGCAGCCAGATCCGTCGTCCTTCCGGATATCCGGACGGCAGCTTGTGACCGGTTTCGTTGGTCACGTTTACATGCAACAGGTAACCATCGACCTGTTCCTCGACTTCGGTGGTCATTGTTGCGGCGAGCTGTAGCATTTGAGTTGCACGAGCAACTCCGGCCAGCAACGCCGTGGAATCCGTCTGGTCCGGAAACGCGTCGTCAATTGTCAACGGAACGAAAG
The DNA here is from genome assembly GCA_964552465.1 of uncultured bacterium. GTDB lineage: Bacteria > Electryoneota > Electryoneia > Electryoneales > Electryoneaceae > BMS3BBIN04. The sequence continues at coordinate 12,766 of CAZKGR010000009.1, forward strand.
TGTTTCCGCCCGTCATGTCATGCAGCGGCAAATCTTCACGTAATGGAACATCATTCTGCTGTGCGCCATACCCGGTAACATCGCGCATGTGGCAGTCTTGACATGAGGACACATAGTCAAGGTTACCGCCGAACTGAGGTGCATAAATACCGGCCGGGCTGTTGTAGTCAGAATTCAACCATTCGCTGTATGTTCGTTCAACGGGGAATAAAGCGTAAGTGTCGAAGTTTTCCGCCGGCTGGCCGAACGCGTTCGGGACGTAGTCGCGTCCGCCAGCGTGGTCAAACACCGGGTTGCTGACATCGTGGCACGTACCGCAGAACTCACTCTCGCTGTGATAAGGGGAATACAGTGTCGAGTGACGTGCGGCGGTTTCGAGGTACGGTCCGCGCTTAACCTCCTGATCGTCAGCAACAAACATCCCGTTGCCATCCGTAGGCGGAATTGAGACGATCGTTGCCAGATAAGCTTGATCCTCAGCGTATGTGTTGTTTGTGTAATCGGCATCATCCGGATACGGATTTTCGCCAATTTCAGCAGGTTTTATCGTTCGATGGCAGAATGCGCAGTGAATCCCTTCGTAGTCATCGGGAACCAAAGCTGAACCGTCGGTAGGTTCCGACCGTCCCTCCAGCCAACCGACTGGCGTGTGGCAACGCAGACACAGATCGCCTGACTCCGGCGCGTCCTGGTTGGCGATGGTCATCGTGGCCAGGTATAGTGGATCACGCATGGCCTGCGCCATCATCGACCCGCTCCAGTTGAATGCGGGTTCGACATCCTGATCATATCCGCCGTGGCAGTTGTCGCACTGACTGGGTGAGCGGAAAGCACCGGACTCCAGCGGTTGTGATCCGGGAAGGAAAAAATCTTCTATGGTTGTAGGTACGGGATCGGCCAGAACTGGTTGTACGAACATAGATAAACATAAAACCATGATCCAGAAAATATGATGGAGCTTCATGCAATCCTCCCTCGCCGGATGGAATATGTAATCAAGAAATCTCCGCATCAGGAAGGCATGTGCAATGGGGGGCATTGCGGAGTTTTAGTGTTTGAAAGTAAGAATCTCGATTGTAATCTTCAAGCAAAATGAAACATAAACACATGTTAATTATGCAAAATTCAGCATAATTGGCTCTGAACTCTCTTTTTAGCACGCACTAATGGTTAGGTTGCCCTTACAGAAGATATTTGGAGATTGTTGCGCTCCGAATAAAGTGAAATGTGGCATGATTTGACACTAGCTTAAAGTTGCGCAGACATGCATTTGATAGCTTCAAGCAGAAGAGTGGAGCCTGGGGCAAAACTCTCGAGAAGAGCTCGCGGTATTCGTTGACTCAGCACAACCCCGAACATATCTTTGCAGTTCTGGTAAAAAACACAACGTGAGCGGTATATCCATGAATTACGCGATTGCAGAAATCGCGGGACGTCAGTTCCGGATTGAAGAAGGGGCCGAGCTTGATGTGCCTCGTCTGAAGGTGGAACAAGGCGAATCGGTTACGCTGGACAAGCTGTTGCTGACCAATTGGGATGGCAAAGTGAGTGTCGGCGGTCCGTATGTCGAGGGCGCATCCGTGAAAGCGGAAGTTGTCGATCATCCCCGTGGTGACAAGGTTTGGGTGTTCAAGAAGAAGCGCCGCAAGGGCTTCCGTAAGGGTGGAAACGCCCGTGAGGAGTTCACCCGCATTTCGATCAAGAAGGTGAAAGTTCCGGCGTAAGCTGTAGCCCGGGTTCGAGAACCCGGGGAAGTAGGGCCGTGTTTGCTTGCAAACGCGGATGGCACAGAGTTTTCCCCGGCGTAGAAGTTTCCCCGGGACATGATAGTGGAGGCCGAAATGGCACATAAAAAAGGTATGGGTTCATCGCGTAACGGTCGCGACAGCAACCCTCAGATGCTTGGCGTGAAACGTTATGGTGGCGAAACGGTTACGGCTGGTTCGATCATCGTCCGTCAACGTGGCACCAAGTTCCATCCGGGTAATAACGTCGGTAAGGGTAACGACGACACTCTGTTCGCGAAAGTGGATGGCGTGGTCGAATTCACCACAGCCGGGCGTCGCCCGCGAACGGTACACATTCAGCCGCTCGAGGACTGAATGAGATGTTTGCCCCGACTTGCTCGCAAGTCGGGATGACCAAGACTGAAATGACTATCCCGGATTCAATTGAATCCGGGATTTTTCTTGCCCTGCTCACAACTCTTTATTCTCAGCTCAGGGTTGCAGTTCACGGTCCCATCTAATCAAAGTCTTAAGTTTGGGTTGCCCGACTTGGTCTCTGCCAGGTCGGGTTTCATGGTTTTCCTGGTGGGATTTGAAACCCGGGTCTGAAGACCCGGGCCATTCATCAGCGCGCAATAACTACATGTCGCGTTTGCCATTCTGCGGTCTGCGCGGCGGTGACTCGTTCTGCGACGACACCTTGTAACGGTGAACCAACGATTGCGTGTACGGTGGGCAAAATCGTGTTGTCAGTCGGCTCCGGATTCTCGTGGAGGCGCAGAACGAGCATGCTGCGAGGCGCGTTACCCATGGATTCGGTCAGGCCTCCGATGACATAGTCACCGTCTGGCAGAAGACGGATGCACCATGCGTCATCCATCCCGATTCCGCCGAAATGGTATGTCCAGATGAAGTTGCCGTCCGGGTCGGACCGTCCGACGAACACCTGATTTTGTTCTGCGAATGTGCCTGTGAGTCCTGTGACGATATAGTCACCGTTGGGTAGAATGTCGATACTGCGTCCGAACTCTGTAGGTGGTGTTCCGATCACGGATCGCCAGAGAAACTCGCCGTTCTCGTCGAAACGGAGCAGCCAGATATCGCCGATGGTCAGCTGGCCCATGCCGAACGATTCTGTCTTACCGGCACCGATGAAACCGCTGCCGTCGGGTAGCGTCTGGAATTCGTAGATGTGGTCTTTATACTGTCCGCCGTGGGTTGTGTACCACAGCAGGTTACCTTGCAGGTCGACTTTCGCGAGGATGGCGTCGCGCATGCCTACGCCGGTGGACCATGTACGTCCACCGACCACATAGCCATCGACAGCCACGTCGATCGACCACGCTTCGTCGTCATCGAACAAGCCACCGTAGGTCTGCCACCATTCAATTTGCCCCAGCGAATCGGTTTTGCTGATGAACACATTCTCGGCAGAGTCGATTGTTGCCCCGTTGAAATGCTCGAACCAGCCGGTGATGATATAGCCGCCATCCGGAGTGACTTCGACATCGCGTGTAAAACTGGGGTAGTCACTGCGGTATGTGCGTTCCCACTGAACCAGGCCCAAGCTGTCTGTGCGCACGAGATACGCCGAGCCCGTTCCCGCACGCCAGTCGGTACCAGCGATAACGAATCCACCATCGGACGTTTTCGCGAGGCCATATCCCTTTTCGGCAGTCATGTCACCGATCTCACGTGACCAGATTGTGTTGCCGTTAAAGTCGAGCTTGAGCAGCCACAGGGCGGGCAGGGGTGGAGCGTCCGCATACATGGATTTGGTACCTGTAACCACGATACCATCTCCCACGATCTCAATATCCATTGCGTTGCTATTTCCGATCTCACCGAATGCGCGTGTCCAGACCACTTCCGGCTGAGCGAATGCTGAGGCAGGCAAAATCAGGAGTGCGAGTAACATCAGTTTCAGGAATAAACGAAACATACATCACCTCATTCAATTATATATGCGATCAAGATAACTGATACTGATTCGAGATGTTAGGAATTACGCCAGAAAATTGAAAAATCCGGCACATGTATTTGTGCCGGATTGAATGAGTTCATGTCGCTATTAGCGACTTTCTTTGTTCATCCCTTCACAACTATTACTTGATAAGCACGACTTTCTGCACACTGGACCAGCCGTTCGCGGACGCGTACACGAAGTACACACCACCCGCGAGATTTGATGCGTCAAAGCTCAGCGTGTGCGACCCGGTTGAATACTGACCGTTTGCCAGCTCGGCGACCTGCTGGCCGGTGATGTTGAATATGGATACATTCAGTTCAGCCGCTTCCGGCAGGTTGACACTGAGGGTTGTGCTTGGGTTGAACGGATTCGGATAAGCACGGCTGATGGCATAGTCAACTGGCTGATCTGATCCATCTTCGTTACCATCAACGTAGCCAGCGAAAGCTTGTTCATACCCCCGCGCTGTCCATCCTGATGCGCCAGTGCAGTTTGCTGGTGGACCTGCAATAACCTCGAATGGAAACTCATCCTGATCCATGATTTCGAACGGATAAGCTCCGCAATACATCCGATAGGTATAGTTCCCAACCGGCGCATTGATCGGGATGAGCTGCACGATATTCTGAACATCGATCACGGTGTTCGGACCTACGGGGAAATCCTCGATCTGCCAGATGGGACCGTATTCGAAACCGCTCGGTAGCAGCGCTGTCGTCCAGATATCGAGGAAGAAGATTGGGTTCAACGTACTTACCAAGTGAGCGCTATATACGAAACTACCACCCTGTTGTACGATAAGCGGATCAGCTGCGGTCAAGGTCACTTCGACGAATGGTTCTACCCATCCAGCAGCCTCGCTGCAATCGAGAATCAGGAAGGAAAACCAGTCTGCGATATATGCGGTCACACCCGTGACAGCCACCGCCGTGGTGTTACCATTGTTGTTATAGTAGCCTGTTTCCACCGGAATTGCTGGAGTGGTGAGATCAATTACGCGAAGGCCGGATTCACTATCAGCGACATACGCGAAGCTTCCCGCGACTGCTACGCCACATGCATAGCCCGGCGTATCGAGAAAACTAAGCTCGCTGGGAGTAGATGGATTGCTGACGTCAATCACACGTAAACCGTCTGTCAAATCCGCAACGCACGCATAGTTGCCCGCCACCGTAACCCCGCGTGCATAACCCGGTGTGTCGCATAAGCCTACCTCGGTCGGGGTAATCGGATTGCTGATATTAATCACGCGCAACCCTGAGAGGTTCTCCGCGACGTATGCATAATTTCCAGCCACTGCAACGTCATAGGCATATCCCGGTGTATCAAAAAAGCCAACCTCATTGGGTGTGGACGGATTACTCACGTCAATCACACGCAAGCCGCCAGACCAATCCGCGACGTACGCGTAATTGCCTGAAACGGCGACATTTAACGCGTAGCTCGGCGTGCTACAGAAGCCGAGCTCGGTTGGGGCGGACGGATTGCTGACATCGATCACGCGTAGGCCATCCTCATCGTCCGCGATGTAGGCGTAATTACCTGCTACCGTGACGCCCTTTGAATAGCCCGGAGTATCGCAGAAACCAACCTCGGTTGGCATGGATAGGTTGCTGATATCAATCACACGTAAGCCGCCAACACTCCAATCTGCGATGTACGCGTAATTACCAGCAACCGCGACGCCATAAATCGTGCCTTGGGTGTCGTAGAATCCGGTTTCGATTGGGAGATACGGATCAGCAATATTGATCACGCGCAAGCCGGCGATGCTAGCCGCGACATAAGCGTACGTGCCTGCAACTGCGACGCCATTTGCGCTAGACGCGGTGAGGTAGGATCCCAGATTGTTGGGCGAAGACGGATCACTGACATCGATTATATCCATGCCGTAACTACCATACGCCAAATACGCGTAGCTACCTGCCACCGCTACGTGATATGCGTAGCCTATAGTGTCGTAATACCCGGTCTCGACAGGTGTTGACGGATCGCTGACATCGATCACCCGCATTCCCGCATTGTCATCCGCAACGTACGCATAGTTACCGACCACAGTGACGCTACGAGCAGATCCCGGCGTATCAAGAAAGCCAACCTCGACGGGTGTGGACGGATCGCTGATATTGATCACGCGTAATCCAGCATCCCAGGCAGCGACATAGGCATAGCTGCCGACCACAGTGACGCCATATGCATTGCCCGGTGTTAACAGGAAGCCGGTTTCGACAGGTGTGGACGGATCGCCGACATTGATCACTCGCAAGCCGCCGGTATAATCTGCGACGTAGGCGTAAAAGCCCGATACTTCAACATCGTTTGCATTGCCCGGCGTATCAAGAAAGCCAACCTCGACGGGTGTGGACGGATCACTGACGTCGATCACGCGCAGTCCGCTCTCACGGTCGGCAACGTACGCGTAGCCACCGGTTATACAGACGCCTAGTGAATAATCTGGCGTGTTGTAATATCCAACCTCATCCGGCGAAGATGGATCACTGATATCGACGATTCGTAATCCGGTCTGACCCGCAGCCACATAGGCGTGAGTGCCGACAACTTCAACATCCCAGCAAAAATCCCAGATATCGTACAATGAACCCACTTGGCTGACATCGAGGCTGTCCTGAGCAACTGCTGAACACCACAGGCATGCGATGCTCGCGATGATGATGAGAGTTCTCATGACCCCCTCCTCCTGTATTAGGATCTTAAACTAAAGTCCTAACTTACAGTTTAGTTCCGTTTGCGGGGTTGTCACAAGAGAAATCATGAAATACTAGTTAATTCTGCCGAGTGAAAAGCCACAGCAAGTCGCTGTGGCTATTGTAGTTGGCAAGAGTGAAAGGAGTCTATTTGAGCAGTACAACCTTCTGCACTTCCGACCAGCCGTTCGCGGATGCGTGCACGAAGTACACCCCGCCTGATAGACGTGATGCATCAAAGTTCATCACGTGCGAACCGGCGGCATATTGCCCATTCGCCAGTATCGCAACCTGCTGGCCAGTCACGTTGAACACGGACACATTCAACTCACCCGCCTCCGGCAGGTTGACACTCAGTGTTGTGCTTGGGTTGAACGGGTTCGGGTAGGCCGTGCTCATGCCGTATTCCATAGGCAGTACAACAGGCTCGACCATTTCTTCAGCAGCAATGTCAATTGATCCGGAAGCGTCCCAGTTGGTTATGGCATCTGTCTGCCCGCCCACGGCCAATTTGGTGAAACCGAAAGTGTCGGTGAGGCGAAATTCATCCATTGAACCGGCGTTCGCGATGAACGCGTAGTTGCCTTCCGGTGCGAACGCTGGAATGTTCTGATCCAATCCGGAGAATAGCATGCTTAACGTTGCTGGCATGGTGAACGGCCTCGTGAACAGCGGGCCATATCGCTCACCATCTGGAAGCAAGAGTTCGGTCCAATAGGTAAGCCCTCTGATTCGGTTTGGGGTGTCATTGGTCAATTCCAAAGCGTATTGCAGCGTTCCACCCCCAGGAGGGATTACGGTAACACCCGGCGTGATCGTTATGGTCTGATCAACGGGCTGTTCCCACCATTTCATCTGACCCGCGTCATGTGTTCCTGCCAAAACATCCATCGCGCCATCACCATTCATGTCCGCAATGTCAACTGGCCAGACACCTTCGTATGAGCCTCCGACCTGATGTGGCACCCACACGGACGCATCGCCATTCACATTCTCCCACAACAGGATACGGTTATCAAACTGCAATCCCTGTACAACATCAATGTCGCCGTCTGCGTCGAAGTCTGCTGCAACGACTTCCCTCGAGCCTGGGTAATTGTCATTAATATCAAAATCCAGCACCCCTTCAGACCATGACCCATCGTCTTCCTGAAGCCAGTAAACAACCCCGTTATCAATGTAGTCCACCCCCAGAAGATCTGTGTCCCCATCTCCATCAAGATCCGCTGAAGTGATGTGTTTGTTGCTGCTATATGCATCACTAAGTAAATGAAATGTCCAAGTTTCACCCTGGCCATCCTCATTCGACCACCAGACAAACAGTCCCGGGTGATCAGCTGCCCCCAACACATCGATGTCGCCATCATTATCAACATCGGCTGTGTTCACATGGGAGATATTTTCAATGGCGGGATCGATTATCGTTTCAGTCCACGTCAACCCATCGCCGTCAACATTCTCCCACCATTTCACATATCCTTCATCATCGCCCGATCCAGCGACCACGTCCACGTCCCCATCACCGTCGATGTCGGCAGCGCTCACAGATGGCACACCACTGAATTGTGGTTGAATAATGTGGTATATGATATCTTCAGCAGGCGCACTAATGTCTTCCATCCAGTACGCTTGATGCGTAGCATAGCTGATTCCAACCATATCCATAATTCCGTCGTTGTTCACGTCAACGACTTCGGTAACATTGTAGCCTGATCGAAGAACAGTCTCCTCCCAGACAAGGCCGCTACCATCCACGTTAATCCATCTACCGAGGAAAGGTTCATATGACGGATATCCAATCACATCCTGGTCTCCATCACCATCCAAATCAACCGCGTGAATAGTCGGGAGTCCACCGTTGTATGGATCGCCGGCTTCGCCATCGATGACGTGATCGTTCCAAGCCAGTTGCCCGAGTGAAATCACCGGCAACAGCAACAATACAATAGTCCACAGAAGGTTTCTCATCGTATCCCCCTCGCAGAATAGATAAAACACGTCTCGGTTCAATATAGCTGGTATAGCTCGGATATACTCAGTTTTCTTGTATTTATTGAATCTACCAGAGGTTACGACTCCTGGAGCAGATCTGTCAAAGCCTTCTTTGATATGCACAGTGCAACAGGTTCATTTAGCCGTTCCCAGAATTGGTAGTCACGGTCCAGTCGTTCAACTGTCTCCCGGAAAAGTTGAGTATTTGGGGGTTCCGTCTACCTTTAGCCTCCAGTTGCGATTAGATTGCGCGTTGTGTGTTGGTCAGGACAATCTGCCAGCACTCCGCCTGCAACGTCCATGAACTCTTGTGACGAGGAAACTGTGATGAAAGCCGTTGCCCTGATTTTCAGCCTGTTGTTGATCGCCTCAATAGCCTCCGCACAGATCTACCCGCCTTCCGGGTTGAACGCCAACCATGACGGTGACGGCACCGTTACGCTCTCGTGGAGCGCTCCACCGATTGCCGGCATCTCCGGTCCACGCGACCTGGTCGACTGGCCTGAAACTGACCACGAGCGACGAAACTGGAACCTTGACTGGGATGCTATTCAGAAAGAATGGGAAGATTTGCAAGCGTCCCGTGACGAGCTGGACGATTTCGTGTTCTATTTCCTGTACCGTAACGGTGAACAGATCGAAATGGTGTGGGATACAGAATTCGTGGACGTCTTGCCGCAGACAGGGACATACGCGTATGCCGTGTCAGCGTTTTACGACGATGGCGAATCGGAATTGACCTCAGAATCCGTCGTCACGTGGTATGATCAGGTCAACTTCGTGATCAATGAAGATTTCAATGATGGCGTGCTTCCGGATGGCTGGATTGTCGAAGCAAATATTGCGTCATATACATGGCATGTTGATGATGCACCATTTCAATACCAGACCGACTTTCCAACCCCGTTGTGTTGGGTGGATTCTGATGGTGCCGGCAATGGTCCTCACTTTCAGGAACGCTTGATAATGCCCAATTTTGACTTCAGCGAAACCAGTCTGGTCGAGTTAACGTTTGACTATTTCTTCATGGAGTACATACAAGAGCACTTGTATGTGGAATACAGGCTGAATGGTGGACCATGGAACACCTTCGTCGATTACACGGAGGAGGGCACCTACTTTGATGTCGTGCTGGATATGACAGGTCCTCTGGCTGGCCAGCAGGATGCAGACATCTGTTTCTTTTATGACGATTTGGATAACTGGGGATTTTATGCCGGTGTTGACGACGTTTTGCTTCAACGGGACCAGGTAAATCCTGATCCGGTAGTTCTTGATCTGATTGGGATGGAAACGAACATTGGTGAGTCGGGCGGTGTAGTTGGTTATGACATTCACTTTATCAGTCAGCTTCCAAACACAATCCAGAATGTCAAATACTGGGCTACTGTAACCACACCCAGTGGAGTTGAATCTGAGCCGGTCGCGTTTACCAGATTCACTCATACTCCACTCATGGATGTGCTCTACCGTTTCCTGCAACTGTATGTCCCGGCCGATGCAATTCCGGGTGAATACACGTTTAACGGCTATGTCGGCCTGAGCATAAACAATCCATTGATCGGGGATACGTTCACTTTTGTCAAGCAGGGTGAAGCGAATACTGCCGGTGACTATGTGGTCGATCCGTCGGAATGGATCAGCTACGGTCTGGCGGAACAATTTGGCGAAACGAGTACGGTTGAAGTGCCGTCAGCGTTCGCGCTGGACGCTGCATATCCGAATCCGTTCAATGCGATGACGACGTTAACGCTTCACCTGCCGGAATCCTCGCCGGTGACGGTTGCCGTATACAACACGCTTGGTCAGCAGGTCACGACTTTGGCAGATGGGCATTTGAATGCCGGTATGCATAGTCTGGTCTTTGATGCCTCAGGATTGGCGAGTGGGCTGTATTTCGTCCGCGCGGAAGTTCCTGGACAGTTCAGCGAGATGCAAAAAGTTGTGATGATGAAGTAGTGTCGCGAAACGTATTTACGAATCTATTACTGCCTGAAAGCCCGGTGTGCTATTACACCGGGCTGTTTTTCAGCCACGATATTCAGCTCGTTCTCTCCGAGGCAGTCTATGTGCTATTATCAGAATATTTGGGAGATTTCAGACTTGAGGGAATAAATAGCGTTACTATTGAGAACAATTGATAAGGATACAACTTTACCCACTTGGGGGTAAGAATGAGAACACTGATACTAGCCAACATTCTTTTCTTCCTCACCGTCGCCACCGACGCACAAGTGTGGATCGATCATGTGGTCGACGCTGAATACAATTCCCGCAGTGTCTACGCCGCTGACATGGATAATGATGGAGATGTGGATATCCTGAAGACTGATCTAGGTAATGTTCTTTGGCACGAGAACAACTCTGGAGACGGAACCGTGTGGACTGAGCGATTGATCGGTTCTGCATTCTCTGGGGCAACGGGTGTTGTCGCATCAGATGTCGATGGCGATGGTGACTTGGATGTCCTGGCCGCTGCCAGCCACGATGACGATATCAGTTGGTGGGAGAATCTTGAAGGGAACGGGACTGCGTGGATTGAACACCTGATTGGTGCCAACTTCCACAATGCCAGAGTTGTGTTTCCGGTAGATATGGACAACGATGGAGATGTTGATGTCGTCGGTACGGCTTTTGACGTTGACCTGATCAACTGGTGGGAAAATACGAACGGTGATGGATCAGTCTGGGCTGAGCACTCAATTGCGGAAGGCTTTGAAAGTGCGTGGGGGATCTATGTTTGCGATATCGATGGTGACGAAGATTTGGACGTAGCGGGAACCGCTTTCTGGGGAGATGAGGTTGCCTGGTTCGAGAACTCTGATGGGGCTGGCACAACCTGGATCCAACATAGCATCGACAATCAGTTTTCCTTCCCTCAATCTGTTTGGGCCCAAGACATGGACTTCGATGGTGATGCTGATGTGATCTGTGGATCTTCGCAAACAGGTGGCTTGGTATGGTGGGAAAACATTGATGGGAATGGTACGAACTGGCTTGAACACGTAATAGATGGAGACTATTACAATATTACGGATATCCAAGTGGTTGACATGGATAATGATGGTGACCCGGATCTCATCGGAAACTCGTATACCGAAAGCGATGAGATCAGATGGTGGGAGAACATTGATGGGAATGGTGCAAGCTGGACTACTTATACGGTTGATCGCGATTATGAAACCGATGACCTGTGGGCTGCCGACATCAATGGAAACGGGGTCGTAGATATCGCAAGCGCGGCTGGCTACCTGCTGTGGTTTGAACGAACAGACCTGACGGTTGTTGTGGACGCACCAAACGGTGGTGAGAGCTGGGAAGTCTACACGACACAAGACATACGCTGGAATTCATTTGCTTCCGGGAATGTCATTCTGGAGTTGCTACAGGGAGAAAATGTTGTCCAGTCAATAGCGGAAGTGCCAATTTATAACCGTGTCTATTCATGGTCCATCCCCGGTATCCTGCCTCCTGACGATACATACCGGGTACGCGCTACAGCCGTGATTGATGGAATACCCGATGAGAGTGATGATCCTTTCACCCTTTTCAATAATCATCCACTCCGTGTTTACACGCCCAATGGGTATGAAGATTGGCGCATGGGCACCATACGGAAAATCAAATGGGTAATCCCCGGGATTCAAGAAGGCATTCGTATTGAGCTGTACGATGGATTTGAACAAATTCTAGTGATCGCGGACAGTACTGAAAATGATGGCGTTTTTGAATGGAACATCCCTCTTGATCTTGTAATCGGCGACAACTACCGCATCCGCTTGTCCTCGATATCCGGTGAACAGGAGGACATCAGCGACAATGCGTTCTCGATTATCGAAGCCTTTTCCGTCACCCTAACACCGTTCGACCCACCAGTTGTCATTCAGCCGTACGGTGGAGGATTCTGGTTTTGGGTCGCAGTTGGCAATCCTGCGCCAGTTGCTGGAACGGGGCAGATATGGACAGAAGTAACTCTTCCTGATGACACTAATTTCGGCCCCTTGGATATAATGACATACAGATTGGATCCTTTCACTGAATACTCAACTGCGGAACCTCTATCCCAATGGGTTCCTGATTATGCACCAGCTGGTGTGTATGAGTTCGTTATTTGTATGGGCCTATTCCCAAGATGGGTGGTCGCGTCCGACAGCTTCGAGTTTGAAAAACTCGCTGGTGCAAACTTTGACGAACGACCGATGGCCGGATGGTCGGTGGATGATTGGAAGAATTCAGGTTGGACATTCACTGAGTTCACTGAGATATTGCACGCAGAAAGAACACTTCCTAAGGAAGTTATTCTTCACCCTGCTCACCCGAACCCGTTTAATCCCTTGACCGAGATTCAAATCTCATTACCAGATGCCGCCGAAGTGAAAATAGCTGTATACAATGTTACTGGGCAGCAGGTCACGACTTTGGCAGACGGGCGTTTGAATGCCGGTACGCACAGCCTGGTCTTTGATGCCTCCGGATTGGCTAGTGGACTATATTTCGTTCGCATGGATGTGCCGGGCCGGTTCGGCGAGATGCAAAAGGTCGTGCTGATGAAGTAATGGATAAGGAAAATAGAAACAGGTTGCGTTAGAAGATATTAATGGTATTTGCCCCGACTTGCTCGTAAGTCGGGGCAAACATGTTCTAGCAATCCACTGCCTATGGTCAATAACTATCTAAATCACAAATTTTTACCTTTTTCGCGATTTTTCATTGATCCTAAACAATCAATTTCGTATTCTCCAATGTACTCTATGACACGAATTAACCTGGGAGTGAGTTATGAGATCCATGATCTTGCTGATTGTTGTCCTCGTCCTGTTTGCATTCCCCTTGTTCGCACAACCACCCGGCAGTGATCATCCCGGCATCTGGGAACAGCGTGTAGTAACTGTGCCATACCAGGGAGACCTTGTCGACCGCTTGTACTACCTGTATCTGCCGGAGAATTATGAACAGTATCCAGACCGGCCGCTCATCGTCAATCTGCACGGCAGCATTGACACGACGCTGCTCGACTCGGCGGGGCAACGTCCGGAAGTGTTCATGTTTGGCCAGCAGTTTACGCCGCAGTTTCTCGACACAACCCGTGCGTCAATGATGTGGAAGGTTGCGGAAGCACAGAATGTTCTGGTCGCGTGCCCGTTGTCGAAAGGCGTGCCAGCGTGGAGTCCCGACGATCCAACCGGTAACCTCGAGTACATCGAAGTGATGCTGCTGGATCTCGAAGCAACTTATGGCGATTACATCGATTCGGACCGGATTTATTGCACTGGTTTCTCCGGTGGTGGTGGGCAGACTCATCGCAATGGGTATTACGGCGGAAATCGTTTCGCCGCCATCGCGCCATTGTATTACCCGATGAACACGTCACTTTATCCACTCGGCCCACCAGCTGCCGGACCCGGGGGGATTTTGTTTGTCGCAAATAAGTACGATCCGACGGTGGATGTGCCGTACACCGAACCGTCTGACAGCATCACCGTTTTGCAGACTGCTCAGAAATGGGCGGAGTGGATGGACATGGACTACGCCGGTGGGTATTTCCATACTGAGCCCATTGACACTGTCAGGCTGATGAAAGGTCGCAACTTGCCGGGCGGTGGGAATGGGTTCTGCTTCATGAATTTCTACACGCTGTATGAGTCAGACGGACCGTTTATGCATTCGTACCCGAAGTACGTCGAGCACGGGTTTCAGGCGAATGTTGAGGTCTGGAATTTCCTGCACTGGTTCTACCTGCCGCCCACCCTGTCACGTGAAGCGGCGCTGGACGCGGGCCGTGTGATCACTCCCGCGCCAATGTCGGCTGATCTGATGTCTGTCTATCCGAACCCGTTCAACGCTTCAACTACCTTGTCGTTCACGATCAATCAACCCACTAATGTCACGTTGGCCGTGGTGGACATTCTAGGACGAACTATCGCCACACTGGCGCAGGATCAACGATTCGCCGCCGGATCACACAGCGTGAGCTTTGACGGATCAGCGTTATCGACCGGAACATATTTCATGCAGACCACAGCAAATGGGCAGACAAACACGCAGAAGCTTGTGTTGTTGAAATAGGCATGACACCGGGTTCCGGTGATCCTGAACAGGTTTTAACTTGCACGGTTTCTTCGGGGGACATGAACCATGAAACGGTTTGCGCCATTGTGCCTGATACTGGTGGTGTCTTGCCAGGCATTCGCCGACGACAGCTTGAATGTCTCGCTGATCAGCCAGCGCTACCAGTACTTTGACAACGTAAATGATGCATGCATTGATGGTAGCTTCCTGTATCTGACAACGGAAAACACCGGCCTGCGCATCTTTGACATCAGTGATCCGGACAACCCGGTGGAAACCGGGTACTGGCCGACACCGGACAGATCCTTTGCTGTCACGGTCGCTGATGGATATGCCTACCTGATGGTGCGTGATCACGGAATGCAGATCGTCGATGTCAGTGATCCGTCTTCACCTGTCCACGCCGGGAGTTACAACCCGGACGGACCGTCTGTGGGAAGTGTCGCCGTTGCGGGCGATGTGGCGTATGTAACACGTTGCGGTGATGGGATGCGTGTGCTCGATATCAGTGATCGCGGCAATCCGGTGGAAATTGGTTCTATTGAGGGAGAACTGTACTGGGTACGAATCGTCTATGCAAATGAAACGGTGTATTGCTATGACAATCTGTTCGATAATATCCGGGTAATTGATGTGAGTGAACCATCACAGCCCGATACCGTCACTGTGATTGAAGCTGAGACCTGGGAATTCCAAGTCAATGATGTCGCACTGTATGCCATATACAGTGATGAGTTTGAAGTCTATGACATTCAGGTTCCACACAACCCTCAATACGTTTCCACGGTTACAGGTATTGAACCAACCTGGTTCACTGAGCTGTCCGTGAATCAAATGATATTGCTGGAATTCAACATACTTACGATTTTCGGGCTGGATGATCCCCTTGCCCCAGTCGAACTAGGCTCTTATGAACTTGCTACAGGCGAAAACTCAGCGACAGCCATCGCGGGTGACTTGGCAATGGTTGCTTCATATGATGAATTCAAACTGTTCGATATAGAAGATCCATCATCCATCAATCTCGTGGTGAATTACGCTCCCCGCGGACCGGTTTATGATGTTGCCGTTGACGGCGATCTCGCCTGTGTGTCACTTCACTATGGCGGACTCGATCTGTTGGATGTGAGTGATCCGTCCGATCCACTTCTGCTGACAACCATTGACGACGGACAAACCGTTTACACCGTTCACCTTGCCAGCAACCGCCTTTACTACATCGACTATCATTCTGGTTCCTACGGATTTCACAGTGTGGACGTGAGCAACCCACTAGCGCCGGTTGAACTTGGTTCGCTGGACATTCCAACTCATATCCGTGACTTCGATATTGCGGGTGATTACGCGTACCTCACCGACTGGGGAGATATGGTGCGTGTGCTGGATATCAGCGATCCGTCCGCACCGGTAGAAATTGGACTCGGGGATTCACACGGCTATGCTGGTGATATCGAAGTGCACGGCGACTACGCCTACGCAACCGAGTTCTGGACAGGACTGCGTGTGTTTGATATTGCCGACCCAACTATGCCGACTGAAATCGGATCATTTCAAATCGACCACACTGATGGTCTGGCGTGCGGACTGACGGTTGATGGCAACTGGGTGTATATGGCCAATGGTTACGGGGGGCTTCGCATCCTCGATGTCAGCGACCCCACCGACCCGGCAGAGCTGGTGCATCTCGACAGTGATGAATCGGAAGACGTGTTCGAGGTCGTCGTGCGAGATGGATTTGCATTTGTCGCGGACATGAAAAGCGGACTACTTGTATACGACGTGCACAATCCTGCCGATCCTGAACTGACTGGATTCTACGGTGGGTTTGGTCGTGGCTATGACATCGCGTTGCAAGGCGGTCACGCCTTTTTCGCTGCGAACGAATGCCTGCAGATTCTGGATGTGAACCTTGCGGTTGAAGTGAATGAGCTGGATCCAGATAGTCCCATTCTCCCGGACGAATATGCATTGTCCGCCCCGTGGCCGAATCCGTTCAACTCGAACGCGTCGTTTACAGTGTCCCTCCCCGTATCCGCGCGGTTGACGGTTCAGGTATATAACGTCACAGGACAACAGATCGCGATACTCGCGAATGAAATCTATAACCCGGGTCTGTACAGCTTGACTCTTGACGGATTCAACCTGGCTTCTGGAATGTATTTCATCCGAACAACTGTTCCGGGCCACATAGAGCAAGTACAGAAAGTGATGTTGATCAGGTAAATTCGAAAGAGCGTCCGGAGTAGTTCAAACCCTTGCAACCAGTGAAATCGAGGATATCTGAGGGATAGAGCAATGCGTACATGGATTTGGATAGCCTTGTCAGCGTTACTGCCGTTGGTTTCGCAAGGACAGTTCCTCTGGACCGAACACACAGTGAACGGCGACTATATAGGCGCCGCCAGTGTCTATGCAACGGACGTAGACGGCGATGGTGACACAGATTTGCTCGGGGCTGCCTCATACCTGGACGACATCACGTGGTGGGAAAACATTGGCGGCAACGGACAGTTCTGGGCTGAGCACACAGTGTCCAGTGACTTCGATGGTGCCAACTGTGTATATGCTGAAGACGTAGACGGCGACGGCGATATCGATATCCTTGGCGCAGCCTGGACTGCCGACGATATCACGTGGTGGGAAAACGTCAATGGCGGCGGTTTATGCTGGATCGAGCATACAGTGGACGGCGACTTCGATTCCGCGGAATACGTTTACGCTGAGGATGTGGACAGCGACGGCGACATCGATGTGCTCGGTGCTGCTGATGGTGCGAATGAAATCGCGTGGTGGGAAAACATCAATGGCGGCGGACAATGCTGGGCGAAGCATTCGGTTGACAATGAATATGATTACGCCCAAGGCGTTTTTGCATCGGACGTGGATGGCGATGGCGATATCGATGTCCTTGGCGCAGCTGCAGATGTCAACGAAATCACGTGGTGGGAAAACGTGGACGGCGACGGACTGAGTTGGACCGAACACATTGTGGACGATTATTTTGATAGTGCTGGCAGCGTTTATGCAGCAGACGTAGACGGCGATAGTGACATTGATATCCTTGGCGCGGCGTGGACTGCTGACGAAATCGCGTGGTGGGAAAATGTCAACGGCAGTGGGCTGGACTGGGTAAAACACACCGTAGACAATGACTTTGATTGCGCGGAAAGCGTCTACGCAACCGATATGGACAATGACGGCGACATTGATGTGCTTGGCGCCGCTTTTTATGACGACGAAATCGCGATGTGGGAGAACGTGGATGGCGATGGTCTGAACTGGTTTAAACACTCTGTAGATCTCGATAGTGATGGCGCACGTGATGTCTATGCGGCGGATGTAGACAGCGACGGTGACATTGACGTTCTTAGTGCAGCCTGGCATGACAACAGCATCTTGTTGTGGGAGCAGAAAGAATCATACCTGACCGTTGAACTGGAACCTTTCTGTGCATCGATCGTCATCCCACCAGCAGGTGGATATATTCAGGTTGAAGTTAGAATCATCAACACGTCTGACGAGTTCGAATGGTTTTCCGCGTGGGCCGAAGTTCAACTTCCTAACGGCGAAATGCTGAGTCCACTACAGCTTAATTACGTCGGAATGATTCCATATGGCAGTTTGGTTACCGTCCTGATCCAGGGAGTGCCCGGTTTTGCTCCTCCAGGGGAATACCTCTACACCGTTCGCGTCGGTACGTTTCCAAATCAGACGTTTCACCACGATTCATTCAGTTTCACAAAGAACAGTTGCTCGCCTGAACGGAATGAATTCGTCAACGATTGGACCGTGACGGACTGGGATCACGATACCTCCTCGGATGATGCATATCCCATCCTTCCATCCGAATTTTCAGTCGGATCGGCAGATGCTAATAATGCCGCAGCCTCCTCTGGTGTCAGCATCTTTGTACCGTGATCCAGAAGGACCCTGGCAACGGTCGATCCGCACAGCTCAGAAGCTGGCAGGGGGTGGTCATCGCAGGCGATGTAGGTTGGCAGAAGCCTTCGGAAAGCACGACCGACGCTGTCATCGGAAACCAGTGGAGGTACGGTGCACTCTAAAATCGCAAAGTGTTTATCCCCTTCACCAGGCAGGAAAATGAGATCGCCTAGCTGATGCGCCACTTCTTTATAGAACGTTTGGGCAGCTGCGGTCGCACAGGGGGCTCCGACATCGACGTTGCGATCAAGTAGACTCAAGCAATTAACAACCGTCGCGCCTTCTTGAAGGAGCCTTGGTATCAAACGATCCCGTAGCACCCGGGCGGATTGTGCAAACAGGAATCTATTGTAATTGTTCTCGTCTTCTTCGACACGGATCTCCTGCCTTGACAAGTTCGAGCCGAACGCTCCACTCACCAGGAGATGATATGGGCACGGTTCACCTGTGGGGAGGAAGACGTGAAATCGTCGCCAGCCTTCTGTAAGTGAGACAGGATGCCCATCCGACATTCGCGCAGCGACAGAAACCTCGGTGAACTCGACACCTTCCCAAGTGAATTCGTCAATGCCTCCCCTGTGGGCGCCAATCACGATGTCGGCATCATGTGAAAGAAGGAAAGTTTCTGACGAGCCTTCGTCGGGGGTTAGTGTGATGAGGTAGTCACCCGAGACTTCGAAGCCTTTAACGTAAGATCGTGTGTCGCCGTCCAGATGTTGACGGCTTACCGACCAGGCAAAGGATGTGGATGTGTCACTTTGCCTAACCTCGACTTCGATTCTGCTAAGGTGTTTAAGAAACACCAGCGATGTAATTGGCAGGTTTCGAAGCACACCAGCAAGACGGTCTCGTTGTTCAGCGCTCATCTTCTCCCGTAATGGGAATCGGAAGGCGGTATTCATCCCCTGGCCGCGAAGTCGCTCCCAAGTCTCAACCGTGGAGTCGTTTTGCCAAGGGAAACGGGTGGCGGGAGCCCTGGAGACTTGATCGAACTTCCCCTCGGCAACTAAGGGCTGCGCTCCAAGTAATGCCTCCTCCGGACTGAATCGAAAGCTGATCGTGCTGGAGTAAATCTCTGGCGCATCCGAAATCTCGAGGACCGATTTAAACCCCATGCCTTTGTGCCCGATAGACGCTCGTCGGTTTAGTCCATGTGTAGCCTTTTTACTAGAACTGATACCGCAGAGACCACGAACATCAGCCTCATCAAGTGGGCGGCCCGAGTTCGAGACCCAGAGTTCGGTACTAGTCAATTCAAAACGAATGCATGCGGAGCCGGCACTATTAGCTATGGCGTCGTCCGCGTTTTGAAGCAACTCATAGATGAGGCGTCCGCGATAGTCCTGGGCGATCTGTGACTCCTGCCCAACGTCTTCGCGGAGGCGCTGAGGACTGGCACGGTAAACATTTAAGTTCTCGCTTCGAATCCGCTCGAGTAAGTCGCTGGGAATTGACAACCCTACTGGTTCGTCAATCTGCATTGTTTGTCTTCCCTTATAAACTCGATCATACTAATTCTTGTATTCCTTGAATCCGTCCATCAGTTGTCTGAATGACTTTGGGTTGTATTTATCATACCCTACTTCATCGACATAAACGAAGTCGTACTCTACTTCTGACTGAGCTCGATTAATATCCTCACACCACTGACGTAATCGCGCCATCTTTAGCGGCACGTCCAAGTCCTCCTGCCCCTTGGTTTCCACCACAACCACCCTACCATCCGTCAATTTGACCAAAAAATCCGGGTAGTAGTTGGAGATGTCGCCATCGGCGTTCACATAATCCAGTTTGAAATGCACCGCCAGATAATTCTTGGCGTAGCTCACCACATCACTGCAATCCTCCAGAAAATTGGCGAACTGCAATTCAAAATGGCTGTCTCCTATCACGCGATTGAACACGCTCTTTTTCGGGATCAAGTATTCCTGATCTTTCACCACGAAGGGCCGTGTCTGCCTGAGCTTGATCGTATCACGAATCTCCGCATCGCCTTTGTCGCGTACGGTCAGATCGTTGATTGCCTTCCTGAAGGTCTCGATCACCGTCTTAGTCGCAACCAACTCCGACAGATTGCGCAAGGTATTGGCCGATTCCATTTCGACGGATTGGCCGAATAGGTCATCTTGGACAAAACTCTTCACCTTCCCGTACAGCACATCGTACCCGCTGACCAGCCGTAGCTCCTTCATAATGGTTTGGGCAAAATAGCCGATCACGCTGCGGTAATCCGCAATCCCAGCACCATCGAGTATCGTGGTGTGGGTAACCTCCCCTGTGGTGATGTCCTTGAATACAATCTCCCGCTGCTCTTCCTCTGAAAACGTCAGGTAGGTGGTCGTTTGAAAGATCATCGCGCCGGAATTCAAATCCGCCAAGTTCTTGTATTCCCGATAAACACGCGTCGTTAGCACCGGAATTTCGATGTCTAATGCGTCGATATCTTTATTCACATTGTCATTATCGATTTCCACCACCAATGGTGTTTTGGGCTTGGTGCCTTCGCCCATCGCCTTGTGTTCCAGCTCGACGCCCTCGGCCTGGATGGACTCGACAAAATCCATAAAAGCATCTGTCCCTACAACGCTGACATATTCTTCCGCACTACCCGGATACATCTTGCGTAGACCCCGTCCCAGCGTCTGCTCAGGCAGGATGTTGCTTTTCGCAGAATAGGCGCGTAGTCCGACAATCGTCGTTACATTGCGCACGTCCCAGCCTTCCTTGAGCATCAACACAGACACGATGGCTTCGAAAGGGCTGTCATCAGAGTCGATCTCATTGGACTGCTTACGCAGCAACTCCAGTTTTTCTTTTGCTTTACCCGTGGCGGCCTCGGAAATCTCCCCATTATTCTTGGTGTGAATAGTCAGCACCTTTCCGTAAAGATCGGGATAGCGGTTCTCTAGATACTCAGCGACCTCATCGCAGTTGCGAGTGTCATCCGTCATAACAAAGAGGATCGCTTTCTTACCCATCTTCTGGTGCTCGTCGTAAGCCTTTCGCCACTCGATCACCCCCAAATCCAAGTAATCCGCATACTGCTCCGTGAATTTAGCGCTTTGCTTTTCCGACAGCTTCGCCCGGCTCGCCGCATCAGGCAGCACTGGATGTTTCACAACATTCTGGGAAATCGCCTCCACTAATGGATAATCCGAAACTGTCTGGACAAAGATTGCCCCGTTGTTGTGCTTTGGAGTGGCTGTCACATCCACCTGTAGACTTAAACTGCCGCCTTTTTGCAGTAGCCGGTTGTGAATGTCTTCGATCGATTTGAACCACGCCAGCCTCTTGTCGTGGATATGGTGTGCCTCGTCGTTGATCACCATCAGTTCATCGATGTCGCGCACAATCATTCCCAGATCCACATTAGAATCCGTCGTTGACCCCGTAGGTCGCTTGCCGAGGAAGTAGTCCATTGTGTTCTCATCATCAGCCATAGGCAGGACATCATCCCCTGAGTATACCCGGTGGATGTTGGTAAGGAAAATGTTCCCCGTCGCCCTCGTCACATTAACTTCATCCTGCTTGTGCAGAGTAAGTTGGAAGTCGTCTCGCCAGTTGCGCCCGTCGTAGCCGTTGTCCGGCAGCACTGGATCTTCGAAAAAGATGTGCAAACCCTGGAAGTCGTGATAGATCCGGTCCAGTACGATGATATTGGGGGCGATCACCAGAAAGTTCCTCGCCAGTTCCGAGTCCGGCTCATACAGCTTGTGGTAAAAACTCCACGCCAGTGCAAGGCTCATCACCTTCGTCTTGCCGGTACCCGTCGCCATCTTGATCACATAGCGCCGCCAGTTTTCGTCGAAATCAATTGCACGTATCGTTCCGATGGAATCGAATCGCATCAAGTCGTATTTGTCCTTCGCACCCACCACGTCATAGAGATAAACGATTGTCTCGATAGCCTCCCGCTGGGCGAAGTCGTATTCGAAACTGCCCATAATCGCGTCCTTGCCGGGCAGTAGGTGCGGCTCTTTGAACCACCAGCTCAGTAGACTCTTGCTTGTTTCACTAGCGCCCACATATCCGCTGTCGCGGAACTCCTTTACCTTACGACGTAGTTGATGCACCAATGGCGGCATCAGCTTGCCAGCACCGGTTTCACGGAGTGCTTCATCTGCTGGGAACCAGCGTACATCAGGATCGAGCATCGCATGTGGAGAATCGGGAAAATCAGGATGCAGCGCCATTATTTCGCCCCTCCCACGTTGACTTCCACAATCGTCATGGTATCATTGCCGAAGATATCCACCACCTTTGCTGCCACCTTGCGTCTGCCCGGTCTGCATTCGTGAGCAACGCTTTTTAGCTCTAGCGAACGATCCTTTTTAGTTCGGAAGCTCTGCCATTCGTTCTCGAACACATAGTCACCTGTCCATTGTTCTTCGGTTTCACCAGTTTCCGGATTCTGCACACGGATGATCTCGCGCTTGCTCTCGAAGTCAAAGTCCACGCTCCAGTAGTCAATCCAGTCGGTCCAATGTTGGGACAGTTGCTCGCGGCTGATCACACCATCCTTGTCAGCGCTGACTTTTACGATCTGTCCACGCTCCACGACGATCTTGCTACCCTTCTTCTTCAAATTTGCCTCAGCATTGGCTATAGAATCTTGTGAGTAAAACACCGAAAAATCAGTCAGCTCTACCGCCAAGGTATTGCCTTTATTGATAGGTTTAACCTCGATATAGGAGACATCGTGGAATACCACCTGGTTCTTCTCTACCGCACGCTTGTCGAATACCTCAGCAGGAATGTACTTGGGCGCGATGTCGATACCTTTGGCACGGGCCTCATCCAGCACGTTCGGGAATAGCCCCATTTCGAACTCGAAACCAAGGATGTCAACTTTCGTGATGTGCTTCTTGCGGCACTCAAGAATGATCTCTTCGACAAACAGTCGCGTCACCGGCATATTGACTGGCCCGATTGCCACTAATCGCCCGGCCTTCTTGCCGTGAAATGCGGCAAACTGATTGGTCGGTTCGGCTTTGTACGCCTTCAAAATCAGATCGAGGAAGGCATCCTCTTTCTGTGCCAGTTGCTTGCGCTGTTCTTCCTCACGCAAGTTCGGATTAACGCCAACAAATTGCTGGCGTTCGTACTTGCCAAGGTTCAGAATCTCGAATGCCCTGTAGTCTTGATCATCTGCCTTAAGCTGACGTTGAACACCAATCATCCGCTTGCGTGTGGTGTGGATGGCGAACTTGCCCAAGTCGGAGATGATCCATTTGCGACCCAATTTTTCCGCCATGGCTGCCGTAGTACCCGAACCACAGAAGAAATCTGCAACTAAGTCGCCTTCGTTGCTGGAAGCCTTTACGATGCGCTCAAGCAAGGCTTCGGGTTTTTGGGTGGGGTACCCAACTTTCTGAATTGCAGAAGCCTGCAAAGCTGAAATATCAGTCCAGACCGTTCCAACTAAAGATCCTTTAGACTCATCAAGGTATAGTTTTGTAGCTGGGCGCTTTGATTGATCATCTGGATAGTAGATTCTCCCTTCCTTATCTAGTTCCGCCATCCTCTCACGAGAATATCTCCATCCCTTCTTTGGGGGCTGAAATCCTTTCCATTCATACATCATATTTGGTCGAGGATTCGGACTGTCAATTGGCCCAAGTCGATAACGACGACCGTCAGGGTCTGAAAATCTGTAACGGGTTTCTATATCTTCAGTCGCTTGAGCGATATACTGCGGATTCCAAATAAACTTGTCGCCTTTTGAGTAATGGAAAATCGTATCAGCAATCGCAGCCCAAGATTTGGCGTCATTGTGTGTCCTTGTGCGCCTCCAAGTTATCTCATTGACGAAGCTATCAATCCCAAATACTTCATTCAGCACGAGCCGGATATATGAATTGATCCTCCAATCGCAATGCACATAGATACTGCCATCCTTAGCGAGCAGGTCGCGCATGAGAATGAGGCGCTCGTAGATCATTGCGATAAAAGAATCGGCGCCCTTGCCCCAAGTGTCGCGATAAGCGATCTCTTCAAGAATGTTCGGTTTCTTGGTGAAGGTGTCATCACCGATCTCGATGTCCATACTGAAATCTGCACCGACGTCAAATGGTGGATCGATGTAGATCAGCTTCAACCCACCCTGCTTTTCGATCTCTTCGCGGAGTGGGCCGTTCTTGAGGCTCGAAAGGATCAGCTTGTTGTCGCCCCAGATCAGCTTGTTTGTCCAACCCTTAAGTTGCCGTCCACGATTGTCCATTGTGAACAGGTCAGGTTGCAGCTCAGCTTCTTTAGGCTCCTCAGCCCTGGGCTCGTCCACCTGCTCAATGGTTTGAAAAGGCAGTACGATGTTGCAGACCTCGTTGTTCTTGCCGTTCCAGACCAGTTCCACCTCCCGTTTGTCTTCGAACATCAGGAATCGGTACTTATCCGGTAATGGTCTGTCAGCCTCAATAAACCGCACAATCTCTTGCTTTTCCTGCTCCGTCAGACGCGGCATAGAGAGTATCTCCTTCGCGGCATTAATCCGCCTTCAGGTCGTTGTCGATGGTGAACTGGGCTCAACCAACAAGATAGGTTACTTAAGCCCATTTGGGTAGATCAGATCTTACTGTTTCAGCCAATGCCCTTCACAAACATCCGGTATTTCGCAGGGGTAAAAGGGGCGAAGTACATTCGTCCCCTTGTTGTTCATCGTTTTGACTTCAGCCAATGCCACAACAAACAAGCGCCTTCGAGCGCGGTTTCCACAGCGTGACCAACTTTTCGCCAAGGGATTTTCGACCAGATCATACATCTTCCTCCCCGGTTACACGATCACCCGGATCATCGAAGTCGGATTCAGCTATGACGCCGAAAGTTTGACGGCATTCATCGCGAAGCTTCAGTGCGATATCCAGCTCTTCTTGCGAAACCACACGCTCGACACTACAGTTCACTTCAGCCCAGCGGTAAGAATTGCGCTGGACATCGTCCAAACTAAACCGTGTGACCACCGCGATTGCCGGTGCTTTTGACCTGGCTTATGACATATCTGAGCATCGATGACGGATTGTTCAGACATGTAACCACGGGCGATATTGACGGCGACAGCGACATGGACATTGTAGCCTCAGGCTATGATAACCACCAGCTTACCTGGTGGAGGCAGGATAATCTGAACTTCGTTGAAGAGCATTTCGGATCTAACGATCCTCATCCTGAAGTTTTCGAGGTCGGATCGGCCTATCCGAATCCGTTCAATTCATCTGCATCGATCTCTGTTTCGTTAGATCAGCCGACGCATGTTAGCCTGACGGTTTTTGATATTCTTGGCCGCGAGATTATGAGTCTTGTCAATGAAGAGGTTCCATCGGGCAGGCATGTCTATTCGATTGATGGCTCTGTGTTACAAACCGGATTGTATTTCGTTGAAGCGGTCGTCTCAGACCAACAGGCTTCCGTGCAAAAGTTGATTTTGCTCAAGTAAGCAACCTTGTCATAAAGAACCGGGGACACTTTCAGAAAAAAGTGTCCCCGGTTATTGTGTTAGTCTTTTGCTCATACCTCACAGCTCATACCTCATACCTGCTTCACCTCACATCCAGCTCAACTTTTGGCGTGTCTGGCATGTAGTTCGGCGGTGCTTTCCAGCTCTGGACGTTGTCGAGGATCAACGTGTTGCGGAAGAAGCCGGTCATCGAGAAGTTTTCCTTGAACGCTGCCAGCCCCCAAGTAACCTTGTTCCCCGGCTCATTGCTGATCCCGAAATCGTACCAGTGGAAGCCGCGTTCGTGCGCGTGCAGGATGGAATCGTGAACCAGCAACGGTGACGGTCGCAGATTCTGGGCATCGTGGCGGTGCGCTATGTAAAACTCGAGCATCACCTTTTCGTTGCACACGAAGTTAAGGATGCACGCGATCGCCTCACCGTTGTGGTATGCCATCGACGCTTCCATCTGCTTCGGCGCGAGTTCAGCGAGTTTTTCGATCTCGTCACGGGTGTGGGTTGGGGTCACGCCCAGCCGCGCCCGATTCTGAAACAGGATGTCGTAGAAAACGTCCAGCGTTTCACCGTGCAGCGGGATGTTGTGCTTGATCGTCACACCCTCACGCACGGCCTTACGGATCGCGGTGCGAGTCTTGTTGTCGTAACGGTCGATCAGTTGCCGTTCAGCCAGCGGCAAGTCGCTCAGGTCAATCGCCTGGGTGTAGTCCTGTTTCAGGTAGGTGAAGCCAGCGCGCCTGAGTGCGAACTCGACCGAGTCGCCGATTCGTCGATGGTAAAATATCGGCGGCGGTGTGCAACGCAAACGTTCGATGCCTTCGTCCTTGGCGACCTCGATCAGGTCGTGCAACAGACGGTGAACATGGATCAGGCTAACGTCTTCCCGGATCAGCAGCCCGCCGTATGATGCGCCTGGATGGCTGGTCCATGACTTGAGGCCGTCTTCATCACGGTACGCACCTGGCCACGCCGCGACGATATGCCCCTTGCGGCGAAAGATCAGGTGATGGTGGTCGAACCGGTCTTTCGGGTGATAGTCGAAGAACCGTTGCTGGTTGAACAGGTTACCCTGCAACGAGCGGCGGATGAAGCGGTCCCACTCAGCACGGTGGGCTTCGGTGTAAAATTCAACGTCGAAGTACATGGACGGTTCGTGTGTTGTTGATGATGGTTGAATATAGCACAATGGGGACACCTAACCCCATTCGCAAGAATTGGTTCAACGTAATCCTCTCAATCGCTTGATAGGTATGACGACGAAGACGGACCTGTTTATGGGACGAAGGTGTCCCTATTTCACATTCTCGGATCGAACTGAATTTTGAGTGTGTCGGGCTGGAAGGCGTGTTCGAAAGCCGCTTTCGCGTCGCGTAACGGGTAAACCTCATCGATCAGATCTTCGACTTCTATAGCACCTTCGGCCAGCAGTTTAACTGCTGCTTCCACATCACCGCAGCGCGACCCAACCAATTTCAGCTCGTCAACCGCGATGCGGGATGGGTTGAGCTCAACCGTTTCGGTATAGGTCGACTTGAGCACGATTGTCGCTTCGGGCTTGGCAGCGTCAATGGCGGTCTGCAACCCGGACGGGCTGCCGCTACACTCGATAATTGCGGCATATTCTCGCCCGGGTTCATTCGTGATAATCTCGACACCTGCATCACGCAACATGCCTAGCTTACGGTCGGAGCGTCCGATGGCGTGAACGGTGCGGCCTTCCATGCGTAAGACTCGTGCGGTCAGTTGGGCGAGGCGCCCGTCGCCGATCAGTAGCACCGGATCGTCGGTCACAGGCAAGCGACTGACGCCATCCATCGCGGCGGCGAGCGGTTCGGCCATTGCACCGGCGGCATCGCTGACGTTGTCCGGCAACGCGACCAGCAATTGCTCCGGCAGCACAATGAACTCTGCCATCGCGCCTTCACGTCCACGAATGCCAATGGCTTGGCGGTCGGGGTGATGCTTGGCATCGGTGTACGGGATATGACCCTTATGTCCGGGGACGATGTTGATATGTGCGGTGACGCGTCGTCGGATCCACGAGTACAGATCAGATTCGACCACTTCCCCGGCGAACTCGTGCCCGATGATCCCCTGCCAGTCGGAGTAACCGCGCAGCAGTTCACCATCAGTCGCGCAGATCCCGACGCGGTGCACGCGAATCAGGACTTCGTCCTCGCGGGTGCGTGATGGCTTCGGCACAGTGACCGGTTCAGGGTCGTTGGCTGCGGTTATCGCGAGCATGGTGTCAGATTCCGGCGTTGTAACCCACTCTTGCCCGTGTTGGCTATGCCAACGCGGACATCCAGAGTCGAAAAAAGAAATCCATCACTTCTTCAGGATGATAAGTACTCTCCCGCGTTGTCATAGCCAACACGGGCAAGCGTTCGTTTGATCCGCGCTTGCAAGCAAGCACGGGCCTGTCGATTACGAAACATAATCCGCGCCGGCGAAGCCTGCGCGGGCATCAAATCGTTACGGAGTATTGTCCTGTTGTTCAGGCTCGGTCTGAGGCGCATTCTGCCGATCACGTTCGAGTGCGCGATAGTATTGACGGATGGTCTCGCGCCATGCTCGTGCGTAGTCGCCTTCCAGCGCCTCGAGTAGACGAGCGCGCAATTGGTCCTCGGTTTCAATGGGCAGGTCGCCGGGTGTTATGCGACGGATGTCCTCCGCCACTTCGCCCTGACGTTGTTTGCTGCGTTCACGTTCCTGCAAGCTGCGCTGGCTGTCGAGCAAACGTTGGAGGATGCGTCGCTGGAGACGCCGGGTGCGTTCGGTGATGTTCTGATCTTCGAGGTCGTCCGCCACTTCCTGCATGTCGCCGCTGAGACCGTCCAGGCTGCCAAGCATGTCTTCCATCGACTGCGATTGCTGTTCCATTTGCGCCATCTGCTGCGCCATGGCGCGTTGTTGGGCAGCCATTTGGGCAAGGCTCATCCCTCCGGGCGATGTACTGCCAGGCATCGGCATTGGCGCACCGGACTGCTGGTTGAGCCCCTGCTGTTGCTGTGCCATCTGTTGCAGCTTCTGCATCATCTCCTGGTAGCCGGTCCCAGAACTCGACGCCATCATGTTCTGCTGCGCCTGGTTCAGATCGCGCAGAGCTCGGTGCAGCATGGTCAGCGCCATAGTTTGCGCGCCGTTGACTTCCTGTGGATTGCGGTCAGTGTAGCGGCTGATGGATTCGACCATATGCTGACGTGCTCGCATCAGGCTGCCCCCGATATGGGCTCCAATGAAGAACGACTTCTTCATCAACTCCTGCACCTCACGGTCAACAGCGTTCATGCCGATGATCAGGCCTTCCTGATCCGCGGCGAGCTCACGGTAGCGTGGACTGGCGATACTGAGTGTACGTGACTGCTCGCGCAACGCTTCCTGATACCGGCTAATCACGAGCACTGCGTCAAATACGCGGCTCATTTCTTCCGCCAGCTGCTGCTGATTCTGCATCGTCATCTGCATCTGCTGATTACGGAGTCGCTGCGCCATTTCCTGCATGTTCTGTTGAGCTTGCTTACTCTGCTCTTGCGCTTCCTGACGTTGCCCGGCCTGCATGGATTGCTGGGACGATTGCATCGGCTGCTGGAACTGCTCGCTCTGCATCTCCTCCGAAATCTGACCCAACGAATCGGCGGTCTCGGAGTTCATCTCAGCGACGTCTTCGCTGGTCTCGCCAACTTCTTCGGCCAGCTCCTCGGACTGTTCCTGGATACGCTGTTGTTCTTCCGCGAGACGGTCGAGATCTTCAGGCGCTGCAGTGTCGAGTTGCTCGCTAAGATCCTGCTGACGTTCGGCGAGGTCTTCCGCCCGTTGCGCGAGTTCTTCGAGCTTGCGTTCCATCTTCAGCTGTTCGAGGATGGCAAGGTTGCGGTCAAGATTCTCGATAAGTTGTTCCTGATTCTGCATCAGATCCTCGAGGGCATCACGCATCTGATCGCCGTCAAGGTTTTCCATCGCCTCGCGCATCTTCTCCATCGCTTCACGCATCTCCGGCGTGGCGATTTCCTGCAGCAGTTCCTGCAATTGCCGATACTTCTCGATCAGTTCTTCGCTCATCAGGTTGTGTTCGCTGGCCTGTTGCTGCATCTGCTCCAACGATTCAGCGACCTGTTGCATCTGCTCGAGGGTCTGCTCCTGCTGATCGAGTGTTTGTTGTAACGCCTGGGCTTCATCCCACGACATCTCCTGGGGATTTGAACGCAGACGGGTCAGGGTTTCTTCTAGCTCCTGGCGAGTTTTTTCGGCCTGTTCGTATGCCTTGGCCATCTCTTCGCCGATGTCTGATTCCTGCTCATCGGTCATCGCATACAGCTCTTCGACGGATGGGAACACCAACCGTCGCAATTCCGAGCGGACCCGTTTCGGCCCGGACCACGAATCGTTATCCCAGACCTCAACGAAGTAGTGAACCTCATCGGTTGGTAGTAGCGGCAGGTTCGCCAACGACCAGCGCATCGCGACCACCGCTTGTCCCGACCCGATCTGTTCCAGCGGGAGATCTATCGCGTAATACTCATCTTCGGCTACCGAGTCCGCCTCAAACATCGCCGAATGGACCCGGAAACGGAGTCGCATCCGGCTGATTCCATAGTCGTCATCGGCGCTGACTGCCAACGGAACCATCAAGATGTCTGGAATTAACGCGCCGTCGTCAGGGCTATGTATCTGCACACGTGGGTTCAGGTCTTGGGCGATGCCGAGGGTCCAAACTAACGGTTCACCGGCAGATACCGAATCGCTCGCCATGAACTCAAGCCACCAGTTTCCTGGTGAACGCAGACGAAATGCGCCAGTCGCTTCACGTCCCGCCAGTTCCAACATGACGGTGTCCGGGGTGTCACGATGGTCTGGCTGTAGTAACAGGCGTGCGTCTGCAAGGGGACGGCTGGCGTTCATCGTGACCGCAATCCGGCTACCGGGCAGAGCGGTCAGATCGCCAACACCCTCCGGCAGGTTAACTGGATCAAGGTCGGTGTACCGCGGAGGCTGAACGGTCACATTGAGTCGCGAAATGCGTGGACGGCGAGTCACATGCACCAGTACCGAATCGCTGCTCGAGCGTGTGTGGGAGCGTGCCCAGACAGTCACATCGCGCCGCAATCCAGCAAATTCGGCGCTGAAACGCATCGTGTCGGCCGGGTCGGCGATCATGCGGATGATCTGTTCAGTGCCCGCGCCTTCGTCAATGATCAGGTCAACGTAGCGGGGACGGGTATGCTGGGCGACGGTTTCAAGGCGTAGAGTGTCGCCCTGAATGATGCGCAGGCTGTCGGGTGCGTCCATGGTCAGGAACACGGTGCCCGGCCTGATAAACCGTTCGCTGGAATGCAGCAGACGGTTTGCGCTGTCGATCAGCTCGCCGCGTCCGATAGCGATGGTGACAATTACGATTCCAAGAACGGTGATTGTTGCACGTGTTGACTTGATCAACGGATTGCGATCAACAAACGGTCGTGGATCAAGGTTTTCAGCCAATTTGTCGGACTGGGCGATGGCGGCTGCGCGTAACGCTTCACTGCTGTATGGATCAGGATGGTTGGCGAGGTCGAGTGCGTCGAGGACTCGGTCGCGGATATCGTCATCGCGATCCCAGACGACATGCGCGAGAGTTTCATCACTCGGAGTATTGCGCAGGATGAACTGACGGAGGATGTATCCGAATAATCCCGCCACGAAAAGAATCAACATCCAGAACGAAGTTAGCGCGAGTGGATATCGTGTCGACGGATCAAACCATGCAAAGGCTTCCGCGACTATCACACTGATAGTCATGATTATCACCAGCGACAACGCGATCAGCGCTGCCGAGAGAATCCACACGCCTTTCTGCCGTGCGCGCAGATGGGCGAGAAATCGTGGGATGTGATACAGGCTGGCGTTCACGCGGCGTCTCGAGTCTTGACGGTTCTATGTACGAGATACCTGACTTGACGTAGCAAGTCAGGCCACATCTCGTTAGTCCGGACAAGATACGCTCCAGCGGAAGGGATGTTTCTGGAATTACTACCTCAAGCGGTCAGTAGGTCTGCATCAAGCAGTGGGTGGGAGTACATCCAGAAAGCGGCTCATGCTTTCAAACAGATCCGCCCGTGAAATGGGTTTGCGAATGAACATAGCCGCCCCTGATTCGAGTGCCCGGTGTTCTTCCTGTTCGAGCAGGCTGGCACTGAGCACAACCACAGGAATGTTCGCAAGAGAATCATCCTTCTTGAGTTCAGACATGGTCTCATAACCATCCATCACGGGCATGCGCAAGTCGAGCAGAATCAAGTCTGGACAGAAATCTTTGGCCTCAATTATTCCTTTCTCACCGTCCACGACTTCTACCAGTTCGATGGGATGATCTTTCAGGTATTCTCTGATTAACCTGCGGTTAAAGGGTTCATCCTCCATGAGCAGAACGCGCGCAGGTGCAAACCGAATTGAATTGATTATTTGTTTTTTCATTCTTTGTTCTTCGTGGCTTTCTTCAATTATTGTGATCTCTGGCAGGTCAACTACGAACACCGATCCTGAGCCAGATGAACTTTTCAGGCGAATACTGCCATCCATCAAGTTGACTAGCCGGTTTGTAATTGCAAGCCCGAGACCAGTTCCACCATATTTGCTTTGGTCTTGTTTTTCAACTTGTACAAATGCCTGGAAAATGCTCTTCTGCTGTTCCTCTGGAATGCCGGCACCACTGTCCGAAACGGACATTCTCAAATTGATCTTTCCACGGTTACTCGAATTGGATGTGGTCTTCAGCGAGACACTGACAAATCCATGATCGGTGAACTTGATGGCATTAGCAATCAAGTTCATCGCAATTTGACGAAAACGTATCTCATCCAACATGAGAATATTTGGTATCTGTTGATCAACCACAATGGAGAGTTCAAGATTCTTCGATTTTGCGTCCATCAGGAAGACGTTGTAAATGTCGTTGAGAATCTCCCTTGGTCGAACTGGTTTGATATCCAGATGCAGGCGTCCTGATTCGATCCGTGAAAGATCCAGAACATCATTGATCAAGCGCATCAGGGAAGTAGCGCTTGCTTTGATCGCATCCAGATGTTCTTTCTGTTTTTTGTCCTTGACCTTGTTTGATACTAGTTCGGTGAATCCAAGTATCGAATTCATTGGAGTACGGATTTCATGAGACATATTTGCAAGGAACAGACTCTTTGCCTTGGACGCGTCTTCGGCGGTTTTCCTCGCGCGTTTGAGTGATTTTTCGAATTCTTTTCTTGCTGTAATATCTGTGGTCAGACCAAGCGTTCCGATCAGTTTACCTTGTCGATCATAGATTGGTGATGTGTGTGCGAGAACAGGGAGCTCACTTCCGTCGCGACGTTGTGCTATTCCTTCCCCGACCCATGTTTGGCCCGGTTTCAGTTGCCTCAGGCGATTGAAAGATTCGACAGGTGTTTCATTTTTGGGGGCAATATTGGTTAGCAGGGTTCCGATCACATCTTTCGCTTCCCAACCATACATGCGTTCTGCCTGATCATTCCAGTAGGTTATTCGTCCTCGCACATCCGTAGCAATAACTGCCTGGTGAACGGCATTAAGCAGCTGAGACTGGAATCGGTTTAGTTCTTGTTCTTCGTGACTCGCTGACATATCCCGGAAAGTCCCCAGAATATGAGGAACACCAAGGATTTCGATGTTCCGTGCATGAATTTCTACAGGAATCAGTTTCCCATCCTTGCGCAATACTCTGGCTTTGATCACTTCCGTGCTGCTGTGTTCCCCTTTAGCGAATTCTTTAAATGAAGTTATCGAATATTCCTCAGGTACAACATCAGACTGGTTCATTGTTTTCAATTCTGATAGTGAATAGCCTGTGAGTCTGAGTGCCGCAGCGTTCGCATCAACAACTTGTCCATTATCAGTTGAAGCGATGAATATTGCATCAGGTGATAATTCAAACAAGTTATTCAGCCGTTTTTCGCTGTCTTCAAGCTTTTCCTCGGCTTCTCGCTGTTCGGTGATGTCACGGAACATGGCAAAGGATTGGATTTCGCCTGCTTCGTTTTGTTGGGGAGCAGCATTCACATGGATGAAACGGCTTTCGCCATCACGGCGAATGATTCTTGTTTCATATGTTGAGCTGACACCTGCCTGTCTGATCGCTGTTTCGTCAAGGATCGCTTGACATTCATCTTCAGGAACGGCGTCCATTAAGTTCATACCGAGAATTTCATCAGGAGAGTAGCCAAAAATACCAGCTCCCGCGGGATTCATGTAGACGACGTTTTCATTGCGGTCAATAAGTCCGACACCATGCTCGATATCGTTGAGCATCAGGCTGTAATTGGCGGAATGTTGTTTCAACTCACGTTCGAGCAGGGTGCGCTCTGTTACATCCTGGAGAAAAAGGCTGACGCCAACGATACCTTCCTTTGAGATTGACACCGGATTGTAGGCGATATTGAATATCTGTTTACCACTGCTCAGATCTATTTCGAAATCCCGGACGACCGGCTTCCCGGTCATGACTTGGGCAAAGTCACGCCTGAACCTCGACTTGAGTCTCGGCGAGGGAATCAGGTCAAAAACTGCATCGCCTGGTCTCGTGGCGACACCAAATTCTCTTTGAATAACGTTTCTGAAGTAGTCGTTCTGCTGGATGATCCGTGCTTCGTGATCGAGGAGTACTATTCCAAGTGAACTCGTGCTGTTGATGATGGCTCTGAACTGTTTGTTCAACTGTTCAGACGAAGCGCCGTTTGTGTTCTGCTTTTCTGGATCTTGATCACTCTTGCGCATGAATCCGACCTCTACCTGTTCCTCACAAATAGTCAGAATCAAATGCTCTGGAAGCAAAATCTGTGTATCACATGAGTGCACGTTCCAAGCATTCTCATCAGGAGCAAACTCTGTTCCCAAAGTTCTGAGAATTGTCGGTTTTGGTCATTATAAACTTAACAAACTCAACGGCTAACATCCCGCAAGCTGTCATATGTGGCCTTAGTGCTGTCTGGTGTACCCGCTGAACTGCAGAATATAGTCAGAATTCGGACCAACTATACTCGAGACGCAAAAAAAATCGAACACCCCGTGTCAACGAGATGTTCGATTTGGAAACTCATCGAGTCAGATGACTCGCCTTAACATCCTGTAAACCTACTTGAGCAGCATCAGCTTCTGGTGGTGCACGCTGTCAAAGCCCTGCACGCTAAGCAGGTACACGCCAGAGCTGAGTGATGATCCGTCAACCGTGAATGTCTGATAACCTGCGTCGCTGGTGATAGTACGAGCAATCACCTGCTGTCCAAGCACGTTATACAATGCGAGCTTCACCTCACCTGCGTTTGGCAACGCAAATGGAATGTTGACCATCGCATTGAACGGATTCGGATAGGCGCGTCCGACCTCAAATGATTCCGGAAGAGGATCGCTTACTGCAACCACCTTCTCCTCGAAATTGAAACCGCTGCATGTCCACTCGCTGAGATCAATCTTGCTATCAACGTTCCCGCCAAACTTGGTGAAGGTGAACGAATCCATCGCTTGAATTGTGTTCGGCAGGAAACCGACGAAGCACTCGTGCAGATACAGTCCAGCCGGAGCTGCACCAGGTACGTTCTGGGCAACCAATGGAACAAACATATCACCGAAGGCTGGCAAATCGAACGTATAGGTGAACACTGGTCCTAGCTGGTTTCCGTTTGGAATTGTCACCATGGTCCAGTAGTTCATGTTCGGCACTGGATCGGGCAATGTGGATACCAAATGCGCGCTGTAGGTGACGTTTCCGCCGCCCGGCATGATCACGTTTGAAATCGGGGTGATGGTGAGTGTCAACGCCGGATCATAGGTGACTGTAACCGAGTTACTCGGCAGCGATTCTCCTTCGTCGTGTTGTGCGGTGACGTAGTATACAAACTCGCCGTTCTCAACCAGGTTATCGACGTATGTGGTGACCACTGGCGTACCGATCTCAATGTTGTCACGGTAAACGATGAAGTTTAGGAACTCATCAAGCTCGTTCGTCGGGATACCATTTTCCAGCCAATCCTGTAGCTGAATCTGGTCGTCTTCGCGCATTACATCCGGCTTATCACCAAGATGAACCGGTGCGGGCTCAGTCAGTTGTTCAAAGGTGTAGCGTCCTGCAAATGCCCAGTCGAGAGTAACTACACCATCACCTGCGTGGGTATATGTCAGGTTGGTTGGTGCGGGCAGTGGCTCAGTCATGTCTGTCGCGATTGTGATCGAGAATCCATCCGTGATTGCTGATGCGTGGATATCGTAGGCGTCATCGAACACATACAGCACACCGTCGGTTTCTGTCGGATTCTCAATTCCGATGGTACCGTTGCTGCCGACCTCTGCAGTGATGTCGAGGTACTGGAACTGGATAATGCCGTCGCCGGTCAATGTCGGATGATGTGCGGGGTCATAAAGGATGACCTCGAAGGTTTCGTAGTTACCGGACGGCGTGTATTGGTCGATGTGGCTCCACTCAACGATGTAACGATGATTGGTCGCATCGTACCAGGTGTAGATACCATCACAACCGACACGGGATGGGTTCAAGTCTTCCCAGTACGGTGCGATCATTGCGCTGGGACCATCCGCATTCGGAATAGTTGTGTTTGAGTAGTCTGAACCCTGGGCTGAGGCACCGAGGGCGATCCAGCCGTTGGAATCAATCGTCAGGCCAGTGTATGTCTGACCGTAATAAGTGAAGCTGAATGGAAGCGTCAGATGAACGGATTGGTCGTCGCCAGTGATGCCTGCACTCGTACCAGGACCGCCTTCGTTCGGCGAAATCTCGATCCAGTTGTAGGGGATCGCGTTTACTCCGTCGAATGGATCATATGCCAGGTAACCATAGGCATCAGGACCGGTCGGGAGGAACAGCATGTCGCCGACAGTCATCGGGACATCAATGCTTGTCATGATACCATGATCTGCGTCAAGGTCGAGCATGAGTGACATGTTGTATTCTTGCGGGCAGGTCGGCGAAGCAAATATGCCCCAGCCCATTTCGACCGATTCGCCTGGATTCAGCAGAGCGAAGATTTCAACGTTGTCGGTGGTGATGAAGACATATGGATCTTCGTTTGAGTGCAACAGCGCAGCACCATTCACGATTGGTGACGAACCGTTGTTGGTCAGTGTAACCGTAATCCATGCATTTTCACCGGGATCAAGCCAGTTGTTTCCGTTCGGATCGCCTGAGAACGCGATGTCGGTTACTTCTGGCGTAGGCGCATTCAAGGTCAGCGGCATAATCGATTCCCAGAAGTCCCATGAGTCGGCGATAAACACTGGTACTGATGCGACAGCGGCATCAGCGACATTCTGATCGACGCTCAATGCGAAGCCGTCAGGAATCGTGACAGAACCACCTGCGGGAATAGACGGGTACGCTTCGTACTCATCTGAGAATGTGACCATATCCACAACATCGGTCATAGACACTGCGGTCGGGTCGAAGGTCGGTTCCACACCAACGTTCTGAACAGTAACACTAAGCAGCGCGGTTTCGTCATAATCGAGCTGGCCGTTTGGATTCCAACCGGCGGCATCGTTCACTGTAACCGATTCAAAAACCACGTAGGCTCCTTCGGAAGCGGTGAGTGGAATCGCCGCTTCGTACGGGTCTATGTTGTGGCCAGTCACGGTGATGTTCAGAGTGCCCGGAAGTGTCGGTGCTACCGGCAGGATCAGCGTAATGCTACCCGTATCATCGGTGTAGCCGGAAGCAATGACGCTTGGTTCGGCAGAGGATTCAACACAGACGCGTGCCCAGTTTGGCACATCCGGAACAGAGACAGTAATCTCGGTCATTCCGAGGAAGAACGCGGCCGGGTGGTTTACGGTAACCGTTTGCGGGACTGTGGTCCACAGATCAACCGAACCGTCGCCCATGATGTTGTACATCTCGCAGTAGCGGCGGACGGTGCCCGTATTTCCCCACTGTTCATACAGCTTCAGCTTTGAATAATCAACCATCCCGTTGATCCAGGTGATGTCGTACGGATCCCCCGGTGTCTGGTTGTCGAAGAACGCCTCAAAGACCTTCTTCTCCATGACATCGTCTTCTGTCCAGTAGCTGTTCACGGATGAACCCATGAACGCAAACGAGCCACCATCGGCACGTATCCAGGTTTCCGCGAAGCACTCGGCGAGGTGGAATGAACCAGTGATGCAAGCGTAGCTCTGGACGAATGGGTACACCGTGTTGACCAGAGCGTTGACGTTTGCCTGGCTGAATTGCGGACCGTCAGCCCAGCTATAGTTGGAACCGTGGCCGGAGTAAGTGCTGAGGTTGACACCGGCGTTGAATGAATCGGTGACATCCTGCGTTGTCGCCCCAAAGGTCACTTGGTACAGACGATCGGCGGTGAATCCGGCGGGCCACAGGTAGTTGTTCAGCACGAAATTGTGCGTGCCTTCAGAGATCGTGTAGTTATCAACGGAGGCCATGAAGTTGGAATGCGTAACCCATGTGTCGCCAACCCACAAGACCTGTTCGTAGTTCAAGGTCTTGTCAATGACGTTTTGCAGGTCCGTCAGGTTGGCAATTGCGAAACGGCCAATGCCAGCATCCGGCATGTAGTCCGCACCTTCCAACTGAACGTAATTGAGGTCAGTGTTTGGACTGCCCGTACCCTGCCCCACCCAGTATGGGATGTCGCCTGTGTCACCGAGTAACAGAACAAATGATGGCGGCACATCACCGAAATCGTACTCGTTTTGCAAATACGTTTTGATGGCGGTGTTGCTGGTTCCAATGTCGCTGGTCAGCGCTACGGTCACTTCCCAACCCTGCGCTTTCTTCCACGCGATGTACGGTTCCATCGCAGTCAGATAAGTCGCGTTGTTGGGCGCGATGATGAAATATCCTAGCGACTGCGGCAGTTCGTCAATCTCACGGCCCGGATCGTTGATCACAGCTTCCTGGATCAGATTGATCGTGCGCGGATCATGGTAGCGGGCAGCCTTCTGTGCGGTCAGTGCCGTGTTCCCGCCAGCAAAGTCGAGCTGGATATTCAGACCCTGCGCGATGCGAACCGTACCAGCGACCGGATTGTATTGAACCGGACGTACGGTTACCAGCGCCATTTGCTGACCGCGGACGACGATGTAATCCTCAACCTCGACAGTCGGAAGGTCACCATAGCTGTTCACTTGATAAGCGCTCGCGTTCTTTGTAAACGGAACGGTCGCACCCTCGATCTTTTCCAGAGGCGGCTGCACCGGCATCAGGGCGGCTTCGCCTGTCAGATCGAAGAGAATGTGTTCGGTCCAATTGGCAGTAGTCACGCTCGCTAGAACAGTCGCGCCGTACGGGATTGCCACCAGCATACGGCGTACTGGTAATTGCGGATTGCCGATTGCGCCTTCGATACCAGCATCTGGCCAACTAAGGAGGGCGTGTCCGACTGCATCGCCTCCGACTGATTCGGAGTGAATGCCCGTGGCTTCGAGACTCAAGGAGAGACCGTTGGCGGTCTCATCCAACACATTAACCTGCAACGGTTGAGCGGTAACGTCCGGTTGAAGCGGCAGCAGATCTGCAGCGATGCCAGTTGCTGCGAAAAGTAGCGTCAAGACAACCGTCAATGTCATCCTTTTCATGGTTTTCCCCAACAGTTAGGTACCTTTTTTCCCGATTACAGAATTTCAAAATGCGTGTGCGATCTCGAAACCCTAAATCTTCCGAATCTTAAAAGGTAGGGATCTCAATGCGCAGATGCTACTGCACACGAGGATCGACATGTAGTGTTTCAATCGCGTAATACGCTTGAGGAGACTGAGTTAGTCTCCCCTACCTCATTGATTTCTGGAGTAGAACTCCGTTTTCTAAGATTTTTGTAATTCTCTTGTTTTTATTGTTCGCGATTCGCAAGGGAGAGCTGGTGGGGACCAGTTCGGGCTTTTTACGGGGAAGAGACAGATGGATATGCTAGGTGATGTCGTTGTTTGGGTCATTGCAGGGATAGGAGTCATTGGCGGTATTGGTTTGGCGACATGGAATTTGAAACGCCACTCGCGAGAACGTGCTGATGTACCTCTACCGTAAACCTCAGCCTGCTAACTGACTGCTTATAACGATTGTGCCTGGTGCAAGCAAACAACTTTCGCCGGGCGTTCCTGTCATGGGGAATTGACGCCGGGTGTGACGGATGTCCGGCGACGAGAGTGGGAATATGCTGAATGTGGGGATCTTCGGATCTGCTGAAACTGTCACGGTTCGCTCCAGGCAGGCGCAAGAATTCAGCCTGGTGACGTGGATCACAGCGTGATCAGCGTCACGGCATTACAAAATCGTTCGAAGTATTCTGTCTTGTGATTGTTGCAAGATGAAACGTGTTGGCAGGAGGATGGCATGAACGCGATGGTGACTTTTCTCATGGCTGCACTTGTCGGTGGCAGTGTAATCAGCGGAATCCTTGTCGAGTTGAATCTTCAACGGAAATGGCGTCGTGAGCAGCGCAAGTTAGACGGCCTTCAGGGATAGGGATTACTCTCATGCTGCGTGATAAACCTCTTGCACCTTTGATCTACTCATAACGCGATGTCAGGTATCTGTTCCGATACCGTGATATCAGTATTCTACGACAAAACCGCCTGGCGCGATGCGCTGGGCGGTTTAGTTTTGATGCGAGTCTGAAGGCCAGGCAACCCCGCGGCACAGGACTGTCTCGCGGACCGCTGCTTCCTCTCGGACCTGACGGAGTTGGGCAAGGAGCCCTTGCACGGGACCCGGCCTTCGCACTCGCATGACAAATCGCTTGTGAACAGAAAACCCGCCAGCGGACGGGCTCACCATTTTGTGGAGCTGAGCGGGATCGAACCGCTGACCTATGCGTTGCGAACGCATCGCTCTCCCAACTGAGCTACAGCCCCGTCGCTTGTTGTTGCTTCTTTTCCAGCGGCCCTAAAAGTAGGCTCCCGAAAATTGCGAGTCAAGCGGTCTCAGTTGGTATCCTCCATCCGAAAAATGGCACTCAGTCGGCGGTAATACGTTCCCGTTCAACTAAGATTTCTCGAATGTCCGGAATCAGTTCTGCGAAGCGTTCGAATCGATGGCCACCATCCTCAAACCAGCGCATTGTAGCAGCTTCAGGATATTCGTCCGGTATCATAGAATGGTCGAGCTCCTCGTCATCGCGGGCGAGGAAAAAATGAACCAGCGTTCCTGGCGCACATCCTGATTGCATTGCCAATACTTTTAGATTTTCCACATGCTGTTTACTCCATTCAAACATGTCTCCGTCGGTGTCGAACCGTTCAACAATGCCGACGTAATCATCCAGTCCGAGCCACGGCTCCATCGCCGGGTTGATGATCACTGCTGGCACGTCGAACAGGGAGGCAGCGTGGTACGCGTAAAACGCGCCCAAGCTGGTGCCGATTATTACATGTGGCTCTTCAGATTCCTGAAGCAATTTACCGACAAACTCCATGCAATCAATTGGATCTACAGGCAACGTTGGCGACTGCACATCCATATCTGGAAATGCTTCCCTGAGGATCTCCCATTTTCCACCCTCGCCGGTGGAAGCAAATCCATGCAAGTAGAGAATCATGTTTACCTGGCTTTTATGTGGTTGTTGGTCTTGTGCAACGATTTTGCAAAACGTCATGAGTTATTTAAAAATTACGCCTGTATTTATATAACGCAACCCATTATCGCCTCCCAATTGCAAGAGTAGTGTGTGTAATTTTACCTCCACGCGCCATACGAAGTCTTTGAGAAACGGTCTTTTCCTTCAGTTAGGACAATACGAGCGGTGTTTATACAGTTGTTTGAAACAAATATACAAACGTACGCCTCAAACGCTTGTTAAGTATTTTTCCACTGCTGATGAGGAAAAGCGAA
Organism: uncultured bacterium; assembly: GCA_964552465.1. Classification (GTDB taxonomy): domain Bacteria; phylum Electryoneota; class Electryoneia; order Electryoneales; family Electryoneaceae; genus BMS3BBIN04. The sequence continues at coordinate 54,452 of CAZKGR010000009.1, forward strand.
GTGGTCGGATCACTGATGGCGTCTCACATTTTTCAAGTAGGTGATGAAATGGACTTGATTATTCGCGCAAAAGCGTAGATTTTATACAACCGTTTAAAACATGGTGATTTTCAATGAGTGAAAACGAACACGCTGAGCAGAAAATTCTTTCGGCCACCCTTGAGTGTATCAACGAAGTCGGGATACATGAGGTGACCGTGCGTCAAATCGCTGAACGTGCCGACGTGAATGTCGCAGCGATCAACTACTATTTCCGCTCAAAAGACCGTCTCTTCGAAGCGGCAATGGAGCAGGCAATGCACAATGTTTTCGATGAGTGGATGGGTATTATCCGCGACCGGGGTCGATCGATTCGCGCTCGGTTAAAGGATATTTTACATGGAGTAGTGCGGGACGTGGACCTGAACCCTGGGATTACACGTGCGCAAGTTGATGGTCCGTCTGTTGAAGAAGAGCATGAAAAACTCGGAGCTTCCTGGACCCGCCGCTTCATTGCACTGATGTCGGCAGAGACGCAGGCCGCGTTACCGAGTGTCTCGTCCGTTGTGATCCAGGCGGCCCTGGTGGAAATGTATGCGACAGCCACATTTGTCCCAATGGCGACGGGAATGTTCGCAACGGTTTTACCTTTTGATTTACAGGAAGATGATGGCCGAAACGCGTTTGTTGATCACCTCCTCGACACCTTTTTCCGGACATTGGGGGATAAACGGACGTGATGCCTGGTTTGTCAAAATGAGTCCCGATCAAGTAATCCGGTACTTGCATTTGCTCGGTGTTGAATCCCATGAGCCGAGCCTTGAGGGTCTACACGATCTCGTTCGGGCGCAAATGACGCATGTACCGTTCGAGAACATCTCCAAGCTGCTTTACCTGCAACGTGATGGTATCCGCAATATTCCCAGTCTTGAAAACTACCTGAACGGCATTGAACAATTCAATTTCGGTGGGACCTGCTATTCCAACAACTCTTTCTTCCAGCAGTTATTGGTCGGTCTGGGGTACGATGCAAGATTGTGCGGCGCGGACATGAACAATCCCGATGTCCACTTGGTAATCAGGGTGTTGCTCGATAGCCGTGAGTATCTGATTGATGTCGGGTACGCCGCGCCATTTGACATTCCCCTCCCCCGAGATCTTCATGAGGATTATGTGATTCGTTCCGGGGAAGATCGTTATGTGCTCAAGCCGCAGGATAGTGGAGGTCGATCACGTCTGGAGATGTATCATGATGGGGTACTTAAGCACGGATACATTGCCAAGCCCGAGGCGCGATCCATTACTGAATTTTCTGATGTCATCCTCGACTCGTTTCGTTACGACTCGACGTTCATGAATTCAATCCTACTCACTCGATTTCTCGAAGATCGATTCATAATAATTCACAACCTGACCCTTACAAAAACGTGTGGCGAAGTGTATGAACAACGGGTTCTGGCGGATCGTGATGAACTGACTCAAGCTGTTGACGAGTTGTTCGGTATCCCGGCACACATCACGGCAGGTGTGGTTCAAAAACTTGGATCATTCGGGGATGCGTGGGAATGACAGAACAGATCTGACAACATCAACCTCGAGATCCTTCACTGCGTTCCGGAGGACCTTGATCTATGACTTGATAGTTCGTGCCAGGCCGCTGCCGAAGCGCTTCTTCCATCCGGGTGACGGACATACGGATGTCTTCGAGGCGACTGCGGAGATCGTCAGTGAACACGTGCAGCTCGGCACGGTCTGTTTTGGTGTCATCAAGGTGACGGATCTCATTGCGCACACGTGCATAGGATAAAGCAAGCGTGACCAGTAAGGTTGCGAACCATACCAGGTCGCGGATGGTTAAGCTGAGTTCGGTCATCTATTAATCTCCCATGAAACCCTGGCAAACGCACGGTGTCCCTGCGGGCTTGTCCGCCTGAGGCGGGCTTCGCCAGCAGGGATTACCATTTCTGGAGCAATTGATTTATCCCGACTTGCGAGCAAGTTGGGGCAAACACGAATCGTTACTCTTGCTTCTGCAATGGGCGGAGGATTGCAAGGTAGCGGCGTCCACGGTGCTTCAATCTCAGTGTGGGACCAGCCTCGTCTGGATCCGGCGATGGCGAAATGCCGTTAATCGCAGTTGTCAGCTCAAGATCATCAGTGTCTGACTCGCCACCTGACGTCTCCCCTTCCCCATCCCTGACATTCGCAGGCAGTTCGAAACCGGTTCCTGTAGCCGCTCCGCGATAGACCAATGATCCTTCGGTGACGCGTTCGATCCCATCATAGTAGAAGAAACAGAGTTCGTTGTCGTAGTTACGTCCCGGCCAATGCGAGCATCCCCGTATGTCCCTACCGCAGATGCTGCATGTTGGTGTGCTATATGTGAAGGCAATGGACGCCTCGCTGTACACACCAGAATCGATCATCACCCGCAAATCTTCCGCGCCGGAGTGGGCTCGCGGCCAATAGAATTGCGGCACGACCCAAGTGATTCCATCTCGTTGTTCGACGGTTCCACCGAAGAAGCGGGCGACTCCGAGCGTGCGTTTGTCATGCCCGATCAGAACCGGCGCGCCTTGGACCAGTTCGAGTAAGCGTGATATGTCCTCGTTGCGGAAACGACCGAAACGTGAATCGACAGCGTCGCTGGCTAATCGGCAACGGCGGACACGGATGTCATCGGCTTTGAGTTCGACGAGCGGCGGGTTTGGAAGGGCATGAATGGCGGACAAATCAGCGGAGCCGGGTGTGACCGGGTCACGCATCAGGCGACCACTCAGATGTTGGGTAAGCATGGTATACCCCAGTTGTGAGTTGTGAGTTATGAGGTGTGAGGACTCAGGACTTCTTCTTTGCATCGGTGTCTGGTTCTTCAGGTGTGTATCCGAGCTCACGGATACCTTGCTCACGTGAGATGAACTCGTTCTTGACCAGGCGTTCGATGCGGTCGAGTTCGAGCAAACGTGCCCGGTTACGATCGAGCAGGAACGGGTCCTGGTTAGGGGTGAACTGCCAGCGGGGAGCGGCGAGGTTACCGTGCAGGCGGAGTTCGAGGGTGGCCAGCCATTCGACCAGATCTGATCCCAGTTGTTGCACCGAATCCACGATTTGCATCAACAGGTTGTATTGAGCATATACCCAGTTCTTGGTTGTACCATGGCTGCGTCCCAGCGCCCACGGGAACAGCTTCAGCCCTGTGATCACGTCTTCGATCACCTGTTCGCGGTTGATTTTCCAGACGGTTCCTTCACGACCCGACCCCCCGATAATCTTGACCTCAACGTCCGACCAGGTGAACACGTTATCGTCAGCTTCGAGATTGCGGAACTGCTGCATCGTGGTGTCAAAGTAGCTGTTGACGCGTTTGGTGTAGGTTTCAAAGTCTTCATGCGGCGATTTCTCTGGCGGGGTCATCTGGATCTGCATGCGTGGTGTTCCAGCGTTGCGGCTGGAACGTGCCATATCGTTCAGCATGCGTTGCTCGATCTCGACGACGAATGGAATCGAGGCCAGTGGCTCGATACCATTCGGACTGTGCAGGTCCGACATCAAGGTGCGGAAGAAGAAGACATCAGCGGGCAACGGATCCAGTGTGCCATCGTCCCGTTCGGTATAGGGTCGGTGGATGCCATGACGGTCGCGTTTCCAGATGATCGTGTGTGGATCGAGAACTTCGATGTGTGAGATGCCGGACCGGTCTGGAAGAAGCTTGGCGACTAACGCAATCCTGCCGATCGTAAATAAATCGAGGAAGACGGATTGGACCAGGCGCTCAAATCCACGCGAATCACCGTCTTCGCGTGGATAGATGCGACGAGACAAGGTGTCCAGCAGCCGTCCAGCGGAACGCATCTCAGAATCGGGCCCGGCAAGCGTCATCCGTTGTGGTGTGCAGCACAGGTTGACCCAGGTCCAGATGCCTGACGACACAATCGGGATGTGGTCACGCAGAAAACGATAGAAGTCAGCGCGTCCGTTTCCATCGAACGCGAAGCTGTGGCGATGTTCCAGGCTGTTCATCGGGCTTTCAGGCAGGTGATATGCTGAGGATGTGCCGATTGGACGTAATGCAGACTCGTGCGTCGATTGCGAGTCAGCGCGGAACAGGGCTAGGAGTTTGTTAAACATGGGAACTCCGTGTGGTGGATTATGAAGAGTGAACTTGGTGGAATCCCAGACGTAAATGTCTGGGGCATGTATCAACGGCGTTTCAGCGTTTCCAGCTACCAACGCGAGGATCAGCTGTGAACTTCTGTTGCTTATACCGTGGCAGATTGATGACGAGGTAGCGCAGCGCATCCATCAGGTGATCGTGCTCGCCATCTTTGTCCGGTTTGTCGCCTGACTTAGCCCACAAATATCCTTCAAACGCGGTGGCCAGGCGGGTACACCGAGGATCGATTGTCAGCGAGGTTTTCCCGGACGCATCCTTCAGTAGAGCTCGGACTTCTTCGACGCCCGGATTGATGGTTGAACTGCGATATTCGATCCTGAAGCCTGCGCTCTGCAGCGTATCCACGGAACTGATTCCTACATCAGTAACCGCAGCCCCTGCTGGATCGACGGCGGTCCATGCGAAGTCACATTCGCTGAGTCCGAATTGCTGGTCAACCCGGCGAATTTCTTCCATTAACAGTTCCCGGTTCCAATTGTCACCGAGCAATTCAGCGAAGATCACCAGCTCGCCTGAGTTTGATTCCTCCGCCCACAAAACAGCCGGACGGCGGTATCCGAAATCAATCGCGCGATAGAGGCGGGTATCGGTGTCACGCTTGGGTTCATACTCTTCAGCTCGAATATGAAGTCTGGCGTCGAACTGATCGTACACCCTCCCTTCCGCTCCTTCAAAGCTCAGCTCCTGTTCGCGTCGCCAACGAGCTTCCGACAATCCGGCTTGCGCAGATTCCTGCCACTCGCTGGTGCGCTCAGGGTTATCGGTGTAGTGAATTCGGGAGATCGCGAAACGCCCGCTATCATCATGGATCAGGCGGTAAAAAACGCCGAGCGGGCCGTTAGGAGTAGACACACCCAGGAAGCGACCGCCTGAATCTACCGCCGGTTTGACTGCAGCCCAGATTTCTTCGTCTTCTGGTGTGAACGCCATCTCATCCCAGAACAATGTGCGGGGCGACTGGCCTCGGACTGCGTAGGGCGCAGCGGGCAATGAAATGATCCGTGTTTCGAGTTCTGAAAAGTGGATCGTGCCTTTTGATGCCTTGTGTTTCGGACGATCATCTTCCTCCCAACTGTGCGCGAGCATGAAGCGGATACGGTCGATCATTTCCTTCGCTGATCGCTCTTCCTTGCTGATAACAAGGTGCACACCCGGTCCGGAGTTCAACGCCTGGTACAAGACATATGCACAACCGATCCAGGTCACCATCATCTGTCGGCTCTTGACGACCAGCAGGCGGTCATGTGCGTCCAGGGCATTCGCAATTTCATGAACAAATTCCCACTCCGGGAATTTGCGGGGCAGGTTGTGACGTGGATCCCACGTGCGCAAACCACGCAGAAAATCGATGAAGGGCATGGATCACCATGTTGTGGCGGGAGTGTTGGTTTGTCGACGTGAGACTGATGGAATGGGAATGCGCAGGAATGGTGTCAGGCTATGGAGCGCACGCTCTTCATAACGGCGAGCGAGATCCATGAATCTGTGCGCACGTTTGTCACTCGTGGAATCGCCGTGTCGAGCGAGTACACCTCCTGCCAGATCATCGCAAACATACGCCAGCGCCAATTCCGTCACACCTTGTTCCAAACCATGATCGGTGCTGGTTTCATCGAATTCAGGCTTGAGCCGGGCGATGACAGTTCCTTCCGCATCATCAATCGCTTGTGTCAGAAGGGATTCGGACGCTCGGGCTGGGGAGGTCTGGTAACTGACATACACTCGCACGGGATCCGGTAACGATCCCGTCGGGAGGCGTTTCACCGTACCCTTGTCGCTGTCGATTTCATAGTCAATGTCTGCAACAGTTTTTGTCAACGCCATCAGCCAGGCGTGCACCGATCCCCCATCCGAAATGGAACCGCTGGCCAGACGTTTCAACTCGGCGGAGTCGTCGTTCACCGCGTAGTCAAGCCCTTCAATGTATCGATCCACCGGCAGATCATCCGCGGCAACTACGGTCGATGATGGTAATGCTGCCTGAAAACCAGTCCCGAGCCAGGTTTCACCGTTCAGTGTGAGAGCTACCGGCCCAGCAGGCACATTTTCATGCATGGTGTAGACATTTACGCTTCCATCCACCAGCCCGTTGTGTGGGAGCTGCGCTTCGTCGATACCCTGAAGCACAATGGGTGTGAACTTTACTTCGATGGCATCGAAGTCGAACGCCTGCAGGTGGTTGCGCAGTATGGTCAAAGTTGTGAACGAGCTCATGCGTCCTCCTTAAGCAGGAGTTCAACAGTTGCGAAATATGTCGTACTCGGCGGGAGACCATCCAAAGCTAACGGTACGCTGGCACCGTTTTTGACTATCGCCCAGGTAAAGGTTGCGGGAACTGGATTGTAGACGCCTGCGATCGCGATCCGATCACCTTCGTTGAACGGGATGTCTGCAGTAGCGGTGTAAAGCGTACCATTCGCCCAGATCGTCAGTGACCGGATTAATCCCCCATTGGGTAATGGAAAGCCGTCACCGGATTGTCCGCCCGGGCCTTTCAGGTAAATGTTCGTCGTACCAACGCTCGCGGAGAACTGGATCATCGATGCTGTCAGTTTCGCTTCCAGCCAACACGCAGTGAGGTTGAGGGACATGGGAACTCCTCGGGTTGAGGTGTGAGGTGTGAAGTGTGAAGTGTGAGGAAGATGCGAAACACGTCATTCTGACCGCAGGGAAGAAGGTCGTACAAATCCAGAGTCTCGCCTGAGTAATGACCTTCGTTTGAGCTGGATCTTCTTCACTTCACTGAGTTCCTTTCAGAATGACCTGCCACGCATCACAAGTTGTCATTAACATTCGGGGACACTTTGAGGACAAAGTGTCCCCGCTTTGTTACTATCTTTTTCTGTCTTTGCTGTCTGTTACTATCAGTTGCTGTTTCTCAAGACTCAGGACTGCCGTTAGTAATCCAGCAGCTTGCGGGCATCGTCAACCATCACGGTGTACACCGCTTCCTTCGACACAACCGCCGTTTCGAGCTTACGCTCGATAACCTTGTCCGCTTCGATCATCAACGGCTGGCTCACCGATTCACGAACTGCGAAACGTCCGTCAATGCCAACCAGTTTGGTCACGGTGGCATTCGGGACGACGACCAGCTTCGCGTTCATCGGCATCAGTTGGGACAGTTTGCCGGTTCGTTGGAAAAGCTCCTGCGTTGAGAACGTTGCGGCATCCTTGAACGGGTCCATGTTGAGGATGTTCTCGACATCGGTGCGGTTTGCAAGGATGTGTGACATTGTGGACGGAACATCAAAGCTGCCGGTCAGCCGCACGAGGTCGGTGTAAGCGAGTGTGCCGGGCGTACCGGAGAACACATCTTCGGCGGCCGGACTTGTGTTGTCGCCGTTCAACGCGACATCGTAAATACTGTCGATTTCATCGCATGCGAGCTGCGCACCAATCCACCACAGGAAGACGCGGAATTCAGCCAGCTTCTGGTTTTTGACGATGCGATATGAGAAGTCGAACTGACGTCCACGATCAACGATCGCCGCTTCCTTGTCACGGTACAGCAACTGGACACGCGGGTAAGCCGCCCCACCATCTGAGCCGCGCTTACCGGCGGACTTCTTTGCGGCATCGGTCTTCAAGTAGATCGGACGCACGGTCGGTCCCTGTTCCGGGACACTGACCGCGATCAGTTCGGATGGATTCTGTACCATCGTGTAGCCACGCTTGATCTCGCGTAGCATGTATTCCGGCAGCAGGATCAATGCGCCACCAACGAAGAAGTTTTCGACGGTGATCACGTCGCGTCCATTGGTCACGATATCCTGCACTGCGAGTTGACGTTCAAATGCGTCCAGATCAGTCGCGATGTTACCGCGCTCGTCACGCGGGGACGGATCCTGCGTTTCCAGCCATTCGCTGAGCGTCAGGCCAGCTTCCTGGGCTTCGTGATACAATGCCAAGTTTCCGGCACGGGAATGTTCGACCACGGTCGACTTGAGTTTCGTGGCTTGTGTGAGATCTATGTTCATGAATTACTCCAGGTTTGTTTTGAGGTATGAGGTGTGTGTAGCCCGGGTTCGCTGAATCCGGGGTGTGGGTTGGTACACGTGGTGTGGGCTAGTTGGTACACGTTCTTGCCCGTGTTGGCATCGCCAACGCGGCTGACTTGCTTGATGTACGAGGGTATTGGTTCTGGGTCTGGGTTTGTCTTTGTCTGTTCTTTTCCTCCAGACTCCAGCCTCCCGCCTCCCGCCTACCCAAGCCATACATCCGCGGTCCCGTTTGACGTGTCCACCGCGATCACCTGACCACGTGTCAACTGTCCGCCAGCCGGGATGTCTGTCGCTGCGGTGGACTTGATCACTCGCCCGGCACCGTTGACTTCGACCATGCCGTTCACCTCAGGAACCGGTGTCGCGATCAGGAAACGGGCGACGCCGCGTGCCTGAACTGCGCATGTTGCTGGACGGGTCGTATCTGGAACCATATCGGTCGATACCCAGACAACTTTGCCGAACAACTTGTTGCCGGTGCTACCCATGGATACTTCGTTGTCGGCGGACACCACGCACGCCGTGGTGTTGGCGTCCACATCGTCCTGCGTGAAATCCTTGTCAGCGGTTGCGTCGATGGTCATCGTCAGGAACGGTCCCCCGCCGATGCCTTCATTTGTAATGGTATAGGGTGTACTCATGTTGTTTCTCCTGCTGTGTGGAGTGCGTTGGCATTACCCAACATTGAGGCGGGTTCAAGCAGCGTTTGATCCACTGCGATAATTGTCGGCTGGAAAAGGATCGCTGTCGGTGGTTTCAGGAATCGCATCGCTGAGAGCTTCAACGGGAAACCGTTGCTGCAGCAACGCGTCCAACTCGTCTTCGATCTTGAGCAACTCTTCTATGTCGGCAATTCTGATCGCTGCGGATTCGCTCTCCGGCCTGTCAAGCAGGTCACAGCGTGCGAGCAGACGTTTGCGGTAGGCGGTGAGCAACGCGTTCTGCTGTTCGCCTGAGTGAGGACGTTTTCCCAGTTCATCGGCGGCATACCTGAGCAGGAATGCGAGTTCATCGAGGTTGACCTCCTCGCCTGTGCTGCACATGTCTGCCGCTGCGAGGAGTTTCGGGGTTAGATCCATGAGATCTCCTTGTAAAAGTTGGGTTTATACAACATTGTGGTGATGACGAATAATTCCTGTGATCACTCGCGTTGGACGGATTTCGCTCAACGCAGGATCATCTCAGATATTCATCAACACCTTTGGAAAGCGGCCAGCGCGAATGACTGACCGCGAGCAGGTAACGGCCCGGCAACCCGATATGCGGGAACCGGATTGCCGGGTGATGTTCCCAGGCGGCACGGGAGAAGATCGTGCACACCGGCGGGATGTGGGAGGATGCGCATGCTGGCAGGAAAAGGCGGGCCGGACACCTGGGAGACAATGGACCGATGCCGAAGCGTGGCGGCGATGGGACGGTCGAAGGTGCACGCGCTGGGAGGTGATGGATTGACTTTTTGCGGGCTTAGATCAGAGGTTGCGATTTCTGTACCATCCATATCAACAGTCCGTCCGAAACTGGAGATGATCGGTTCATAAACTTCCATTCGGCTGTTGACTTTCGGGCGGAGTGGTGGTTTGGTCGCACGGAACATGACAGGGCTCAGTTTATCGCGATTGATGTTCGACCGATCAGAGGGTGGGGGTGGTCAAACGACCGGATTGTTGTTCTTCCGGCTGGCTCAAGTATAATATGTTGTGTGTGTTGTCAATACCCAACATAAAATATGGAGACGATTCGTCTCTCGTTGGCGATAATTGCTTGATCACGACAAGCTTCGAGTGGGTGGTATCGGTTTGCGCACGGTCAGTTTGAGGGTGGCCCGGGTAGCTCGCTACCCGGGTTTCATTCCGTAGAAGTCACGGCGCGTGCCAGACTGGGTGGCCCGACTTGGTCTCCGCCAAGTCGGGTATCATGGTGTTACTCGCCACCCTTTGTAAACGTGAATGACTCGACTGCCATGTTGCGGCTGCCGCCGTGACCGGGGGGTAGTACAGCGGTCGCGTTTCCGAGATGGATTTCGTAAAGATATTCGCCGTTCGGGTAGTCGCCGGGGATGTGGACGTTGATCTGCGGACGTGTCCATGTCGCGCCGGGCTGGAGGGTAATGGGGAAATTGTTCAGCGGGGTGCGGGCACCGTTGGGGCCAGTGACGACGATCCACGCGTCCATCGGTGTCGGATCGACGAGGATGTTGGAAACCTGCGCACCATAGCGTAGCCAGCCGCCGGTCTCCGGGATAACTGGTGTCCACGTTTGCAAAGCGATCTCAACCTCCGGTTCAGCTTTGATGATGTGAAAGGAGCTCGACGGTTCGATGAGGTCAGGTCGCAAGTCCCCGCCGAAGACATAACCGCCGTCCTTCGTCTGGCACATCGACCGGGCTATCCCGCCCTCGATCTCGAGATGCCACAATTCGTTACCGTCCAAATCGTACTTCTTCAGCCAGTATTCGACGCTATAATCCTCATCCTGCGCCCAGCCAGCCACAACGAAGTTGCCGTCCGGGGTGAGCCAGAGTTCTTCTGCTGTTTGGCTGAGGATCGCCTCATTGACAACCTGCCAGATCAGATTTCCATCGGCATCGCCGCGTAACACATACCATTCATGATATTGAGGTGGGCCAGGGTGTATAGAACCACAAGCTAAAAATGTACCATCCGGCAGTTCTCGAACGCATTCCGCTGCTGTGCCATCCGGCTCGCCGTAACTGTTATTCCAGGCGAGCGTCCCGTCCGCATTGAGTTTGGCGAGCAAGAAAGTTTCGTTGTAATAATTGCATGCAAGCAGGAATCCGCCATCGCGAGTAGGTTCAATGAAATTCGGCTCGTCGGTGAATTCGGAGGGAAAGGACCGTTCCCACAAAATCCCGCCGTTCAGACCGAGACGGACGACGGTCATCTCGAAGTCGATTCTGGCGAAGCATACGTATCCGCCCGATGGGACTTCCCTCACACACAACGCATAGTCGAATGAACCATCTGCCCCGAGCAGACGGGCCCAGATTTGATTGCCGTCAGCGTCGAGCTTGCGGACATAGGCATCCCAATCGTCATATGGTGAATATGACCACGTTTCCCCACACTCGATGAACCCGCCGTCAGATGTTTGTTCGATGTGATCTGCAGCGTCGTTAAAACCTCCCGAGTTCAGCTGTGACCAGATTTCATCGCCGTTGGCATCAGTTCTCATTATCCAGGCATTGTTGAGTCCCGGTCCGTGGTCCGTAGCGCCAGCGAGGATCAAACCGCCATCATGAGTTGGACGCACACTAAATACATGCTCGCCATCTTCAGGATTGTCCCAAGTCCGAGTCCAGAGTGTATCGGGTGGTTGAGCGAAGGTGGTGGATGGGATGGCGATAAGCAGCGTGAACAGGATCAGCAGCATGCGAATCGGTGCGAAAAGGGTATTGGATATACGATAGCTATGCAGTGTCATTGGTCGATCTCCATGGATAGACAAGCGTAATATAGGAAATCCGGGGACACCTAACCCCATGTTCATGGCAGTGGAAGTAATTATCAGTCGTTGGCAACCAGACAGTAGATGCAACAAGTGATTGGTCAAATTGGGTAAGATGTCCCCTGAGATCATGCCCGTGTGAATCCGTGAAATGGTTCACAGGGATGACTGAATATGATGACAAAGACCAAACGTCAAACGAGAGATCCTTCACTACGTTCAGGATGACTTCCGGGTCACAGGGGCATGTACCAAAAGGGTTTTACTCAGGACTCAAGACCCGGGGCTCAGGACTGCCGTTGTTGTCTTCTCCCCTCGTATCCCCCGATTGTGTTGTCCCTGTGTTGCATTCGTCTACTGAACATATGTATCTTTAGGCTGGACTTGTTTACTGTGACAAGAGATGCACACTACAGACGACACACAGCGGTTTGGCCGCACAATGCGTGAATATCGCCGCCGTCTTGGGTTAACGCAGCAGCAGCTTGCGGACGGTGCGGGGATTGATCGTGCGACGGTCAGCCTGATCGAGAACGGACGTGAGGAGCCGCGCGCTGACACGGTCCGACGATTGGCCTCTGTCCTCAAGGTCAATCCGGCCGATTTCTGGCGTGATCCGGAAGCCGCCCGTTATGACCAGCCAGTTGAGCGCGTGTCCGCAGTCGCGGAATCCAGCGAGCTTCAGTATGAGCCGGTGACCCAGTCCGCGCCGCATCCCGGCCTGGCAGAATTGTTGAATGACGAACGCAGCCGTTTGATGCTGGCGATCACTCCGGACGAAGAGGCGATGTTGCGCAGCATCCGTACCCGCAGCGACGGTCCGCTCGGCAAGGACTTCTTTGTCGATGTGTTGATCTCGTTCCGTCGGCACCGGTCGAACCCGTGAACGAAGCTGATTCTGACGCGAAACCCGGGTGGCGAGACAACCCGGGCCATCCTATCGAAATCATCGCCCACCGTGGTTCCGCGCATGAGGCTCACCAAAACACACTGGACGCGTTCGCCGCAGCAATCAATCTCGGCGCGGATCGGATCGAGACTGATGTCCGTCGCACACGGGATGGTGTCTTGGTCCTGCATCACGACCCCGGCCCACCGGGTGTAAAGCTGAGCGAAGTGGACTCGACCGATCTGCCCGCGTTATCAGACAAGATCGGTTATACCATCCCCACGTTTGCGGATACGTTGACCCTGTACGGTAACAAAATTCTGTGGGACATTGAGCTGAAGGAAGCGGGCTATGAGGATCAGGTCATTGCGGAAGTCGGCGAGTATCTGACGCCTGACCGTTATGTGCTGACCTCGTTTGTAGACAGCGTCGTCCGCACAATCCGGTTGCAACACCCGCAACTCGAAACCGGTCTCATCCTCGGCGACGAAGACCCACGCAACTGGCTGATCACGAGGTTGCGCGAATTATATCCGATGGGTCGTGCTGCCCGTACAGGTTCATCTGTGCTCGTGGTTAACTACGGGTTCCTGCGATTCGGATTCATGCGTAATGTGCGCAACTTCCGTGGCAAGCTGTGGCTGTGGACGGTCAATGGAGATGCAAATCTGCGCCGCATGTTCCGCACACCAGGTGTACACGGAATCGTCACCGACGATGTCCGTCGCGCAACCGAGATTCGTAACAGCTTGATATCCTGACAAAAGTCCTACCAAGCAGTCCATCCGCCATCGACCATCAGGTTTGTACCGTTGACATAGCTGCTCGCGTCCGACGCGAGGAACAGCGCCGCGCCAACGAGTTCGTCCGGTTGCATCATGCGGTTGATCGGAGTCATGTCGGAGAAACGCTTCTCGAACTCTGGCTCGTGATGATTCCAGACACCGTGCGGTGAGAGCGAATTAACCCGCACGCCTCGTGACGACCAGTACGACGCCAGGTAACGGGTGACCATGATCACCCCACCCTTGCTCGCGGAATAGGCGATTGGGCTGGCGAGAGAGTTGTCGGTGTACAACGCCGGGTTGCTCGAAACAACGCCGTAGGTTGACGCGAGGTTGATGATGTTGCCCTTGCCCTGGTCGAGCATCACGCTGCCGAACTCGCGACACATCCAGAACAGACCGGTGAGGTTGACGTCGATAATTCCGCGCCACGCATCGCTGGGGAAAGTTTCGGCAGTTGTATCCCACGCGCCTTTGTGCAGGTAATGGTGGTTGTTAATCAGCACATCAACACGTCCATACCGTTCGATGACCTCATCACGCAGGGCTTTCACCGCGTCTTCGTCGGACACGTCTACCGCACGCCCCATGTGGTCGTCGCCTAAACGTTTGGCTGCCGATTCCGGATCTTTCGCCGCGACATCGACGATCACAACTTTCGCGCCACGTTCGGCGAACGCTTCGCTCAATTTCTTACCGATCAAGCCGCAGCCACCGGTTAAAACGATTACGCGATCCTGAATATCAAATACGGTATCGGTGTTCATGCCGATTCCTTTCTGTCCAATGCGATGCGAAGGGCGGCAACCGCCTCTTCGATAGTTGTGAATGATCCGGTATTTCCGTCAACCGCAGCGATGAAATCCGCCGCCTGGTCGCGGTACGTATGGTCCAGCTCCCAGCCGTCAGGAGTGGTGACAGTTTCAGTTTGCCCATCGGCGAAATGCAGCTCGAGCACACCTGCCATCAGGTCGAGATGGACATTCCCACCGGTGAACGAGATATCCGTAAAGCGGACTTGCGGCTTCTGCGCCAGCGAGAACGTAAACGCGCTGATCGCGCCGGACTCATGACGCAAAACGAAGGCTGACGCTTCGTCAACATCGGTTTCGATAGGGTGCAAGCCCATGCCAACGCCAGCGTTCGCTGTTGCCGGACCCATGAGCCAGAGGATGAAGTCGAGCTCGTGGATGTTGGTCAGGCTGGCGCCGCCGCCGAGGTCAAACCGGGCTGCATAGCCCTGCTTGTAATCCTCCCACGGGTGCCAGTCCGGGAGGTATCCGCCCATGTGCGCGTGCGCCATCAGGGGCGTGCCCAGCGGATCGCCAGATATGATCATTTCCCACAGTTTGCGCAACAGCGGGTGGTATCGCTGGTTGTGTGCGACTCCGACGATCACTCCTGCACGTTTGGCGGCGTCCGCGAGTTCATCGCAACCGTCACTGGTGTCAGAGATCGGCTTCTCAATCAGTACGTTGCACCCGACGTTAATTGCGTCCAATGCGAACGGCATATGCAGCGCGGTCGGATTGGCGATAACAACGATGTCCGGCTTCTGCTTGAGGGCTTCGGCGAAGTCGTAAAAGATGTTGTCCGGCTTCAACGTTTCGTCGTCCGGCATGGTCGCCCTGCCGGTACGGAAGACATCCATTGGCGAGCAGCCAAGATCGTGGAAGTGACGGAAGTGCCGCCGTCCGATCGAGCCGAAACCAACCACAAGCACCCGTTTCATTAATCGTCCCCCGATTTTTCGATCTTCATGATATACTTGTGGCCACGATACTCGAACCAACGTGGATAGAGCTCGTTATCACTAATACGGAAGCTGTTCCATTGCTCTGCGATTGATTTCTCCGGGTCGATGCGGTCGTGATCATCTGTCATCCGCGAATAAAACGATTCCTCACCGGATTGCGGGGTTGGGGACATGTTGTCATACTCCTCAACAAAGGCGATACACATCTCGTTGATCTTGATCGCCATCGTTTCGTGAATCTCGCCCAGCAACTCATGACCTTCGTAGCAAATCTCGTCCTTTATGTACCAGTCACCAGCATCAACGGCTTCAACTGCTTCGAACAGAGTGATCGGGATGGTGTTCTTTCCTTCCCACACCTGCCACTTCACCGGCGCGAAACCTTTGCCCGCAGGCAGGTCGCTGGCGTGAACAACGATGTTGTGTTTGTTCCGCTCGAGATACTTCGGCTGGACAATGCGGTTGCAGCTGAGCAGGAAGCAGATATCGCCCTCGCGGATATCTTTTTTGTCGTGTACGTAGACCGCATCATGCCCGAGTTCAGTCAGGCGATCACTGAGCGTGTTGCCGTATGGGACAAACCAACTGTCCGCCGAATCGGTAAGGATGGTGATGGTCATACTTACCCCCACAGGAACAGAGTGTCACGTGAATGCAGCACCTGTTTCACGTCCTCATGCGCATCCCAATATCGAACGATCTCTTCCAACGGGATGAACTTGCGTCCCTGGTTCAGGTCGTCCCAGATCCGTCGAATCATTATCAAATCCATCGGATCATCGACCGCGAAACGGATGTCCGGACGAGCCAGTTCGGACGGTGGTACGACTCGTTCGACCTTGAACAAATCCTGGTGTTCTGCAATGAACACGGTGCACAATTCGCTGCGGGTACGTTCGTCGCCGAGGTCATGTGCGCGTTTTAGCGCTTCCGTCGATACGATCTCGACAAACGCGGCAATCGGCAACTTTTCGGTGACAGTGAAGTCGTTACCGTTCTCGATGTGATGAGTGATGCACTCGTCCAGGTTTTCCCAATAAATGAACGGATTTTCGCTGGTACTGCGGAGGATGACATCCGCGCCAACCTTTTCCGCCGCCATGATCAGACGGTACTGCACATCGCGGCCCGCGCCGACGACATACTTGTAGCCGTGCTCGTTGGCATACTCGATGAACAGACCAGCGTCCGGACCTTCACTGATCGCGAGCACGATCTCATCCAGTTTCGTCGCCTGTTTCAACTGGTCGAGCAAATGGGTCAGGATCGCACGGTCTCCGACCGGTTGCAACGGTTTTCCAAATAGACGGGTCGAGTACGCCCGGCAGGCGATGGCGGCACAAGTTTTCACACACAATCCTTCGGTTGAATCGGTTCATGTTGCGCGATAGCATGAGCGGCAACCTTGCCCAGCACTGAATCGAGCGTTGAGTAGGTTCCGTCCGGGACATCATCTGAACGTTTCAGCGAGATGTTGTCGCCGCCGAAGGATTCTCCTTCCGCTATATCCCGTGTCGCGACCAGCCATTTTTTGTGCTTGTTGCGGTAGACGACTTCGTCCGCAGCCATCTCGAGCTTGCGTGATCCGAGCGCTGTCTCCATTGCACGAAGCGCGGCAACCATCTGCTTGAACGGTTCCGGGTCCAGCGACGAGAACCAGTCTCCGCCTTCCTGTGAACGGTCGAGCGTGATGTGCACCTCAACCAGATCCACTCCGGCCGCCGCTGCCAACAAGGGGAGTTGGCTGGCTTCTGGAGTGCCACCGTCCACATGTCCTGCGAACCCGACCGGCAGGCTGAATGTTGTGCGCAGAGTTTCGATACGGCGCAAATGTGAGTCACTGAGCTGGGTCGGGTATGACTGGAAACCGTGCATCAGGATTATCTGCGACGCACCGCCGTCACGCAAAGCCTCGATTGCTTTTTCCGTTTCCTCCGGCTTTGAACCTCCGGTAGAAAGCAGCACCGGTTTGTTCTTGGCTCCGATAGCTGTCAATAATGGCAGGTTCGAGACGTCCGCGTTATGAATCTTGAAGCCGTCCATCCCGAGACGGTGGCACCGCTCGAGACTTTCCATGCCGAACACGTCGCAAATGGCGAGCAGGCCGTGCTGGTGAACCCGGTCGATGATTGCCTGCCAGCTCTCGTCAGGCATCTGGAGCTTGATGTAGAGGTCGTAATACGAATACGACGGCACGGCCAGTTCGTCCGGCGTGAACATCTGGAACTTGACGGCATCAGCGCCGCTGTTTGCCGCAGCATCGACAATGCCGATAGCGTCTTCGAGACGACCGTCGTGTGCATTCGCCATCTCGGCGACGACGAAGATTTGGTCCAGATTCAAATCAGGCATGTTTAAAGCCAGTTATGAGTTGTGAGCCGTGAGCTATGAGCTAAAACCAAAGACAAAAACTGAAAGAACAAAGAGCCAATAACAAAGACGAAAACCGCGACACCCTCAATTCTCGCCCGTGTTGGCTTAGCCAACGCGGATGAACAAAAGCTAAATAGAGAGATCCTTCGCTTGGCTCAAGAAGACTCGTTGTTAATCATCTTCGACTATTTCAATCAGCATATCCGCGATCTCGTCTATGCCGGACCGTCGAAAATTGCCCCGCGCTTGGTTGGCTAACTTGGACCGACGTTGTTCATCGAAAAGATGCTTCGCCTTGTTCGTATCGAGTTGATCGAAACGTCCAAGGTTAACGACCAATCCCTTCTGTTCAAGATAGGCACCGTACTCGTCCTGAAAGTCGAGATAGCTGGCGAGGAACACCGGCTTACCGCAACTCAGAGCCTCGTACGTGATATTGCCATACGTACATATCACCGCGCCAGCATGTTGCAGCAGTGGGGCGAGCGTTGGTACGCCCTGCATCAATTCTAGTTTCGGGAACCGTTCGCGCAGCCCAGCGATTTGGTCCGCCGGGAAATGAGGTGAAACCACCATCACGAAGCCTGGGAAATGCTGATCCACTTGGTCGTAAAACGTTTCCGCGACCGCAGACGGTCCAATCTGCACAGGTCCACCGCCAAGCACTGCCACCAGCCAGCCGGGACGTGCTATATCTGAATCGTCGGCGTGTGTAAAGAACTCGGATGCTACTGGTGCATACTCGAATCCGGCTCGTACATCTCGTGGATGTATACCCTTTATATCAACATCGGGCAAATGATCAATGAACAGGTCACAGGCGACTGGTAGATCAACGCGCAGACCACTCGAAATGATCACAAAATGGTTTCCAAGTCCGGCGATACGCTTCGTTTCATCAGGATTGAAATAGCTGGGATCGCCGTCCCGGTGCATGGTGTCCATAACCACAACATCCGACCGTGGTTCAGCAGCTTCGGCTTCAATCACGGTGATGCGATCATCGAGCAATGTGTCCATGAATCGTCGCGCAGAATCGGCATAACGACCGCACAATGCAAGATTCAGCCCGGAGTCCATACGCAGCAGAGCGTGCAGGATATCGAGGCCACGTTTAAGATGACCGTTCCCGATTTCCGGACGGGAATCGCACTGATAGACGATGTCGTAATCGTTCGCCACGAAATTGTATCCTGCGATTTCCGAGTAACAACTAAAACAATGGCATCAATTCATTCGCGATAGCTTCAATACCTGAACGAGTGAATTGACTTTTGGCGCGTTCGGCCAGTTCCCGACGCTTGCTCGCATCGAAGAGAAGATCGACCTTGCCCGCATCCATGTCACCAAACATTCCGAATTGCGCAGCCAGTTTTTCTCCTTCCAGCGACCACCCGTACAGATTCTGGAAACCTTCATAATTAGCCAGGAACGTTGGTTTCCCGCAGCTCAAGCTTTCGAATGTTATGTTTCCGTACGTACAGATCACGGCCTCTGCAGCGTGCAACAACGGCGCGACGGACGGAATCCTTTGCAACAGACGGAGCTTCGGAAAACGTTCGGCCAGCACAGTTCGTTTATCTGCCGGGTAATCAGGTGACAGGAGCATCACGAACCCTGGGAACGCTTCCAATATTCTGTCATAGAGCAGCTCAGCGAGTTTAAGTGGTCCGCCCTGCTTGTCGCCCGGACCGAGTACAGCAATTACCCACCCTTCGAACTCCGTCATGATGTCGTTGCTGATGTAAAACTCGTCTGATACGGGCGCGTATTCGAATCCGCAACGAACTTCACCCGGCATCACACCCTCAAGAGCAACGCAGGGCAGGTGATTGATCAAAACGTCGCACTCAACTGGCAGATTGGGTCCGAGACCGCTCGCAACTATGACAAAGAGCTCGGCGGAATTCTTTACCAATGCCGTTTTTTCGGTGTTGAAAAGATCAGGTTTGCCAGGAAAGTGCATCGTGTCAAGCACGGCTAAGCGTGAGGTTGGTATCTCCACGGATTCAATGATGGTCACTGTCGGATCGAGGATGACGTCCATCAGTGCGCGGGCGCCATGCGACCAGCTACCGAAAATTCCCAAGTTGAGATCTGGGTTTCTTCGGTGTAACGCGTTCAGAATGTCCGTACCACGCTTCAGATGACCGTTTCCAATCTCAGGCCAGGGATCGCAATGATAGACCAAATCATACGTTACGCCCACAAGATATCCCCCAGTTACACCTTTCCCAGCAACTTCAGCGCCCGGCTATACTCCTCCCACTGGCCGGTGTCCAGCCACGCTTTTTCCCCAATCGGGAAAACACCCACGCTCTCACCACGATCAAGCACTGCTTCTATCATATCCGTCATGTGGAATATCCTGTCCGCCGGGATATACTCGAGCACTTCGGGGGAAACGACATACATGCCCGTGTTGACCAGGAAATCGTAGCGCGGTTTTTCACGGATACGTTCGAGCGAGCCGTCATCATTCATCTCACAGACGCCGTACGGTACGGTGTGATTCTTTAATGATCCGACGACCGTCACTTTGTGTCCATTGCGCGTATGGTGATCGTATATATCTGCATAGTCAGCACGGATCAGTACGTCACAATTGACCACGAATAACGGTTTGCTGATTTTACCACGCAGGAACTGCAACGCCCCTGCGGTGCCCAGCGGCTTGTCTTCTTCAACCAGTTCCACCTGGTCGTCAAGGCCGACACTTTCCAGATACACCCGGATCATGTTGCGCATGTGATTGACACTGACAAAAAAATGATCGACGCCATAGGGACGGAAATCATCCATGATCAGCTCGAGTACCGGCTTGTCGCCGATTGGTACGAGCGGCTTCGGCAGGACACGTGTGAATGGATCAAGCCGAGTACCCTTGCCGCCAGCCATGATGACGACATCACAATCGAGGTTGCGGTATGTAGCGACCGCGTCACGCAGCGTCGCTGATTCCAGGTCGAACCAGACGATGAGATCGACTGGTTTCCCGTCCGCGTCAACGATTGGCACATGACGGAACCCTCGGTTCTCAAGCAGTTCAAGGATTTCCGCCTCAGATACCTCTGTTTCCAGCACTGCGGTCGGGTTCCGTTTCATCACGGAAGAAACGGCTTTGTCGAGGTTGGCATTGGCGAGAATCGCCCGGCGCAAGTCGCCGTCGGTCAGCATCCCGGTCAGCACTCCACCGTCATTGACCACGAGCACTATGCCGAGATGATGCTGGTCCATCGCCTCAATCGAATTGCGGATAGACACCGTCTCGGCAACGGTTATGTCCTGTAGGACTTCAGGAGTACGGTACACCGGGAACTCCTCGTTTCACAAAAAGGCGTCAGCCTAAACTGGGATTTGAACCAGTGCATCCTTCAATGTGTCCGCCACACGTGCAACCTGATCTTCAGTTAACGAATCATACATCGGCAACGTAATCAAATGATCGGTCACAAAGTCAGTGGTCGGTTGCTTATGGTCGCCAACGTAGATCGAGAACCGGTGAATCGCCGGATAATGCACGCTCGTCTGAACGCCTTTCTCCGCCATATAGTCACGGACCATGTCACGGCGTTCTTCCCCACCCGCAAATAGCACCACCGGCATGATGTAATTTGCGGACTCTTCGTTAAGATCAGCGAACGGGACATGTATGCTGTCTATTCCTGCAAGGGCTTCTTCGTAAACCTTGCGCAGCTCTTTACGACGCTGAAGGATTCCGTCCAGCTTGCTCTCCTGGACCAAAGCCAGCGATGCGCGAATGTCGTCAATGCGATAGTTCCAGCCGGGTTCGACGACATCATAACGTGTCGCATGTCCTTGCGCTCGTTGATACGACATGGTGGTCATGCCATGCGAGCGGATCAGCTTTGCACGTTTGGCCAGCTCGTCGTCATCGGTCGCCAGCAACCCGCCTTCCCCGCAGGTAATGACCTTGTTCGAGAAGAAGCTGAAGCAGCCGAATTTTCCCCATGTTCCGAGCTTACGCCCGTGGTAATCAACGTCAATCGTATGCGCGGCATCTTCTATGATGGTCAGATTATGTTCGTCTGCGAGCTCTGCGAAACGTTCCATCTGGCACGGGAATCCGCCAAAGTGCATCGGTATGATCGCACGGGTACGGGGTGTGATCTTACGCGTCACATCCTCGGGATCGAGGTTCAGGTTCTGTTTGCTGACAATGTCCGCGAAGACAACTGTCGCGCCGGTATAACGGACGGCGTTGGCAGTCGCAACAAAAGTCAACGACGGAACAATGACTTCATCACCCGGCTTCAGGTCCGAAAGATGGCAGGCCATATGCAGTGCGGCGGTGCAGTTTGTGGTGGCAATGACATGCTTGATCCCCAACCGGTCAGCGAAACGTCGCTCCAGCTCGACAGTCTTCTGACCCATCGAGATCCACTTCGAGCGCACGGTCTCCATGACCGCCCGCTCTTCGCGCTCGTCGAAGTTGAGATCAAACAGTGGAATGTCAAACGCCATCAGATCGCTTCCGGGTTCGAGTTCCGGTATTTCGTCGAGTCTGGATCAGAAATCACGCCGTCCTTGAGGATGTCGTGGATCTCACGTATCCCATCCGGAACCCGCTTGGTTATCGTGAAGCCGAGCCTGTCGTGAATCTTGCTGAAATCGACGCGGTAGTCGCGCGGGTCTTCGTTCTTGTCGACGTATTGAATGTCCGCGTCCGGCATGACCTTCAGCATCTCGTCCGCGAGCATCTTTTTCTGATAATTCTCCGAGGTGTCGCCAACGCCGAACACGTCGCCGTTGACAAGTTCGCGGTCAGCTTCCAGCACACAAATGCAGCTTCCGGCGAGATCCTCGACGTGGCAGTAGGGGCGCCAGAATTGTTCGCCGAAAATCTTCAGCCCACGGTCCAACGCCAGGTCACGGGTAAATTCGTTGACGGTAAGGTCGAAACGCATGCGTGGGGACAGGCCGTACACAGTCGAGAAACGCAGCGGGGTTGCGATCATGCCATTGTTGCCCGAATTCTCCATCAGGTACTTCTCGAACTTGACCTTGAGTTCAGCATACAGTGAAATAGGGTTCAGCGCGGAGGTTTCGGTGATGTAATCGTCACCTTCCATCTTGCCGTAGTTGCTGCACGTTGAGGCGAAGACGAAGCGTTCCACCGTGCCGGATGCTTTTGCCGTGTCGAACAGGTTAACAGACGCTTGCCAATTGATCGCGTTCGCCAGCTCCGGCTGCTGACGACATGCCGGATCGCCGACAATCGCGGCGAGGTGAACGATAGCATCCGCGTTCGTGACTATCTCCTTGACGAACGCATCGTCACGGACATCGCCCTTGCGAAATGTGAAGTTCGGGTGATTGTAGATGCCGACCAGCGATTCGCCGCCGAAAAACAGGGCGTCCACACCCAGGACTGTATAGCCCTTGTCCAGCAGTTGACGTGCGAGTACCGAACCGATGTAGCCCGCTACACCAGTGACTAAAACCGTTTTCACAATGTCCCCTCTATCGCTGCCGCGCCCGGCAGGTGGAATGATGAATGTGTGCCTGTGAAGCTACTGAATGTAAGGGACTGTCACAGGGAAAGAAACCGGGATTTCCGGGGGCCTGAGGAGGGTTGTTCAACCACGGAATACACGGATAGGCTGTGGGTGGTATGTGCCCCAGACATTTATGTCTGGGATTCGCTGAGGATTCGAGTTTGGATCATCCACGACATGAATGTCGTGGGCATACTAAAAGAGAGATCCTTCGCTTCGCTCAGGATGAATTCTTTTTCCCATAGCCTATAGCCCACAGCCTATCAGAACACCGGATACCAGCGGAAGACGGTCTGGAACAGGATGTCATCCTCCTTCACACCTGCACCTTCAACCGGCTTCAGTTCGCGATCTACATAACGAACATTAAAGTTGAAATGCACGTGTTGCAGCGGTTCGATCTCGAGCGCTATCCCCAATTCGCGCTGAGTTTCTTTGTCACCTGACAGGAATGGGATACTGTCACGGATCGCGTTGTCCTCATGATCGGAATAATGGATGTCGCCCCCCAGTACCACGCCTTCCGGGTTTGCGCCGTGACGGGATACCCGCGCATGTAGGGTCAATGCCGCGGCACGCGCCACCTGTTGTCGCCAGCCGAGGACCATGTTGTCGCTGTTTGGCGGCATCGGGTAGCCGAGGTTGGTGCTGAGGTGCGTTGCTCGATTGATCTCATATTTATGGGTGTACACATATGGCCGGATGCGTGCGTATTCGATGAACAGCTGGCTGTTCGAGATATTGAACAGATCCACCACCTTGATCCCGCCGAGGAATGCCCATTTGTTCGTGTAATCGTCCGTCGCAAAATCTGAGAACACGAACTCGTCGAGCAACACCTGCAGGTGCAACATCACTCGATTGAACGCCAACCAACGGATATCCCCACCGAGCATCATGTTGTCTGGATCGCCGGTGTAGTGTTCCTGCCCTTGAATGAAAATCAATGGATTGAGGTATTCCACATCGAAGCCGCGCTCCCCGTAGATCACCTGTTCAAAAAAAGTGAACCGGAACGTACGGTGGAGGTTGATCTCGAACCGTTGCGCGGATAGCCATTTCTGGGCGTACAGCTCACGATATCCACCATATGGAAGCGGATAGGTATCCTGCACGATTCGCGGTTCAGTTTGCAAACGACCCTGAATATTGGTGTAGGTAAAGGGTCCCCAGTTGCCCGCTAACCGGAAATGCGTATATGGCAACGCGTAATCGTTGACCAGCAAGGCACCGGTTTCCGCATCGCCCCAACGTTGCCGTCCCTTTCCGAAATGGAGCAGCACGTGATCGCCCTGATAACTTATCTCGGCTTCGCTGTCGTAAAAATCGAGCAACTCGGGGCTGGTGCCCGATGGACCACTGAAGATGTACGGGTAGCGAACACTGTCCACCACCACCGGATCCATAACGATGTGGTTGTCCGCAACCGCACCGAAGGCTGACCAACGACCACTGCGGAATCTTATTGCGCCGCCATTTCCAATCACTCGTGCGGTCAGCTTTTCATCGCCTGGATTCTCCGGCAGCCGCTCGTAATATTCAGCGATTATGGTCGGGTTCAGTGCGATCTGCCAGTCATCGTCCTCACCGCCATCGAAATACAGCAAGTCCAGGCCATTCGGGAATAACCAGGACGGAAGGCTGGTCCATTTCTCCCAGAAGGAGCGGTATTCTGAATCGGTGCTCGCACCTAGGTAACGCAGCTCATCCTGAAGCTCGAACAGGTATTGGTCAAGCTGCTCTCGTTCGATGCGGGTCATGGAGTCCCGGTGCATGCTTGCAGCGATTAGATGCTTGGCGACATCGACACGCGTGAAAGGTTTCGCGCCGGGTAATGGCTTGTCGAGGTAGCCGAGTATGTCGGCTCGTTCGAGGAAGTCATAGACTGGATCAGACAATCGAACGTCTACGGCCGATGCCGAACTGACGAGGATAAACAAGGCAGCAATAATCAGGCATGTTAGCTGACAGCAGCGTTTGGGCATGATGAATCCTGAGTGATGAAGTGCGTCAACCTGAACGGAATCGAATGCAGAGAATATTCAGACGATATAGTCTTCTGCACAAGTTTTTGCAAGGGAGCGTATTGCCCCGAGGAAAACCTACGCAGGAATGGCACGTGTTATCTTAAACCATGAAGCGACGTGATTCCAATAGCGAAAATCAATCCCGACAGCAACTCACGTTATTGCTCCTGTTGTTGCGGCTGGTTACATTGGCCTGCGCGATTCTGGTAATCGTTCCTTACAGCAGCCTGGGTTGGTTCGATTCACTACAGACTATCGCAGGGCAACAAATTCTCCGTCTTATGCTCCTTGTCCTGGTGGTCTTGCAAACCGGGCACTGGCTGCAAGCTGAGCGTCGGGGCGAGTTTATTGTAAGCGCGGTCCTGTTTGCCATTCTCTTATTCGAACTCCTGCACACGGTTCCCCTGCGCCCGAAGCAGCCTGAATCACCACCCTCAATGCGTGTGATGACGTTTAACAGTCAGGGGCAGATGGCCGGTAGTTGGATTTCCTGGATGGATCAGGGCGAAGTCGATCTCGGCTGTATTCAGGAAGTTCGGCCTGGAGATATCGAGTATATTCGAGAAGTTGGCGCAATTCACGGATATCGTTTTCTTCACGTCACTTTCACCTCGGACAGCAGTGACGGTATCGCTGTGCTCAGTAGAATTCCTTTTGAGCGTGCCGAATCCATCGAAGTGGCGGAACACAATAGTGAAAGACGCATTCTCCCTCTCGTTCATGTCACAATAGACGGTGTGCCATTGCAAGTGCTCGGTGTGCATCTGGCCTCCACGCCTCGCCATGACAAACTGAATGGGGTAGAGGAGGCTTGGCGTCTACGTGAAAGACAGGTTGAAACGTTGCTTGAGTGGGTAAAGGTGGTTGATTCGCCCGTCCTCGTGCTTGGCGACTTTAACGCAACTCCTACTGATGGAATTGTCCGACGTATCCGTGGTTCACTGGATGACATGTGGGTATCCGGCGGTTCCGGTGTCGGCGGGACATGGCCGGCAGGATTGGCGTTTTTGCGCATTGATATGATTTTCGCGCACGGCTTCGACGGGATAAGCCTCCCAGTACTCAATTCCCTCGGAGCCAGTGATCACCTGTCATTATCTATGACTTTACACCTGGATGAGTGAGGGGAGGCAACTTGTACCCCTGCGGTCATCACCAGCCAGTTTGAACCTTTTCGATGATGCAATCCGAGGTTCTGTGAATACTGCGACGCCGTGTGCGATAGCTTGTTAAACGATTTTGTGTTTGAGACTCCAGATTGGACATGCTGACGTTGCGATATTGGCACACTCCTCCCTAAGTTCGTCATCTTAAGTACTTGGTTCAATTCAGTGCTCACAAACAGCTCGTGGATGCATCGGTAGTGTTCTGCGCGGAACTTCTGATCGTTGTGCATCCTGACACCTGAACTTAATCCGAACACGGTCTCGCACATGACTGTCCGACCTATTGTTGCTCAACGAAGTGGTTTCTCCAACATTCTCAATTTTCGAGTTGGGAGCGGCTGGCTTGTTTTTATGCTGTTGTTCAGCTTCCTGTTGCCTGTTTCAGGGCAGGCTCAAATGGGCACAATCAAACCGGGAAGCCTGGTCAGCGTAACGGTCGTTGGTCATCCGGAATTCTCTCAGATGGTGGTTGTGCACCCCAATGGGAGCACGGACTACCCGTTGCTGGGCAACATCCCGATTGATGGCATGACTGCCGAAGATCTGAACCAGCTGTTGACTCGTGTGCTCAAACAGGTAATTGACCGTCCGCTGGTTTTTGTCAATTTGTCGCACTACGCAATGGTGGAAATGAGAGTTGTCGGCGCCGTGCAGACGCCTGGTAACACACAGGTGCGTGCTCCGGCGGACATTCAGAATGTCATCGCTAGTGTTGGCGGCACCACCGTTGAAGCCGACCTGCGACGTGTGGCGATTATCCGCGAGCGACCGTCCGGGCAGACTACACAGGAAATCAACCTGGTTGAATATGCCGCTCAGGATCCGAGCAGTTTTGAGCCCATTTACGTTGAATCGGGTGATTTAGTCGTTATTCCGGTGTTGGAGCGGAATTCCTATGTCCGTGTCATTGGTGCTGTGAATTTGCCTGGCCCCTACGTCCCAGACATGACATCGAATGTAATCGACATGATTTACCTTGCGGGCGGGCCGTCACGAAATGCTGATCTGAACCGGGTTCGCTTCATCCGATCCAATGGGAACCGCGGGGTTCACGAAACCGTTTTTGACATGGAAGATCTGCTTGAGCGCGGCACCGAATATCCGGAAGTTCTTCCTGGCGATGTGATCATCGTCAGCTTCCGGGACGACTGGAAGACATTTTCGTACTGGGCAGGAATCGTCCGCGACCTTGCTCTGGTTGCATCTTCCATCGTGATTCTTTCGAGAATCTGACCGATAGAAGAGTAAGCTGTTTTACGCTGACGCTCATCAACATCGAACAGAGTTTTCAATGATGAATAATCTGCCAACTCAGCAGAACAATCACATCCACCTGAACGGTGAAGCCGAACACACTGGACGGCGGATCTCGTTCAAGTCCATACTGTTTTCCATCCTAAAACGACCGTTGATTTTGATCGCAACATTGGCGTTGATCATGATCCCTGCGGTGTACATATCGCTTGAGGCAACGCGCATGTATATGTCCCGCGCGGTGGTCATGGTGCCTGTACAGGAAACAACGCTTGCAATAACCAGCGTGATGGGTGGTGGCAATGACCCAACAAAGCCCGAACACTACTATACATCCATCCTGCAAAGCTATGACTACCGTTCAGAAATCGGGTTGGAAGTTGCGAATCGGATGCCGGATCTGGGACTGGCGGCCAGCCGGGAAGCAATGAACTCCGTTCGGTTCAGCCGTGATCCACGGCAACCGGGTTTATTCACCATTTCAGCAGTCTCGCCACAGGAAAATATGGTCGAACCGTTCGTGGATGTGGCTGTGGACGTATTCCGCGATCGAATCTCGTATTACGATCAGCAGGAAGCACGCGCTGTTGTTGACTTCATCGACGAACAACTGCTGGATCTGAACCAGACAACAATCGACGCGGAAGAAGGTTTACAGAATTTCATGCGCGAAAAGCAGTTCGTCGTAGATGATCCGGATAAGGGTATCGCGCAAGAACTGACGACCCTCGAAAGCAATTATGCTGACGCTATTGCCAATCTAAACCTGATTAATCTGAACATCACGTCCTATGAGCGACAGATTCAGGACGCTCTCGGCAATCTTGCAGAGAAGCCTGACACGATGGCGAATGATCGCGTCCGAGAATCTTATCGCCGGCTTGATGAGCTGAAACAGGAAATATTGCATGCTGAAGAAAACGGGCTTCCCAATCATATTGTTGACGCGTTGAATTCAGAACGTCGCCAACTTACGGCGGATCTGATGCAGTCCACCGTACTGCATAGCAGTCAATCCGAGCTGAATAGCGACATCTCCTTGAAGAATTTGCAGGAGGTCGTGCGACAACTGGTGATGGATCGGGAAGAAGCGGAGAATCGTGTCAATTATCTTAGCCGACAAACCAGGATTTTCCGTGAACGGCATCCAAATATTTCCGAAGACATCCTCGATTACACTCGGCTGCTGCGGAAGCGCGATGTTTTGAAGCAGACCCTTGAAATACTGCTTGAAAAACGTGAAGAAGCGCGAATCAAGATGGCCGCCCAGCTTGGTGGACTAAAAGTTCTGGATGAGTCTATTTCCCCGGCACCGCTTGCACGGCATACGCCTGAAAAGCTGGCCGCCGCTTTGATAATATCATTATTGATCGGAGTGGTTGCGTCGTTTCTCGTCGACTATCTCGTCCAGACCATCGATGTGGACCGCGACATCACTGATAACTTTAAGGTGCCGATACTCGGCGTACTTCCTCCCGTTGACCTTGGCAGACCAAGCAGAAAGCGGTCCTCTACAAGGAAGAAACGACCGCAGAAACGACCGATCATTGGTGATAAGAAATTGATCACCAACGTATCGACACGGTCATGGTTCCTGGAATCTCTGCGATCCATAAAGACCAGCCTTTTCTTCTGCGCTTCCGAGCGCAAGGTCAATTGCTTCGTGATCACAAGCCCGTTACCGGCAGAGGGTAAATCGCTAACCACAGCTAACCTTGCAATCTCCATCGCTCAAAGTGGCAAACGTGTGGTACTCGTTGATTGTGACCTGCGGCGTCCGACACAGAGCAAGCTGTTTGACATCAATCGCAAGCCTGGTGTTGCAGACTATCTGATCAACCCGGAAACTACGCCGTTGGATCGCATCATTATTCAGTCCCACGTGGATAATCTTCATATCATCCCAGCCGGAAATGGTCAATTGAACCCTTCAGAACTCCTTGGTTCAAACCGCATGGCGAACATGCTGAACGAATTGCGTTCGAATTACGAATTTGTCCTTCTTGATTCGTCCCCGGTGTTGCCGGCTGTGGACTCACGTCAGCTCGGAACGCTCAGCGATGGTCTTGTGTTGATCGCGCACGCTGAACAGACCAAGATTCGCAACTTTGAAAATGCGATTGATTTGATTCGCAGTTTACAGGTGCCTATCGTCGGAGCAATCCTCAACCATTCGACGCGGCGGTACGGATTCGTATACTACCGAACATATGGTTATTACCAGAGTTATTACTATTATGATTCATACAGCGGATACTATGGCTCTACCGAACAGGAAGAAGTCAGAGCGATTAGCAATAATGGAGAATTTGGTGTAGAAAAGAAGCAGGAAAGTACTGTGTAACTTCGGGCTTGGATAGCAAGAGCTGCGACTATATCGACAGTCCGGTTACACACCGGACTGTTCTTTTCTTGACGATATTTTGAATCAACCATTCGGACGGCATCGTCAATCGAGTTGAACTATGGCTGAAGACTTGGTGCAGACACCCCCGGATTCATTGCCGGAAGAGTTGCCGAGATTGCGCGCGGTTGTCTTCGATCTCGACAACACCCTCTTCGACTTCATATCGATGAAAGAGAAGGCGGTGGAAGCTGCCGCGTGGGCGATGATTGACGCTGGCCTGCCAATGACTCCTGAAGAGGTGACACGCAAGATTTTCCAGGTTTATGAAGCTGAAGGCATTGAGTTTCAAAACGTCTTCGACACGGTTCTGATGGAAGCTACCGGAAGTGTTGATTCGAAAATTCTGGCTGCGGGAATCGTGGCTTACCGGCGGGTGCGTGAAGCAATGCTGGTTCCGTTTCCTCATACCATGTCCACCCTCGTAGCGCTGGTCAAGCGTGGAATCAAGATCGCGGTTGTCTCCGACGCTCCTTCAGTCCAAGCCTGGTTGCGGCTATGCTACCTTCAACTTCAGGATCTGTTTGATACCGTGGTCACCTTTGACGATACAGGCGAACGTAAACCTTCCCCGCAACCGTACCGTTTAGCTCTCTCACGCATTGGTGTCCATCCCAGCGAGGCATTGATGGTAGGCGATTGGATCGATCGCGACCTGCTTGGCGCGAAACGGTTGGGAATGCGCACCGCGCAAGCCCTCTACGGTGCTGAGCTGCCGGATGAAGCTCCGCCGGTCCTCGCGGATGCTATCCTGCACGACATCCGTGATATCCTCAAGTTGGTTGATCAATGGGGATGAGGTGCAATAATTGAGGCCGGATGAGGCCATACATGAACGTATTTGTCGCTACAACTTTTGGGTAGACGCATGAACAAAACAATCACGATTAACGGTCGTCGTATTGGACTTGGCGAACCTGCGTACATCATCGCTGAACTCGCTGGCAACCATCACAACGATTTCGACCTCGCGGTCAAGATGATCGAAGCGGCGGCGGACGCTGGCGCGGATGCGGTCAAGTTGCAACATTTTACCGCGGACGGAATAACCGTCGATAGTGACAAATCGTGGTTCGACCTCGGCGAAGTTACCATGCACAAGGCGTACAAAGCGTTCGAAACGCCGTGGGAATGGTCTGCTGATTTGAAAGCGAAAGCTAATTCTCTGGGCCTGCATCTTTTCTCCAGCCCATTCGACTTGAACGCTGTTGATTATCTCGCCGAACTGGACATGCCTGCATATAAGATCGCATCGTTCGAGCTGGTTGACATGACGCTGCTTAAAGCCGTCGCTAAGACCGGCAAACCGGTTATCATGTCCACCGGGATGGGCAAGTTGAGCGAGATCGAAGAAGCCGTCGCTACGTTACGTGATAATGGTTGTGACGAAATCGTGTTGCTCAAATGCACCAGCTCCTACCCCGCCCCGCCAGAAGAGGCCAATCTGCGCACGATTCCGTTCCTCCGGGATCTGTTTAACTGCCCGGCTGGATTGTCTGATCACACGATGGGTATTGCCCTGCCCGTTGCGTCGGTTGCGATGGGTGCGAGTGTAATCGAAAAACACTTTATACTCGACCGTTCGATGGGCGGAGCGGAGAGCAGCTTCGCGCTGGAACCGTTCGAGTTGAAGCTGTTGGTCGAATCTGTACGCATGGCGGAAAAGGCGTTGGGGACTGTCCATTTCGGTCCCGAGGAACGTGAAGCGGACAGCTTGAAATTTCGCCGCAGCCTGTTCGTCGTCGAAGATGTCGCGGAAGGGGAGAAGTTCACAGTGGAGAATGTCCGCAGCGTGCGCCCGTCCGACGGTCTCCACACCCGCCATTACGACGAAATCATCGGCCTGAAAGCGTCACGGGCAATTGAGAAGGGCACTCCGTTCGCGTGGAACATGATTCGCTGATTGATGCCTTTGTAGCTGACACAGGTGCGTTCCTCGGATAAACTGGGTATCTTGCAGGATCATGTCTGACCGTCTTCCCAACTTTCTGCTCGCCGGCGTTCCCAAGTCCGGCACATCGTCCATGCACGCCTACCTGCGCGGGCACCCGGACATTTACCTGCCCGAGCGCAAGGAATTGCACTACTTCACCCACGACTTGCTCGCGGAAAACGTGAATGGTCCCGAAGATCGCAATATCTGGGAACGCACGGTGGCTTCACTTGATGAATACCGCAGCTTCTACCGCGATGCCGAATCACAGAAGATCGTCGGGGAGTCGTCACCGTCCTATGCTTATTTCCATAGCATCATCCCACGCTTGCGCTACACGCTAGGCGATGATTTGCGCGTTCTGATCATGATCCGCAACCCGATCCGCCGCGCGTATTCAACTTATGTACACATGGTAGTTAACGAGCGTGAAACCCTCTCATTTCACGATGCGATCATGGCTGAGTTAAAACGTAAGCAGAGGGGATACGGTGATTTCTGGCGTTACGCCAAGCATGGATTGTACGCCAAGCCAATCGAAGCGTACCAGCTGGCGTTCGGCACGGAACGGGTCAAAGTGATTGTACTCGAGGAATTCAACCGCGACAACGAAGCAGGACTGGCTGATTTGCTGGCATGGCTGGGAGTTGATTCGACCTATCGTCCTCGAGACCTCGGCGCAGCCTATGGCCACACCGGCACCGCGAAGAGTGCAGCATTGAAATCTGTGATGCAGAACGCATCTGCGTTTGCCGTGCGGGTCAAGAAGCTGGTTCCATCTGGATTATATCAGCGTGCAAAACGCTTCAACGCGCGCCTGAACCGTGCGAACACCAGCCGAGCTGAGTTTCTGCTCGAGGACCGCACGTGGGATTACCTCGCTGGCTATTTCCGCGAAGATCTGGCACTCACAAGTGAGTTGATTGACAAGGACTTGAGCGAATGGTTGAAAAGGCCTGACAAGGGGGCCGGGTCATGATTTTCACTCCCTATTCAGATGAGCTCGCGGCGACTTTGCTTGAGTTGGAGAACGATCTCAGCCGTGATCATTTCTTCGGTGTGCCGATGGGTTCGACGCTCGCAACACCATTCATCCTCGAGTTCTGGAACGGTCGCGGACGTTGGTCACGGAAACAGCGCTGGCAACTTCGCGCGCAACGTCTGGCTCGTTACCTGCGTCCGTCAGGTAATCTTTCGAACATTGAGCTTGCCGCACGCTCTGATCTTCCCAAGCACCCCATTCTGGTCACGTGGCTGCGTGACGATCCGCGTTATAACGGCCTCGTGGAACCTGTACTCGAGCACCTGCCAGTCGGTGAGACGGTTCTGTTAGCGCGTGAATTCAACAAGTCACTGGGTCGAGATCAGCACCCGCGCCTCCCGCTGATCGCACCACCTCCGCCGGACATGCGGGCGTGGCGAGCGGAGTACATGCGTGTGTCGCCATCCTGGGCGCGGACGCTGCGTTCCTACGTGCGTAAACACGATTTACCACGCGAATCGCTGCCCTTCCTGCATACAATGTTACTCCATCAATCGCAGCGAGTAACAGGTTATCTGGCCATGCTCGAAGCGCTACAACCGCGCGCCATCCTCACCGAATTCGACCGCAACCGGAACGCGTCCTGCCTGATCCTGGCTGCAATACACCACGGTGTTCCGACAGCAACTCTTGTCCACGGCACGATCAATCCGCCATACGGTTACAATCCCGTACTCGCGGACCGAATTCTCGTCTGGGGTGAAGTGCAACGCCGTCAACTGCTCGATCTTGGTACCGATCCAGACAAAATTCGGCTGACCGGGTTTGCACGTGTGCAACGTTCTGAACCACGTGACACCGCCTCGATCAAGCAGTCGGTCGGATTGTCGCCGGCCAAGCCTGTGGTCATGCTCGCGACAAATCCGATTGAAGTGTCAGCTCGTGAACTATTGATTGCAACCTATTGTGATGCGTTCGCCGGGCGGGACGACCTGAATATCATCGTGCGCACCCACCCTGCCGAGGGTGAGAACGCGTGGGGCAAAGAATATCGTGAACGGTATCCCTATGTTCGCGCGTTCGGACGTGGCGACCAGACGGTCGAAGACGCGCTGGCGATGACCGATGTCTTCGTCTGCAACAACACCGGCATGTCGATGGATGCATTGCTGCATGACACACCCGTCGTCCTACTCGACGTCCCCGGCTCCAGCTTACTCAGCAACCAGGAGTTGGCTGACGAAGGTGCGGCGGAAGTTGCGACGACGCCAGAAACCCTGGTCGGAGCTGTGGAAACGGTGCTCAAGGCAGGCAAAATCGCGGACAGGTTGAAGGAGAAGCGGGAAGCTTATATCAAGTCGATGTACCACGCGACGGGTGATGACGCTGCCGTCAATACGGCGAAGGAGCTACTTGAAATGGCTGGTGGGTCCATAAAGACGGTCAATTTTGGGAACGATAATGCTTGATCGGAAGACCGTCTATCTACTCACTTACAGCGACAAAGCCGTGGCGAAGCCAATTGCGCGAGGCTTTGAGAAACAAGGCTGGAGCTGTCAGCAGTTTGTTTTTTCAATGCCGGGCATCTCGCCAACCATCATCGGCCTGCGCAAACTCGTCGATCCGATGATCGAGCGGAAGCTACTCGCCAAAGAGTACAACCGTGTCATCCGGAGCGAGCTGATACAGGCCATACGTGCTAATCCGCCCGATCTGCTGCTGGTGATGAAGGGTCACCGCATTGATCGTGACAATTACGAAGCGATTCGCGACAGCGGTGTGCCGATCTTCCTCTGGTTTTACGACTCCCAGGAACGTTTCACCCACCAGAGCGATCTGGTACCACTTGCTAAACAGATTTATGTGATTGATCGTGAGGATGTTGGGGACGAACGTTACACGTGGCTGCCACTCGGGTATGATGAACACATCTACCATCCCCACGATGCTGCGCCAGACATGGACCTTCTATTTATCGGTAAACTTGAGCCACGATACTATTCAACTCGCCGCCGTTACCTGCTCGAGCTGGCAAATTCTGATTTGCCACAACGATACCGTGTAGGATCGATAGGGACTACGGGTTCACGTTTGCGTGATCGTTTGCTGAATGTCAAACCGCCATTTGAGAGACTCGCGCCTCGGATGCAGCCGGATCAATACGCAGCGCGCATTGCTGGTGCGAAAATCGTGGTCAACATTCATCAGGACGATGGCGGCATGCCGGTCAATCCGATGTTCTTCGGTGTAGCTGGTTGCGGGGTGTGTCAGGTAATGGACGACCGCGAGTATTTGTCTGAGTGGATGGTTCCTGATGAGCAGTTCATTCCGGTTACGCCAGAATCCTACCTTTCGACCCTCGAGGAATTGTTGCACAATGCTGAGCGTCGGAACCGGGTGGCAAGCGCAGCCGGTGAAGCCGCACTACAACATACCTTTCCTGAACGGATCAAGCGACTCGTAGCCGATTTCAACGCACTGGATTAACTTGTCAACTTTCACGGTCGCGGAGTTTCGTTCCGCTGCTAAGTGACCCCAATGAGTCGTAAGCGTTTGAACTTGAGCTCAAGTCCATACGCGTACCCGAAGTAGGTCATCAGCACAAATGAGTGATAGGGCGATATGTATACCGATCTGCCGAAATTGAGCGCTACCTCAACGAGGAAAAGTGCGAGCAACATCTTCACATGATGCTTTTCCTTACTATTCAGAGGAAGGTTGCGTACCCGAAGGAGTCGGGCGAAACCAACGAAATACATCGAGAAGTAAAGCCCGAAGCCAACAAGTCCGGTACCGGCCAGAATCTCCATGTAGTCGCTGTGTGCAGCACCTTGATAGGGTGATACCAGGCGGTAATTTCCGAGTCCGACACCAAATATCGGGTTGTCAAGGAACATTCCCCATCCATCGATATACATGTTGATCCGTTTCTGTTCAGACATCGGATCGAGCATGAATTCCAGCAGCCGTTTTCCAGCTAGGGTTTCGTTCAGGATGATCGGGACGAGAATCAGGATCACCACAATAAGTAGCGTGGAGAGCAGGAAATCCTTCATACGCAATCTGCCCTTGCGCGCGGTCTGGAATACATAGTAAAGAGCTATTGCCAGCCCGAGCCCGAGGACGCCCTTGCGCGATCCGGTAAAGATGATCGTCGCAGCGGCAAAGATCATCAACACGACGAGTGCAATGCGCAGCGACCGATTCTTCGTCTCTATGAATATGTATACCAGGAATCCGATGTACGGAATGGCCTGCTGGCCAATGGTGTTTGGGTTTGTTATTATTGAATAAACACGTACATCTTCACCCGACAGCGCCGATTGAAACTCGCCGGTCACGATACCATAGACAAGCACAAAGGTCAGCGCGGGAACATAGCTGATGATATTGGCTTTCAGATCCTCGCGAATTGCAGCCACTCCAAACGCGATCAAGCCAAACACCCACACCTGTAGAGCGGTCAGATATTCGCTGACGAAGTGGTTGACATTGAAGGCAACCGCGAAACCGGTCAGCGACCAAAGCAGCCAGAGTCCCACCAACGCCAGTTCCGCCTGCGGATATCGTTTATAGTAGAACACTGCGGCGATAAACGTGACTGTGAGGCCCATGCCGAAGTAGACGTTGAACGTGTTGATGCTTGGCAGCAACTCCATCAACGCTTTACTCATCAGGATGATGATACTCATCGTGATCGCAAACATCGCAGTCACAATCCAGATGAGCAGTTGCCCCTTATCAACAATCGGGCTGGTCTTCCTGGCCATCAATTGCCGGTAGGAATCGTGAAAATATGCTGGTTGTTGAACGTGATTGGGCAAGGCTGACAGGTCCGTGGTTTAAACCGTTGTCAAATGCTGAAAGAATCGGAATATTCTTCGAGCACATACATGTTGAAGATGGCGGTCGCCAACATCTGCGGCTGCCAGATACACTTGTCGAACTCAATTGAAGGGAACAGGTCGCGCATATTTTCCAGAAGGTGTGGAATCAGTTCGCTCTTGCTGTAAACCATGTTATAGTACGCCCACGACACATTCCCCCGTCGCACCGGGCCATCTTTGCGCAACAGGCGAAAACGCATCGGCACCCATGCGCGTGACAATCGCTCCATCTTTCGCGACGTCGGTTCATTGATCGGAACAAATCCATAATGAGACGGAATGCTAGCAACTTCTGGGTCCAAACGTTGGTGCAATAACGCTTCAAAACCACCGTATGAACGTATATACGGAGTCGCTCTGTATGCCATCAGCGTTGTATCGTACTCCGCGAACGGTGACAGGTAATGACCCAGTTTCATATTTGCATTGATCTTCACGGCTGAATAAAAAGGCGCACGGATCTCACCCAAATGACGGCGATACACACCTCGTTCCGCTTTTCGCGGCAGCGTGCGTCGAAGTAACCTGGCCGTTTTCGCGATCATCCTGTCCGTCAGCTCACGCAGCAGGCTGGGATCGGAGAACGATAACGTCGCGCCGGGGAAAAACAGCTTGTGGTACATCCAGTAGACAAAATCGACCATCTGATGATTTATATCATAATGGTTGCGATAGATCTCTCCATTCAAACCACTTAGTTGCAGCCGTTTCTCGCCATAAACTTCAGTGCGGTAATCGCGGGTGAACAGCCTGCTATGGAATCCCATATTGTGGTTGTTCCGACCATCATAAAAGTGCACGCTATCAGACAGTGAGTTAATCAGCGCTTCTTCACTTAGATTCTCAAGTTCAGGTGTTCTGATAACATTTACTTCCAGCCCGCGCGAGGCGGCGACTTTTTTTGCTATCTCAACATTTGGAACGTCGTTCGCATCTGTCCAATGGCTGTGAACTGACGGAATAACAGGATCAAGCTCTTTGCTCAACAGGAAAGTAAGACGGGTGTCGTATCCACCTGAAAGCCCTATCTCCACACCCATTTCGGACGCCAGAGCACGCACATCCTGATAGTACATTCGCAGATGTTCGAGCTGAAAATCGGCGCATTCTTCCTGATTTCCTCCACACCCCTCCATCGCTCCTGGCGGAGGGTATCCAGCGCGCAAGTTCTTAAACGAATACCACTTTCCTTCTAAATCGTGATGGATTGCTGGCGTGTAGACAAACACACCCTCGGCAATTGTTTCAGGTCCGAGAATCCAACCGGTTGTCAAGCGTTCAAGTAACGCCATCCGGTTAATTGGCAAACGTTTTGGCGCCGCCGCAAGCAGAGCGAGATGAGACGAGCTGACGGCCTGACGGTTTTCGTCAAAGAACACCTGGTACAGACCCATCGGATCAACGTAAATCTTGAGGTGCTTGTCGCGCTGGTGAATGAGGCAGTATGTGCCCCGCAGCTCGTTAATGTCGAGCGCATTGTTGTTCAGGTCACCGAGCAGCCGTTGCAGGCAGTCTCGATATCCGAGCCCGCGGTAGACCGGTGTGCCGACAACGTATAATGAACTGTGTTCATCACGGACCATGTTGTCGTCGCGTGATAACTGCTTCTGATACAACAGCAGACGTGATTCCCCGAGATCAAATTCTCTTGGGGCATCAAATCCCTGGCGGGAGAACACTTCGCGTGCTCGCTCGGTCAGAACTGGAGCTTTCTTTGAGTACAGATAGAAAGCACCCATCAACAAGCTCCTGTGGTTATGGTGGCGAAATGGTTGTGTTCCGTCGATATCGCGATAACGAAATGGCACATTATCAAACAGTCGCTCATGCGCAACTCTCGTAGCCTTGAAGGTACGGTTTTCAATGTCGCGTTTGGCTGCAGATCAAGCGCCGGGGCTCGAGTCGGAAGCCACTTCATTTTCTACTTCCGAATATGTCTATCTATCACTTCTGATCTGGCTTGAATCTATAATTGTAACTGGCTAGCTCTCCGTCCCAAAGCTGATATTGTTCGTCTACAAGAACATCCTTCAACATTGGCTGCCAACGCAGCATTCGCTCCAGGCCAACTGTGTATTTGTACGGAAACACCTTGCGGATCAGCCTCTCGTCCAGGCGGCGAATTCGTCCGCGGGTTTGCTGCATCGGAATCCCTGCGGCATTCAATAGACGTTGTGTCTGTTGGGCCATTCCGCTGACCGATTCACGCACATGCACATTCGCATCCAATCCCGCCGGACTATCTACGCAGAGAAAATCCCAAATACGCTGGAGAAACCCGAGTCTCTCCTCGCGCATGAGCTCAAATGGGAGAACTAACACATTTTCTGGTGACCAGATCCGGTGCAGAACAGCGATCAAAGCCTGGTAATTAATCTTATGCGCAATATCCGCTCCGGGGATCGTTTTGTCCTGCAACAGCATTCTCAGAGTGAACGCGCCCCCCTGCACCACGTATTGCTGATACATCGAATTGATGTAGTCGACAGGATTCCGTAGCACAAGGATCACTTTCACCGGTCCGAACAGTTCATGGCAACGGTTTGAGTGAGCTGCGGCATCACGTCCATGGATCATGTCGCCTGCAAGAATCTCATAGGATATGCCAACGGTTTTGCTGCCTACTTCCAGCTCGTTCGTTTCGCGGTTGAATTCGTCCCACCACTGTTTTGCGTCGAACAATCCTTCCGGTGTGCGATATATCTTCTCGATGACCGTGTGACTGTTCTTGATTCGTGTCGCCGGGTGGAATACTTGCAGGCCGTGATGCTGGTCGAAAACGACGTTTTGCAGCCACGTTGACGCGGTCTTATGCAATCCGATATGGAGGAACTTAATCTTCATCGTTCTTCCGCTCAACGGTCTCCGTTTCAGGCAAGCGGCCTTCCTTGCGGGCAAGATACAACGCCGCCGTGTAACCCGCGATCAGGTACGCTGTCCGTCCTGCGACCATCGCCTGCGGGAACGATGCCAGATACGG
The DNA here is from genome assembly GCA_964552465.1 of uncultured bacterium. Taxonomy (GTDB): domain Bacteria; phylum Electryoneota; class Electryoneia; order Electryoneales; family Electryoneaceae; genus BMS3BBIN04. The sequence continues at coordinate 94,029 of CAZKGR010000009.1, forward strand.
CTCCGGTCTGTTCAACAGAAATAATGCTACCCCCCAAACCGCGATCCCGATCAACGTATTGACAAACAGAATGTCCTGCCGTTTCACCACGGTCAGCGCGACAGCGACTATCCGCAGCGACCACAGCCCGGCCATTACCAGCGCCCACTGTGCCGCCGCTATCCCACCGACATAGTTCGGTAGAAATGTACGTGTAAACCAATCCACCATTGGAATGCCAATTACTACAGCAGGCACCATCATCGCGAACAGTATCAATGTCGGCTTGATCAATGTGCCAAACACACTGCGGAACCGTCCGCCCTTGCCAAATGTCATCGCCGCACGTGGCATGGTGACCTTGCTGAACGCGTTCGGGATAATCTGCATCACGTTCCCGATGGTCATCGCCAGCGCAAATAATCCCATGCCTTCGGTACCAAGAATTTTGAGCACAAGCGTACCGTTCACTGCCTGCCACAGCACCTCGAGTTGCGCAACCGCGTATATCGGCAAACCGACTTTCCACAGCTCTTTCAGGTTCGGCCAACTCCAGGACGGTCGTACCTCTTTCATCGGCCGCCAGATATAAACCAATGCCAACCCGGCGAAGGCCAGCAGAAAACCACGGATGCATAATCCGTAGAAATCAAGGAAATACACAGCGACCAGCAGCACCACCGACAGCACTGCGCGGATCACCTCGATAGTCGCCAATTTGCCGAAGTTCGAGTGCGTGCGGTACGTGACTTCATAGATATGAAACAGCAGTGAGAACGCGACAATGAACGCGAACGTAAACCACCCGACCGCGTGTTCCAGCGGTCCGGTCACGAACGTGTGAACACCCATCCCACCGAGGATCAAGAAGGCGATCCCGGTCATTAGCCACATCCACGCGTACCCGGCAGCGGTCAGATGTTGGGCTCGCTGGTAATCATCTTGACCAATCGCATATGGAATCTCGCGCGCGAGACCGTTGATCGTGCCGAATTGCAGTAGCAGAGCGTACTTGTTGGTCAGATTGAAGCCGTTAAACAGGCCGAGGGTAGCGGGAGCTACGAAACGGGCGGCGAGAAAACCAGCAAGGGTGCGTAAGAACAGACCGACCATGTTCCCACCGGCAAAGATCGCTGTGATCTTTGCTAGCGATCCTTTCTCCATCTCCTCCCGGGCACGTTGCCCTTCGTCGGGAGTGGATGCCGGATCTGTAGCACTGTTCATGTCTGGATCTGTTTGCAGCGAGTCACTCATGTTGTTGTGATCAATCGTTCCCTGAATTCACAGGAGCTCTACATGGTAACGGCTTTAAACTTGTTGATTACGTTGCCAGATACGTCATTCTGAATTCGGCGCATGCCGAATGAAGAAGGTCCAGTTAAACATGTGTGGCAACTAATGCAAAGTTGGATCTTCTTCACTTCGCTGCGCTACGTTCAGAATGACTAACTGCGCAAAATATCCTCATACATCGCTTCGAGATTCTTCAGCTCGTTCTCGTAGCTGTACTCGTTGAACACCGCGTCGCGACCTGCCTGCGCGTGCGCTTCAAGCTTCTTCCGGTCACGGATCATATCTTTTGCCGCTTCAGCAACGTTTGCCGGATCATTACTGTTGACGACAACTCCCGCGCCCGTACTCGCAATCATGTTGCGTAGCTCTGGGAAGTCGCTGACCATCAGCGGCAGGTTGGCGAACATGTAATCGAACACGCGATTCGGCAGACCAACCCGGTTGTTTTCGTTATCCTCGTACAGCACGCAGCCAATAGTCGATTTTGCCAATTCGCTGAAGCTGTCCTTCCACTCAACCCAGCCGACCATGTCCACATGATCTTCAACACCCAATTCCTTAGCCAGCGCCGGCAGCAGCTCGTCATAACCTTGCGAACACTCGCCCATGAACCGCACCCGCGCGTCGGGAAATTCTTTGTGGATCAACGGCAGTGCCTGCACCATCTTCTCACATTGGCGTTCGTGCGACAGATTCCGTCCGGCAGCAATCAGGATTGGCGCATCTTCGCGCGGCGGCGGAGTCCACCCATCCATCTGACGGGTATGAATGATATTGCGCACCAGGCATGATCGTTGGTCGATTCCGGAGAACATGTCGGCCAGGGTCTGCGAAACATAAACCACGCCGTGCACTCGTCTGATGATATGGCGCTCATACGCTACAAATGCAGGAGCCAACCAGGCATACCTTCCTTTTCGACGGTGACGTAGCGCTCCAACATAATTCTCGTGCATGTCGAAGACGACTTTTTTTCCGTCCGTAATTAGCTTACTCATGAAGGGGTGCAAGTCTGGATCGTGGTAGTGGAAGATGTCCACATCTAAATTTCTTGCGATGCGAAACGCCTCCCACGCGCTGAGCATTCGTATCGGCAAACCAACACGCTGTTTTACCGGGAAGACTTCGATCCCATCGACGAATTCGGATTTAGTATGTGGCGCGATATAGACAAGGTCATTACCCCGTTGAGCGAGACCTAGAGTGCATCGCCGGAAAATGCGTGCGTCACGTAACGGATGTAAGCTTGTTATCTGGCAAATACGCATGAATCAGCCTCGTTCATTGCCCGGCGTAGAAAATTTCAGCCCGTTCTTCCATGAATTTCTTCATCTTCACCGCCCGTGCAGCGAGCGAGTTCTCTTCCGACCACACTCGCGCGGTCTTGCTCATCTGCTCGCGTTTCGACGGATCGTTGGCCAGCGTTGTAACGGCGTCGTGCAGCGCCTTGATGTCGGTCGGATCCACTAGGATGCCGCGATCATCTTCCACTATCAGATGGCTGAAACTGAGGTCAGAGGTGATTACCGGAAGACCTACGGCCAACGCTTCGGTGACCGCGTTGCATGACCCTTCTGCAAGTGTCGGGAGCATGAACATGTCTGCCGCGCTCAACAGTTGTGGCAACTCTTCGTGGGAGATGTGCTGTTTGTAGCGAATCTGGTTGCTGTTCAACTTCATCGCACCGTCGCCGATCAGCAGCACACCGACATTATCCAGTCCCTTGATCGCTTCGAGCACACGGTTCGGGCCTTTGCGTTCGATGTACGCCCCGACAAACGCGACCAGCACTTCATCTTCCGGGAGATCGTACTTGCGACGCATCTCTGCACGGTCGTACGGTTTGAACACGTTGGTGTCCGCAGCGTTCGGCAATACGACGATCCGTTCGCGTGGCACCTTGAGCTGCTTGTGCATGAAGTCAGCGTTGTCATTACTGACTGAGAGTACGCCGCTCACACCCCGCACCATCTCGCGTAACTCTTCGGGCGTAAACGCTTTCTTCGCACCTGAATAGGACGATTCGTCCAAAGTGATGAAACTCGGCTTGTTGAATGTTCGTCCAAGACGCACTGATGTCACACCACCCGGCAGCAGGAAATGGCCGTAGAATGCGTCCGCATCCATGCCATGTTTGCGATAGGTTTTTTCCGCCTCGCGGGCAAATCCGTCGACTGTCAGCTTCGCGGACACACGAGGCGAGATGAACTTGGACGATATCGACAGATACAGCGGGAAGTGCTGTTGCAGCTTGTTGCCGCTGGGCAGTTCGATGTTCCTCTCGCCAGCAATGTTGAGCCCGTTGCGAAGGTCACTGATCGGGGCGGGGAAGATTACCGTTCCATCCTCATCCCACAGGTTTTGCACCCGTTTGATCAGATCCTGCACGAAGATTCCATGGTGCGGACGGTTCGGAGTGGGGTACACGCTGGACATGTAAACGGGCTTCATCGAATTCAATTTCCAAGGTTACTGTGTTTTTGTCATCCTGTTCAACATCAATGCTTACTCACGTCCACGGCAGGTGTTCGTGCGGCTTCGACTTGCGAAGGTCGGACAACCGGGACACAATCCGCTTAGCAAGTCCGGCGGTCAAACCTTCCAAGCCCTGCTCATCAAACTGTTTTTTCAGCTCACGTCCCAGATACCCGGCATACCAAGCTGTCAACCTTAGACGGTTGACCGGATCCAGCAGCTTTCGATCCCAGACATCGGCAACGCCCTGGAAATACGGATCACCAGTCATCTCCGTAAGAATGGTCAGCTGCCCGACATGCATCTGATGGTAGCGACTGAGGAACAGCGGTGGGTCGCTGTATTCGTGACGGAGATCATAACTGCTGAGGAAGTGCATGTCGTACGCGGGCAGGTTGGCGCGAATAGTCGCTGTACCCTCGTCGAACAGTCGTTTTGCCGTCTCGTCACCGCACACCTTGTGCAGATCGTAGAGGCCGAACAAGGCGGCGAGCATGCCGTTCAACGTGTGATGCTGCTTATTCATCTCGACGAACGCGTACTCTTCGTAGAATATGCCGCGCACCGCTTCATAGCGCACCCCGCCGTCCTGCACATCGCGCTCGAATGTCAGCATCGTCTTGCGAGCAAGCTCGAGGTAACGTTCGTCCTGGGTGCATTCGTACGCTCGTGCCAGTACTGCAATCACTAGCCCCTGAGCCATTGCGCTGATCCACGGCACCTGTTGTCCGGGGTAGTACACGAGCGGATACGTCCAGATCAGAGCGTCACGATCCTCTTCCGCGTCCTCGATCAACGCTTCGGTTAACGCCAGGAAGTGCTCGCGATTCTCTTTGCTGCCGGTGTCCAAATACTGGCGATAATGCTTATTTGCGACGTGACAGGTGCGTACCGGATGCAACCAGCGGTAGCCTTCGGTTTCCTCCCACACTGGCTCGCTGGACAGCTCTTCGATTTCGGAAGTGTTGAGTTGATACGGACCTAGCTGGTCGCTGTCGAGATAGTCCAGCCGGATCGGCGTTGCCGTCCTGCGGGTTTCGTTCTTGTAGTACAACGCAAGCACGACCAGACCGCCCAGGATTGGCAGACTAAGTAGCAACCAAAACAAGATGTTGAAGGTCCGCAGCACTTTCTGCATCAGGTATCTCCACGGCAAGATTCAGCGGGATTGCAATATGCGAAACTGTCTTGGACTAAGGAACATATCAACAGGGACACTTTGTCCTCAAAGTGTCCTCAGGACATCACAAATTCGGGGACACTTAACGGAGTAAGTGTCCCCGTGAAAACATCCCCGTATAACCGTCCCAATAACTCGATCAACCATTGATGAAATCGCCAATCGCGTCCACGACTTCCTTCATCTGGTCGAGCGTAAGTTCCGGGTAAATCGGTAAGGCGAGGGTGGTTCCCGCGGCACATTCGCTGGCTGGGAAATCACCCTTCTTGTAGTAGAGATATTCGAAACAATCCTGCTCGTGGAATGGCACCGGGTAGTACACTTCGTGCCCAATTCCCTTCTCGTTCAACACTTCGCGCAACTCGTCACGTTTATCCAGCCGGATCACGAATTGGTTGTAAATGTGACGGCGGTTGTCCAAGTCATCCGGCAGGATGATTTTGCTCGCGCCCTTGACCGAACAATCGGGCCATGATTGGCAGCCACCGTGGTGATCATCGCCAGCATCCATGACCAATCCAGCGTCGGTGAACAATTTGCGGTAGGTGTCAGCGTTATTCTGACGTGCTGCGGTCCAGCTATCCAAATGCTTCAGCTTGACCAGCAACACCGCCGCCTGGATGGCGTCGAGACGGAAGTTGCCGCCGATGACCCGGTGATAATACTTGGGCTTTCCGCCGTGGACGCGCATGATTCGCAGCCGATCCGCACGTTCGTCGTCGTTGGTCACTACCATGCCGCCGTCGCCTGCACCGCCGAGGTTCTTCGACGGGAAGAAGCTGAAGCAGCCATAGTGACCTACGCTGCCCGAACGGCGTCCCTTGTATTCCGCCCCAATCGCCTGGGCACCATCCTCAATCACCGCCAGATTATGACGGTTGGCAATGTCCATGATCGGGTCCATGTCCGCCATCTGGCCGTACAGGTGGATCGGGATGATCGCCTTGGTGTTCTCGTTGATCGCCGACTCGACCCTTTCCGGGTCCATGTTGAAAGTTATCGGGTCGATATCAACGAACACCGGGCGTGCGCCGGTGCGTGTTATGCAACCCGCCGTCGCGAAGAACGAGAACGGTGTCGTAATCACTTCGTCACCATGACCGATACCTTCCGCCATCAGGCTGAGCAGAAGGGCGTCGGTTCCGGAGCTGACGCCGATAGCATGCTTGGTTTGCGAGTACTCGGCAACCTGTTTCTCCAGCTCGACGACTTTCGGGCCGAGGATGAAGTACTGCGACTCCATGACTTCGAGAATCGCTGGTTCGACTTCGTCTTTAATGGTGGCGTATTGCGCCTTCAGATCCAGCAGGGGTACACCCATGCTTTCCCCCTATCCTTATTCTTTGGTCTTTCGTCCCTCGTCTTTCGGCGCAGGGATTCGACGTGTTGTTCTTGATCTTGCCCGTGTTGGCTTTGCCAACGCGGCTCCGATATATGCCCTCGACATTTATGTCGGGGATGATACAGGCTCATGACAGTTGCTGATCCACGACATAAATGTCGTGGGCATGTACTTGAGTTTCTGTTGCGTCTGTTGTTTCTTTAAACTCAGTACTTTTTACTCAGGTACTCTGCAATTCTCGCGGAAGCGTTCCCATCCCCATACAGCGTCAACTGTTCGTCCGGCCACCAACGGTTGTTGACCAGGAGTGCGAGGTCTTCAGGGTTGTCCCATAGCAGACGGTTCCACCCGGCGTCCACTGTTTCCACCCATTCTGTCTCGGGACGAACGGTCACGCACGGCACTCCAGCGAAATATGCTTCCTTCTGCACCCCGCCGCTGTCGGTGATGATCAGGCGTGCGTTAGCTTCCATGTGCATGAAGTCCAGGTAGCCAAGCGGATCGATTGCTATGACATTCTCCGGGACTTCCAACTCGAAACTGTCAAGATTCGCGCGTGTTCGCGGATGGACAGGGAAAACCATCGGTATTTCGGCGTGTTTCATTGCGCTAAACAATGATCGCATCCGTTCAGGGTCGTCAACATTGTACGGACGGTGCAACGTCACCAGTGCGTATTCCCCGCGTTCAACGCCGATACTCGGCAATGCGTTCGACTTTTCAGCAACAATGTTGCGAAAACGACGGAACACGTCAAACATCACATCCCCGACTTTTTCCACACTATCAAGGATACCTTCTCGCGCCAGGTTGTCCACCGCAGCTTGTGTCGGGCAGAACAAAGTGTCAGAGCAGTGATCACTCAATACCCGGTTATGTTCTTCCGGCATCGAGCGATTGTACGAGCGTAGCCCGGCCTCGTTATGCACGACCGGCACTTCCAGCTTCACAGCGGCTAATGCGGCTGCGAGGGTGGAATTAGTATCGCCGTGCACGAGAACACAGTCCGGCTTATGCTTGATGATCGCCCCTTCAAACTTGGACAACATCAATCCGGTCTGAACGCCGTGGGGACCCGATCCAACACCGAAGTTGATATCTGCCTGCGGGATGCCAAGTTCACGGAAGAAAACGTCCGACATCATATCATCATAGTGCTGCCCGCTGTGGACGAGAATTTCTTCCACGCCGCGTCTCCGCAATTCCTGGCTGAGGATTGCGGTCTTCACGAACTGGGGTCGTGCCCCGATGGCAGTCAGAATCTTCACCTGATACCTGAAAGGTGTTTTAGTCTCTGCTCACAACTCATAACTCACAGCTCACAACTCTATGTTAGCCGTGCACCGTGCACGATATCATCATAGAACTTTTCACCGACACGCATGTCGTCCGGCAATGGTGCTTCTTCGTCCACATCGAGGCAGCGCAGCTTGCCGTTCTCTTCCTTGTACCGCAGACCGCTTTCCGGGCACGTGTAGACACCATCAGTGTCGGGATTACGCAACGGCAATCCGTGGCGGCTGACCCATCCAACCTGTTTCGCAGGTACACCGATCATCAATGCATAATCCGACACCGTCGCAGTCACAACCGCACCCGCGCCAACGAAGGCGTATCGCCCGATCTCGATGCCACAAACAACCGTCGCGTTTGCACCGATTGAGCAACCGCGATGCAAAATTGTTTTCTCATACAGGCTGTGGCGTAGCACTTGCGAACGCGGGTTGGTCACGTTTGTCAGCACACAGCTCGGTCCGAGGAACACATCGTCCTCAACAACCAGCCCGGTGTACAGGCTGACGTTATTCTGCACCTTGACGTTGTCGCCAACGATGACGCCGCTGTCAATGTTGCAGTTCTGCCCGAAGACGCACTTCTTGCCAATCTTCGCGTTCTTCATCACGTGGCTGAAGTGCCAGATTTTGGTGCCCTCACCGATCTCGGCGGGTTCGTCCACAAACGCCGTCGGATGGACGAAATAAGGCTTGTTTTCGGTTGCGGCCTGGCCCTTCGTAACACGGATTTTTTCGCCGTTCTTCTCGAGACTGGTCTGGCAGTAGTTCAGCATGCGGAGAACGTCGAGGCCTTCGCGCCCGTCACTGATCGGAGGTGTGCGTGATTCAACCGCATCGAGGAACGCCTGGCACTCGTTCTTGAGCGGCTCTTCCTGCGGGATCTCGATCACTTCACGTTCGGCTTTGACCGCGGTCGGCATCTGGTTTTCCCATTTCACCTTGTGCGGGTAGGTGACCAGCTTATCGGTGGACGTGTCTTCAAAGACCGCCATCTTGTCGCTGCCGACAACGACCAATCGCTGCTCTTTGAACGGGTGCAGCCAGCTCACATGAATGTGCGCTTGAACGTTATTCGGAAAGCTGAAGACGGACAGGGTTGAGTCGGCGACGTCGGTTGTCAGGTGCGCCTTACCGTGGCACGATACGTATTCCGGGTCCTGGTTCAGCAGACTGAGGATAACACTGATATCGTGCGGTGCGAAGCTCCACAGGATATTTTCCTCGGTGCGGATCTTCCCTATGGACAAGCGGTTGGAGTAGATGTATTGAATACGTCCGAGCTCGCCGGACTTAACCAATTCCTTAAGTTTCCGCACGGCTGGGTGGTATTGCAGAATGTGCCCGACCATCAGGATGCGATCCTGCTTGCCGGCGAGTTCGACCAGCTCACGACCTTCTTTTTCGGTCAACGCGAGCGGCTTTTCGACGAACACGTCCTTGCCCGCTTCCAACGCAGCCCGCACAACCTCGTGATGCGTCACCGCTGGAGTGGCAACAGCGACAGCTTTGATGCTGTCATCATTCAACACCGCACGCATGTCCATTGTGAACTCAACGTCCGGGTACTGCTCGTTCACCGATGCTTCACGTGTTGGATCAGCATCGCAAACCATTTTCAGCGCTTCGAGGTTGTGAAAGTTGCGGACAAGATTCTTGCCCCAATATCCCATGCCTAAGACCGCAACCTGCTTGTTCATGCCCAATATCCTTCGGTTTCATCCTGTTTCAGGGAGGATGTCGCTTGCTGGAGGCGGCTGAATGAATCCCGTGAAATTGTCGCCTGTTTCAACGCAGCAGACTCTACGCCACAGGGTTCGCAGTGTCAAGTTCCGGTTTCGGGAGCCCTGGCGCATAAATCTTGTAAAATCAAGAAACTTCGCTGATTTATGCGTTTCACTCCATGTCGTTCAGTTGAGAGAAAGCGGCTGCCTGTGAAAGCAGCCGCTTGAATCAATCTGTATGCTATGCGGATGAGAGGTGGAAGAGATCCAAGACCTAGTAAATGAATACCTTCAGGCCGAGCTGGAAGCCCAACTTGTTACCACTGATCCAGCCTTCATCGAGTTTATCATAGAAATGTTGTTCGAAGTGCGTGCTGCCCGTCAATCCGACATTCTGGTTCAAGAGATACAGATAACCCACTCCGATGGCTGTTGCAACGTGCATTTCGGAGTAGCTGCCACGATTTGTCGAGTTGTAGAACAGGTTGCCCAGCGAAATCCGAGCGTCAATGTATGGATATCCGGAACCATATTGCTTGAAATAATAACCAATACGCGGTCCCAACTCGATTTCAAGCAAGCTGTACTTGCTGTAGTCTTCGGAACTCAGATTGAAATATGCGCCGAGCGTTGTGTTATGGTTCAGGAAGAAGGCCAGGTGAGGTCGGAAATCGTACTGATAGAATCCTTCCTCAACATCATCACCGCCCCAGAGATCACCGCCTCGTTTTTCGAATCCGGTTCCTCCGCCAAACTCGATCACAACCGCTTCTGCTGTCGGTTGAAGCGTGAATAGCAGCGCAAATACCAGTGCCAACAAGGAAATCTTCTTCATCTCTCACTCCTCTTTCCACCGGGTCAGGGAGAGGGTGGTCGGCGCGAATTATGTCATTAGGCTCGCCAACCCTTCCGCTGAGGCAAAAGTAGTTTCCCCAGCAGAAAAAATCTACTCCCATTCACAATAGAGTACTTCGGGGCGTGCTTCGTCAACCCACACGGTTTATCAGCACAAAGTTACGATAATTGTAATCGAAATTCAGCATTTTTACGAGCTTGAACCCTACTCGTCTCCATAGTACTCGCGGAACCATTTCACGAACAGCGGGATTCCTTCCTCAAGGCTAACTCTTGGTTTATAGCCCACTTCTCGTGTCAAATCCTGAACACTCGCATACGTTGACTTAACATCACCCGGCTGCATCTCGGTGAGCTCGACGATAGCCTTCTTCTCCATCGCCTGCTCAAGCAGCTCGAGAAATCGTCTCAAATTGACCGGTCTCCCGGCACCAATGTTGTACACGCAATACGGCGCTGTGCTCGATCCAGGGTCTGGTTTGTTGCTGTCCCATGACTTGTTAGGATTGGGAATGTGGTCGAGAACCGCGATGGTTCCGGCCGCGATATCCTCTACGTATGTAAAGTCGCGATCCATGTCACCATGATTGAACAATCGGAGCGGTTTATCGTTTTTTATCGATGTGCAAAACTTGATCGGCGCCATGTCCGGCCGTCCCCACGGGCCGTATACGGTGAAGTATCGCAATCCGGTCAGCGGCAAGGAAAACAGGTGTGCGTACGAGTGCGCAATCAGTTCGTTTGATTTTTTTGTTGCGGCATACAATGAAATTGGATGGTCAACATTATCGTGCACACTGAACGGTTGCCGTGTGTTCATTCCATACACTGAGCTCGAAGATGCGAATACAAGATGCTCGACCTTCGCTTGACGACAGGCTTCCAGCACGTTAAAGAACGCGATCACATTTGCCTGGATGTACTTATCCGGGTGCTCGATGGAATAGCGCACGCCCGGCTGCGCCGCCAGATGGATCACCCGTCTGAACTCGTATTGATCGAACAGGTCATTAACTAATCTGGAATCACATAGATCACCCTTTACAAAGGTGTAGCCGTCCCGTTTTTCCAGTTCAGCGTTTCGCGCCAGCTTCAGGTTGACATCGTAATATGGATTAAGGTTGTCCAAACCAACAACGGACCGTCCGTGATCGAGTAGTTGGCTGGCAACGTGGAATCCGATAAACCCGGCGCTTCCAGTTACCAGAACAGGAGGTTTGGATGGATCAATAGAATTATTCTGGCTGGCACTCATGACTAACGGGCCGTCCGCGTTGATTAGAGGAATACTATTTTGGCTTTTGCGCTGTCCGTTCGTCCGGACAGAACATTTCGCGTGTCGAAAATTACGGACGCGTGTTCCATGATCTGGTCGTAGTCAACGTTGCTCTTGTGACCGGTAGTGATGATAACCAGGTCCTGCTCCGCTATCGCCTCTGGGGTTAACTCGACCGACTCCGCTATTCCACCCTCGTCCAGTTTCATGGACGGACAGTACGGGTCATGGTAACACATATCGCCGCCCCGCCGCTTCAGCAACATGAACACATCCAGTGCTGGCGATTCGCGCAAATCGTCGATGTCATTCTTGTATGCCATCCCGACCAGCATGATTTTTGATCCGTTAAGCGCCTTCTTTTCGTCGTTCAACAAGGCGGCAGTACGGTTGACCACCCAGCGAGGCATGTCGGTGTTGATCTCGGTGGCGAGGTCGATGAAGCGTGTTTTGTATTCCAGCGATCGCATCTTCCACGCGAGGTAGCTCGGGTCGATCGGGATGCAATGTCCGCCAAGTCCTGGACCGGGGTAAAATGGCATGAACCCGAACGGTTTCGTCGCGGCGGCGTCAATGATCTCCCACACGTTCACATTCAAAAGGTGGCAGATGATCGCCAATTCATTGACCAGGCCGATATTAATCGCCCGGAATGTGTTTTCGTACAGCTTGACCATTTCAGCGGCCGTTGTTGAACTCAACGGCACCGTCTGATCGACGATGTTACCGTAAAACGCAGTCGCCAGGTCGGTACAGGCCGGAGTGATCCCGCCGACAACCTTCGGCGTGTTCTTCGGACCGTGGGTGGCGTTACCAGGGTCGATACGTTCCGGGCTGAACGCGACGAATATGTCCTCGCCTAGTTTCAGACCTGTTCCCTGGACTGCGGGTACAAACAGGTCTTCTGTCGTGCCGGGGTAGGTGGTCGATTCCAGCGAGATCAGCATGCCAGAGTGAAGGTACGGCTTCATCGCTTCCAACGCGCTGACGACAAAACTCAGATCCGGATCACCCGTTTTAACCAGCGGCGTCGGTACGGTGATGAGGACGATATCGAGATCCTTGACTACTGCATAGTCGGTGGTCGCGTTCAACTTACCCGCGTCCACCAGCTTCTTCGCCGCATCCTGTGGTACATCCTGGATGTAACTCTCGCCGCGATTTATCTGGTCAACCCGGTGCGCATCCACCTCGATTCCTGTGACACGAAATCCGGCTTCGGCGGTGATCTCTGCCATCGGGTAGCCGACATAGCCCATGCCGATAATCCCGACGCGGGCGGTTTTGTCTTCGATGCGGTTTTTCAGCGCGGTTCCGTTTGCGGTCAAAGTTGCGCTTCCTGGGTGATATGGTGTTCCAGAAGAAGTTCCGTTAGTAGGCGTACGTGCAGACGTACTAAGATCGGCAGCAAGGTTTGTCACAGGTATCTCAGTTTGCTGTAGGAAGTTAACGAACACAGTATACAACCACATACTGCCAAAACGGAAGAAACGCGCCCATTTCATCCGATAATGAGGTGGCAATAGAACCGTGAATGTAGGGCGGCGAATTCAGGGAAACAACCATCACAAAAGGAACTGCATACTCCCGGATCAAAGGGTGTGTCCCGCATCACCTTTCACATTTTCGGGATTCATCTCCCGTACGGTGGTTCGTCGCCACGTCTGAACAGTTCGGTATACACATCAGCGCTTAACGGCCCAGCCCGCATACCGGTGTCCTTGTCGATCTGGACTTCAACCACGCCCACCGGCAGCTCAAAATCGTCGTACGGCCAGCCTTTTTCCTCGTACGTCCATTTCATAAACCTCGCCCAAACCGGTAATGCTGCAACCGACCCGGCCTGCCCACGTCCGAGGCTGATCTTAGGATCATCAAAACCGACCCATACACCTGCTACGATGTGCGTCGTGAAGCCCACAAACCACGCGTTGTTGAAATTGTTCGTCGTACCAGTCTTGCCCGCTGCGGGTGCGTAGAATCGGTATTTCCAGCGTGATGAACCGCCTGTCCCCCGATTAATCACATCCTCCAGCATATTGCGGATGATCGCCGCCGTCTCTTCACTGATTACAGCGTCGCGTTCACTCGGCACATTCAGAATCTGCTGCCCGTTCTTGTCGTCGATGCTGATGATTGAACGTGGCATGACTCGCGTCCCGCCGTTTGCAAACACACCGTATGCAGTGATCACATCAAGCGGTATGACATCGTTCGCGCCGAGCGCCACCGCCGGATACGGTTGCAGTTGACTACGAATCCCCATCCGTTTCGCAGTCTGAATCACGGCCTGTATCGGGATCACACGTTGGTCGCCAGCAACCATACGCACCGTCACGTTATTCAGCGACATTCTTAACGCGTCTCGCATGGTCACATATTCACCGCGGTTAGTGATGTCATAGTTTTCTGGTCGCCACCACTTGCCGTCGTCCAGCAACACAGGCTGCACCATATTCAATACGCGGTGATTACCGTATATTCCGTTGTCGATAGCCGTTGCGTACACGAACGGTTTGAACACCGATCCCGGCTGCCGTTCAGCTTGCACCGCACGGTTAAACTTTGATTCGACGAAATCTCTTCCACCGATCATCGCCAAAATGTCACCCGTTGCCGGGTCCATCGCGATGAACGCCATCTGTACCTGGAAATGTTCTTTGATCAGCGAATCGACCAGTGCGCTGTCGCGCATAGCTGATGTTGCAAGCGCTCTTGCTGAATCTTCGAGTGTTTTTTCGTAGACCAGTGAGTCCAGGTCTGCGTATTCTTCAGCAAACCCACGTACCAATAATGAATCACGCTCTTCAGCGGCCAGAAAATCCTTCACATGTTCCGGCGCACGGTACCGTTCAAAAGTTTCTTGCCACTCTACCAAGTGTGAATCGATTGCGGTTTCGGCGAGTGATTGCAGAGTGGAATCAAGCGTTGTGTGTACAGCCAACCCGTCGCGATAATAGTCGAATCCGTACTCGTTCTCCATTTCTTCCAACTGGCGGCGAATCCATTCTGTGAAATACGGCGCAGTGCCTATATCATCCGCTGCTCCTTCTCCCAGAACCACCGGGCTGTCCGCTGCCTGGCGGTAGGTCGCCTCGTCGATGTACCCGGCGTTCCGCATCATTGACAGAACCACGTTCCGGCGATTCTTCGCTTTGTCCGGAAAACGGATTGGCGTGTAGTTGTTTGGTGCTTTCAACAGCCCAATCACCAACGCTGCTTCTGGAAGATTGAGATCTTTTGCTCGCTTGCTGAAATACAATTGCGCGGCAGATTCCACGCCGTACGCACCGTGCCCGAAATACATCTGGGTGAAATACATCTCCAGTATTTCGTCCTTGGCGTATGTGCGTTCGATCTGAACAGCTGTTATTGCCTCGCGAATTTTCCGTTCAAGAGTTTGACGTAAATGCAGGTGCAGGTTCCGTGCAAGCTGCTGGGTCAACGTAGACGCGCCCTGTTCGGTGGACATGCTGATGAAGTTCACCATCGCTGCACGTGCAACCCCTAACGGGTCCACACCCCAATGTCGATAGAAACGCTGATCTTCCGTGGCGAGAACAGCGTCTACCAGGTGGGTGGACAGTGAATCTAGCGGGACAATCACTCGCTTTTCAGTGTAGAATTCTTTGAGCGGCTTGCCGTCGCGATCGAGCACTTTCGTGATCAGTCGCGGCTCATAAGTTTCGAGCTGTTCGAGGCTGGGCAGATCGGTCGAGAATGCGCGGATGATTAGTAACAAGACAATCAATCCAGCCAGCGCTATCGAACCGGCGTATATCGAGATGCGTTTAAACGAGGCGGTGCGCAGGTGAAGCAGGATGCGATGTTTTTTCTTTGTGGATTCTGGTTTCCCGGCGTCGGGAACATCGCGTGGTTTACGACGAGTTTGCTGAGACTTCCGGTTCATTCATCCACCTCGGATCGAGGCAAGTCGCCCTCAATGAGACCATAGCGATGTTCATGCATGTACGGTCCCGGATTAAAGAAGTGACCGTCCGGCAGTTCGGTCAGAAACGCTTGGTGCATATGCCCGGCGACCACAATGTCATAACCTTTACGCAGAATCTCTGCCGCAGTTTCCTCATACTCATTCCAGATGGGCAGTTGCCCATCTTCGGTTCGTGATTTTTCACCACCAAGCCCGCTGGCCCATTTGCCGACCTGCATCGCGAGATCCGGATGAACCACTGTCCCGAACAACGCCTGTGAGATCGGATTGCGGAAGACGGCTTTCATTTTCCGATAGTTAACATCGCTTGCAGCAAACCCGTCCCCATGATGGAAATAATATCGACGGTTATCGATAGTTGTTGTCCACTCATCCAAATGAGTCTCTACTCCCACAAAATCGCGGAGAAACTGACCTAACTTGAAATCATGATTGCCGGCAAACATGTGTACCGGTATCCCGTCACGGGTTAACTCGTGCAACGCTGTCAAGAATGGGAAAGCCCGTTTGGGAACGGTGTGTACCCATTCGAACCAGAAGTCGAAAGTATCCCCGAGCAGGATCAACATGCCGAGGCTCTCACGGTAACTATTAACGAGACGGGTCATGCGTGCGAGCTCGGCGTCCGCTCCAGGCCGACCATCCAACGGAACATGAGCGTCCGCCAGAATCAGTACGCGATTTTCGTTGGAAGTTTGCATGCAGGTAATTTCGATTTGGATAGGCGTCGGGTCAATGTACTGTTCCTTAAGAGAGCAAGATAGGAGAATGTTTGGTTGCTTGAGTTGCGTCGGCCTCGAGTACCAATTACGTTATAATGATAATTATTATTCTGAGTTTTTAGATTACGTCAGATGCACGAGTTAACGTTAACAGTTTCGACGGTAGTTCATTTAAGGAGGATTTGTGATGAAAGTAAGGTATTGGTCTGTTTTTGCACTAGCTATGCTCTTGACTGCCAGCGTGGCTCTTGCTTCTGCTCCTGAAGCACAGCGCAAAACGGAAATTTTGGCCGATGGGGTCGAGGTCCCTGTCAGCGAATTGGACGAAATAGTTTACCTCGAGGACTTCGAAGGTGATGTAAGTGATTGGACTCAAGTCAGTCCCGACATCCAGCCGGTCTATTGGTTCACTGACGACTTCATGGCCGCGAACGGGACTAATGCCTGGCGTTGTGCTGATTACGGTTTTGGTGATCCGACAACGGGCGGCTACGCTGATGACTGGCTTCAGTTCATGGTCACCCCGGTGTTGGATTTATCCGCAGTAGGCAGCGCAGAGTTGACCTTCAACTTCAGCGCCTACCTTGAAGATGGCAACTGGGATGGTGCGAATGTTTGGGTGTTCTACGGTCACGACGAAAACACTCTGGCGAAGGAAATCGCCACCCCGACAACTCCGGCATACACTGAAACCAACTGCTGGGCATTTGAGATTTGGTTCGGAGTTGGTCCGATACAGTACCCGGGCTGGGCTGGTGAAGGTACCGAACCGTTCAACGATGCTTTTGTCGCGGCAAGCTTTGACCTGAGCGCCTATACCAGCTATGAGTTTGTTTATGTCGTATTCGCGTTCTCTTCGGACGTCGCATACAACTCAGGTGACAACACCGACATGTACGGCTTTATCGTTGATGACGTTGAGATCACAGCCGATGAAGAAGTTGTGTTCGCTGATGACGCTGACGGCAACAATGTCGGTGGCCCATTTACGTTCGTGACCGGCGCGCTTGCTGCTGGCCAGGATGTTCTGCCGTATCAGGTGGAAATCGGTGATGTTGGACAGTGGGCGCCAGCTCCTTCCCCGACAATGGTTGCAGGTGTTTTCTCCGATGTGAACGAATCGTTCAGCCATTACCTCGAAGGTCCTGAATTCACAATGGCGGAAATCGTGCCGGGCGAAAGCCTGTGGCTCAACTGCTACTTCAACAGCGATATAGAGTACACCAACGCGTTCCCGGATGAATTCCAGTGGCGCCCGGAAGTGTGGAATCCGATCACCAATGGTTGGGTTGCACCAGCAACCAGCGGAAACTTCGTCTATGTAGGCGGCAATGGTTCGATCTGGGAGCTGTTCTCCGAGTCAGGCTTCACCTACGACTGGGATCTCTCCTATCTCGCTGGGGAGGAAGGCGTCCGACTCCGGATCTATTTCCAGTCTCCCGAGACGGACCGTTTCATGACTCACCACCTCATTGACGACCTGTACGTTGAAAAGGAATCGTTGCAGCACGACCTGTCCACAATCCTTATGATGCCATATCCGGCTACGGTTGGCGTTGACAACTACGGCAAGGTTTACTTGACCAACAACGCGCCGAATAATGAAGCCGGCTTCATGGCGGTTTGGGACTTAAACGGTCTTGTTTTCCCGCTGTATCCAAATGGCCCTTACACCTTGGATGCTGGTCAAACACTCGAGCTGAGCATCAACGATCCCACTGATCCAGAGCATATCGGTTACTGGGTACCGACCAGCACGGGCTTGCACTTGATTAACGCGTACCACACCCTGGCTTCCGATGAACTTCCAGACAATGACGCTTTCCCAACCGAAATCTATGTCTGGGACGAGGGTAGCTACGAAGTCGGTGCGGACACACGTAACTTCTACGGTCTGCTGACTATTTACCAAGGAAATGAAGGTCCGGTTGTCCACATTGACCCGGCTGCGATGAACGATGCTGTTTTTGGTCAAAATTTTGACAACTACGACATTTCGTCCCTGAACGCAGCTGTTTTCTTCCACTCTGCTGCGGGCGGTGCTCCGGCGAACTGCTCGGTCACCTTCCACGTATATGAGGGTGGCGCGACTCCTGGTGCTGAACTCTGGTCCGGCGACTACGAATTCGCCGTTGCTCAAGGTTATACCGGAACATACGATGTCGTCCTCGATGTCAGCGAAGTCGCTCAGCTTCAGGATCTGACTGGCAGCTTCTACGTGCACATGGAAATCACGGATCTCTCTGGTGGCGGTTACTACCAGCCGTTCCCGTACCGTACCGGTGCGTATGAGCCGTGGCAACAGTACCAGTTCTTCAACATGGAAGATGCTAACGGCGGCGTGTCCATGGTAGACTATGGTCACCACGTGACTGTCACCCTGTACCAGGATCCGGCAAGCGCTGGTGAGTTTGTCAATGATAGCGTCCCGACTGAGTTCGCGTTAGGTAAAGCCTATCCGAATCCGTTCAACCCCACCACAACCATCGACTTTGACGTCGCCCAGCCGGGCAATGTCAGCCTGGTCGTGTACAATGTGATGGGTCAGGAAGTCGCGCGTCTCGCTGATCGTGATTTCAACGCTGGCAGCTACAACGCAAGCTTTAACGCGGCCAGCCTTACAAGCGGTGTGTACTTCGTGCGCATGGAGACAGCCGGTTTTGTCGCTACGCAGAAGATCATGCTGATGAAGTAACACTTGGTTCAATAAACTGTCATCCTGAGCGTAGCGAAGGATCTCGTAGTATTCGTAGCCCGGCACTCCCCAGTGCCGGGTTTTTTGTTGCTATCCGGCAGTTTTCATTGAACTCTGGGACATTTAAGGTGATATTAAGAAGAATACCGGAATTACATCGGGGGAAACGATGAAAACCGCGTTCATGTTAGTTCTTGGTATCGCCATTACGATTGGCGTGTTCTCTCAAACGGTACCACCACCAATTCACACTATTGCACAGCTGTCGCTTGGCGGAAGTGTTCAGCTGACGTGGGATCAAGGTCCGATCAATGGGCTTGCGGAAGATTTTGAGGATGGAATAGCGCAGGACTTCATCTGGCGCACACCGAGTCAAGATGCAGTACCTGTTTACCCTTACTTCGTAATTGAGAACGGCTATGCTGAAATGCTGACCGACAATGAAAACAGTTACTGGGCATCGGGAGTATCCACACTCATTGAATACACGGATTTCACATGCGAAGTACTAATATTTAACCACACCGGTAACAACTCGCGTGGTGTTTTGTTCCGCGGAGATGGCCATAAAAGTCTGGAGCTATAATGGATACAGTTTTTTATTTGGTTATTCCTTTGCAGCTCCTAGTCATTATGCTGTGTATACATACAACAACGGAAGTCCGGGAGCTATCATTCCGTACACATATTCAGACGCAATCAACACAGACCCTCAAGGCAGCAACATTCTCAAAGTAGTTGGTCAAGGAAACACGTTCGATTTCTACATCAACGGGATCTACGTAGATACCGCAACCAACCCAAATTACTCAAGC
>CAZKGR010000010.1:0-95934 GCA_964552465.1 uncultured bacterium
TTGAACAGCAGTTGAATCCTCAGGATTCTTCTCAAACCGTATTAAAGCGTCTTCAGCTTCAGCAAGCTGTTCTTCAGATTCTGTTGCAAATTGGTCCAGGATTTCGTCAGTTATCGTGATAGAGTCAAACACAACATCTTTTACTTCCTGTCGTGTGTCCATGAGTCGACTATCATCTTCGCTGGAATCTGTGATCCCGGTGAAATCATTAGTTTCAGCATGGTCATAAGGTTCAGGAGTTGAGACTGTGTACGGGAAACGTGCTTGCTCTTCTTCAGGTCCGAGCAATTCAGCTATTGATGAGTGCAAATCTGCAGCTATATCCTCCGCTTCTGCCTCATGTCCGACTTCATTAAATTCGAGCTCGATCTGATCCAGGAGTTTGCGTAGGAAATCGCTCGCACGATTGATCAAGTCAACATGCGAGGGGGTCAGTTGGCCTTTTCCCTTGCGAAAGATATCTAAAAGGGTTTCTGCTTCGTGAGTAACCCGACTGACGACTGAAAGGTCAAGAAAACCGGCCCCACCTTTCAGCGAATGGAAGAGTCTGAAAATCGTATTGATTGTCTCGGAATCAATCCCACCAGCATTTTTGTCTGCCGCTTGTGATTCGAGCTCAATGATTAGTGGTT
Source organism: uncultured bacterium (assembly GCA_964552465.1). GTDB lineage: Bacteria > Electryoneota > Electryoneia > Electryoneales > Electryoneaceae > BMS3BBIN04. The sequence continues at coordinate 633 of CAZKGR010000010.1, forward strand.
CAGCATCGTCAATGAGTTCACGTCCCTCCTCAACGAAACTGAGTAGTAATTCTCGTTGTTCTTGTTCTTCAGGAGTCATGGCCTCAACCCAACCTGGAAGTACAATCTTATGAAAATGTAAATTGTGCTCTTGATGACTAAAAAGCAATAGATCCGTTGTCATTAAGGAGGATTTGCGAATCATGTTATCGCGACTGATCGTCGCGCAAGAAAGGTGTTAACACTATCGGAGAAAAGGACAAATGCGTGGGTAATACTATGATAACACAGGGGTTAAGAATCAACAGGTGTCCATGAACAGCGGACTCCTGCTAACGATCCTGTTCTTCTCGAGCTCTCTTGGCAGCAATTGAAAGAGTAGCATGTGGTACCGCTTCGAGTCGAGCGTATTCAATTGGTACGCCAGTATCGGAGCAATAACCATACGTACCGACTTCCATGCGTCGTAGTGCTGACATCAAGGAACGCAGGAATTTATGTTCGCGTTGTGCAAACAGCAGTGCCTTCTCCCGTTCCTGAGCATCGGTACCCTGGTCTGCCATGTGGAGGCTATATGTTGAGCTGTCCCCTGAGTATTCTTCCAGGGGTTTGAGAGTGCTTTCCTCGAGGTATCCGAGTTCACGCTTGATCGCTTCGACCTTTTCAAGGATAATCTGGCGGAAGTGTTCCATGTCTTTTGGGTCATATCGACGCACATCGTCGGTATCAACCTTCATCGCTTTCCCCTTACCCTCTCTTTTCTTCGCGCTGTCACTCATCAACTGGCTCCACAATGTCCCCGGCTACAGGTTTTATGTTTAGCTGCAGGGGTTTGTTGTTAACAGTCACAATATCGTCAGACTCTTCAAGCTCGAACACTGAAACACGAATCGCAAGTACTTCTTTTTCAATCAGGGCACGATGTTGCTCAATCGCCTCTTGCAACTCACTTCCAGCATGAATTTCAATTTCAATACGTTGCGTGACATCAAACAACATATCCTTGCGACGGTTCTGAATGCGATTGATTAGCTCTCTTGCATTTCCTTCTGAACGTAACTCATCATTCAGCCTGATATCCAGTGCAAGCAATACGTCACCGTCCTCATTAACAACCAGATGATCGGGCGCTTCCTGAGACAATACAACATCTTCAGGTCCGAAGTCTTCACCATCGAGAGTCACTGTCTCACCTGCTGCCCAAGATGAAGTCGTCTCAGGCCCGGCATTGATGATCTTCGGTGCCCACAATTTAACATCTTTTCCGAACCTTGGTCCAAGTGCCGGGAAATTCGGTTTTGCCTTGAAGGTGATAAGATCGTTGGCGGTATTGGCAAACTCCAACTCTCGGATGTTGAGTTCGTCGAGTATGAGTTCCGTAGTGCCGTCCAACATTTCACGCTGAGTTTCTTCCGCAACCAAGATGAGTTTCGACAGTGGTTGACGGACTTTAAGACGCGCCAGTTCTCGTGCAGCTCGTCCTGTAGAAACAATAGCACGAGTATAATCCATGCTGGCTTTCAGGTCGTCGTCGCGCAACATCTCATCGAATTCAGGCCACGTATCAAGATGAATTGAATCCAATGCTTCCGGCATACGCCCCCGTACCAGATTCTGGTACATCGTTTCGCTGATGAACGGTGCGAATGGTGCCAGCACTCGTGCGAATCCAGTCAAAATATCATATAGTGTTCGATATGCACGATTCTTGTCGCCGACATGATCACTTTTCCAGAAACGTCGACGGCTGCGACGGATGTACCAGTTAGTCAGCCGGTCAACGAAATCAGTAATAGCCGTCGCGGCTGGCATAACATCATAATTCTCCAATCGTTCTGTAACTTCAGCAATCAGATCATTGTAAGCAGTGAGAATCCAGCGATCGATTGGAGCAGGGTCATCCATCTCATGATCAATGTTTGGATCCCAACCGTCAACATTGGCATATGTGACGAAGAAGCTGTATGCATTCCACAGTGGGATGAACACCTGCTTCAGGCAGTCTTTTAGTGGTTCCTCACCAAATCGGACCGGTAGCCATGGATTGTTCCGGAAGAACGACCAGCGGACAGCATCTGCGCCGTATTGCTCCATGATCGGAATTGGCGGAACCACATTGCCCTTAGATTTGGACATTTTCAAACCGGTTTCATCGAGCACGAGGTTTGTGCAGATCACGTTCTTGTATGATGACCATCGTTCCTTATCGTCATCACCACGTGCGACAGCCAGCAAAGTGCTAGCCGCCAGCAGACTGTAAAACCAGCCACGTGTCTGATCCAGTCCCTCGCAGATGAAATCAGCCGGGTACTGATGGTTGAAATACTTCGCCGACCCTTGTGCGGCCGGGTATCCAACCTGGCCCCATGGCATGATGCCAGCGTTGAACCAACTATCAAGAACAAAGTTCTCTCGACGTAATTCTATACCCTCTGCAGTTTGTAATACGATCTCATCTATCCGGGGTTTGTGAATCTCAGCGTCGGGGGTTAAGGCGTCTTCGCCCTGACGTACCAGATACTCATTCAGCTCATCAATAGACTGGATAACGACGGCGTGCTGGTTATCGTCGCTCGTCCAAACAGGTAGCGGTGATCCCCAGAAACGTTCACGGGTGATATTCCAATCGACGACATTTTCCAGCCATTTGCCAAAGCGACCTTCGCGAATGTGATCGGGTATCCAGTTGATCCGCTCGTTCGCAGCGAGCATCTGTTCACGCATCGCCGTGGCTCGGATAAACCATCCCGGACGTGGGAAATAAATCAGCGGAGTGCCGGTTTTATAATTGAACGGATATGTATGGCTATGCTTCTCCTTGGCGAACAACAGCCCACGATTAGCCAGATTTTTTAGTATCTCAATCTCGAGATCATTATCCTTGAACCAGCGTCCCACCCATTCTGGTTCGCCTTCGATCACTTCGCCAGCCTCGTTGACTCGAAGGGTGAAATTGAGTTTATGCTGCTTGATCAGACGGTAGTCGTCCTCACCATACGGCGCGAGGTGAACCAATCCGGTACCATCGTCGGCGGTTACATATGTGTCAGCAATGACGAAATGTCCCCGCTGATCGTCTTCTAATTGCATGAAGTCCCACAGCGGATGATACTCAGTCCCTTCCAACTCCTTGCCGCTTAAAGTAGCTTCGACTTCGTAATTATCTGAGCCACCGATGAATGCTGACAATGCTTCCAGGCGCGACTTGGCGAGTATCAACCGTTCGCCAGCCTTGTTCAGGTTGTTCGCACTGTCGCTCTTCATGCGGATGCGAACGTATGTCAGGTCCGGACCAGCTGCTACGGCGATATTGGATAGCAGAGTCCAGGCAGTGGTCGTCCAGACGACCAGGTACGTGTTGTCCTGCCCCTTGACCGGCATTTTGGCAAACAGGGAAAGTTCTGTAACATCCTTGTATCCCTGGGCAACTTCAAAGTTGGATAGCGTCGTACCTTGAGTCGGACACCAGGCGCTGACCCGGTAGTCCTTGTACAGGAAGCGGTCTTTTCCAGCCAGATTTGTCGGGTCGATGAATTCAGAGGACACGCGTGTCGTCCATGCCTGGTTCAACACCCACCAGTCGGACTGGATATAGTCATTGGTGTAGGTCGCGTAGAAATCATCCATATCAAGGAATCGTCCCACACGATGAATTGCTTCTTCCCATGTCGATTTGAACCGGAACACGGTCTCACGGCAATGATCGACGTACTTCTGCACTCCATACGCTTCGATATCACGTTTGGATGCCAATCCCAAATCACGATCCGCCGTTAGTTCGATTGGTAGTCCGTGCGTATCCCAACCAGCCTTACGAAGGACCCTCATCCCCCGCATGGTCTTGTATCGTGGCCAGAGATCCTTCAACGCAGATTGCATCAGATGACCAATATGTGGGGGTCCATTGGTCCCCGGAGGGCCATCATAGAAAACGTAGTCCTCTCCGTCCCGACGTTCATCAATACTGCGCTGGAAAATGTTGTGCTCTTTCCAGAACTCGAGGATCTGATGATCTTGCCTGGGGAAATCTGGTGGGTTCGGTACAGTTTCGAACACAGGCTTAGCGGTTTTATTGTGATTCATGGTTTCTCAGCGATCGTGGCCCTTCTGGTCACGTGGTAATCGTTCACTCTGTTTCACCGGAGAGCTGGTCCCGGATTCCTTCTTTTCTTCAGTACTTCCGTTCATCGGATCGTTCTCGATAATCTCCAACAGATCTACCTGATTTCGCAGGACGTGTTTCAATGTCAAAATGAAAGATCGACGTTGTCCTTCTAACCGTGCGATGTCATCGAGAATGTTATCCCGTTTCTTGCGGCTGTCGGCAATAATCTGTTCTGCTTCCAAACGAGCTTCTTGTACTACCAAGTCGGCCTCTCGGCTCGAACGATCTTCAACGTCGCGCGCGGCTTTGGTCGCATTCACGGCTGCGTCCTGAAGATTGCTCTCCATTTTCTGATAGTGTTCCAATTTCTGCAAAATGGATTCAAGCTTACCAGATAATTCTTGATTCTGATTCAGAACAGCTTCATAGTCATCCGCTACCGACTCGAGAAAACTACGAACTTCGTCCTGGTCAAACCCTCGCATCTGGCGGCCGAATTCCTGCTTGCGAATATCCAGCGGTGTGAGTTTCATCCGAATCCCTCAGGTTGACCTTGGTCCGAATAGTGCAGTGCCGATTCGAATTAAGGTCGATCCTTCTTCAATGGCAATTTCAAAATCGCCCGTCATACCCATGGACAATATATCCATGGATAATCCTGGTAGGTTGAGATTGTCAATCTCTTCGGCAACCTTGCGCAGTTGCCTAAAGGCACCACGGATCAAGGATGAATCGTCCGTATTTGGACCTATTGCCATCAATCCCCTAATTCGCACATGTTCACATTGCGCACTTGCTTTTACCAAGTCGGGTAGTTGCGAAATCGGAACACCACTCTGCGAATCAGCTTCACTGACATTCACCTGCAGCAAGATTTCAGGATCGACTCCCAACTCTCCCGCGATTCTATCTACACGATTGAGCAGCTTGATTCGATCAACAGATTGTACTGATCTAAACCACTCCAGAACCGGTTTAACCTTGTTGCTCTGCAGTGCACCAATGAACGACCACCGAATATCATCATCAAATTCCGGAAAACGATCACGAATCATTGAAATCTTCGTGGGTGTCTCCTGAAACCGGCTCTCGCCGAAGTGACGTAATCCTGCATTGATCGCTTCAGAAACAGCGTCTACAGTTTGATACTTGCTGACCGCTACCAGTTCGATATCGTCAATGCTTCTACCCGATCGAACTACCGCTGAGTGCATTCGTTCCCGAATCCGGGACAGACGTTCACTGATGCGCGATGGCATCGTAATCTCCCCGCAAAAATATGCGCAAATATAGACGTGTCCTACTCGCAAGGCAAGGTAAAACACCGGACAGTGTATAAGAAATCAAGGTGCATGATTTCATGAACTTTGTGGTTTATTGCGGAACTTGGGATTATTCTAAGCGTATATTGTTAGGTGAATCTAATATTAATCGAGCGCAGCTGGATGATCATTTCCCGGCAGAAAAACCTCTTATTCATTTGTTTGGCAGGTTTCTTCGCAGTCACATCGCTGGCGAACGAGAACTTCGGCGATGAGGGAATCCTCTTTCATCTCTCAGATGAAAGTGTGTATCCCGATCATGTACTTCAGGAATCTGAAACTGCCACAATCTCTTTCAGTATTGCCAGCTTGGATATGGATTTGAATGATGTCGAATGGAGTCTTGCAGGATCAAACGATACACCGCTAGTGCTGGGAACACTGTCAGGGACAATTCCTCTCATCGAGTCGACAGTCGACCGCACCACATTTCTCTCTGTCACTATACAAGCTGGATCGCTGGGTTCACTTCCCTCCCGTTCAGCACTCACACTTTCGCTTGATCACTCAGAAGGCGAAGAGATTTACACATTCCATATCTCGTTAGTAAATGCGGAAGTCTTGTTGATCTCGGATGGGAAAGTTGGGGTACGTGAGATACTTGGTCCTGCGCTTGAGAATGGTGGGATTGTCTGGGGATTTGCTGGCGTACCGATGAACGAGCTCACAATTGAGATGTTTGATGCATGGACGATCATGGTCGAAGCGGACGCCCGCTATTCCGAGTATTTATTCACTGATGACGATTTGGGAGTACGCGACTGGTTCCGGTACGGAAATGGCGGTTCGATCAGCGGCCTGTATTTGCATGATATCTATCCAAACGCCGCGCCAAACTGGCTTGGGGGACTGGCTGCCGTGTGGAACGATCCGATAGATGAAACGACGTTTTACGGCCTCCCCGGTGACGGAATCGCTGATGGTCGGATTATCCAAGCCTGCTCCAGCGATGGCATCAGCGTATGTTCACCCTGCTGTGGAAACCCGGCTAATTTCTATGCTCCAGATGATTCGCCTGTCGCTGGGTGGCTCGATTATGGCTGGCGGATAGTGGACTACGGATTTTCACTAGTGCATCTGGAAAACGAAAACGCAGTTGATATGAGCCGTGACGAACTTATCCAACGCACAGCAAACTGGATGTTGTACCGTGAAGTATCAGTTGATGAACCCGTTGAAATTTCAACTCAGCCAGTTGATTTCAAGTTGATTGTATATCCGAATCCGTTCAATTCTTTCCTTACAATCACACTCGAAGGATCAGGCAATAGCATTGCTCCGGTACAGATAATCAACTCAAATGGTCGGCTTGTGGAAACTCTGCACTCGTCCCGAGCAAATACCATGGAATTCAGTTGGAATGCGTCAAATTATCCCAGCGGCACCTACTACGTAAAAACCGCCGTACCTGACGGTATAGCGGTTCGTAAAGTCACGCTTCTGAAGTAGCTACTTTTTCAGCTTCCGCTCGATTACATCAACTATCTGTTTCACATGTACCTCTTTCGTGAACAGATGCCCTGCATTCTCCAATGTCAATAACTCCGAACGTGGTGCCCATTTGACCAAAATCTCAGCGTTGTCGAATGGGACGATCTCATCATCTTTCGAATGCACAGCGAGTAACTTCGCACGCAATGAGCGAATCGATGGCTCAAGATCCACCTCCGATAATCGCTCGAAGAATTCCTTACGAATCTCATGGTTCTGACCATCAGTGTTCAGTCGTCCCAGGCCAGTCGTCTGGGCTTCCTCTCTGGCCTCAACAAGTCCCGGCCGCATGTCTGCAGGTCGAGCCGTCGCGGCCAGTGAGACAACCAGTTTTACGCTGCGAATTGAATCTGCTGCTGCTAAACTCGCACCCCCGCCAAAGGAATGACCGATCAGAATCACAGGCGATGTGTGATGTTTGCGGAGGAATTCGGCTGCATGACGGACATCGGAAACATAGCCCTGGAACGTGGTCTGGCTGAAATCGCCTTCACTCCTCCCCAATCCTGGGAAATCATAACGCAACAGTGCATAGCCGCGCTCTGCAAGCATCCGACCCAAATACACAGCCACCTTGTATTGCTTGTTGCAGGTGAAGCAATGAGAAAAAACGGCAAATCCTTTTGGTTTGCCGTCTTCCGGTAGATCTAGAAATCCGCTCAGTTGGTAACCATCAACGTTCGGAAATTGAACGCGTTCGCTGGTCATTCTTCTCTTTGTCAACTGGTATCTCTCCAGTTCTTATTATCGAACCAGCATTGCTTTGGTTGTACGAACCACACCCTGACTTTCAGCAGCAACAAAATACATTCCGCTGGCTTGATCCCGCATGTCGAGAGTGAAATTGTGCGTACCGGCACTGTAGGTGCCATTCGCGATAGTGTGAAGTTTACGCCCGGTAACATCAAACACGGACACAGCTAAATGTTGTGTAGCTGGCAAGTTGATCTCGACAGTACTCTGAGCGTTGAACGGATTCGGATACACACGATTCAACTCGAACTCATCCGGGATTCCAACGGCAAACTCGTTCTGTGAGTCATCACCTGCGATTCCGAGTTCACCCAGGAATGCTGCCAGGTTCCCTGCGCCGCCTAGTTTGGTGAATATGAAAGAATCGGTAGCCATGACGTCATTGGGATATGTGCCGATATTGGCGATGTATGTATATTCGCCACCTGGCGCAGCCGCCGGAATTTCCTGGACTAGTGTGTGAACGACTGTCTGGTTGCCACCAATGCTGAAGCTCGGCAGGAAAAGGATCGGACCGTACAGGTTACCGTTTGGCAGAATCGCTTCGGTCCAAGCGTTCGCAGTGATCAGATTGTCCGTGGTATTGGTGATATATGCTGTGTATTCAATGTTCCCACCGCTTGGGAAAATCGTTGGATTCGGTACTGTCGGTTCCAGAGTCAAGACAATGTCAGCGCCGGGTTCAATCCAGTAGCCTACATCAACGAACACCGGTAGGTGGTCTGTGGCGTCATGAAGTGCATCTGCTACCAGTGCGGAAACTACACCATTGGTTCCGTCATTGATCGCAAGGTTGAAGTGGTTACCATCATTACCGAACGAAGTGTATGTATCTCCTATGATGTCCCATCCAAGACCATCAAAGAACTGAGGTTGCGCGAGGATAAAGTCGAATCGATCATCCATACCGCCATTCGCTCCACCGCCAAACTGCGTGGTGCGTGGGCTCTGGGTATGAACTGCAGCATAGGCAATACTGTTATGCCAATTGCCCGGTGTAGCGATTGGATCCTCAAAACCACCCGCAGAAAGCAGCTCCTGATATGCGGGTTCGGAGCTGGTGTATAGGTTCAAATCGCCGGTGAAAAGCAGGTCCGTATCGTGAAGGTTGTTGGCATTCATGTAACTGATGAACTGTTGCACTTCAGCCAATCGTTGAGCCTCATACCCCTGGCTGGCTTTCAGGTGTGCACTGCTCATCATGATTGTGGGCTGACCCGGTAAGTCGAGCGAACGAAGCTCGAAGAGTTCGATATCACGAAGTGCGGTTGAAATCGAGGTAGTAGAGAGAAGCTCAAAACGATCTGTCCGGTAGAACAGAAACTCTTCGTTCGTCCCAACTGTTGTGGGACTGTGACTCCAGATCCCGGGTTCGAGGACGCCATTTACAAATAAATCGGCTGCAGAGCTACCCAGCATCTCCTGTGAAAGAATGATATCCGGATCGATCTCGTTTACAACAATTGAAAAGTCAGGATTACGGGCTGGTCCGGTGTTTGTCGAGTAGTTGAGTGTGTTGTAAGACATCACTCGGACGACACCCACTTGGGCGACAGAACTACTGGCAATCAGACTGACAAGCAAGATCATAACAAGTAGGTGTACTCGGCGCATCTGGTACCTCAAGGGATATGTTGTTCAAAACTGGTATCTGTTTCTTGTGCACTTATCGACAACTTGTGAGTATGATACTTAACGAGAGTTAGAGTCAACGTAGAATATGTCTTTTGGAGCTTTTTTGGATTTTTCCATGTAGCACAATAGAACGCCCACTTGCCGGATGTTCATTGGCAAGCTACCTTCTATCCGACTCATGAAAAATAACGGATTTCCTGCATGCACACCAGCAGCGACAGAACTCGTCACCTACTTCTCCATGGTATTCTGGCGGCGACAACGATCATAGTTCCGTTCACGTTTTCCACGCAGACTCTGGACCGAGGTATCCACTTCCGGTTCATGGTATGGGCTCTGTGCATGACGATCCTCGCACTAGCTTCGCTCTTTGCTATCTCACGTCATCGTGACATGCGGGACGAAGCGAGGTTTCCAGTTGGTCTACTTGGATTCGGTACCCTGTTTATCCTCGCAAGTGTTCCTGGCTTTCTTGTCGCTTTGAATTGGGAGGATTGGCTGTATGCCACTTTGCGGACTGGTGTCTTCGTCTGCCATATAATTCTATTTGCTCAGATCATGCTCTGGAATCGCGCGCGTTGGCATGTGTTGGTCTGGTACATCACCGCAACTGCATCGGTTGTCAGCCTTGTCGGCATACTGCAATGGGGTGGCGGAATATTCTTGTTAGGCACGCTTGATCCCCCATACGCCACGATGATGCATGAAAACCTGTTTGCCTCTTTCCTTTTCCTTTCAACTCCTCTGGTTCTGTTCGGCGCAATTCGCTGGACGGGTCTGAAACGCATCGTGTTCATCGCCGCACTAGCGATAATGATGGTTGCAGTCGTGATTTCCACGACACGAGCTACGTGGGCAGCATTAACTCTCGGTGCGGTGCTGACCGGGCTATTGTATGTCATCGCTGATCGCAAGTTGGGGAAAGAAACGCTTGGCAGAACCGGCATACAGAAACGCGTGGCTGCCATTCTAATCTTTGTGATTTTGCTGATCGGCTCTGGAGTTTTTGTTTCCAAGGTATCAGATCGCTTTGACGATTTGCAGGAACGGACCTTCATCTGGAAGAAGACCATTCAACTCGCGATGGAAGATCCGTTTCTGGGTGTGGGTGCAGGCAACTGGGTGCAACACACCAACATTGAGAACATGATGAGCCGGATATCGCAGGCCAATTGGATCCGTCCGCATAATGATCCGCTCTGGGTTTTGTCTGAAACCGGCGTTTTTGGGCTAGCAGGTTATTTAGGACTGTTTGGGATCGCATTATGGATGCTGTGGCGAGTTCTGCGAAATACAGCTAGTCGTGAACAAAAGTTATTGAGTTTGATAGTTCTATTTGGTTTGCTGGGATTTTTCCTGATCTCGAATTCCGGTTTTCCCCGCGAAAGAATCGAACACACGGCCTATTTCGCAATGCTTCTGGCGCTATCTGCCTTTGTATATCTGATGGAGTTTCCGGGAAAAAAATCGTCAGGCAAGTCAGCGATTATTTCAGTAGTTGCAGGCATAGTCATCTTGCTGTCAGGATTCTCGACCGTGGTGGGTTGGTATCGTACAGAGGGAGAGAAGCATATGACTGTAGCGAACACCGCTCTCACGCTTCGGCACTGGCAAACTGCTCTTCCGAACGTCGAGAAGGCGCACAATCCTTTCTATTCAGCTCATCCGAACGGCCTCCCTCTTGAGTATATGCGCGGTGTCGCGCTGTATGAGTTGGAGCGTTACGATGAAGCGTTGTTCGAGTTCGAACGCGCATACGAGCTGAACGATACTCAGTTTCTTACTTGGTGGTGGATGGCGCGGAGCTATTACCGCGTCGAAGAATACGAGCTTTCAGTAGAGTATTTCGAAATATGTCTTAATAAATGGCCGAACAACATATTCTCTCTTCCCGGCATCGCGATTGCGAAGTACCAGCTCGGTCGGTTTGAAGAAGCCTATGAACACATGTACTACTACCGTGAAATGTACAATCCTGAGAAACACCGTGAGGGGTATGAAGATTTCTGGAGCGCAGTTCAAGAACGGCTCGGACCTGAACGGATTGCAGAGCTGAACATTGAATTCGAAGTGCCTGAGCTCAGACGGAAAGAGAGCAAGCAAAACTTACGGCGCAAAGACATAATTGGGGATAAATAGCGGGAGCGTCTGGGAATCGAACCCAGCCGGGACGGTGAAGCCCCACAACGGTTTTGAAGACCGTGGCGTCCACCAGGAACACATCCGCCCCCGAAAACGTCAACTGCAATTGTAAGTCATCCCGAGCTAAGCGAAGGATCTCTTTTCAGCCATTCCTGAACAGATCGTAGATTCCTTCAAACGCACCGTTTGAGAAGATAAGCACAACGTCTCCCTTCTTCCCTGTCTCCAGAACGTATTGCGCTAATTCAGGCACATCATCATAAACTTGTCCTTTCATGCCATTTTCACCCATTTCCTCTGCGATTGCTTCGCGATCTAGCCGCTCGTCAGAAGGAATCCTGTCTGCTCGAAAAATAGGTCCTAAATAGACTTCGTCAGAGGCATGCAACGCGGATGCCAGCGTATTTTGATGCTCTTGTCGAACCATTGTGTTTGACCTGGGTTCAATTAGAACACGTAGCCGTCTTCCTGGCCACCGTTCACGGACTGCTGATATCGTCTCTTTCATCGCTGTCGGATGGTGGCCAAAATCGTCGATGTAAGTGATTCCATCCCGTTCGAGGAAGACCTCCATCCTGCGACGTACACCCTTGTAGTGCATTAATGCTTCAGTTATATCTGAAATGGACCCGCCCATCAGGCTTGTTGCTGCAACGGCGGCAATAGTGTTCTGCAAATTGTGTTTACCGGCAAGGGGTACAGCAAGTTCAGCGTAACGCTTGCCGCTGCGTTCGATTACTAATCCGCTGAATCCACTTGATACGCCAGTGTAGCTGCCTTTCCAGTGCGCGTCATTGTTGAAGCCATAGGTTTGCACACGGCTGTGCGCATACTTGGTCAATGCACTAGCCCGGCGATCATCCGCACAGGACAGCAGCGTCCCATCAGGCGGGATCTGCCGTAGCATCAACTGGAAGCTGTGTTCGATGTCTTCAATGGATTCGTAGATATCGCCGTGATCCATTTCGATAGACGTAACTACGGCTATGTACGGCAGATAATGGAAGAACTTAGCTCGTTTATCGAAAAACGCGGTGTCGTACTCATCTCCTTCAATGACAAACGGCGCGTCTATATCACCCAGTTGGCTGGATGATGGTAGATCAAGTGGTTGCCCGCCTACCAGCCAACCCGGGTTCAGTCCGCATGCATTCATCAGAAAAGCTGTTAATGCAGTGGTTGAGGTTTTGCCGTGTGTCCCAGTAATGACTATTGGTTTACGATGCTGTAAAACCGAGTGTTTGAGGAATTCTGGCAGGCTGGTATATGGGATATGGCGACGCAGCATCTCCTCTATCTCGATATGCCCGCGGCTGAACGCGTTCCCGACGACGACCAGGTCCGGTTTCCATGACAGGTTCTGTTCAGCGAATCCGGCGTAGATGGTCACACCGAGCTGCTTGACCATGTCTGATGCCGGTGGATATAACGGTCCATCACTCCCCCGCACCTCGAATCCTGCTTGCACAGCGAGGTTCGCCCCGGCGAGCATTCCAGTCCCGCCTATCCCGATGAAATGGACTTTGGTCGGACGTTTATCTGTCTGAAGTGGTATCATCGGAAGTACGGGTCCAGGTCGAGGTTGACGTAGATGACGACATTGTCCCACCACTCGTCGCCAGTCCAATTCTCCAGTTCCTCGAAGGAAGAATTATAGCTGCGTCTGGAAGTGTATACAGGTGCAAAACGTGCAGACATTGTCACGCCATACAGATCCTTGAGTTGGATTTCAACGCCTGCTTCCGCACCGAAATCAGCGCTGATCTCCAGATCCTCGACGCCTGCGAAGCTCACTGGATCCAGTCCATTGTCAAGGATATAACCAGCCTCAAACAGCCCAATCCGCAGGCAATTAAGGAAACGGTCGACATGAACCTGACCCGTCTTGCGCATGAAACCAGGTAATTTGTGCGATTGTGACAATCGGTGAATGATGAAGAAGTTTGACTCGGTAGTGCCAAGAATCGACGACAACGATGCTGGCGAGTACGGACGAGGAATATCGCTGACATGTTGGCGATGTCCGGACGCGGTCCATGAACCACCAAACAACGGATTGCCAAGCAGATCATATGCCGATCCACCACCGGCTGAATCTATAAATCTGGCAGGTGGATCGTTTGCAGAGATTACAGAACGGGTTTCTACACCAAGAGTCCAGCCGTAATTGACTTGCTTCTGCTTGTCGTACCACCAAGTTGCAACCTGGTACGACGGATCAAGCCCTACTGTCCAATGGAAATGATGTGTCCACGAATTACGATATCCAGATCCACTGAATTCAGCCTTGAATCTCAAATAGGCCGTTCCAAGATCCTGGCTGGCGTGATTGATCGATCCACGACTTTGGGGGACAGCAGACGCCTGTGAATAACGTCCAGTTTTTGAATTATAAACAGCTGCTGGTGCAGATAATGTCGCCGCCAATCTGCTTGCATCTCGATCCCAGAATCCCACCTTCATGCTGACTGTTCCACGCTGAAACCATGAGCTCCATGAACGCCATGATCGGAGCAATCCAGCTTCTGCCCACCCATCTCCGTGCATCTGTCCTGCGTACAGGGTAGCGTAGGTGGGACCAAAATTGCGATTTAGTTGCCTTGCAAATCCGAACCGTGCCTGTGGTAGATAATCTTGAAATCCTTCGTATGGCAATAGAAAATCGAACATCCAGATATCTGCAAGATCGATGTAGGACCCTCGTGTGGCAATGCCCGCCATGACGCTGGTTGCCTGGTTGTATCCGACAGTAGGCGAGAATGTAGCCTGCCAGCGATCCACCGGTTTCAACTCAATCGGCACAAATACCGGATCGAACACCAGCTCGGGATCATTACGCGGCGACATGTTGTCGTCGGGATTACGATCAGTCCAAAGTCCATCAGGGTCGAGCATTATTGTGCGCCGTTTCGCGCTTGTTGGCAGTTCGATCTCCAGGTGAATTCGGTTGTTCGGCATGTGTAGCTGGTCCCATGTCCCCCACACCTCGTATCCTGGCAGGATCTTATCTGTTGGTAAGAACGGAATCACGCCTTTCAGTGTATCGCCAGCTTCCGATACGATACCCAGGGTTATCGGCAGGCGAATACCACCAACACGTTCGACATCAAACTCGAACCGCGCGCCTTGGGCATCGATGACCTGCTCAACATTTCGCAGAGCGTAATCGAGATCGTCCGCGCTGTACATGAACTGATCGAAGAACCACTTGAGTGAACGTCCGGAGGCGTCCTCGAACGACGAAACTATGTCATCGCCGCTGACATGGGTCAGTGCGTGCCGTTCGTACAGAATCCGGAACCCGCGCCAGAAGGCATCTTCCCCGATCACGCTGCGCAGTGTATTCAGCATTACTGGCGTCTTGTAGTACGATGATACGCGCAAAAGCGGATAATCGTCAGCAGTGTCGCTGGCCCGCACCATCGGGAGGTCTTCGCCTGCTAACACCGCTTCGAGATAAGGGCGTCTTCCCCGCACATCATCATCACGGACAATCATCTCCTTACTGAAAAGCCCGCGAGTGTACGTACGGTACTTGTTGTAGACGGTACCTTCGTACTTTTCTAACAGGTGGTGCTCGAGGAATGTGGTGAAGCCCTCATCTATCCACTGTTCATCAACAGAGTTCGATTGCAGGATCATCGGTGTATAGTTGTGAACGACTTCGTGGATCATGACCTGCACAAACCGCGGATTTGATGATGTCATCAGGGTCAGCATCGGGTATTCCATCGCGCTCCACGAATACGACGCTTGCACTCGCGGCCACGGATATTTCCCGTATATCTTCTCCAATTCTATGATTGTCCAACCAGCGACTTCCGCTGCGTTGCTCCAGTCATCATCGCTGTCACGACGCGAGAACGACCAAGCCTCGAAATGCCCGAAGTCGATCCGGTCAATCAGGAAGTTCGGGTCCATCGCGAAGGCGACATCCGGCACCTGATTTGCCTGAAATGTCCATGTGACCAGTGAATCTGCCTTCTCCCCTATGGGCACACGGATCGGATCTGGATTATCCAGCGATAGCCCATGCAGCCGTTCTGGCGGAAGAACTTCAGCCTCGTTGATCAATTCCCCTGTCGAAGCGATTATGTACTTGTACGGGACTGTGTAATTGATGGTGTAGTCAGCGAACTCGCCGTAGGCTTCGGCTGTTCCGAAGTAACGGTTGACTGTCCACCCGAACTCCGGTGTGTACGGGCAGATCAGCGGGTACCAGTACGCACCTTTGAACTGACCTTGCGTGTATCCCATACGCGATTGTGAGCCACCGGTCGGTAACGTCGTTACGAACGGCAGTGTAAATCCAACAGAATCCCCGGGCAACAATGGCGGATCTATTTGCAGTTGACCAATGCTGAAGTCCTGCTCGAAGGTTACTTGACGCATGTCTCGAGCTTGAACTATGCCGACGTGCAAATCTCCCCATGTCTCAGGCGCTTGACGTGTCCAATGGGCATGACGTCCGCGCATGGCGATCGTATCGACCACACTTCCACCCTGCAACGCAGCCGGTGCAAGCCTGAACCACAGCGTGCCCAGTGTATCCGGGGAGTTGTTGGTGTAGGTGATGTGTGCGTCACCGCCAATGGAACGTGTTGATTCATCAAGCGTCAGGTCCATCTGGTAGCGAACTGACTGCTGCCACTCTGGTGTACGTGATGCAATGGATGTCTGGAGGGGAATCAGCAGGAATAATGTGACCGCAAGGGCGGCCAGTACACATGGAAACGGATGATTTCGCCGGTTGGTTCTGGTCTCAGTCGTACTCGGCATACAGTTTGGGGGCCAGATCAATTTGGTCGAGACCACGTTTCCGCTCCTCAGTCGTGTAATAATAGTTGGGCGAGAGCTCCATCATACAATAGGTTCGTTCCAGTTCGCGTGCAGCCTGCATGGTGGATCCAGAACCCGCGAATGGATCAAGAACCAATTCGCCGGGATCGGTACTCTTCTTAATCAACTTTTTCAACAGTTCAACGGGCTTCTCCGTGGAATGAAGCATCTTCTTGGTGGACAGTTTCTGAAAGAACATCACGTTTGATATACGTTTCCCACGCAGAGTTCGTCGCCCCTTGTGCAGGAAGATAATCCATTCGTCCTGGGGTGCATAATCGCCACGCAGGTCGCCGCTACCATGATTATTCTTCACCCAGATAATCGTGCGTTTAATTTTGAATCCGACCCGTTTGAATTCGGTGATAAACTCCGGATAGGAATCGTGACGGCAGAAACAATACAGGTGACGATCCTCTTTGAGGACGCGGTAGGCTTGTTCCGCGAACCGTGGTATCCAGTCACCCTGATCGTCATTCTTAAGGTGTTTGAACTTAGCGTTTACGACACGTCGGTTGGACTTGTAGTTGATGTTGTAGGGTGGATCGGTGAGGATCAAGTCAACGGTTTCATCGGGCATGCTTTCGAGCATTTCACGGTTGTCACCGTACCAGATGGTGTTATCCCACGGTCCAGTGTGTTCACGTCCGTTAAATTTGCGAGTGCCCAGTTCGATCTCGATGTCATTTGGTACTTCGAGTTCCGCTGATGGTTCGAGATTAGCTTTCCCAACTTTTCCATTTCCGTTCGGAGAGAGTGGTTCAAATCCCGGAAGGTTTAGTTGATCGTCGTGGAATTCACTCACGTAGACAACTCCTCGATACCATCAGTATTTGGTTGCAAACGCAACAGTTCCAGCACTTCTTCCCGTGTGGGAAGCTTACCTCTCGATCCAAACGCCGTCGCTGACAATGCCGCAGCACTGGCTGCCCAACGTATTCGATTCTCGAAGGACCAATCCTTCAACAAACCATGTATGTATCCGGCATGGAAGATATCACCCGCACCGGTCGTATCAACAGCTTCAATTTGGCAGGCCGGGAACCACTGGGGTTCTCCACCTGTTTCCATCCCCACGCATCCGCCAGCTCCATTGGTGACAATGGCACCTTTCACATTCCCATATTCCGTCAGTTTCCTTACGGAGACGAACATGTCCATGTTGCCAAAGTAGTCCCGCGTAAAGCTGACCGGGACAATCACCCATGTGCAAAGATCAAGCAGATCAGCCATCTGATCTCGTACATGACCAGCATCAAGAACTACTTCTACATCATTATCTCTCGCAATCCTCGCAGCCTCGAGCGTGGCTTCCGTTTCCCAACCATCTATTAGGAGGCATCGAGCGCTTGAGATTAATCCCAAAGATAACTCATCGGTCAAGAGTGGCGCAAGATCGCGATCCAAAACTATTGTACGATGTCCTGTCTTCTTTTCCACCCATATGGAAGCCGTCGGAGTTCGAGATGTGGTACGGACTTTGAGAGAATCGACATGTACATCTGAACCGGACAAATCACTCCGAATTTGCTCTCCTTCCGGGTCATTTCCGACTACGGCTTGTAAACTCGCGCTCCATCCCCAGCAGGACAATTGACAAAGTGCATTAGGAACCGGGCTGCCAGCTCCTTGCCAACGATCCAGCGCAATAATCTTCTGGTTGACCTCTGGATGCTTGTCAATCAGTAAAGCGCGGTCGAGTACCGAGCGACCTACACCAACAATATCAAAGCTAGAGTGAACTGTTGACTTATTGTCCGTCATGGATTTGTCTGCAAAAGTTCGGCTGGAATCTCGCCGGGTTCGAAACGGGCGACATAGTAGTCGTCAATTACGCTGTCTGCTTTCAACTGCTCGGCCAAAAACTTAGCCTCCTCCATATTGGAGTAATGACCAATATGAACGCGATACCACGTTAGTTCGTTCTGAGTGGTAGTGACAAGATAGGCGTCAAGGTTCTTTTCACGTAGAGTTCGGATCAGGGAAATCGCGCGAGCGCGTGTGGGTAGCGCTGACACCTGTAATGTATATGGCAACTCTGACTGCATCGCGGCGAGCTGTTGCTGAGTTAACGTATCCACGGCTGATTCGGGTGGCATTTCATATGTACGTATCAATGTCACCAGCACAACGCCCACGAGCAGAACAGCGGGAATCAGCCATATCAAATATCTGAACCTGTGTTTACTGATGTCAGCGCTGGTTTGCAGTGGGTCACCAAGGTCGCTGGTATCCCTGGTTTCACTTGTATCAAACGCAAACTGCACCGGTTCGGACGGTTCAGTTTCCACGTTTTCGAGCTCTTGTTCGATCTCAGGTATTGGTTCCGCGAATGTCGGTTCGTCATCAGGGAATGGCGCAAAAGGTGAAAACGTCGCGGTATCGCTCGAATCCTGCTCCTCGATGGACGCATCAGCTTCCGCCAGTGCGCGCAGATTTGCGATCAACTCTGGTTCACCGCCAGTCGCTTCCAAGGCGTCAGCAGTTCGGCTCATCTCTGCGATCAGCTCACTAGAAGCTGATTTATGAACAAACGCGTCAATAAACACACGTCCTGAAACCTCATCACGCCGTTTTGTAGTCAGGAAACGGCGCGTCAGCGGAGGTAACAGCGTGTCCCGCATGTCTGGCATCCTCACATATGCACTGATCCATGCCTGTTCCAGAGCTGCTGCGTGTTCTGCGGGATGAGCTGACAAGTCCCGCGCCATACTTTCCCCAGCCATCCTTATCGCCAATCCCGACTCATCGCTTCGCTCGTTGAGTAGAGCAAGACCAACCCTCCATGCAGCGTCATTAAACTGTTCACAACTATTGAGTGCTACCCGCGTTTCATCAAGCAGCCTGCTGTTAGTCCTTATGTGAGACCACGCGAGCGAATGAATTTCCCATGACCAGGGTTCTCTCACTTGTTGCTGCAGGAGTTTTGTTGCGAGGACTTTTGTAAATCGTAATGTTCGTTTGTTGGCAATTGTTGGCCATGTTGATGGTCCAGAGATTATGCGTAGAGCCTTGCTTGCGTTATTCTGGGATGTAAGCGACAACCAGTCTGAATCATCTGTCAAACGGTTCCACAACCGCCTCCAACGATGAGAGTTGACGCCATCAATAATCAGCTCTGACAGACCCATTCCAACAACTATTGGACCAAACAGAGTAATCGACATTGGCATCGCAAAAAACACTTTATCAGCGATCACCAGAAACCACATCCCGATCAATCCAGCGATTCCAATGACAATTCCCAGTGAAAGTCTTAGCAGTATGGCGGAGATCCATCTCATGGCAATAATCTCCGCAGTATGGATCGATCTTCTGTTTGAATCGAGTCCATTGGATCTTCGATTAGAAGCGAATCAAATACACTCAGCGAATCTTGATTATACCAGAATGGTTCTACAGGCGGTGTATAAAATGGTGAATCTTCCCATTTTATTCCGATGTATTCATCCCACGAGTCCATCATTATGCCAAGTGAATCGATATCGCCCAGTTGATCAATGGCTAATAAACGGTAATCCGGAAGTATCTCATCCTCAGGCATCGCGATCTTCATGCCCCAAACATCATCTGGTTGCAGGAGTTCGCCGGTGTTTGGATCAACAGTGACAAATCGGATTCCGGGTGGAACTCGAAACTCACGTGCAGGATCACCCTCAGTGGCGTGTTTCATAAAAATCGTCCATAACGGCAAGGCGCCGGTAGTCCCAGTAATTCCGCGACCGGTTTTCTGACGCATTGGACGGTTATCGTCATATCCGACCCATGCAGCCGCGGACAAACGAGGTGTTGCACCGAGGAACCATGAATCCCGATAGTCGTTTGTTGTGCCAGTTTTGCCGATTGCAGGCAAATCGAATCCCATGCGTCGTACTGACCGACCCGTCCCCCCATCGATCACATCTTCCATCATATCTACGAGCAAATAAACATCGTCAGCATCAAACTCCTGATCACGGCGGACTATGTGTTCCTCCAAGACACGCCCGTTGAGATCTTCCACTCGTCGAACCAGGTATGGATCAACCGTTTGGCCGAGATTGGCAATTCCTGCCCCAATGCCAGCTAGTTCGAGCATGTTTACAGAGGTTGCCCCGAGCGCGATGCTGTAATTGGGTCTTTGAGTTGAGTGAACGTTAAATCGGTACAGCGTTTCCACCATCTGATCTGGGCTGGTGGTCAGAACCAGCTTCGCGGCGACGGTGTTCAACGAACGCATGAGCGCCGACTTCATGGGCATAATGCCATGAAACACGGGGCTGAAGTTTCGTGGACGCCAATTTGGGGCACCGTTTATCGGGACAACTATGGAGGTGTCGTTAACCATCGATGCAGGATGCAATCCGATCTGCTCAATCGCGGTCAGGTAGAGCACAGGCTTGAGTACCGATCCCATATTGCGTGTTGACTGAATTGTGCGATTAAACTGACTTTGCACCCAGTCCCGTCCACCGACCAACGCGCGTACAGCTCCCGTCGATGATTCAATCGCGACCAGCGCACCCTGCGGACGATAGACTGTATCGCGAACCGTTGGTTGCCATTCCGGCAGGCCAATACGTTCGTCGAGCAGGCCCAGCCCCTCTTGCACCGAGGCGACCGCGTGTTGTTGCAGCAGCGGGTCCATCGTCGTGTAAATCTTCAAGCCGCCGTGGTAGAGGATTGTGTTTCCATATCGTTCTTCGAGTTCATCCAGGACAGCATCGAGGAAGTATGAACCTTCATCTGCCAAGTCATACAGAGGGCTGAACTCTAGTTCCTCAGCCAGCGCTTGTTCGTACTCTTCCTCAGTTATCCACTCGAGTATGCGCAGGCGGTGCAGTACCCAGCTCTGGCGATCACTTGCTAGTTCAGGATTGCGGTACGGGTTGTAGCGAGACGGACTCTGCGGCAATCCGGCCAGCAGTGTCGCTTCGGACAGTGTCAACTCAGAAGCATGTTTTCCGAAGTAGATACGTGATGCTTCCTCCACCCCGTATGCAAAGTTTCCGAACGGGATTCCGTTGATATACGCTTCGAGGATTTCATCCTTCGAAAAACGATACTCAATTTCAAATGATGCAAGAATTTCCTTGAACTTGCGCGACCACGTCTTCTCGAATGAAAAGAACAGTGTTTTTGCAAGTTGTTGGCTGATGGTACTCCCACCACGCGCATCTGATCCAAAACTTGCTGTAATCAACGCACGTAACAACGCGGGTTTGTCGATACCTGCATGCTGATAAAACTGATCATCTTCGACTGCGAGGACTGCCTGACGGAATTGGAGTGATACACGTTGAAGCGGAATCGAACTGCGTCCACCAACTTGGGAAATTATAGATCCATCCGCTGCATACACTTCTGTTGGAGGAACGAGGATCAACTCGGATAGATTATCAGGAATTCTGGGTATGTCGTCCACAACTACGGCTATGAGGATCAGCACCGTAAGCGTTCCCAGGATAAATACCGCAAGGAACGAGTACAACAAGATTTGGATCACGCGAAGGAATCCACTCACAGGCCGATCCCTTCGTAGGGCAACATCCACTTCAGTTGGTCTGCGAGTTGACGTCCAACACGTTCCGTGAACCAATAGATGTGAACTGTATGTCTGTCACCTTGTACTGTTTCAAAGCCGACTTTCCACATGTTTTCTATCGGTCGATTGGCTAAACCAATCCTGGTCAATTCACCATCAAGGCTGGATATCCAACGGATATCATCACCGTCCAGCTCAATATCTCCACGAGGTGCAAGAGAATTGAAGAACGACTCGTCGTCCATAATCAGCGGAAGCTGAACAAGATCTTCCAGCATGGCGTCCAGCGGTTGTGACAGAGCAAAGTAGCGTTCAAAGAAGGAGTCGGATAGTATGCTTTGATGCAAAACCAGGTTGTCCGCGCTGATGAGATATACCAGATAGTCCTTTTGTTGCTGCACGAAGAATACACGTCGCCAATCACCACTGGATCGTGTACGGAGCAGTTCAATGGGGTCCACCAGGTTGGCCTGCAAAGCGCTTGGGAGTTGACCATAAAGGGTGAGAAACCGTTCAGGACTGACTGAGAATACCTGGAATGAATCAAGAATGGCCGGAATCTGTTCCCAACTGTTGAGGGTGCTGCCAGCGGTCCGGCGTTGACGTGTTCTATCCGCCAGTTGACCAAGTGCATCGAGAGCTTCAGTACTCTCGCGGTTCAATTCCCATCCCTGTCCCACTTCTTCGCGCAGATCATGCGTTGAATACATGAACGCACCAAGCGCCTTTTCGACTGGAGAATACACCCACTCGACAGCGGCAGCAGAAACGATCAGGAACGATAATAAGCCCGGAAGAATCCAGACAGTACTTTTCCTGTTCGCCCATCGTCGAACGTTTGTTACGAGTTCCCGGTCAGATGTCGGGATGGTGGCCACGGCACAGGATCCTTGAGCTTGGTTCGCCAGGCACGGAGGTATGCTTTAGCAACGTCGGGACCTTCCGCAAGGTAGAGGAACGTTGCATAAAATGCCACAAACAATGGCGTCAAAAGACGCTGTAGGATTCGCAATCGAGATGGTGTCCATCGCTCAAAGAACAGCCGTCCCGCTAAAGTACGATAGGTCATTTTGAGAGTTGAACGTCCTCCTCCACTGCTCATCGAAAGTCGATGCACTAGCTCAGCGTGCGGCACAATTACCAGTCGTTTGCTATTTTGCATCGCACGTGCTGACCAGTCAACATCTTCAGAATACATCCCGTAACTGGGGTCAAGCAGTCCAATTTCCTGCCATGCCCATGCTGGACTTAGCCAGCAGCATCCAGTGACAAATTGAATATCATGTGAGGATTTTCTAATCTCTGCCAGCGGTACTTTTTGTTCGATGTGCTGAGTCCAGGAAATGGGGTATATTACCCGTCCCCCACCAAACCATATTCGATCCTCCGGATCATCGTGCAAAATGATCGGGCTGACAGCGGCGCATGCTTTGTTGCTGTCATTATCGAGAAAGTCAATGATATACTGGATCATTCCCGGACGAACTCGAACATCGGGGTTAATCGGACCTATATATGGGTATTTTTCATCCAGTGCTGCACGAATGCCGATGTTAGTGGCTTCGGCAAACGGCTTATTCTCATCATGAGCGATGTATTGGATTTGCTTTGATAATCTGGCAGCATGTATGCCGGATCCATCAGTGGTTCCGTTATCGATCAGGTACAGTTTGTCATGGGGACTCATATCAGCCAGCAGCGATTCAACCGATGCGCCGGTTTCATCACCTCCGTCGTGATTGACCATGACAAATGCTGCCCTTTGACTCACACATCCTCCACGATCGCGCGTGCCAGCGTTTCCCAGGAATAGTCTCTACGTGTATTGGCTGCAATCTGATTGCGTTTCTTTCGCCATGAAATCAATCCTGAATCAAGAAAACGTGAGATAGCTTCGCCAAAACTGTCAGCATCTTCGGGTTGGGCCAATGTTCCGTTTTCACCCTCGACTACAATGTCTGTAAGCGCTCCTGTAGATGTCGCAATGATCGGAGTTCCACCAGCTAACGTGAGCATTGCTATCCCGCTCTGTGTAGCATGTCTGTAAGGCAATACGACCGCATCAGCAGCAAGAATCCGAAGCCTCATCTCATTGTCATTTAAGAAACGATTTTCGAGGGTGACTTGTTCCGCGAGCTCGAGTTCATTATGCAACGCGAGGTACTCACCTATTCGTTCGTAGAACTCGCCGATGACATCCAGTTTGTACTTGCTTTTGATCCTTTTCACAGCTCGCAACAGTATATCAACGCCCTTGTACCGGCGCACAAGTCCCAGATGAACGAAATACGGTAGGTCCAGTGGGATATCGAGTTCGCTGCGCGCGTCCAGATGTAGCTGCTGGAAATCAGCTTCAGGATCAGTAAATAACTGTGCGTAGACAGGGTGCGGGACAACAGTCCCCGGGATCTCGGGAACTAGATTTTGTAGTTGTTTCAGCTGTTCTCCGGCTCCGACAATCACTCTCGTAGAAGCCTTGAACATGACTGGGTTCAGAATGCGACCGATGCGTTCTTTTTCGTGCGGAAGCACGTTATGCGCGATCACGATTACTTGGTCGATCAAAGCACGGCGTGCAATAAAATTCAAGCATGGAACAAAAAAGGGGTGCCAGTGCTGGATGATCAAATGTGTTGCGCCTGAACGTCGGATATTGGCCACAACTTTCCGCCACGAAAGCGGATTCCATGGAATGAGATCATTCTGCGAGTCATCTACTGACTCAGCTTCTTCGTCAAACTGGCTGGTTCCGGGAAATAGAAATGATGGGTAGAGTATACGATAACTAATCGGCAGGACGTCGTGTCCCAATGACTTTAAAGTTTTTCGCAGGGAGTTGTTATATGTGGCTATGCCCCCGCGTAAGGGCGGAAGTGGTCCGATCAGCGCAAACTTCATTTTGATTTGATCAGATGCTGGGAATCGTAATCGGAATGTCGCGTCCTCTTAATCTTCTGCCTCATGTGGTTGATCTGTTCTCCAATCAGGCCCATGGAGAAAAACTGTACGCCGACAATTAACAACAGGATTCCGAGGAAGAACAGCGGCCTGTCACCTATCGGCGTCCCCATGAACCACTCCACTGTCATGTAGGCGAGTAAGCCGAAGCCAACCAGTCCTGACAACAATCCAAAACTGCCGAACAGGTGCATCGGACTGGCTGCGAAACGGACTAGAAACAGTACAGTCAATAGATCGAGAAAACCGTGAAGGAAACGCGAGATTCCAAACTTGGTCTTCCCCCATTGGCGCGCATGGTGCTGAACTGGCAACTCTCCAACGGTCCAACCCTGCGATTTCGCCAGAATCGGAATAAACCGATGGAGTTCTCCGTAGAGATCAAATGTTTCAAGCACTTCACGACGATAAATCTTCAAACCGCAATTGAAATCGTGAATCTTGATCCCGCTGCTAATCCGGGCAACACGGTTGAAAAACTTTGAGGGAATAGTCTTCGAGAGTGGATCATGACGTTTCTTTTTCCAACCGCTGACCATGTCGAATCCATCATCCAGTCGCGCAATCAGGTTGGGGATTTCATTTGGATCATCCTGGAGATCAGCGTCCATGGTGACCACATACTTCCCAGTAGCTATCTCGAATCCAGCCGCCAGCGCAGCAGATTTACCGTGGTTTCGACGAAAACAAACAACATCAACTCGAGCATCACTTTCACGAAACTGATGCAGAAGCTCTAAGCTGCCATCGTTGCTGCCGTCATCTACAAAAATGACTTGTGCAGGCAGGTTTTCGCGCTCGAGCAGATCGTCAATGGCTCGCTTCAAGTGAGGTAACGATTCGACTTCGTTGAACAGAGGTACGACTATGCTCAGATCGCGTTGATCGGTGCTCAATTGCTGTTCGCCTTCAATTGGAAGGGATCGGTTTTCCATATCGGGTTCAACTCCAGCGTCTTGAATTGCACACGAACCTTTGTTGGAAAAGCTCCCCCACTCTCGAGCTGCAGCTCGTAAGCCAGGGGAACATCGTCGGTCCAAGATGTTTCAAGATATTGCTTAAACAGGGCTAAATCATCACCAGCATTATCAAACCAGCGCTCCTCCACCACATGGCCCTCTTCAGGATTATACAGAATCTGGTGATCAAGCGAGCCTTCAGCAACTCTCCACTGCCACAGGGAGTCAGGTGCCGTTAGCGCGAACGCCAAGGTACTGTCTTGGACGAATCCTTCAATTATTGGCCTGGTTATCGGTTCAAACAGGCGTAATAAATCACCCGAAGGTAACGGGATTCCTGTCATTGCCGCTAAATCGAAATCTTCAACCGCTCCGTATTCAAACTGACCAGTTGCAAAAACTGCTTCGTAGTAGCCATCGGAAACGATCAACTCACCAATCTTGATTCCAAATGGCGCTTTCAGGATCAACGATAATCGATCAGGTAGCCCAAGGTGTAATGTACCGAATAGTGATCCGTTGAATTTGCTGTTTTGCACATGAAGGGCCAGGCTAGCTTCGATTCGTTCAACTCGATTCCACACTGTTGATATTTGGTTATTCAGCACTTCAGGAGATGGTTCAAGATCATCAAAGTCCAGCTTTTGACTAGCGCATCCAGCTAGAAACAGAACAGTCAGGGGGAGGATAATGTGAGGATGAAATCGCTTCATCGTTTACTCTTCAAGCTTGCGGCGTATCTCATCTTCATCACCGCCTGCTTCCAATGATCTTTGCCAGACCTCATGAGCGAGTTTATCTAATCCAAGCGCGGCGTAAACATCGCCGAGGTGATCGAGGATTTCGTAATGATATGGAGAAAACTCAAGTGCCCGTTCAAGGTAGATACGAGCCTGTTCATAATCCTGCATGTGGTAAAGGATCCAGCCCTTTGTATCCAGGAAACTTGCATTCTGCGGGTCCATGGAAAGCGCGTCTTCCGACAGCTCAAGTGCCCGTTCAAGGTCTTTACCCTGATCTGCCAGCAGATAGGCGAAGTTATTTAGTATCTGCGGGTCACCGGGTGATAGTTTCAGCGCATCTTCATACAGGGATTCAGCGCTGGACCATTTTTCCAGATCGTGGTACAAGAAGCCCAGATTCAGGTAGTGTTCTGAATTCGCAGGTTCGATATCAATGGCACGTTTCAGTGCGGATTCAGCTCTATCATGTTCATCTTCCATCATGAACACAGATGCTGCCAGACCATGTAGTGGTGCACTGATCGGGTTGTAGCTCATGGCGCTGTCACACAAAGATTTGGCATGATCATTGTTGCCACGGACGACTTCGAGTCGTATCCACAGATCCCAATAGCGTGGTTCAACAGGTCGCATTGTCGCTGCGGCCGCAATGGATTCCACTGCACGTGTGGTGTCGCCCATATCCAGAAATAAACCGCCGATGAAGAACGGGATTCTATCCTCGTCCGGACGATATTCTTGCAATTCTCGATATACTTCGACAGCTTCCTCGAAACGTTCGAGTGAACTTAGCATTGTTACTTTGTGCATCAGGATAGATTCTCTATCCACATCCTCGTCTTCCAGAACCAATTCGTAGACTTCCAGCGCTTCCTCAACTCGGCCGGTACGTTCGAGCGCTGATGCCAGGTTCTGCTGTGCACTGGAATTGTTCGGTTGTATCGCGCTCAACATTCCAAATGTGGCGATAGCGTCATCAAACTTCTGCATTTGGAGCTGCATCTCTCCCAAGTGGGTGAATAGCGATGCATCACCTGATGCGCGAGTCCCCTTTTCCAGGATCAGTAGTGCGTTTTCGTATTCGGTGAGCTTGGTGTACATCTGTGCGGCAGCGTGGTACAGTTCTGTCCGAGTGCTGTCACGTTGAATGCCCCGGTTGTATTCGTGCAAGGCAAGCATGTACTCGCCCTGCGCTTCGTATACCGCGCCGGCAATAGCATGGTCGAGAACCGCCGGGGCTGGAGGTTCCTGCTCATCAGTAAGGTTTGGATCAGGTGCATCCGTTGTAAGCAACTCACCCGTACCAGCACAACCGGTAAGCAGAACAATGGATAACAGGATTGAGAATAGCAGGCGATCAGTCAATGAAAAACCGGAATATGTCGTGGTAAGTGACAACTAACACCAGGCCAAGTAACAAAACCATGCCCACATTTTGTAGAACGATCTTCACCCGTGAGGATATGGTTCTCCTGGTGACACCTTCGATTATGATGTATACAAGATGACCCCCATCCAGAACTGGAAATGGGAGAATGTTCAGAAGCCCGATACTGATGCTGATCAGGGCGATGAAACCGATGAATGTTTCCCAACCAGCACGGGCTGTTTCACCACTCAAATAGACGATTCCGGCTGGTCCAGTCAGGTCCTTGACTGAAGCCTGACCATTAAACAGCATCTGTATTGAACGCAGGCTCAGACCGAGGACGCTTCCAGTCATGTCTGCACCCAGAACAATTCCGCGGCTGAAACTGACAGGCTCTCGTGTGAAAGAAGGTCCGACACCAACCATTCCGACTTCACGCGCACCGTCGTCATCCATTATCATCTGGGACTTGGTTGTCATGGTCGCGTTGAGCGTGTCCCCTTCGCTCAACCAGACGATCTGAACGTCCTGGTCTGGCTTGCTGTGCACCGCGATGCGGAAATCGTCCCACGTTTTCACTGAAGAACCATCAACGCTGAGAATTGTTGAGCCGGGAAGGATCCCAGCTTCTTCAGCAGGATAGCCCTGTGAGACGTTTCCAATTAAAGCGTCATTAACGAGTACAGGTTCTCCGTGCACCCAGGCGATGGAAGTGTAAATGATGAAACCAAGCAAGAAGTTCATCAACACGCCGGCAGTTATGACGAACGCTTTCTGCCACATGTTTTTCGACTGGAATTCCCAAGGTTCGCCCTTGAGCTCATCACCGCCGAATTCATCAACCATGCCTGAGATCTTGACGTATCCGCCCAATGGGAGGTAACCGATCCTGTATTCAGTCTCACCACGTTTTATTCCAAACATCTTAATAAATCCGAGTGAGAAAGCCTCAACCCGCATTCCAGTGGATTTCGCAGCGAAAAAGTGTCCCGCCTCATGCACAAAGACGACGACACCAAGAACAACGACGAACGATACAAACGTGAGCAGCATGTTGGGTTCCGTAGCAACAAATGATCAAGCGACTATAATCACAATAACGCAAAAGATAACATAACTCAGGCCGATTCGCTCGCACGAACCGGCCTGTGGATGGAGCAAACTAACAAGCTCACTGTTCACACAGTGTATAGTTCCTGTGGTCAGCCTCCGAATCCAACTCCAGCAGAAATCGTCATCCACCTGCCAAGATTTGGTTCATCTACACCCGGAAGCATATAGTACTTTGCCATAACCCTAAAATAGAGGGGAATTGCCGGAGGTGACACCTTCACACCTGCGGCGAGGTGAAGTCCGAACTTGGTTACAATATCATCAATGAAATCAGTTGGCGACACCGGTTCAGTCGCCGAACTTATATTATCCCTGATCAAGTCTTCTGACCAGATTGGCGCCTGAAGCATTAGGGTAGGACCTGCTCCGACAAAGATGTCCAGCACGCTTGCAGTCGAAGGTACGCCGAGTATGTCAACCGCCACTGTCGCGTCAAGTCCGACACGCAAATAGCCGATTTCCTCATCGACAGATTCAAAACCGGGAACATCTGTCCAATAGCCTGCTCTGTACTTGGCAAAAGCGCCTTCCAGACTGAACAGCAGGTCGACAATCGGTAGCATGCCGAAGGAGAAATCAATCCCACCTCCAACAGGATTGCCCGATTCTTCGCGACCTAGAGTTGCGGTGTAGGTTTCCCCCTCAAAACCAAAGGTTCTGTGGTCGGAATCGATTTTCTTCATGTCGTAATTCACATGAATGCCGATTCCTGCAAAACTCGGCACCGTAATCATGCACATCAACAGAACCGCGAGCAATTTCTTCATCGTCCCTCTCCTCAATTTCCGTTCTGAAACAAGAATTATCAGTAATCCAAGTCAACGTCTTCGTTTGCCGAAATCTGCGTCAAATATAGCTTGAATGCTAATACCAATTAGCGGCAAAAACTTCTTGTTTGACAGATTTAGAAATCGGAAATGAAAAACCGGACCTCGGGGTCCGGCTGAAATGTATCTGCATGATTCTGAAGAACATCCAGTTAGAAATCTGAAGCCTTTTTCGCACGTCCAACAATACCGCGATCAGAATCGTTCTCTATGAAATTGACGATAGTTTGTATCTCGTCCGTCATCTCCATTTCGTCTTTGATCTGGGTGATTGCCTGAGTGACGTTCAATTTGCTGCGATAGATAATGCGATAGGCATGCTTGATCGAATTGATCGTAGCATTGCTGAATCCACGACGACGCAGTCCGACCGAATTTACGCCACGATAATCGATTGGTTCACCCGCCACTAACGCATAAGGTGGCACGTCCTGCGGCACCCTCCATCCACCACCGATGAACGAATGCTGACCAAGCCGAACGAACTGATGAATCGGGACCATCCCACCAATGATCACCCAGTCTTCGATGGTAACATGTCCCGCCATATTGACTGAATTTGCCATAATAACCCGATTACCCAGATGGCAATCGTGCGCAACATGTGTGTATGCCATCAACAGGCAGTCTTCGCCGACTGACGATGAACCTGACTCATGTGTTCCACGGTTCAGGGTGGCATATTCACGAATCACTGTCCTGTCACCGACATCCATCGTCGTCTCTTCACCCTCAAATTTCAAGTCTTGCGGATTTGAACCGATGACTGCGCCAGTAAATACGCGAACGTCTTTTCCAAGTCGTGCCCATTGTGTAATGTGAGCGTGCGCAGCGATCTGGCAACCATCACCCACAACCGCTCCATCCTCAACGACAGCAAAAGGTCCTACAGTAACATTTTCGCCGATCTGGGCGTTTTCTCCGACCGCAGCTTGCGGATGAATCTGGCTCATCACTCACGCTCCTTGACCACAGCCTGCATCTCAGCTTGCGCGGCCAGTTCATCGTCCACAAAGGCTTGCCCCTGCATTTTGCAAATACCACGGCGCATATACAGAAGTTCGACGCGGAAATACAGCGTATCTCCCGGTACCACCATGCGTCGGAATTTTACATTATCCAGCTTTGTAAAATAGACCAGGCTTTCTTCCGGGTTGTCGACTTCGTTAAGCAGCAACACGCCGCCTACCTGCCCCATCGCTTCCGTGATCAGCACCCCGGGCATGATTGGACGTCCTGGGAAATGTCCCTGGAAAAATGGTTCGTTGATCGTGACGTTCTTAATTCCCGTGACCAGTTCGCCTGGAACGAGTTCGAGAATCCGATCAACCAACAGAAATGGGTAACGGTGTGGCAATAAGCGTTGAATAGCTTCTACATCGAAGACGTATGATGTTGTCTGTGTACGCTGATACTTCTTAGTCAATTTCCGCTGCTGATAAATCTTCCGCATCTTGCGGACCATCTCGACGTGCGATTCGTGGCCAGCGCGAGCAGCCATCACGTGCCCGCGAATCGGTAGCCCGAGCAGCGCAAAGTCGCCGATCAGATCAACCACTTTATGGCGAACAGGTTCGTTGTAGAATCGTAGTTCGCGATCGTCCAGAATGCCGCTGTCACCGAATTTCATCGGACGGTCAACATTGAACACTTTCTTGAGTCTGTTCAGCTCTTTTTCATCCAAATCCCTGTCAGCGATCACAAGACCAGTTTCAAGGGATGCTCCCTTGATCAGATTGTGTTCCTTCAGCATTTCGATTTCGCTCAAAAAGGCGAATGTGCGCGCTTCAGAAAACTCGCTGGTGTATTCATCCTGCAAGCTGTACATGGAGGTATACTGCGTTCCTAACGCTGGATTGCGGTAGTCAACCATGTACGTGATACGGAATTCGTCAGATGGAACGATGACTAGGTCGATTCCCTTTTCTTCGTCGTGGAAGATCAGGGTTTTATTGATATCGAGATATTCTTTGGGAGCTTCCTGCTCGACAATGCCAGCTTCCAGAAGCGCATCGACAAACGGGCGAGAACTTCCGTCAATTACCGGCGGTTCAATATTATCGAGCGCAACAATGCAGTTGTCGATTTCGAGGCCGGCGATTGCTGATAGCACGTGTTCGACTGTATGGACCTTAACATCTCCCTGCGCGATTGTCGTACCGCGTGAGATGTCAACAACGTGGTCAATGTCTGCCTTGATACGTGGGCTGTCATCTATATCGGTGCGTTCAAACCAATATCCTGAACCAGCTGGAGCAGGCTTGAACGTCATGATGGTTTTTACACCAGTGTGCAGCCCGATACCTTCGAGCGTAACCTCTTTGGCAATCGTTCGTTGGTTCTTGAGCAAGGAATCCCCTCCGCGTTCAGAGCGCTAGTCGCTCTCGCCCTCGAGTTTTCGCAGACGCTTGAGCACATCCGGCAGCTTCTTCTTGATGGCAAGTGATCTTTGCCATTCTCGAATATCTGTGGCAGGCGTGCCCCCAATAGCTTTGTTGGGTCCGAGATCTTTCGCAATCCCAGACTGGGCAGCAACCATCACTCCATCACTTAGCTGAAGATGTCCTGCCACTCCAACCTGTCCGCCAAACATTGATCGAGCACCAATCTTCGTTGATCCTGCGATGCCAACTTGTGCAGCAAACACCGTGTTCTCACCAATCTCAACGTTATGTGCAATCTGGACGAGGTTATCCAGTTTCACTCCGCGTCTGACAACCGTCTTACCAAGTGTTGCCCTGTCAATGGTCGTATTTGCACCAATCTCAACATCGTCTTCAAGGATCACATTTCCGACTTGCGGAATCTTAGAGTAGCCTTCTTCACCAGGCGCAAATCCGAATCCGTCAGAACCAACAACAGCCCCGTCCTGAATGATCACCCGATTGCCAATAACGCACATTTCACGTACAGACACTCGGCTATGGAACAGGCAGTCTTCTCCGATAGTGGTTCCACGCCCGATAAAGCACTGTGAGCGGAGAACAGTTCGGCGTCCGATAGTTGCTCCGGCTTCAACTACGCACATCGGACCGATAGTCACATCGTCGCCGATTACAGCATCTTTTGAAATTACAGCGCTATCATGAATTCCTGCTGCTGGCCGTTCAATTTCAGGATGAAAATGATTCAACGTCGCCAGGAACGCACGGTAGGGTTCCGAAGTGAGCAGATATGTACGTTTTCCCTCTTCCCCATCTGGGATATGATCGAGGATAACGGCGCCGGCCTGTGTGGCAGCTAAGTGCTTGTAATAAGCCTTGTTGGCAATGAACGTGATTTCGTTGCTGCTCGCTTCTTCGATTTTACTAACAGCGACGAGCTCGAGGGATTCATCTCCCACGAGCTCAGCATTCAACAACTTCGCCAGTTCATGCGCAGTAATCTGGTTCATTCTACCTTCTGCAGCTCGTCCAGGACCAACTGGGTGATGTCTAGTTCTGGATCTGCATAGGCAATTGCGGTCCCGACAGCATCGAGGATGATGTCGTAGCCATCTTCCTGCGCGATTTTATCGATAACCCGCTGGATCTTATCGTTTATCGGGGCAAATAGCTCCTGGTTGCGTTGCATCGCCCGGCGTTCGATATTTGCCTGGAATTCACGGTACTCAAGCATCTTCCTTTGGAAGTTCTGCTCAACTTCAGCTTTTTTCTCTTCGCTGTAGAACATGGACCCATCAGTAAGTTCAGCGTCCAATGCCTGTAGTTGATCCTCCATTTCCATTGCCTGACGCTGCCACTCGGTGATTTCTTCTTCGAGTATCTGCTGCGCATCTTGAGCTTCAGGATACTCAGTCAGAATCCGGTCGGAAATGATGATGCCAACTTTGGCATCTTTTGCGGAGACCGTAGCTGAGAAACCCATCAGTACGATCAGGATCATGGCCAATGGCGCGATCCACTTGTTCATCATGAACCTCAAGTTAAAAGCCTTGCTTAAAATGTTCTGCCAAATTGGAAGTGGGGTACCCACTGTCCGCTACGCCGCCCATCTGCTCCAACGTAGTCGAATCCGTAGCCGTAGTCGAGTCCGATCAGGCCTATGAACGGCATGTATAAGCGCACTCCGACTCCTGCAGATCGACGGAGATCATTCAAATTTGTTTGGCCACGTGTCGCCCAAGTATTTCCTGCTTCCCCAAATGCGAGCAAGAAAACGGTGGGATTTGGAATAACTGGTAGCCGAATCTCCATCGTCTGCTTGAACATGCTCTGTCCACCAACCGGGAATCCACCACTTTGTGGACCAACTTCGCCCTCCTCGTATCCGCGCATGGATTCGCCGAAACTGATTCCGCTCCCGCCCATGAAGAAGTAGTCAATGTACGGGACATCTTCAGTATCACCCAGTTCATGCAGCAATCCAAACATTGTTTTTGAATACAATACGAGCTTTCCGTACAGCGGAGTGTACCATTCACCACTGAGCCGCTGTTTCAGGTAACGGTCATCACCCCCGAAAACAGTTCCGGCAAGTTCATTTGACAGCGAAAAGACCGAACCACGCGTTGGGAATTCTGGATTGTCACGACTGTCGCGTGATAATGCCATCGTGAATGAGCTTCCCCATCGAGGGGCACCTTCATTCAATCCGCGTGGATTAGATGCGAGAAAGGCATCAGAAAAATCATCGTAGAACGATCGATCTACGCGATAAATCCAGTCGCCACGTGTATAATCGTCTGGCCAGCGGAAACGACGACCGATCCGAATACTGCCGCCGGTAACATGTTCGTCATATCCGTAATATGTTCCACCTCGGCGGAGGTCGTAGAAGCTAATGCCGCCTAAAGTCGGTGTATCAAACATCCACGGTTCGGTGAAGCTGAGTGAAAAACTCCTGTAAATATTGCCGAAATTCCAGTCAAGACTCACACGTTGACCATTACCGAAAAAGTTTGGCATTGAAAAGCCGACAGCGCCGATGACACCGTCACGTTCACTGTAACCAGCGGACACGTTAGCCTGGTCTGTCGGTTTTTCTTCTACATCGATGTACAGATCAACTTCCTTGTCGTTGACCGGCTGCACATCCGGAACCACATTACCGAAATAGTTGAGGATGGTCAGTTCACGCACGCTTCGCCTCAGCAGCGAAACATCAAAAGTCTCACCCGGAAACAGCACCATCTCGCGACGGATAACTTTCTCTTTAGTCTTTGTGTTACCGAGAATGTGGACTTTGCGGACGGTGAACTGGTTTCCTTCGAACACTCTGAAGCTGACTTTTAGCGTGTCTTCAGATACAGGGATCAATGTCGGCGTGATGTTCGAATAGATATAACCACGATCATAATAGAGGTTTCCTAACCGTTCAGATACGGTCAGGTCCAGCTTTTCTTCGCTATACACGTCGCCCGGTTTGAACGCCAACCGCATCAACATCTCGTCATTTGTGAAGATGCTGTTGCCTTCGAAGCTCACCTCACCAAAGTAATACTGTGTTCCTTCATTGATCTCGAGATAGATACTCAATCTTTTCAGATCATCACTGTAGCCGATCGAATCACCAACTATTTCCGCATCTCTATAGCCGTTGTTGCGATAAAATGTGAGTACATTATCACGGTCAATATCATATTCCACCGACTCGAATTCACCCGGTCTGAACCAACTCATTATCCACCAGCCGCGCTGCTTAGTTTCCTTCATCTGCTTGCGCAATCTCTTGTCAGAAAAAGCGTCGTTGCCAGTGAATTCAATTTTTGCTATTCGGACTTTCCTGCCTTCCTTGACATTGAAGACAACTGATTTGCGCATTTCCTCTTCAGTATCAAGAGTTTCGATATCCACTTCGGCGAGCAAGTATCCTTTGTCATGATACTCTGCAATGAGGCGTTTTTTTGCTGCCTGCAAACGAGCCGGGCGCATCACCTGACCACGGTACAAGTCAAGCAATTCAAGGGCATCATCGTCCTTTATTTTGCGGTTACCATCAATCTCGATGGACTCGATGCGTGGGTATTCCTCAACCTTGATGAGGAAGAAACCGCCGTTCGCGACCTCGCGTTCAAGGAGCAACTCGACATTTCGAAAGAGTTTCAACGACCAGATTCGCTTGATCGCCCTTTGAATATCATCCCCGGTTATTTCCTTCCCAACTACCAAACCGGAATTTGCGAGTATCAATCCTGGGTCGGCCGATGTCGTTCCCTCCACACGCACGCCCATGACAGTAATACCACGGGCTTCTTCCTGAGCTTGCGTAATGGATACGAATGAGACCAGTGCGACGACTGTTAGTAGGAATGAAACGAAACAAAGACTACGTGTTTGCATGTTGTTTTCTGCGCTTTCTGGAAAAACGGAATGTAACCGCGGACACTCCATGATACAAGCGTGCTCATGGGGCGAAATCTGCCCTCTTAGCCCCGTTCAAGCTACCTCAAATCTCTATTCCTGCCACTGAGAATTTGTGTTCAGGTTCATCAGGTCAAACACCACGGAGTATTTCATTCTGGCTGACCTATTGTTACGATCTTCCACATTCTCGTATTCCCAACCGAATTCAATGACGAAGTTCGGCGAAATGGGCTCGATTCTGTATTCGAGATTCCATTGCTGAAGAAGCCCAAGTCTCCCAAGCTGAATATCTTCTACGCTTGCGTATCTGGCTTCTTCTCCGAATTGGCCGGTGTAGGAGACGTAAATGTCTCGATCCAGGTACTTGCCTAATGTGACTTTGCTAGCACGGAAAAGGTTCCGGTTGCTCTGATTGGCTGCAGTTCTCTGATCGTCACTCGCAGTATTGTAGAACACGTCCGCTGGATTGGTCCCAACGAGGTTTGTAGCGATTTGGGGCCTGAACTGAAGGATGTCCACCCCCAACCAGTTGGCAGCATCGCGTTCGATCGGTCCAAGCCAACGTCTCGCCATAGCTCGATCAATCCCCCCCGCTCCAGCGGTAATGAACCTGTTCTGCAATCCCTGAAGGTCTGTAATGCCCACTCCCATGTCGTTGAGCACTTCCTCCTGGCTGGACCCGAGCTCGTCCTCGAGGACGAAGGTAAACTCTCCCCAGCGTCCGCGCTGTTGCCTCTCACCCGTGACTGGATCAATTACATAGAGTGTTAAGTACATCTGGCGAGAATAATCAACTTCCTCTACTGTAGCCATAGCACGTGCGCTGACAACCGGATAAATTGTTGTTGGGTCAAAGACAACTTCTGCGCGATCCATCATGAACAGCAAATCGAGGAACTCGATACGTCCTGTCGTGCTAGTGATGGTACCATTCAAACGGAATGACGTATCCGCCAGCACCCCGCTGACATTGATCGGGAATTCCTGATCGGACGGATCCAAGTCGACATCAAGTACAATTTGACCGAGAAATTCAGATATTGTTTCAAGAACAGGCGCGTTTTCGAGACCCTTGATGACTCGTTCATATCTGATGTCATTTCCCAGGTAAGCATCAACATCCCAGCGTGTATTGTTGATGAAAGATGGGATCTCTACCATGTCGTTTGATTCTTGACCTAATGAAAAAATCGGCTCACCTGTGAGGAGATCCGAGATTACATCCGATTCTTCAGATATTGGTGGATAAGTGAAATTAGCTGATAACAAGGTGAGTTCGCCATCTATGTATAAAGCTTCAGCTGGTCCGGCTATGGTCAGCCAGTCATCATCTTTTCCACTCACTGCCAATCGAGCATATTGTTCTGTTGTGTTGATTCCTGGAAGATGGAACGGTATCCCGAGATCCTCATGAGTACGAATTTTAAGCACACCCAAGTTGATTTCGGGCATGCTGAATTGAATAGGTTGACGGTCCAGATTTTCAGTATCCCCAGGGAGGTTACTTATTTCAAACGGATACTGCTGATCGAGCAGACCTTTCAAATCGCGAATATTGACCAACCCATCCGCATCTATGGTAACATCAATATTCAGCTCGCTCATCGGAGGTAGAACATCTGCAAAATCGATGTTACCATCTTGTACAGATAATTCACCTCTAGTGGCAACAGGTTTTCCAGCAACGAACGTCGTCGTCCAATCAAGACTTCCTTGCCCTGAGGCAGTCTCGATGAAATCCGACCATTGTGGGAGTAACTCCAGCACATCGCCATTCAGTGATATATCCAGCTCACCCGCACCCCGATCCAACGGTATGGCTCCGTGGAGAGAGAGTTCATAGTGTTCAGGACGTGAAAATAGAGCTGAATCGATATAAACCACCTTACCCAGGCGATCAGTGTTCGTTCCTCGTGCTTCTAACAACACGTCTTCATAGTGAATACCAGCCACTCGACCATCTGACAATTCTAGATTTGCTTCCCATGACGGACGCATAAATGGACCGTGGATGAAGCCATGCAGTTCAGCATTTCCGTCGAGCATGTCATCTCTTCCGGTAAGAGTGTACATCAGAACTTGAGCATCTGAATTTGGTGATGCTACATAAACTCCCATGCTGTCCAGCGGTATTGAATATTCGCCGATTAGAGTGAAGAGTGTAGAGCTCCCTCTTCCCAATGCTCCTTGTTGAATACTAACCATCCCATCATCAACGGTATTTGCGGTGAATAATCCCCAATATCCATCAACATCACGGTATCTCCCTTCCGATAACTCGAAATGCGACTCGATGCCAGGTTGATCGAAAGGTCCATCGATGATGAGTCGACCATTGATGTTTCCATCTACCATTCCATCAGTGATACTTGTCAATTCCGGTAATAAATAGCTGAGGTCAAGATCTATGATCCGAGTTGTAAAGGCAGACAATCGCTTCTGTTTGAAATCAATGCTTCCTGACGCAGTTACAACATCCATCAACTTCAAAGATGATAGATCCAACACTCCGTCATGAAAGGTTGTTTCAATTTCTCCGTTGGCAATGAAGTCGCGGTGTTTAGACAATTCAAATCCAGCCACTGTCTCGATAACCAGACCTGAATCAATAGACGTCACACCGCTGACTTTGAGTCCAAAGCCAGACTCACCTGTGTTTATTGATGCAATGGTTGAGATTTCTCCACGATCAATGTTTGAGCGCGATTGTATGTTCAGATCTGAGATCAGCTCATGGATTTCTATGTCATCATCCCACCACGATATTGCCAGTTGCGGTTGTACCGTTCGGAGTTGAATGGGATCATCCATGAATTGTTGCAAACGGATGTGGGCATCAGGACGTCTTAAGGAGTACAGGTCCAGGCTTGTATCAAACCCATAGGTGCTGTACCGCCCATGAAATTCACCAATAGCAGGATCATACTGGTCACGCACCCGCGCTTCGCCACTAACAACGAAACCCTCTAGAGGCATTTTACGGATTATCAATTCTCCATCCGCGTCCTTATCCTCGATCGGCAACATCCAATCTGGCAAATTCCCCTGCTTGCCATTGCCTGTAAAAGTCCCATCAACAATGAAGGTTATCTCTTCAGAGGGGCGGAATCGTCCATTTCCAGTGATATCCAATCCATACCAGCTAGTAGCCAGCGAGTCGAAACGAAGTTCCCATCGCTGATTGTCCCATGAATAGTTAAGTTGGATATTATTGAAAGGACCAACCTCTGTATCTAGTTGTTCCGCAATGGCTACAGCTTCCAGATCGAGTTCGAGTGTGTGCAGGTCAATATTTAGCCTGGCTTGCGTTGAAACGTTTCCACGCGGTTGCAGTTTCGATTCGAGTTGTGCAAACGTACCCAAATGGTGTCCTATACGAACTTCGGTGGCATTTGCTGTACCAGTGAAAGTGAATTCATCGAAATCCAACATTCCATCAACTACAGCTTCATCCCCTTCGAAGCGAGCAATGCCTTCACTAGTAGCAATTCTGTCCTCAAGTGTTCCGTCAAGATTAATTCGATCTAGTACCAATCCTCCGCTCTCATCGATGAGCGCCTCAGCGTCTCTAATCATCCATCGAGCTTTGGCATCCCATCCGCTTGAATCGAGCGTCAGGCTTCCTTGAAAATCAAACATCCCTGCAAAGTCATTTACCGGCGACACCTTTGGAAGACGAATGTGCGAAAGATCAAAATCGAGGAGTTCGACACGTAGATTCAGTAGTTGATTCAGAATTGATCCGCTGCCGTTTGCCTGAAGTGAGTGCAATGTGTCATCAGCAACAATAGCGCTCACATCAACATCGAATCGGTCGTTATTGATGCTCGTCAACCATCCGTCAAGATGGGTAATCGAAATCCACTCATTGTTTCTCCCAGTCAGCATCCTGAACGAGCCGTTGAGCAGGATAACACGTTCAAGAGATTCAAGACCGCTCAGGTTGAATGCAGCATCATTGTTCTGATTTTCAAAAAATGATCCAGAGATTTTCCTATCAGGTCGGTAGCTAACTGTAGGCATATCAATTGAAACACTCTCAATCGAGCCGACGATATTATCCGAATTTTGCAACAGAGTACCTAGCGACAGTCCCAGGCTGATTTCATCTATAAATAAGGCTACAGTCGAATCAGGCGAACGGTAGGATACCTGGTTGAGCACAAGGTTATTCGATAACAAGCGCGCGCGTTTGATGGAAAAGTCACCGTCGATGCTGGACAATTCGGATAGAATCCGGTTCTTGAGCACATTTGAGCGATTGATGTAGCGGAATGTGATGAGGCCTGAAAAAGCGAGGAACAGAAGGATCAGGCTCACCAGAATGATCCATGGGCGACGTACCATGGACATCAGCCCTTTGGCTTGAAGAAGACATCTTCCGGGTCAAAGGCTTGCGCAATCTGCCTGTACGGACCGGTAAATTCCTTTGCCGTTGTACTTGGCGGGTATGACACTCGTTCCCGGACCTGGCCGGATCTCGGTTTTAATCTCAGGATCACCCTGTCCAACCAGCATATAGCACCGTGGCTGCCCAGAACGGCACTCGTGCCGTCAATCCCGCTGACATCCTTGCGGACGGCACCACCCAGATGCAGTATACGTCCAGTTCCATCCACCAGTACACTGCCGAGGACAATCCCGCGCAGCTTTTGCCCATATGATCCGCAAAGCAATCCGCCGACCGTACCCGGGTACTCTTCTGGCCAGTGCTCGAGGTCGAGCCCGGCGGCTTCCACTGCTGATATCACCGCCTCAACCGGAACTCCGGCTTCTACTTCAATCACCAGGTCATCGCCGCTGGCATCAGACATCCCGCGACGTGATGTGCTGAGCACGGTTAGCGTACCATCAGGCACATAATGATCTTCGGAGAACGTGTGTCCACGTCCTGCTGGCAAAATGCGCCACGAATGCTCACGGCACCATTTTATGGCGTTGGTTACATCATCAATGGACTGAGGGATGACAGTGGGGAATTCGACATCAGGTAGAACAATCGATCCGAGCGATTGCTTGAGGTCATCAAGTATGCCTGAAGATGCCGCGCTCACGGTTCCACCAATTGCTCACTGGTACAGCCAAAACGTCGCTCACGATGCTGATAATCATAGATCGCCTCGAGTAGCGCACGTTTTCGAAAGTCAGGCCAGAATGTTGGCGTGATATAGAGTTCAGAATAGGCCAGCTGCCAGATGAGGAAGTTGCTGATGCGATGTTCGCCCGAGGTCCGAATCAGCAAGTCAGGGTCGGGCAGGCCTTTAGTGTCCAGCATCTGTTCGAACTGTTCTTCTGTGACTTCTTTCGCTCCGCTCGCCAGCAGTTTGTTCACGCCATGAACGATATCCTGTCGCCCAGAGTAGCTTAGTGCCAAGGTCAGGATCAGACCGTCGTTCTTAGAAAGACGGTCAATCGCTGATCCGAGTTCACGACGTGGGACGTCTGGCAAATCATCCAGGCAACCGATTGTGCGAAGGGTAACGTTATTCGAGTCGAGATCGTCGACTTCCTTGCGAATCGTCGAGACCAGCAGCTGCATCAGCGCGGACACTTCCATGGTCGGACGTTTCCAGTTTTCACGTGAGAACGTGAAAAAGGTCATCGCTTCCGTACCCAGCTTGACACCAGTCTCAACCATTTCACGGACAGATCGGACCCCTTCCCTGTGGCCAAACACTCGTGCCAGAGAACGTTTCTTCGCCCAGCGACCATTGCCGTCCATGATGAACGCAATGTGGCGCGGCATCTTCTCCGGGTGTGCGAGGAGATCCTGCTGCAGTTGATCATCACCGATGTTAGTCAATGAAGTCAAATCGCTATGTGAATCTGACCTGGGCATGTAGTGAACTGCTCTCCGCATTACAGATTACGAACTCTCGATCATGAAACGGCGAGACGAACATACTCGCTCGCCTCGCCTCAATGCAAATGCACCCAATTGGCTACTGTCTTTCAATCTCTGCTAGCGGCACATTAATCTCAACTTTACCTGGAATTATAACTGAGATGTTTTGTGCCAAGGCATCGCTGGGCAACTCATAAGCAACAATCATGTACTTTGTTAAGCCGGGTTGCAGTTCTGTCAGAATGAAGTCCTTATCCTCGTATACCATCGCTAAAATAGTATTAGCACTAGTGTACGGGCTAAACTTACGGTTTCGTGAATCTTTGATTAAAAAGAAGTCGTCAGCATCAACAGTCTTTGTGCTCGAAGTTTCGTTTCTTACATAAAATTCTATGAGCACAAAACTAGCCCCCTCCGTAGCACGCTTACTCACAGATTGATTACCTATTTCGGACGTCATTGTTACGTGATCAACTTGGTAAGCAAAGCTACCAAGCGTAAATGCATTACCGAGTGAGATATTCAAAGGCGAAGCTGGTCCCTCTTTTCCCCGCTCGAGTATTTCCGCGAGGATGCGAGCCAGGATATCCGCCTTATCTTCCATGTTCAAGTTCAGATATGCGGCACGGAGCAGCATGTATGGATCAGTAGAATCATGAACGATGACATCTTCGCTGATGACTCCATCCGGGAACAACCAGGGCTCCAGCACATCGATCATCGTCTGATACTGCTCACCAGCGAGCAAAGCGCGAGCGGCATTTTGACGAGCTACGTTATCGCTAGGATTGAGCTCGATTGCCTTAAGATACGCTACAGCTGCAGTGGAGTAATCTTCCATGCCGTGTAGCACCAGCGCTTTGTTGAAAAATAAATCCGGATTGTCTGGATCGCTTTCGATCGCATCGTCCCACGTCACGATCGCTTCATCTATCCTGTCCAACTGCTCAAGAGACCATGCTTTCTTCTCGATAGCATCATTCTTCATGGTTGCAGTCTTCTCGTCCATTTCGGCTTTAAATGTGTCGAGGGCGAGCAGATCATTTGCAGCAGCGATTACCTTGTCAAAATCTTCCTGTTGCCAATAAAGGAGAAGCAGGTTGCGACGCGAGGACACATCCTTTTCATCTTCAACTGCGATTGCCGCCTGCAGGTGTTCTTCTGCGAGGCCGAACTGCTCCGTCTGCAGATAGGACAGGCCTAAACGCTTATGCGTTTCTGCATCGCCTGGTTTGATCACAAGCGCAGTCAGCAGGATTTCGATGGTCCTATCATAATCACCATCATTGAACGGCGCGACTGCCGCGTTGTACTTCAGTCGCCAATTTTCGTAACGCGTGTTTGTGATGTCAGCGTCATATTTTGACGTAATTTCCTGCGTCTTGCCAAAGGCCGCATCCATCTCGACCCACTCATCTAGTTCGGCGTGAACTTTTCCGAGTACGTACCACAGTTCCGGATCGTTCGGGCTGACTTCCGCACCTTCGAGCAACACT
This sequence comes from uncultured bacterium, assembly GCA_964552465.1. GTDB lineage: Bacteria > Electryoneota > Electryoneia > Electryoneales > Electryoneaceae > BMS3BBIN04. The sequence goes on from CAZKGR010000010.1 coordinate 44,038, forward strand.
TCCTTGGCATTTTCAGGATCGTCCTGTTGCATGTAAATCTTCGCTGAACGGACGGATGTACTTTGGCACCCAATGAGAGTTGCCGCAAACATGATGATCAACAGGATGGTCGCAGCGCGACCCCAGTGAATACGCATTGTCCTCTCCCCACGTATGCTGTCACCGACAGCAATAGCTCTTCTGTTATGAAAACCACTCAATTGTTAAATATATCCGGGAACATGAAAACCTGTCAACCCTTGCTGTAAGGAAACTCGCAGGGTGGATAGAAGACACCATCCTCACGAATAAACGCCGTAATCAGGTCAACCGGGGTCACATCGAATGCTGGATTGTACGCCTCCACCGCCGGCAAACTGATATGCGTTCCCCTGTAAGTACGAACTTCTTCAGGTTCTCGTTCCTCAACTGGTATGTTATCACCCGTCGCAATTGACAGGTCAAATGTCGAACTTGGTGCCGCGACATAGAACGGAATCCCGAACCGTTTTGCAAGTACCGCGAGCTGGAACGTTCCGATCTTATTTGCGGTATCTCCATTTGCAGCGACACGGTCTGCCCCGAGAATTACCAGATCGACTTTCCCAGCTTGCATCAGACTACCAACTGCGCTGTCACAGAGCAACGTACCGGACATCTGCAGCTTGTCCAGCTCCCACATGGTCAAGCGTGCGCCCTGCCCCAACGGCCGTGCTTCGCATGCATAAACATGTGCCAGTTTACCCTTATCCCATGCATTTCTTAGTACGCCAAACGAGGTTCCGATGCCGTAGGTAACCAACACGCCGGTGTTGCAATGCGTCAACGCTCGTGCGCCATCAGGAATCAGCTCGAGACCATGTTCAGCAATCTTGTCGCACATGGCAGCGTCTTCATCCGCGATGCGCGTTGTTTCCTCACTCAAAACGCGTAGAACCTCAGCGTCTTCAGATATACCATCTATTCTGGACAATAAACGATCTACTGCCCACGCGAGATTGACCGCTGTAGGTCGCGCATGCTTTATTGCTTCAACTGACTGCCAGAACTCATCCTGAGTGGCAGATGACGCTTTCGCCATCACTACTGCGCAAGCGCCTGTCACTCCGATTGCAGGAGCTCCACGAATCGCCAGACGTTTGATTGCATCGACGACTACACGCCAATCATCAGTACGTATCCACTTCTCTTCATGCGGAAGCAAGGTTTGCTCGATGAACTCGAGGTATTGTCCGTCCCAGACCATCCCGCGCAGGCTAGTCATCTCAGAACCTGGTCATTGTGCGGATTTCTTCGACACGTTTATTAAGATCATCGACGGTTACGGTCTTCAACCGGTCCAGCGAATATCCTTCGACACAAGCGGAAGCCACAGCGGTTCCGTAAATGATCGCCTGCCGCCAGGCGTTGTCATCAGCAAGCTCGTGGCTGGCGAGATAACTGATGAAACCACCTGCGAAGGTGTCGCCTGCGCCGGTCGGATCTTTCACATTTCTGACCGGATAAGCCGGGGCGAAGAATGGCTTTTCGTCTTTACGAAACAGGATTGCGCCGTGCTGCCCTTTTTTGACGACTACAGCCTGCAAGCCCCTGTCCAGCAGAGCATCTGCCGCATCAAACAAATTGTTCTCTTCTGTGATTTGGATTGCTTCTTCGTCGTTCACCAACAATACATCAACGCGGTCAATGACCTTGTTAAGACTATCCGGAGTTCCACTGATCCAGAAGTTCATTGTGTCGAGAACGACCAGTTCAGGTTTGTTTATCTGGTCGAGCACGCTCATTTGTAGATCTGGGTGGATGTTGCCCAGAAACACGATCGGGGTTGAGATAAAATGTCCCGGAATCTTCGGTTCGAAGTTTTCGAAGACGCCTAGTTGCGTAAACAATGTCTCGCGCTTGTTAGGATCCTCGAAGTAGCGTCCGCCCCAGCGAAATGTCTGGCCTTCTGCTATCTGCAAACCTGCCGTATCAACGTCACGGTCGCGAAGGTATTCGATCTCACCGAGGGGAAAGTCAGTACCGATCACGGCAACCAGTCGTACTGACGCGTAAAGACTCGCAGCAGTCGAGAAATAAAATGACGATCCACCGAGCGCATCTTCCGCTGAACCATTTGGAGTATGGATAGTATCCAACGCCGCCGAACCAACAACGAGTACAGGTTTTGCTGAGGACATTATTATCCTTACATGCGTTCCGGGGCTGAAACGCCGAACAGGCGCAACCCTTCCTTGAGTACAATTCCTGTTGCGAGTACGAGTGCACCGCGAGCGTTTGTCACATCTTTCGTTTCACCAATCACGCGACAAGCTACGTAGAACTTGTGGAATCGGTTGGCTATCTCTTCGAGATACCCAACCAGCCTCTGTGGTTCACGCGCTTCAGCAGCTTTTGCTATAGCCTCTGGGAATTGCTCCAGATGCTTGATAAGTTCAATCTCTTCAGGAGCTTTGAGCGGGCTCAAGTCGAATGATGAATCGGGTTTCGGCGCCCCATCCTGACGCAGGATTCCACGAATTCTTGTGTGCGCATATTGTATGTAATACACCGGGTTTTGATCGCTTTGTTCAAGTGCCAGATCAAGGTCGAATTCCAGCGGTGTCGATGTCTTCCGTTGCAGGAAGAAATAGCGTGCGACATCCACCCCCACTTCGTCGAGCAATTCGCTGAGGGCAATCAGCTTGCCAGCCCGTTTTGACATTTTGACCCGTTCACCATCTCGCAGCAGATGTACCTGCTGTACGATAAGAACACTCAGGAAATCTTCGTATCCAAGGGCCTTGAGTGCCGCTTGCATACGGTTGACATAGTCGTGATGGTCCGGTCCGAGCAGATCAATTGCGACATCAGACCTGGCCGCTTTGTTCAAGTGATAGGCGATGTCAGGAAGCAGGTACGTAGGACGACCTTCGCTGGTAACAATCACCCGATCCTCTTCATCACCGAATTCGCTGCCTTTGAACCAGAGGGCGCCGTCTTTTTCATAAACAGCATCCTTCGCCTTCAGTTGCTCCAGTGCAGTTTGCGGATCTCCGCCACCATGAAGCTCTGATTCACGAAACCAACGGTCAAACTCAACGCGATACTTGCTTAATACTTCCTGTTGAGCTTTAACGTTAATGTCAGCCGCTAATCGCCCGATCTCTTCAGGATCATCATCTGTCGAGGGTTTGCGGTTCGCATAGACCTTCTCCGCCAGTTCGAAGACATCATCACCGTGATACCCATCTTCCGGGACATTATTGCCCATGGCGCGAGCGGTCACAGATGCGCCAAATCGGCGTATTTGCCTTCCCGCATCGTTTACGTAGAACTCGGCTGCCGCGTCATAACCAGCTTTGCGGAGAACTCGAACCAGGCTATCGCCAATCGCGGCAGCGCGTGCGCTGACGATGTTCAGTGGTCCGGTTGGATTTGCGCTAACGAACTCGACAAGGACTCTTTTCTGGCCGCCCGCATCGGATGATCCAAATTCTGCGCCTTGTTCAAGAATATTTGTAACGACATCCTGGTAATACGATGGACCAATCCACACGTTCACGAAACCCGGTCCAGCCACTTCAACTTTTTGGAGCCCTAGATCACCTGGATTAATAGCCTCAACCAACTCCTGCGCTAGTTCGCGTGGATTACGTCCCATGCGTTTCGCTGCAATCATCGCAACATTGGTCGACAGGTCGCCTTGCTCGGCCCGTTTCGGTACTGACCATTGCACAGGCACATCAGTGCCCGCAAGTGGCTGCAGGATTTGTGTCAGCCTTTGCTTCAAATCCATCTTAGTTCGAGCTCCGAGGGTTTCTATCTCAGGAAGTGACAGGATTGGTGTCCTGAATTCGTTCAGTAGGGGCATCACCCCAGAGTTGTTCCAACCGATAGAAATCTCGCGCATCGCGTTGGAACACATGTAACACAACGTCGCCGTAGTCGATCAGCACCCAGTTCAGGTGTGTGCGACCTTCGATATTGAGCGGACGAATCGCGTCTTCCTGTTTGCGTAGTGATCGATCCACGTGATCGACAATTGCACGAGTGTGTACGTCCACCGATCCCGTGGCGATCACAAAGTAATCGGCAAGAGTGGTGAGTTCTCGCAAGTCGAGGATCAGAATATCCTCTCCCTGCTTTTCAAGTGCCAGATCCGCAACTCTGCGGGCAAGTTGGTGGGAAGTCAAATTACGGCTGAAGGTTAAGTGATTGATAATCTTTGCCAAGAATCAACGTCAAGTCGATATCGACCAGTTGCGGATTCGTCTCAAAGGTAACATGAGTAGAATCGAGACCGAGTGTTGCTGCTAGACGGTGGCCGATCCCGGGGATAGCGCTCCGGTCAACCACCCACGTCTCGGTGAAATTGTGATGCGGTGCGTTACGTGTATCACGCACATCATACCCCTGATCACGTAGGATTTGGGCATAACTACTCGCCAGCCCTGAGATACCACACCCATTGAGGATTTCCACGCGAGTAGGCCGTGTCGGAATAGCCTCCGGTGGCATTTCGCCATCGTGTTCAGTCTCTGACATGTCCGCAGTGCCAGAATCCATGAAAGGATCGTCTGCGGAATCATCCATCACTTCTGATGCCTGCTCCATTTCGCCATCATTCAGCATTGGAGCATCGTCTTCGAATAGCTCGAATCCGACCAGCAGGAGCAGCAAAACGAGTTGGGCCACGACCAGCCAGGTCAGGACACTCACTCGCTTTTCCATATCTACCGCTGTTCTTCCAGTCGGCCTCGCCGGTATGCGATTCATCCGCCTCCGGCCCTCCCCGTCATCCCACGAAAACTACCACTTTCACGCAGCCACACTGATTGTTAACGCCCAGTCGGTCCGTAAAAGCGCGAATTAAAACCAAGGGCTGAGTTATGACCATACTCACCGTATGGATAACCATAGCCAAAGGGATTATGATAGTAGTTGTATCCGTACATCCCGGCGGGCAAACGGTCTACGCTGATCTGAATTCGCATGTTATCACGCGGTTTCCAGATCAGGTCCGCCCCACCAAAATACTCTGCGCTGTTAAAGAATGAACTCAACGCGCTTTGTCCGGGCTGAGTCATACTGCCGGACTCAGCATATGGATTGTTCGTTATTCCAGTACGCAAACGCAACAGAACAGGTGAATTGAACTTATAGCTCAAGGTGTTCATGTAATATCCCTGAGAATACCCGTTCCCCATGCCGGACGCATACCCGAAACCCATGGAGTGACTCATCTGAATACGTGAGAAGTCGATGAACCCAGTGAGGTTGTTCTCCATTGTCGGTTGACGTAACGTTTCAGTCGTGGTCGGACTGGTTGGCACGTTACGATACGGTGCTTGAGCGTATGTCAATGCCGCTGTCGCCATAACCATCACGACGGACAACGTAAACATCATGGAGAAGCGTTTCATCAGAACCTCCTATATCCAGTCTAGAAAGTACCCAGTCGTCCGTGATGAATCAAGCGGACTCTAGCCGTTCGCGCCAAATCTGTTCCGCTTCTGCGAGGTCGTTCACAGTGTTAACACCATGAATTTCATTAAAATCTGCGACCCATGCTGCGACGGGTAAATCTTGCTTAAAAAATGACTCGAACACATCGGTTAAATAGTACTCACCCTGCGCATTGGTGTTGCTCAACGAATGCAACGCCGGGAACAGGTACTTTGCATCATACAGGTAAATGCCCGAATTGATTTCGCTGATCAGTCTTTCCTCATCCGTGCAATCCTTGTGTTCACGGATGGCGGTTACCGCACCGTCTTTGTCGCGGAGTACACGTCCGTACCCGGACGGATCAGGCGCTATCGCAGTAATAACTGTTGCAACAACCTCTTGCTCACGATGATACTCGACAACATTGCGTATCGTTTCCTCAGTCAACAAGGGAACGTCCCCTGAGAGGACGAGAATTTCTCCTTCATATCCCTGGAGCGCAGATTCCGCCATCATCGCGGCGTGACCGGTACCCAGCAGTTGGTCCTGAATCGCATGGCTTACACCAGCTTGTTCGACAACCGGGATTACCAGTTCACGCATGTGACCAACAATGACCACGATTTGGTTTGCTCCACTCGATTGTGCCTGACGGATCACGTGGGCCAGCATCGGTTCCTCAGCAATCGGGTGCAGCACCTTCGGCAGGTCGGATTTCATCCGTTTTCCGGCCCCTGCGGCCAGTATGATGGCCGCCAGATCACGACTCTGAATCATTGATTCTCCAACCGGACATTATCTATTAGACGAACGTTTCCAAAACGAACTGCCATTGCCAGCAAGCAGGAGCGATCCACAGATTCACGCGGTTGCAGATCATCCCAACCGACAACTTCAACATATTCTATCGCTCCTGATGGAGCTTTCTTTTTTATGGTTCTCCGCACTGTATCCACCAGGTATTCAGTAGATTTAATGCCGTTCTCAAACTGTTCAACAGCTTTATTGAGGGCCAGGTTGAGAGCTGCCGCTTCCGCACGGTGTTCAGCGGTAAGCCGAACATTCCGGCTACTCATCGCCAAGCCATCTTCTTCACGAAGAGTTGGGCCGAGAATAATCTTGATACCAAATTGCAAATCGTCATTGAGTTTTTCCAGAATGCGAGCCTGTTGAGCGTCCTTGCGTCCAAAAACTGCAACATCCGGTTGAACGACATAGAACAGCTTGCTGACTATGGTTGTCACTCCACGGAAATGATTTGGGCGACTCGCGCCGCATAAGTGTTGGTCCAGTCCCTTCACTTCAACATATGTGGCATAACCTTCCGGATACATTTCATCACTGGTTGGAATCCAGACAGCGTCAACACCCCTCTCACGACACAGTTCTAGATCGCGTTCTTCGTCTCGCGGATAGCTTTCATAATCCTCGCCTGGACCGAATTGGGCAGGGTTGACAAAGATGCTTACGATAACAGCGTCGGCGTGTTCGTTTGCAATATCAACGAGACTCAAGTGGGCATCATGCAGGTATCCCATAGTCGGAACAAGACCCACAATTTGACCATTCAGCCGCTTTGCTCGCGACCAACTGCGAACTTCATCTGCGGACTTCAGGATGATCATGCGTGGAAGCTCTCATCGTCGCTTGGGAAGTCGTGACTACGTATATCATCTACGTATTGACGCACGGCCCCCTCGATTAGTTTAGCGCCGTCGAGGTACCTCCGAGCAAAACGGAATTTCGGGCCAAGGCCGAGCATGTCATAGCTGACCAGGATTTGACCATCACAGTGCGGACCGGATGCAATCCCAACAGTAGGAATTTCAAGCGATTCGCTGATCTCTTTGGCGAGCTCAACAGGGATTTTCTCAAGTACCATGGCGAATGCACCAGCGTCCTGAAGGCGCAGAGCATCCTCACGAATCCTTCGCGCTTCCTTCTCTTCCGCACCGCGCAGATCCCAGCCACCGAAGACATGTACGGATTGAGGCGTAAGACCAAGGTGCCCCATGACGGGCATCCCCATCGTGGTCATACGTTTGATTGGATCAAGAACCGGTCCAGCACCCTCTACCTTGACCGCCTCTGCCCGGCCCTCTTTCATGAATCGGATTGATGCTTCTACGCAAGCTTCTGAAGACAATTGGGTAATACCGAAAGGCATATCTGCCACTAGCAATGCCCGTTTCACCCCTCGGCTGACGTTCTTCGTCATGAAGATGAGCTCGTCCAGCGTAATTGACAGCGTGTCTGGACGTCCAGTAATTACCATACCTGCTGAATCGCCAACGAGGATCAGGTCGAGCCCTGCTTTATCCTCCACGGCTGCCAGAGTCGCATCATATGCGGTTAAGGCTGCAATAGGAGTACCCTGACGCTTCATCTCTATCAGGTGCGGTACGGTTATCTTCTTTTCCATCAGCGGCATTCCTCAGCAATGTCAGAGGAGTTCTGAACCTGTTCAGCTTCCGACTCACGTAACGCTCGGCGGATAATACCGCCTCCCCAAACTACATCACCACGGTACCATACAGCAGATTGTCCGGGTGAAATCGCGTGTACTGGTTCATTAAAGATAATGATTACGTCATCGTCCGAGTTCGGGAATAACGTTGCCGGGAAACCATGCGGGTCATTATAACGAATCTTGACCGTACACGGTTCTGGTTCTGTCGGCTGATCAAACGAGACCCAGTTTGTCATCGCTGCAATCAGACCAGGACGAGCCAACGCTTGGCGATCTCCGATGATAACCTTGTTTTTGTCTGGATCAAGCTCGGTCACATAGTAAGGTCCATGACCGTCAGAGATATTCAAGCCACGTCGCTGCCCAACTGTGAACGAAAAAAAGCCGTTGTGGGTGCCGACTGTATCGCCTTCCTGATTGACGATCTCCCCTTCACCGATCTTATTGACACGGGCCGAATGTGTTTCGCGTAGATGATCGTCATAACGGCCATCAATGAAGCACACTTCCTGGCTGTCTGGTTTGTCAGCGGTACGGAGGTTCAGTTCGCGTGCTTTTTCGCGAATATCATTCTTTGTCCATGTTCCCAACGGGAGTAAAGTTCGGTTCAGCGCTTCGCGCGGCAGTTGCCACAACGCATAACTCTGGTCTTTAGTCAGATCAACCCCGCGTTCCAGCCGCAAGCCAGATTCAGCATGGGTGATGCGAGCGTAATGCCCAGTCGCGATGTAGTCGAAACCAAATACTGGTGCTCGTTTCAGCACCTCGCCCCATTTGAGATAAGTATTGCACGCTATGCAGGGATTTGGAGTACGTCCTTCTAGATAGGCATTCTCGTAAGGATCAACGACATTGCTGGTAAATGCTGACCTCAAGTCGAGAACGACATGTTCGATCCCGAGTCCGTTGCAGATCAGGCGTGCGTCCATCTGGTGTGAAATGTCGCAGCATCCTCGTTCTCCTGATGGTCGCCGTCCAGCACTCTCGTAATCCCAGAGTTGGAGGGTAACTCCGACAACTTCGTATCCCTCTTCGACCAGCAGTGCGGCCGCGACCGAACTGTCAACTCCGCCGCTCATCAACACACCGACACGCTTCTTTTGTGCAGGACTTACCACGTAGCCATCTCGCGCAAACGGTTCACATGTTTGCCAATACATCGAGCCGTGTATCGTAGATTCTCTTCGGTGCTTGAACGTCCGAGAGTGATTCTAAGACTTGAGTGCGAAGCTTCATCAGTTAGACCAATTGCAGTTAGGACATGTGATGGCTTTGTGCTGCCGGAACTACATGCGGAACCAGTGGATACAGCGATCCCGTCCAAGTCCAGGGCGACCAGCAGCGATTCAGCCTCGACATCAGGGAATTGCAGGTTCAGGTTGATGTAGATGCGATTCTCCATGCTGCCGTTTACCAGCACGTCGCCGTCCACTTCCTCGCGAATCCAGTTGAGCAGCTGATTGCGCAATGCTCCGATTCGTGTTGCAAGATCATTCATCCTACTTCCGGACAGCTCAGCCGCCGCTCCGAAGCCGGCGATGCCAGGAGTATTCTCGGTGCCAGTTCTAATCCCCTGTTCCTGCCCACCCCCAAACTGACGGGGGGAAAGCTCCACACCTTCGCGCACGTACAAAGCACCGACACCCTTTGGGCCATAAATCTTGTGGCTGCTGACCGAGACGAGGTCAACCGGCAGTGTTTGAACATCGAGCTCTACCTTGCCGAATCCCTGCACGGCATCCGTGTGAAACAGCGCTCCATTTTCCTTCGCAATCGTGACCAGTTCCTGCAGTGGCTGAATGGTCCCGATCTCATTATTCACCTGCATTATGCTAACCAGCGCCGTTTCATCTGTAATCGCCGAGCGTAAGCTATCCGGGTCAACCATTCCTTCATGTGTCACCGGCAGAACCGTGATGGTGAATCCATCTTTTTCCAACTCTTCAGCGGCTTTTAGTACTGCGCTATGCTCAATAGCATCCGTGATGAAATGGGTACCTCGTCCTTGTTCACGTGCGAGATGCATCGTGCCCAGAATCGCCAGATTATCGGCTTCGGTTCCTCCTGAAGTGAAGAACAAGTTGTCAGCAGTCGCATTCAGCAAGCCTGCAACCTGCTCACGTGCTTTTTGCAACACGATCTTTGCGGAGTTGCCCATCTTGTACTTGCTGGACGGATTACCCCAGTTCTCGAGCATTGTTTGTCTGACAACGTCGGCCACTGATGGATCAACCGGTGTGGTTGCGCTGTGATCGAGATAAACGGTCATCGTGTCACGTTCGTCGGTGGTAGTGTTTGCTGACGTCTGGCTATGGCTATCGTTTGACATGCTATCTATCTCTGCTGTTTCCACCACTCTGCGAAAGCGCGTAGTGCACGTCCCCGGTGGCTGATCTGGTTCTTGTCGTCTGCAGACATCTCTGCCAAAGTACTAGTTTCACCCTCAGCAACGAAGATCGGATCATAGCCGAATCCGTTGTGACCTCGTGGCTTGTCGATGATCTTGCCGTTCAGAACACCATCAAACCGAAGTGGTTCACTGTCATTGGAAACGCAACAGATCACCGAGCGAAATCGTGCACCACGTTTTTCAGCCGGAACATTCTGGAGTTCACTGAGCATTTTGTTCACGTTGTCCTGGTAGGTCGCGTCCTCACCTGCATATCTGGCAGAGTACACACCTGGTGCGCCTTCCAATGCATCAACTTCGAGACCAGTGTCATCTGCGATGCTCAGAATTCCTGTTCGGCGGAAGCCTTCCTCAGCTTTCAACAGCGCATTTTCCCACAACGTATCGCCCGTTTCTTCAACATCTTCATCCGCTTCTGCTGGATGCAGCACTTCGACTTCTTCTCCGAGCAACTCCTTCAATTCACGGAGCTTGTCTTTGTTCTTTGTGGAAACGTACAGCTTATCCATCGATAAGTCCTCAGCGAGATTATATCAAGTCAGAGGGTAGCAAGAAAGGAGGTGCCGGGTCCATCCCACTCCAGCCCAAAGAACTCTGCGAGTGATGCGGCAACATCGCTGAAATCAAGTTTGCCAAGCGACTGCCCGGATGATCCACTTCCTCGCATCGCAAGAAGCGGCACATACTCTCGTGTATGGTCTGTACCGGGATATGTGGGGTCATTTCCATGGTCTGCAGTAATGATCATCAGATCGTCAGGTCGAAGTGCCTTCAGCCATTGCCCGAGCCCGACATCGAACGATTCAAGTCCGCGAGCGAATCCTTCAGGATCATTCCGATGACCCCACTGCATGTCGAAATCAATCAGGTTGGTAAACGTCAAGCTGGAATCGTTCGCGTGGATTCGCTCCAGCGTCGCGGCAATTCCAAGTTCATTTGTTGCTGTTTTCTCTTGGGTCGAGAAGCCGCGGTTAGCGAAGAGCGTACCGACTTTCCCCACGCCGTGAACCGGAATGCCCGCATCAGTTAGCTTGTCGAGAATGGTCGCCCGTATGGGTTCCTGCGCAAAATCTTTGCGATTCGAAGTACGAATGAACTGACCATTTTCTCCAACGAACGGACGCGCTATAACTCGCCCTACACGATGTGGGTCCTCAAGTTGCTGATGGATCTGATCACATATACGGTAGAGTTCATCAAGTGGAATGATCTCTTCGTGTGCAAGGATCTGCAACACTGAATCCGCGGATGTATACAGAATTAATGCGCCTGTATCGACATGTTCAGCACCGAGTTGATCCATGATGTCAGTGCCTGAACCAACGATGTTTCCAATAACCTCGCGTCCGCTGATTCGCTTTACGAGATCGACGACATCTTCAGGGAAACCGTTCGGGTAGGTTGGAAAAGCTGTTTCGTTGAGTACGCCGCACAGCTCCCAATGACCGGTAACAGAGTCCTTGCCTTCACCGTGTTCACGTAACAGACCATGGACTGCGCGTGGATTCTCTACAGAATCTACAGAAGGAAGTGCTGCGATGTTGGCCAGCCCTAGCGATTGCAGGTTTGGAATGCCCAATGGACCCGCTACGGATGCGACATGCGCCAGGGTGTTTGCGCCGTCGTCACCGTACAGAGACGAGTCCGGCGCCGACCCAAAGCCGACGCCGTCCAGAATAATCAGAAAAGCTCTTCGCATGTGAATGATCTCAACCGAAGATTTCCTTCTCTTTGGACGCTACTACATCAACCATCACCGCACGGTAACGAAACACGCCCGGCTTGCCTTCAACTTCTTGCGGACGGAGAACTTGGACAGTGCTAATCTCTTCACCGGCTTCGTTGAACCGTTTGGACGCCTGCTTACCCTTGGCGATTTTTGCGTTAAAAGATTTGCCCTTCGGCATGATCAACTCCTGAATGCTATCTACATGCTGCTATTGACAATTAAAAGATCGGACAATTGATCCGATCCAAGACCCCGAAGATACGTTATCGGCAGCGCTTGCATCAAGTCTCCCGCAGGAATGACTCGCATCCTCTTCTTACTCCGGGAGGCAACCGATCTAGTTTAAGATTTGGCCAATACTAGCGTTAATCCCCAGTGCTCACAGTGTGTACCGGATAATCGGGCAGGTCACGGATGATGCCAGTCGTGGAATCGTCGGCCAAACTATCAGTCGAAGCTGCTAGTAAATGATTATTCATTGATTCCACATTCGCTGCAGGAACAGGACGAACATTGTCCGGCGCATCCTTTTCTGCCATACCGCCAGGCAGACTCGTTGCGGTGTAATTCTGCTGCAAGATCGGTGAAAGTGTAAGCACCATTACTGCGACACCCGCAGCCGCTCCAACAGTAATCACTGGCCAACGCAGCCATGACTTTTCTGCTTGCGGAGGGACTGACTCAGAGTGATTGGCAGCATACACACGCATACGATAGGGAAAATCAGCAGGGGCTTCCTCGGGCTCGATCTCCAATAGCATCGAACGAACCCAATCTCCACCTTCGGCAAAAGCTTTGCAGTTCGGATCAGACTTTGCCATCTGTTCCAATTCTGCACGTACGGAGTCTTCCAACTGGTCCCGTTGGGACCATAATTCTTCAAACCTCTCCAAATCCATCATTCTACACTCATTTCAAGGTTGCCACTCGCCTGTTGCTGCTTGTTCAGCAAAGCTTACAGGCCCTTACACCTCCATCTCCCTGCATTCTAATGATCAAAGATCCCCTGATCTTTATCTCGATGATGCGAGATCACGATAACGAAGTGCTACTACTGAATTCCATCATCGTATGTCATCCAAACGTTTCAGCACCTGTCATGTTCCAATTGAAACTAGTAGAGTGCTCTCATGTTCTCCGTTTGGGTTGATTTATGAGTTCGTAAACAGTTCGAGGCAGGCATTACAAAGTTGGAAACATTAAAGGTTCTTGTTGAATGATTTGCCATTGCAAATCATTGAAGCCGAACTTATGAATTCCAATGAACCCAAAAACCAACATTCATGAATCTGACACGTCAGGGTGAGTTGTAAGTTCCCTTGGAACTCCTTACGGCTCCCGAAGAATCTTAAGTTTCTTCTGAAGACGGGCACGCCCACGGTTCACCCGTGATTTTATCGTGCCGATAGGCACATTAAGAATGTCGGCGATTTCCTCATAACTCTTGTTCTGCAAATCACGAAGGATTACTGCCGCACGGTAGGCATCGGGCAATTTTTCAATTTCCTTGTTGACCATCGCTCTGATCTCATTCCTTCGCGCCAGCTCGTCAGTGGCTGGTCCGGTATCTTCAAGATCAATGGATTCGTCCTCTGGTGACTCGCCGCCTGTACGGATTGGAACCATGCGGCGGATCTTTCTGCGTCTTAACTCAGTTTTGGACAAGTTTCCGGCAATGGTGTACACCCACGTCGAGAACTTGGCAACAGTTTTATAGTGATGACGGTGCTTCCAGACTCGGATGTAAGTTTCTTGCAAGATGTCCTGCGTGTGGCTACCGTGTCCAAGGAAACGTCCGATGAATGCGAGCAAAGGGTGGTGATACCGTTCAGCAAGTAACTCAAAGGCTACCTCGTCGTCCTTTTGCACGAGTGCCATCAGCTCTTCATCGGTGAGGTCATTGTACTGTATGTCTGCGGATGGGTTTGCCATCACTTGGCATCCTTCCGATCGAGTGAAATGTTGTGGATGAACGCAGAAAAGCCCAGGTAATCATCAAATGACCGTGTTTTGCGTTCACGGTCCATATCAAGCATCCGCTGCAACTCTTTCTCTGCGATGTTTCCGGGAAGTGATTTCACTTCCTGCGATGCCATCTGCCATTGTCGTCGCGTATTACCGCTCCACGTTCGCTTTCCCGGATCAACGCGTTTTGAATCATACAAACGTTCCTTGCTGACCATGCGCCAACGACGGGCGATCTGCGAAAAGAAGAATCCGCTCTGTTTATCGATATGGTCCTTCAGCAACTCGACTTCGCGCAGCGAATCCAACCGTTTGCCGGAAGCAACGTGGTCAAAGAAATTCCAGATATTGACTTCTTCCTCAATCCCCCAAACCCGTTGTAGCACATCCGGCGTGATCGTCTCCCCCTCTTCAATCAACAAGGATGCTTTCACCAATTCACCTTGCAGATCAATCAACCGTCCACCAGAATCGGACAGCAACAATAGCGCATCCTCATCAATTCGTACACCCAGTTGAGTGGCAACATCCGTGGCCCAATTACCGAGTGCCCTACCGCGTGGTGTCGTACAGTCAACAACATTGGCTCGTGCAGCCAAATTTCGAATCCAAGCTGCTTTACCGTCTGAGTTGGCAAGGATTATCAACACAGTGCTGTCTAAGGGGTTCTCTCCATATTCGAGCAGGTATTTCTGGACTGTCGGTGTGAGCGATTCAGCGCGTTTGATAATGACCACGCGTTGATCAGCCATCATGGGTAATGATGACATCGCCGGCGCCAGCTCACGGACATCCGTGCTATCGCCGAACAAGATATCCAGATTGAAATCGCGTGTGCTTTCTTCAGGCAAAGAACGTGCTGTCCGTTCCACCATATCCAGCAATAGCGGTTCTTCTCCCAATGCCAGATAGAGAGGTTCCATGTTGCCGCTGCTGGCAGCTTGTTCGAAATCTGTCGCTTTTAGTTTTCTTCCGGGCACTTTCGCGATTCCTGGGTGAAGATTCGCCGAGGACCTCCCTGACCGTCCCTAACGTTGGTACCTACTCTATAACTTGGGGCCTGCGCTTATGCTGTAGCAACTAAAAGCCTACACTCTCTTCAATCTTCATACTCTATTCAGATACAACAATCAAGCCACGCGTCGATACTGTAGTTCAAATAATCGCCAATAGATACCACGTTTTTTCAGCAGCTCCGCGTGTGTTCCCATCTCTCGCAGACATCCCTTGTGCATAACCAGAATCTTGTCCGCCCGCTGAACTGTACTCAGTCGATGGGCGACAATGATTGATGTTCTCCCTTTCATCATGACCTGCAACGCATCTTGGATGTGCGCTTCTGTTTCAGGATCCACAGAGCTCGTCGCTTCATCAAGTACCAGAATCTTTGGATTACGCACCATCGCTCGCGCGAATGCCAGCAGTTGTCTCTGACCAGTAGACAAAGTACCGCCACGCTCAGTTACCGGTTCACCATATCTGCCAGGCAGTCGGCTAATAAATGCGTCCGCATGAACCTGCTTCGCAGCATGTCTGATCTGCTCGTCAGTATATTCATCGCCGAGCGTGATGTTTTCGCGGATATTGCCGCTGAACAGGAATATGTCCTGGCTGACATACGCCAGATTACTCAACAGCTCATCTCGATTCAGGTTGCGGACATCATGACCGTCAATCAGAATTCTGCCAGATGTGGTGTCGTAGTATCGTCCCAGCAAATTGATGATTGTCGTCTTCCCTGCCCCGGTCGCGCCAACAATGGCCACAGTTTCACCAGGTTCTATAGAGAAGCTGACACCGGTCAACACTTCGTCACTGGTGTCATTGTAAGTGAAGTGAACATCATCGAATTCTATGCGCCCTCTGAAATCATCCAGAGATTCAGTTAATTCTAAATCAGATATACCAGGTTCGGTATCGAGCAGGTCAAACACACGTTCGGCGGATGCCATCCCAGACTGGAAAATGTTCCATTTCTCTGCCAAGTCTCGAATTGGACGGAAGAATCGTTCAGCGTATTGCAAGAATGCAACCAGTGTTCCGATGGTAATTGCGCCGTCCAGGCTCAGGTTACCACCGCGCAGGATTATTAATGAAACAGCAACTGCGCTGAGGACCTCAAGCACTGGGAAGAACAAACTGAACAAGTCAACTGTGCGCAAATGGCCAGAGCGCAACCGATCATTCACGTTTGAAAAAGATGAGGCTGTTGCCTTTTCATGGTTGAATAACTGAACGATTCGGATACCCGACAAATGTTCCTGAAGGAATGAGTTGACGCTCGCTGTCTGTACTCTTACGTCCCGAAAAGCTGCACGCAGTTTTGCCCTGAAGGCAAAGGTCGCCCATGCAACTAACGGCACAACTGCCACAGCAACCACCGCCAGTTGCCAGTTGAGCAGCGACATTGCGATGATGATCCCGATGAGCATGAAGAGATCGCCGAAGACGACCACAATCCCTGACGAGAAGATCTCACTCAGGGTTTGTACATCATTCGTGTTTCGGGTAACCAGACGACCGACCGGATTCCGGTCAAAGAAGCTTAGGGACTGACGTTGTAGGTGTGCGAATACCTCTTTGCGGATGTCGTACATCACTCGCTCGCCAACCCAGCCTGTCAGGACAGTTTGCCCTACTCGAGCGATAGCAAGTACTACAAAGATGCCGAAGTACAGAGCTACAATCGTAATAAGACCATCAAAATCACCAGGTACGATGTAATCGTCCAGTGCGACCTTGGTCAGATACGGTCCAAGCTGTTCCACACCGGCGATAGCGAGGAGTAACGCAACACTGATCACTACCTTAAGCTTGTATGGTTTGAGATAAGCAAGCAGTCGATTAACCAATCTCGGTTCAAATACGACACCGAGTTTTTCTTCTTCATGGATGGATCGAGATTTTTTTTCGCTCATTCCTCCTCCAATTCATTTGCAATCTTCTGGCGGCGGAACAAGTCGGCATATACGCCTTTCATTTTCAACAAGTCGCCATGGTGACCTCGTTCGACGATCTTCCCATCATCCATAACGATGATTTCGTCAGCTTCATGGACACTGGTTGTTCGATGCGTGATGATGATCGCGGTCCGACCTTCGATGTATTTGTTCAGGTTATTCAGGATCAGTTCTTCGGTGTGCGCATCAACTGCGCTCAACGCGTCATCGAAGATGAGCAATTCACTGCTACGAATAACCGCGCGCGCAATGGCTACTCGTTGTTTCTGCCCGCCGGACAAGGTGATGCCGCGTTCCCCGACTTCCGTATCCAATCCATCAGGAAAACTATCCAGATCCTGCACCAAACGGCTGATTTCAACTGCGCGCTCAACATCCTCATCGCTGAAATCGCCACCGAGTCTTATGTTCTCTCTTATGGAAGTGCTGAACAACAATGGATCCTGCGGAACAATCGCGATTCGTTTACGTAATTCATCTTTGGACCATTGACGGACATCTACTCCATTGACCAGCACCGCGCCATCCGCAGTGTCGTACAGGCGTGATATCAGGGCCACAATGCTGCTTTTCCCTGATCCAACCTTTCCAACGATCCCCAGCACATTACCCGGTTGAATGTTGAATTCGATTTCACGTAAAGCTGGATCTTCCGCTTGAGGGTAAATGAAGCTGACATTATCGAATTGAACGGAAGCGTTCTCGCCTCTGTCCGGAGTTCCATCCGCTTCCGGACTGGTCAACTCAGGTTCTCTGTCGAGAAGCTCATGGATGCGATCCAACGAAGCGCGTCCCCGTTGTACCAATGAGACGACCCATCCAATTGATACCATTGGCCAGGTCAGAATAATCATGTAACCGGTAAAAGCTACATAGTCACCAACGTTCAACGTTCCCTGAATGATGAACCAGCCGCCAATCAACATGATCATTGAAATTGCCAGCCCGAAGAGAAGCAAAATCAAGGGCATGAAAGTCCCCTGAAATAGAATTAGCTTCATCTTTCTGCGCAGCAACTTGTGACTGTCATCTGCGAAACGGCGCTCCTCGTCCTCATGCTGGATAAATGCCTTGATGACACGGATTCCTGCCAGATTTTCCTGCACCAGCGCAGATAGATCAGAAAATGCTTCCTGGCTCAGGACGGATGCCTTGTGAACCTTCTTGCCCACGATGAAGACCATGCCTGCGACCAATGGACCGACAACTAAAACGACAAATGTTAGTGGCACACTAATCGTCAACATCAGAATTATCGAGAAGACAAATCCGAACACAGTGTTGACGGAGTACATTAACGCAGGACCAAGCACCATACGCACTTGCTCGATATCGCTTGTCGAGCGAGTCATCAAGTCACCAATGCGACTGCGATCATAGAATGAGGTGTCAAGCAACATCAGGTGTTGGAACAGCCTCTGTCGCATGTCATATTCGATGTGTCTGCTCACGCTGATCACGAACTTGCGCATCAGGAAAGTGAAGAAGCCAGTTCCTATGGCTACGAGCATGATGAGTCCTGCCAAATGCCAGAGACTCGCTGCCGAAATGTCAGCTTCAATTTGATTTACGGCATGCCGGAGTACCCAGGGGCTCAGTACTTTAAAGACGTTTGCCATGAGCACAAACAGTAGTCCAAGCAGAACTATCGTTCTGTAAGGTCGGTAATAAGGCGCGAGTTTACGTATCAGTTCAATCATTCAATTCAACGTTTATCCGGGGTGAAGACGGCAGGCAGGAAATCCACCTGACCAGGATACTAGCAAACCTCGTTCCAAGGGTACGTCTTCAAATCTTCCTCTCGCAAAGAATTGTATACGTCAACGGAGGAAACACGGCGAGCCTGTTCTTATCATGGGTGAATACCTATATTAAAGCTTCGTGTAAAAGAACTTCAGGTGAATCCTGCATTTGGACTGGGATATCCAGCAATTCTGAGAGGGTCATGTTTCTTAACGGTTACAAGGCGGTTTACGGCGCGATGACGGGAATTGCAGCTTTGGGGTTGCTGCGGTTGCGCAAACGGAATCCGATTTCCAACGAGAATGGCAATTTGCCGAAGATTTCGGTAATTGTCGCGGCCCGTAACGAAGAGAAGCAGCTCCCACAGCTAATGGACGCGTTGGGCTCTCAGGATTATCCAAGTGATTATGTAGATTTCTGGATCGTAGACGATCATTCAGAAGACAATTCTCTCTCGCTTGCCTTGACGGTCTCGCGGCAGGATCGACGTTTCCATGTAATCTCATCCAATCCGACCCTACCCATCGAATCCCCCAAGAAGCGGGCATTGTACACCGCTATTCGACGTTGTAGCGGTGAATGGGTTGTGTTCACCGATGCTGATTGTATCCCTGGGCCGCAATGGTTGCGCTCGCTTGCGGCATACATGGACGAGAAAACTGGGATCGTTCTCGGCTATGCCCCATTGATAAAGCCAAACACGCCAATGCAATGGCTTGCTGAAGGCGAGAGTTACAGTGCTGCTACGTTGTGCGCTGCCGCCGTTGGTTTGGGATTCCCCTTTAACGCGTTCGGGCGTAACTTCGCTGCACGTCGCCGCTTATACCTTGATATGGGTGGTTTTGGCGCAGATGGACGCTTCGCTTCAGGCGATGATGATCTGTTTCTGCAACGGGTCGCCGCTCGTACAGACTGGAAGGTCGCTTTCGCTTCGAATACGGAAGCGCGTGTCGATTCGATTATGCGGCGTGAAGATGACATTATTCAGAACAAGGCCCGTCATCTGTCTGTCGGTCCTCGATATGCACCAGGCTGGGTTATCCTCGGATCGATAGGGGCGGCTTTGTACCTGGGTATTTCATTGTTAACCGTACTTTCGATCTTTCGTGTTGTGCCTTTTTCCACTGTACGGAATGTTTGGCTGTTCAAAACCGGTTCTGATATTGTGCTGACGGGAACCGCATTAAAAGTCCTGCGTGATCCGAAGCGTATGCTACAGGCTGTGGTTACCATGATCGCCGCACCATTCATGATGTGGATTTTGTGGCCCAAGGCTCTGTTCGGAAAAATGCAGTGGAAAGGTCGAACGATCCATCGAGCTCAGACGATTGAAATGACACCCGCAGTTGCCGATGAATTCTGATTTGAACACAGAGAGTGTGGTTGCAACCTCTGAGACCGAGGTTCTGACGTCCTCAACTAATACCACTGAGGATACCCTTTGGTCCCCACCGGAGGAAGTACGTCGTCCCTGGACATTCTGGCTCGTGTACGCTCTTAAAACCATCGTAGCTGTTGGTTTAATAGTTCTGTTGGTGCGTACGATTCGTGTCGCAGCGCTGGAAGAGGCGGTTGCGGGAGCAAATTCTCTATGGATTGCCATAGCATTCTTATTGATGCCAATTAACGTGGTCTTGCAGGTTTTTCGTTGGCGAACAGCGATCCGTGCGGAAATGCCGGAAGTAACGTTCACTCAGTCGTTCAGCAGCTTCCTCGGTGGCGCATCTATGGGGATTATTACACCGGGACGAGTCGGCGAGATTGGGCGGGTGTTCCTTCTGCGTCCACGTTCACGGATTCGTCTGGCCGGTTTACATGTCCTTGACAAGCTTTTCTTCATGGCAGCGTTGGCTTGCTTCGGACCGGCTTTAGTTTATCACATGCCCGGCTTCAGTGATCATCTGCATGCTTACCTGCGCATTCCACTACTAATCGCTAGCTCCATCTTGCCCTTGTTTTATATCATGCTCTCCTATTCTCCAGCTCCGTTGAAAAACCTTCTGGTCCTGATCCGGCGAAATGATCGATTCAAGGGATTGGTGAAGGATCTTCTGCATGCGCTTGACCGTGTAGAATCACGGGACACTCGCTTGATGGCAGGATTGACGGTTCTCCAGTTCGGCGTGATCCTGACCCAATTCTACCTTCTCACTCTTGCGTTTCAGATGGTTAGCTGGGTAACAGCTGCACATACGTATGTTGCTACGCTTTTTGTGAAGTCCCTGCTCCCCATTTCGTTTGGTGATCTTGGAGTCAGCGAGTGGGCTGCAGTCTCGTTCTACCAGCGTTTCGACATTGCGGATGCAACAGCGTTTAGCGCATCGTTACTGATTTTTACTATCAATATTCTGATTCCGGCAATAGCGGGAATCTTTGTTCTACAACGTGTGAAGGCGGTCAATGTTGTAGGGCGTGTAACCCGTCGAATCAGGGGGAAAGCATGAATCTGTACTACCTCCTGACTTGGGTCGCCTGGCTGGTTTATTTCTCATTCATCGTGATCGTATACGTTGGACTGCGTCGCCTTCCACGAACAAAGATCGAACGCGACGATGACATCTTGCCTTCAGCATCAATTGTGATCGCCGCTCGTGACGAGGAAACTCGGATCGGACGTCTGCTTGATTGCCTCGAAGCCCAGGATTATCCGCGCGACAAGTTCGAAGTGATTGTCGTCGATGACCGAAGCTCAGACAACACCGGCGACCTGGTTCGCAACCGCAGCAATGATCACATGCGCTACCGAGTTCTCCGGATTCGCGATGGCGAAAGTTCTGGGCGGGCACCGAAGAAGTTTGCACTTTCGCGCGGAATCGCGTTGGCAACCGGAGATGTAATTGTCACTACCGACGCCGATTGCTGGATGGGACCGCTGTGGTTACGTACACTCCTGTCACCGTTTAGCGATGAAGAAGTGCAGGGCGTAACTGGCACCAGCCGTTTCATCCGATCCAAGTCTGCACCTCAACCGTGGTGGTCTGACCTTGAAAGCCTTGAGCACCTTTCATATTCGGTAATGGCGGCTGGGTCCATCGCCGCTGGTCATGTTACCAATGCACACGGTTCGAATCTCGCAGCACGCCGTGGTGCCTACGAAAGAATCGGCGGTTATTCGAGTAACGACAAGATTACGTCGGGCGACGATGTGTTCCTGTTGCAGGATATCGTCAAGCATGGTGGCGAGGTACGGTTTGTTGAACGTCAGGAAGCATATGTGTTCAGCCATCCGGTGAACACAGCGCGAGAATGGGTAAACCAACGTGCTCGCTGGAGCTCGAAAGGCTTCTACTATCCCCCATTCCTGATGTTTCTTGTCGTGGGCACGTTCCTGTATTACCTGATGATCGCGTTATCGATGCCGCTCGCCCTGTTCGGACGAGTAGCACCATCGTTCGCCGTTCTGCTTGCTATGTCGAAATTGAGCGCAGAATCAATCATCATGAAGCGCGGAATGGAACAGTTTGAAGAGCGATTTCCGGCGGGCAAATTCTTCCTCACTCAACTGCTTCACGCGCCCGCGATCTTCTATGCCGGTTTCCGTGGCCAGTTCTTCAAGTTTACCTGGAAGTCGCAGGCGTTTGGTGGCAAAACCAGTACTCAACAGCGTCGCACCACTGGGAAGGCTGCTTGATGCTGGTGTCACACCGCGTTCAGGCAAGGGTTCGCGATCTACTTGATTTTCAAGAGATCGGTGGCCCGGTTATTCGGACACATCCCTGGCTTGAAAGGCTCTTTCCGAGAGTAGTCTGGCGTTATCCAAGCAGATCTTCTGAAAGTCCAATTCACCTCACATTCGATGATGGTCCCTCTGCTAACGGAACTTCGCAAATCCTGGAAGTTCTGGATCGGCATGGCGTTCATGCTTCATTCTTCATGACCGGTTCAAACCTCTACCAGAACGAGGATGTAATAGCGCAGATTCGTGCTGGAGGTCATTCCATCGGATATCATGGTCTAACCCATGATTCATGGTGGATGCGAGCCAGTGTTCGTCGTGATTTGGAAATGAATCCGGCACGTATCCCTTTATTCGATGACAATCCGTTTATTGATAGTGACAAACAACTTCTGTTACGTGCTCCCTTTGGGCGAATAGATTTCGCATCCATGCATTCAGCTGATAAATTAAATGGCAGGTTGGTTCACTGGAGTCTTGCAATTCGTGACTGGATGGCAAACTTGTCCTCGAAGACTCTCGCCCGAATTCTGTACCGTTTTGTGATGCCTGGCGACATTGTTCTGCTTCATGACAATGGCCCGTCTGTCAACGAACTGGCAGCGGCTTTGGATCGCGTAATCCCGCATTGGATGGATGCCGGGATGCTCATAACCGACATTGAACCGTTTCTCGCAACAGACTGACGATGATACTTCTTCCTCTTATTCCAGCCATTGTTCTTGTGTTCATGCTCTGGATTGCGACCCAGATGATTCGCCAGTCGTGGCCGCAATCTGAACGTCGTGAACCGGTGACGATCCTCGTATGTGCGCGTGACGAGGAGCCTACTATTCTCGAGTGTCTGCTCTCACTTTCAGAACAAACATATCCGTCAGATCTCTATGAAATTCTTCTTGTCAATCATCTATCAACGGATCAAACAGGCGAAATAATGGATATGTTCGCTGCCGAGTCTTCTATTCCCACCAGAGTGGTTCATATTTCGGAGGAGGACGGCGAGTTGATGGGCAAAGTTCAAGCGCTGAATGTCGGGCTTGAACATGTTAAGACTGAATTCGTGTTACTCACCGATGGTGATTGCACTGTGCCTGAGACGTGGGTTAATGAGATGATGTCATATATGGAAGATGATGTCGCAATCATCAATGGCCATGTTCGAGTAGAAGATCCGGATCAGAAGGAATCACTGATTGCCCGCATGCAGAACACGTTAAACCGGATGTTTCTTGCGTTTTCTGCGGGTATGTCCGCCCTCCAAATGCCAAATGAAGCATATGCACCTAAGCTGCGTCCATTTGCATCACTGTTGAGACAGATCCGTCCATCCTTTAACATGGGCAATAATCAAGGCCTGCGGATGTCTGTTTATCATGCGATAGGCGGATTTCGTGATGTTGGGCCAACATTGATTGAGGATGTCGCACTCGTCAATCGCATTCTGAAGAAGACAACTTATAAGGTTGCTGTGATTGTCGATCCAAAGACGATTGTGACAACTCACCCTTCTCGCAACCTCAGGGAATTCTGGCGTCAGTATCGACGTTGGGCGTCCTCGATGGATAATGTGCACAACAATGCAAACATGGTCCTTTATGTGCTGCTGGGAATCAACCGCGTAGCTCTTCCGTGGATGGTGCTTCTGTTCCCAATCTCAGGAATTATCGCACTAGGCATGACAGCGGTTGCTGAATATCGATTAATTCACCAAGCTAACCAGATTCTGGGAACCGAATTCAGCAAGCGCAACGTTGCCCTGCACCTGTTTTCCCAGATTATCCTCAACCATATTCTCGGAATTGCTCTTTTGCTTAGAGTTCCTGTAGTGTGGAAGGGTCATATCTATGAAAAATGATTTTACTTGACTGCAGACAGGTGATTTTGCTAAACTAATATTTGGTAGCGGCCTATCGGCCGCGCAATCTCGACCCCCTGCAAGCAGGAACCGTTTACGCTGGTGACCGTAGTTGCAGGGGGTTCTTTTTGTCTATGAAGCTGGTCCCGCGTCTCTCTGGAAGAGCCTGAGAACTATCTTTATATTTCGTGAATTCGAGTACAAAGTCGCGTGTTCGTGGAGTCATTGATGAGCTTGTTCGATCGCTGCGTTGTCGCCGCACTTCCGTTGGTACCCAAACCTCTGGTTCGTCATTTTTCTGATCCGTACATAGCCGGGGAAACATTGCAGGACGCTGTAGCCACGGTGAAGCAATTAAATCGTGAAGGGGCAGCGGCCACAGTTGATGTGCTTGGTGAAGCCGTAACAAGTATAACAGAAGCCAACCGCGCTGCGGACAGCTACCTCCAGGTTATCGAAGCGATTGCAAAAGATGAGCTCGATGCGAACATATCGATCAAGCCCACGATGCTGGGCCTTGGGCTTGATTATGATGCCTGCCGCGAGAATTTCAAGCGCGTCATTGACAGCTTGCGTCCTTACAAGAATTTCCTGCGTGTGGACATGGAAGACAGTCCATATACCTCGCTGACACTTGACCTGGTGGATGATCTTCGCTCTGAATATGAGCATCTCGGGCTTGTTATACAGGCATACATGCGTCGTTCGCATGAAGACATACAGACTCGAGTTATTCCGGACAAGGTCCCCACACGTCTGTGCAAGGGTATTTACATCGAACCAGCGCGTATCGCCTATAAAGATTTCGATGTCGTCCGTCGTAATTACGTCCATCTGCTACGGACCCTGTTGTCAAACGGCGTATACGTTGGCATAGCCACTCATGATGAAGTCCTGGTATGGGAAGCTTTTCAGATTATCGATGAACTCGATCTCAAACCAGATCAGTATGAATTCCAGATGTTATTGGGCGTGACTCCGGAACTTCGCAAGCAGATCATTCGTGAAGGACATCGGATGCGGGTGTATGTTCCATTCGGCAAAGATTGGTACGCCTATTCAGTACGGCGTTTGAAAGAGAATCCAAAGGTTGCCGGGTACGTGATGAAAGACATCCTCAACCTCAAGCACTGATTGTTTCGTTCAATCATTTTGATTGTATAGACTGTTGAAACAAGCTGGAGAATACGATGCGTAGAATAATCCGAACAGATACAGCGCCTGGTGCAATTGGCCCATACAATCAGGCTATCGTTGCCAAGGGTGGGTTTCTGTTCACCGCCGGTCAGATACCGCTTCATCCAACCTCTGGTGAGATCGTTGGATCGACTATCGAAGAGCAGACTCGTCAAGCTTTGCAGAACTTGAGAGCCGTAATTGAAGCAGGCGGTTCGTCATTGGAAAACGTGATCAAGACCACCGTTTTTCTCAAAGACATGAACGATTTTGTAGCGATGAACGGTATATACGAGGAGTTTTTCTCTGATGAAGCCCCGGCTCGAAGCGCTGTTGAGGTTTCGCGTCTACCAAAAGATGTGTTGTTTGAAATTGAATGTGTCGCACTGATCGCTGAATGATCCGCCTTCATTTCACATTGCAGTCATTAGCTTGCCTGATCTTCCTGCTCCTTGCTGGTTCGAGACCGGCATATTCTCAGGAAACATCACCTCCTGATTCATTCCAGTTTGTGCAACCCGATGTGCAGATCGATTTCAACTCAGACGATTCTCTTCAAGTATTCACTGAGGATGATCAGAAGCTGAGTCATGGGGTTCCACTAAGCAAGAGTCCTGGTTGGGCGGCTGCGCGTTCTGCTATTCTGCCCGGCTGGGGACAGGCGTACGTAGGAAACTGGATATTTGCGACAGTGTTTGCAGGTGCTGAAGCCGGGCTTGTCTACGGTGCTTATGTTCAACATGATCGCTATGTAACCGCGCTTGAAAAATCAGAGAATGTCAAAAAGGATGCGGATCGAATTGTCCTTGAGCGGAGTGCGAATTTCTATCGTGATGACCGAAATAAGCTGTTCTGGTATATCGCCGGCCTGACGATCATAGCATCCATGGACGCCTATGTAGAAGCGCATTTATACGATTTCCACATTGATCCCGTGCTTTCAACCCCACCCAGTGGTGATGGCATTCAGGCCGGACTTCGGTTCACGTTCTCCCTGTGAGCTAAGAATCGTGAAATCCGGCAACTGAAAACGCTACCTTATGACATGGCGAAGTCAACCCCATCTACCACTGATGTTTATACGCCCAAAACGATCTACGAATCGGTCGGTGTTCTCCACATGCACACCCTGTATTCGGATGGTACTGGTACGGTTGGAGAAATAGCTCGCAACGCGTGCGAACGAAATCTCCAGTGGCTGATCGTGACGGACCACTGCCATCTAGAGTGTCATGAACGTGGTGAATACGGGCTCTATAGCGGTGTGTGGGTGTTGATCGGCACCGAATTAGGTGATGAAGACCTGCCAAATCATTATTTGGCATACGGCATTACCGAACTACCTGATCAATCCGATCCGGTGAAGATGGTTCAGGGGGTAAAAGATCTAGGCGGATTTGGTGCGATAGCTCATCCACATGAGCGGCGGGATGAATTCGAAGACATGCCTCCATATCCATGGACAGCCTGGGACGCACCGATCGGGGGGATAGAAATCTGGAATCAGCTTTCACAGTGGGTCGAAGGACTTACGGAATCAAACAAGTATCATCGTTTCATTCACCCGCTCAAAAGCCTTACTCACCCTGATGCTTCGACGTTGCACACCTGGGATGAATTGAATCTGGTTCGTCCGATTGTTGGCTATGTTGGCGTGGACGCTCATGCACTAAGCTATCCGATCCTAAAGGGTTTGTTCAATGTCCAGGTTTTTCCGTACAAGGTGCAGTTCCGGAGCCTGTTAACGCACCTGTTGCTTGAAACGCCGCTACACGAGACAGATTACGATATTGCAAACGCTCAAATCTTATCCGCACTTCGCAACGGACATCACTTTGGTGCAAATCATCGGGCTGGTGATGCACGTGGATTCAGGTTTTCCGCCATTCAAAATGATGTTGAATATCTCCCAATCAGCACACTCAAGCCTGGAATACCAGTAACATTCGTTGCAAACACGCCGTTGAAAGGGAGAATACACCTGTATCGGAACGGACAATTGTTGATGCGCGTCCGTGGCCGTTCGCTTACCTATGAAAGCAGTCAACCCGGTGTATACCGGATCGAAGTATTCCGTCAAGGCCGAGGCTGGATTTTCAGCAATCCCATCCGAGTTATCGAATAATACAAGCCGTATCTTGCTGGAGAACCCATCGACTGATGGTAAGCGATTGCTGATACGTGTTGAGCTGTCTATCTTCAGTTAGATTGATGATAGTAACGGGGTCAAAAAGGAAACTCGAATAGAATGGAAATGTTAGAGCAGGCAGCAGAGTATTTCCGCAACGAGGTCTGGCATTTCTGGGCAGTAATTGCCATGGTCATTCTGCTCAGTTTTCTCTTCTCCGCTTTTTGGCTTGCCTATCGTGAATACAGGATGAAAGTCAAAGCTGAGAGTCTTGTTAAGAAGCGATACACACTCCCGCCTGGCAAAGGATCACGTCGACTATTTCCGAGACTTCTTGTCCGCATACCTGCCCGTGTGATGGTGGAGAGCTCGAAAAACGTTGTCGAAGCGGAAGCGTTGGATGTATCAGCGGGGGGAATTCGATTGTTGCTGTTCCAATCACCTCGAGGGGTACAGATTGGAGAAACCCTTGAAGTCATGGCTCGTGACCCATTATTCCTGAATTTTGACAGGCTGAGGGTGACGATTGTCCGCGTTCGCAGCGGGCCAAGATCAGATACTCCTACTATCCATGCCAAATGGGAGAATCTTTCTCATGAAGAAACCCGGATTCTGAGTCGAGAAATTCGTCGCCGGTTGCTTTACGAAACCTGATTAGATCGTATGAGTTCTGACATAAACGTAGCGGTGATTAGATGAGTATGAATTTTTCTAAAGACAAGTACACTCTTGAAGAATTGCAAGCACTTCCGAAAACTGATTTGCATTGTCATCTGGATGGATCCCTCCGTGTGAGCACGCTCATTGAGCTAGCAAAAACACGTGACGTTTCGCTGCCAACCACGAACGATGAGGAACTGCGTGATTGGATAACTCGGGGGGCACGCAAAGGATCACTAGCTGCTTACCTGGAATCTTTTGATCTCACGTTGTCTGTAATGCAGGAACGAGAAGACATAGCTCGCATCGCGACTGAACTGTGTGAGGACGCATGGGCGGATGGAGTCTGGTACCTTGAAGTACGTTTTTCACCTGTCCTGCATCAGAAACGGGGACTGTCTCTGGTAAAGGTGATGAACGCAGTCCTTGATGGACTAAAGGAAGGCAGACGACGAACTGGCATCGAAACCGGGGTTATTGTTTGCGGAATCCGTTCCATTGATCCGACAACATCGCTACGTCTTGCCGAACTTTCCATCTCGTACAAAGGACATGGGATGGTCGGCTTTGATCTCGCAGGTCAGGAAGACTCTTACCCTGCTCGTGACCATGCTGAAGCTTTTTATTTGATCCGAAGCAACAACATTCCGTGTACGGTCCATGCTGGAGAAGCATGGGGACCGGCGAGTATTCGTCAAGCGCTCCATGATCTGAACGCGCATCGCATCGGACATGGGACACGTTTGGTCGAAGACGGTGATTTGCTGAACTATGTTAACGACCATCGAATCCCGCTCGAATGTTGTTTGTCGTCAAATGTTCATGTTGGTGCGTCTGAAAGTTTGGAACAGCACCCAATCAAGTTTTACTTTGATCAAGGATTACGGGTAACAGTAAATACCGATAATCGGCTGATCTCAGATACTACCGTGACAAATGAGCTTGCACTTGCCCAGCAACACCTCGGCTTCACTAAAGGTGAAATTAATGATCTGATCATCATGGGATTCAAATCAGCCTTCTTACCTTATCGTGAACGTCGACAACTGCTCGCAAAGGTGTTACATGCACTGGACAAACCGATCATCCCGTTCTAGCCTGCTCCTGCTGATCCTCTGTCTGTTTGTTCTGGGTATCGGCTGCAAAAAAAGTGTGCCACCTATCACTGTTGGCCCTGACGATCAGATTGATGACCAGGATGAGATTCGTCTGTTCTACCCACTGGTTGTCGGCGACACCCGGCATTATATCGTTACTGGTGGTGACGAATTCATTTACCAGACGGTTGAGGTTGTCGAAAGAACCGCTGGGCCTGAAGCTACAATTGAAGTTACAACCCAAGGTGGAACACACTCTGAATATATCCGTTGGAGTGGATTAAACCTCATATCATCCGCTTCTGCTGATCATGCCGGCGGATACATGGAATTGGAAGGTCCGTTCTACGAAGGCGCAGGATGGCGCAAAGTGAACAATAGCGACAATAACTCTATCTACTATATCGATTGTGAGATCATCTCTTTGTCTCACTCGTTAATCACGGAAGCCGGACCTTTCGATGCCCTGGTCGTCCAGGAGATCAAGCACAGCCAGTATGATCCTTTCCCTGAATATATTGATACCAGCTACGTGTATTACGCCCAGGATGTGGGAATTGTCCGCTGGGATTTAGGTAGCATACTTATCGATCTCCAAGTTTTCACTCCGGGTGATGGAGAATCTGAATAGAATGGTGAGTATGACAGACATGGCTTCTTAATAGTGGATTCGATCGTATGCGTTTGTTAACTGTTCATCGAAACATCATTCTGGCATTCCTGTTTCTACCATCTCTCGTTTTCGCGGAATCGTTCTCTATCGCACGTGTTCACTATGACGGTGGCGGGGACTGGTATTGCGATCCTTCTTCCCTCGTAAATCTGCAAGGATTCGTCACGGAATCGCTAGGTATTGAAACAGATGAGAAAGAGAAGTCTGTTCGCCTGTTGGATGAAGACTTGTTCCGTCATCCATATCTGTATCTATCCGGGCATGGCAATATCCGACTGAATAACGAGGAAGCATCCAACTTGCGGGATTATCTTCTTGCAGGCGGTTTTCTGCATGTGGACGACAATTACGGTTTGGATGAATCTTTCCGACGAGAACTGCGCAAGGTATTCCCAGAACGTGAGTTGGTCGAACTTCCCTTTGACCATCCGATATTCCATACGATTTACGCATTCCCAAACGGGTTGCCGAAGATTCATGAACACGATGGTGATCCTGCTCAGGGATTCGCAATCATTCATGAAGGGCGAGTTGTACTATTTTACAGCTACCAGTGCGATCTTGGCGATGGATGGGAAGATCCTGATGTGCACAACGTCCCGGCTGATAAGCGCAGAGCTGCTTTGCGCATGGGGACTAACCTGATTGCATATTCTCTAAGCGGTCAGCCTGCACAATTGCCGTAATCCATTAGTTATCGACAGCGGAGGACCTGTGGATATTTCCCGAGGTGAATTCGGATTTTCAGTCAAAGATCTTGACGCTGAAGTCAAGTTCTTCGAATTGCTCGGGTTCCGCACCAGTCCCAACCAAACCAACAATCCTGGACCACATCGTATTATGACCGATGGATCGATCTTCATCGGTTTGTACCAAATGGAGTTCCCTTCCCCCACGGTCGGGGTTTATTGCGATGAGATTCAGGTTGATATTGATGGCTTGCGAACTGCAGGTATAGAAGTAGAGGTATTCACAGATTCCAATGGTGAGATAGAAGCTGCGGTCGCAGTCAGCCCTTACGGCGCCCCTTTATTTCTGCAATCATCTGAAGTCTTCCAACACCCTGATCGAGTACCACCATTTTCAAAAGTTGGAATCGTTGGTGAGCTTGCGTTACCTGTGAGTGATTTTGAATCCGAGGTTACTTTCTGGCAACAAGTGGGATTCCAGTTAGTCGGCGGGCCGTATGATCAACCTGAGAAATGGGGAATCCTCGGTGATAGAACACTCCCCGTCGGTGTTCATGAAACCACGAACTACGACCAACCGGCGTTGACTTTTTTCTCCCCCCACCAGACGGATTTGATCGAAGAGCTACATAGAGCAGGGTGGGTTTTTGAATGGTCAACTAAGGGAGAATCAGGTAAATTCGAGAATGCGGCTGTTATAACGCCAAACGGATTCCTCATTTTCCTGTTCACTGGTGATTTGAGCGACTTCTGAGCATAAAGCGGATGCCGGATCACATGATCCAACATCCGCTTAAATATCTGCTAACCAATCAACTTACGCTTCGATCTTGATTCCCATCGGGTAGAAATAATACTCCGGGTTCGGGCACACATGATCAACTGCTGCTTCAGCATGTTCATCTATTTTCGGGCCCTTCAGCTGCAGCTTACCCTGGACAGTGACCTTATGGTCAACGCATTCCGCTGGAAAGATGAATGATTCATCCTCGGTCCGAACAATGAATCCTTCGTGGTCAACACCGCGGTCGATTGAGATCCAGCAACCAGAACCCATGCAGCGACCGTTCACTTGTCCACTGATCAGCACGACCTTGTCCAGGTAATCGTCGGGATTCATCATTATGTCGTCGATCGAGGTCACATCGGTCAATGTGATCGGCTCACCGTGAACTGTTACCTGTGCCTCGGCTTCGACTTCTTTTTCACCTGTTGAACATGCGACGAGTGCCATCACCATCACGACCATCGCAAGCATTTTCCAAGACTTCATCCTGACCTCTTCTCTCTTCATCAACTTTTGTTGTTTGTGTTGTGTTTACAAGGGCATGCCAAACGTTCGGCATGCTGGGTTTTCAATCTTTCAATGTTTGTTCGAGACGTCGGGTAAGCAGGGTAACATGGCTCATCTCTTCCTTGACGATGTAGTCCAGTTTCTTCTTACCCTGATCCTCCAGCATGAGGATTTTAATTCCCGAATAGAATGAAACGGCATCTTTTTCAAGCAGGATTGCTGTTTTCAATACGTCCGCCAGAGTTTCCTTTCCGGTCAACAGTCGGGTTGGATCCCCTTCATCCCCAAAGACTTTTCCGTACATCATCGCCTGAACGTACTGTTCTGCCTCACCCTGTGGATCATACATCATGTCGCCGTATTCTTTCTTGGCGATCCTTTCTCTCATGCGAATGAAAATACGTTCGTGATCATCTTCCATCGCTGCCAACTCGAGCATCATTTCTGTGGCGTGACTAACATCTAGATTACTCGCAGCTTTACGATAGAAACGAGCACCATTCCGTTCCATCTGAACAGCCATCTCAAAAACTTCATTAATGTTGTAGTTTTCAGCCATCTACCACTCCACGCAACGGGGATGTACAGGAAACAATCACGACAAATATAAGACTTTTCGTGAAGCGATTCACACCATCAGGCTCGTCAAAGCTATCGCCTCGCTCAAGTATTTCAATTCTATCTAAGTATTGGAGTCTGTCTACAGATCATAAAACTTCAGATCCTGACCACTGGCTGATTTAACGAGTGTGACAATCTGACCGGTGTGGTACGCGAAATGTTCTGTGACATGAAGAATAGCGTTCAATGCGTTCGTGTCAAAATTCTGGATGTTTGTTTGACGCAGCCATTCTAGTTCTGTCCTGGGACTCATGATAATATCGCAGGCTTCATTTACGGTTGCTGAAAGCTTTTCGAACAACTTCCACTTGTCAGCACCTGAATCCGCTGAGAATTCTGAATCACGATCTCTGTTATCCTCCGCTCCACCAAGCCCATGAATCAACCATTGACGGACATTGCCTTCAAGATGTAGCAGAAGGTTCCCGATGCTGTTAACATCTTCGTTTGGTCGTTTCCAGATCAAGTCGTCGTCAGATGATTCGAGTGCTTCCTGTATCCACGGCAAATAATAGCCCTTGAATTTGGTGATAATTTCAGCCGGGAACGCTTCGCTCAGGGCATCATGACCAAACTGTGCTCTTTCGCCTTGACGTGACAGCATGCACCCTCCACGCAATAAAAACGCCCGCTTGTGCGGGCGGATAATGTTAACTCATGACCGGCTGTGGTTCCAATTTATCAGGTAGTGCATATTGCCGTGCCGGACCTTCGTAGGCTTCATCTTCCTGCAATAACGCTTCACGTAACGACTCGAGCGCGACTTCTACCTGACCTTCGTCTGGTTCACGCGTAGTGATCCGTTGCAGCCAGAATCCCGGTTTGACCAACGGTTGCCATAGCTTCTCTTCTGAGTGCTTTTCGACGAGACGCAGCACTTCGTACGATAATCCCGCAATCAGAGGGATAACCGGCAAGTGAATCGCCAGCCGGGTGAAGATGTTGCTGAAGTCGCCGAACTTTGACACCCAGACCGCGTCGAATAGCGCGAACCCGATCATCGTCAATACCGCGGCGAGCAACAGGAAGCTGGTCCCGCAACGTGGGTGGAAACGGCTCTGTGCGCATGCGTTCGGTGTCTCAAGCGTGAGCATCTTCTCCCACGCGAAGATGGACTTGTGCTCAGCTCCGTGATACTGGAACACATGTGTGATATCAGGAATCAACGAGATGGCGAGCATATAACCAAGCAGGAGCAAAATGCGTAACGAACCCGCGACTGTGTGAAACAGGAACGGATTGTTTTCCATCGGCGTCGCTTCCGCAGCGGCGTACGGTACAACCATGAACAAGCCAACTGCCAACACGACCGAGAGCGCGATCGAAATGACCATCTCCCAGATCCGGCTCGCTTTTGACCGTTTCTTATCTGACTCGGTTTCTGCGATCTCAGCGGACCAGGAGAGTGCGTCCAGACCGATCTTCAGCGCTTCAAATAGACCTACCGCACCTCGCATCACAGGTATGCCGAGGAATTTGTTGCGTTTGGTGATGCTGTTGAACGGAGCACTGCGAGTGATGATCTCGCCTTCGGGATTGCGTACAGCAACCGCAATACGCCACGGCGAGCGCATCATCACGCCTTCGAGCACTGCCTGACCGCCAACCATTGGACGTTTGTCCGCGGGATTTTTCCCGTTGCCGGAGCTCACGCGTTCTGCTTCATTCCGTACTTGCGATAGAACTTATCAACACGGCCAGCCGTGTCAACGAGCTTCTGCTTACCTGTGAAGAACGGGTGGCATGCCGAGCAGATTTCAACTTTGATCTCACCCGCTTGTGTGCTGCGGGTATTCCACTTATCGCCGCAAGCGCATGACACTTCGACGTAGTGATACTTTGGATGGATACCAGCCTTCATCGTTCAATCCTGCTTCTTTGTTAGAATTCCGAGAAACGAAAGGTAGCGCTCGATGTGCCGTTTGACAAGTCAATCCAGCTTGCGGGAGACTCCCAATCATTGCGCCTAATAAACTATCTTATCCACTCCAAAGCAACGGTACAGTTCCAGGCTAAGTGCTGCTAATCCTACATTTGGAGAACCATATGGCTCTGCTCGCGATCAGTGTCGCCCCTGCCGGTACCGAGTCGACCAGCGTAAGTGAATATGTTGCGAAAGCGATCAAGGTCGCTCAGGACGACAAACGTGTGAAACATGAGCTCGGACCAATGTTCAGCACCTTGGAAGGATCTTTCGAGGATGTCTGGGATGTTGCCAGGAAGATGCACTTGGCTCTGGTTGATACTGGTGCTCCACGCGTTGCGACCGTGATCAAGATCGATGATCGGCGGGATAAAGACAGTACGATGGAAGGCAAGATTGATTCATTGCAAAGGAAATTGACGAACTAATCGGGAGGATGTTAGATGAACCAGATTCGAATGAAACAGATCATTTCACTCGTGCTCTTCTTGCTGTTGTCAATGGAAGCAGTGTGTTTTGCAAGTCCTGGTAGAACATCAATACAGTTATTCAACAAGCTGGAAGGCCGCTGGGTCGCTGAACAACCTAACGGCAGTACTGTGATCGAAGCATGGTGGTTCACGAGGGCGGCAATCCATGTCGGCGTTGGATTTACAATTAGTGCCGAGGGTGATACATCAACATTCGAATGGTTGGAACTGCGAGAGATCGATGGTGTTTTGAACTATATCGCTGATGTTCCACATAACGATCAGCCCATCATGTTTCCACTTAGCGAAACAGATGGCGATTCAGTGTATGTGTTTTTGAACAATGAACATGATTTTCCAAAGCGCATCCAGTACATCTTCAGCCAAACATCGCCGCGACTACAGTTAGTTGTGGATGACAATGGAAATTCAGATAGAGGATTCCAGCTGAATTTCATTCGTAGACCAAATCCAACAGGTTCACCGTACTAAATGCTAGAAGGGACACTTTCAGGAGAAAGTGTCCCCGTGTATGTTCATTTCTGCTTACCACGGACTGAAGTCCGTGGTAATTGCTTTTGCTCAAGACTCAGGACTCAAGACTCAGTACTTTGCACTTCATCACATCAACACGGTCACCGACTGCGTCGCGACGTTCAGCAGGAAGTCAGGGAACAAGCCGACCAACAGAACTAATACCACACAGATCACAACCACCTGCACCATCGCACTGTTCAGGTTGAATCCTACCGGTTCGTTTGCCTCGTCACGATCCTTGAGGAACATGTAGACGATCAGACGCAAGTAGTAATAGACGCTCGCCGCACCGTTCAGCATGCCGATAACCGCCAGTCCGATGAAACCAGATTTCACCGCAGCGCTGAAGATATAGTACTTGCCGAAGAATCCTGCTGTTGGTGGTATTCCTGCCAAAGCGAGCATGAACACCAGCATCGCCAGCGCCATCCACGGCTTACGCCAGATAAGGCCCTTGTAGTCGTTGAAATGGTAGCCCTTGTTGTCGTCCTCGTTCTTGTTGACCGCAATAGCGATCAGGAATGCGCCAACATTCATCAGCGCATACACAACGAGGTAGAACAGCATCGCAGCCGCGCCGATCTGGTCGAAGGTCAACAGTGCGACCACCAAGTAGCCAGCGTGCGTGATGCTCGAGAACGCGAGCATGCGTTTGACGCTGTCCTGCTGCAATGCGAGCAGGTTACCGAATGTCATCGTGATCGCAGCGATCCACCACAGGACTGTCGTCCATTCCGTGGACATCTCTCCGAACGCGACGTAGAACACACGCAGGAAGACAGCGAAAGCTGCAGCCTTCGGTGCGGTGGACATGAACGCAGTGATTGTCGTCGGCGCACCTTCGTACGCGTCTGGTGACCACCAATGGAACGGCACCAGCGCTGCCTTGAACGCGAACGCCACCAGAATCAATCCCGAAGCCGCCCAGGCCAAAATCGGCAGATTACCAATGTGACTGCTCATATAGAGCATGATGTCCGTCAGGTTTGTCGAGCCAACCACGCCGAACATCAGGGCGATACCGTAAACAAAGAATCCTGTTGTGAACGCACCGAGCAGGAAGTACTTGATCGCGCCTTCGTTCGATGACATCCTATGACGCGCCATACCAACCAGTGCATACAGGCTGATCGACATGGTCTCGATGCCGAGGAAGATGATCAACAGGTCTTGCGCCATGACCATCAATAGCATGCCGAACAGGCTGAACACCAGCAGCAAGTAGTATTCAGCGACCCGGATTCTGGCGATCTCGATGTATTTTTCACTCACCGCAACAATCAACAGGGTAACAAAGGTCAGGATCAGTCGGAAGAAGTAGGTGAATCCGTCGATCATCACCATGCCGCCAAAAGCGGTACCGGTGTTTTCCCGGGTGTAGAACGCTGATGCCATCACGACCAGCAAGCCGATCATGACGCTACCCTGCACACCGCGTGTGCTCTTCCCTCGCGGCAGGATGACGTCAACCAGGATCGCGACCAGCGCAACCCCTATCAGAATCATCTCCGGAAGCAAACGGCCGATCTGCATAGTGGCAAGATCAAACATGTCAAACTCCTCCTGTCCTTAGCGGATTGCCTGTTCCAGGAAATGCTGGATCGAGACGGTGAACTTGGACAGGAATGGTTTCGGGTAGACACCAATCCACACGATAAAGACCAGCAGCGGCAGCAATGTTGCCCACTCCCACCTGGTCAGATCTTTCAGCGACTCATTCTCCTTGTGCGTCATCGGGCCGTAGAACACACGACGCAACATCCAGAGGAGATAGATGGCGGCAAGAATAACCCCTGTTGCGGAAATAATTGCCCATACTGGTGCGGTTTTGAACGCTCCAACCAGGATCAGGAATTCACCGACGAAGCCGTTCAAACCTGGCATTCCGATACTGGAGAGTGCAACTACAGTAAACACAACTGCGTACCACGGCATCACTTTGGCGATTCCACCGTAGTCAGCAATCATCCGTGTATGACGTCTGTCATACACAATCCCGACCAGGAGGAATAATGCGCCTGTTGACAGCCCGTGGTTGATCATCTGGATCAACGCGCCGCTGACCGCCTGCGCGTTCAGAGCGAACAGACCGAGCATCACGAAGCCAAGGTGGCTGACCGAACTGTACGCCACCAGCTTCTTCATGTCCTTTTGAGCGATTGATACCAACGCGCCGTAGATGATTCCGATCACTGCCAACGCGATCATCGCAGGCTTGAAGAACTCAACTCCATCGGGGAACATCGGCATCGCGAAGCGGATGTAGCCGTAGGTTCCCATCTTCAGCAGCACGCCGGCCAGGATGACCGAACCGGCTGTTGGTGCCTGCACGTGTGCGTCTGGCAACCACGTATGGAACGGGAACATCGGCACTTTGATCGCGAATGCCAGCGCGAAGGCGGCAAACAGCCACAACTGAGCCTGCAACGGGAAATTCGCGTGCTGCATCAGCAAGGTGTAATCAAATGTGTGCCCGAGTCCCGGAACTGTCGTGTTGAAGTAGATCCACAGGATGCCGACCAGCATCAACAGCGAGCCTACCATCGTGTAGATGAAGAATTTGACGGCCGCGTAGATACGTTCCACGCCACCCCAGATCCCGATCAGGAAGTACATCGGGATGAGCATGACTTCCCAGAAGATGTAGAACAGGAACAGATCAAGGGCAACAAATGTCCCCAGCATACCTGTCTGCAGCAACAGGATGCTGATGAAATAGCCCTTAAGATGTTTCTTGATCGCTCCGCTACCCAGGATCACAATTGGACCGAGGAATGTAGTCAGCAGTACGAGCAGCAGACTGATCCCATCCAAGCCCAAATGATAGTTGATCCCAATAGAAGGAATCCAGGGTAACCTTTCCACGAACTGGAAAGCTGCCGTGCTCGTATCGTACGCCCAAAACAGCGGCAGGCTGACGATGAACCCGATCAACATCACCACAAATGACCATCCACGTATGAACGCAGATTTCGATGATGGAACCAGGATCAGCAACAGTGCCCCGAGCAACGGGATAAACACTATGCTGGTTAACCACAAGGACATTGCGGTCTCCCCAAAGGCTATGGGCTATGGGCTGTGGGCTATCATACTACCCAGCCATAACCGGTGTTCATGCCCCTGTCTGCGAACAGACAAGGATCGAAGAATGCCAAATCGTTTGATCATCCCTACTTGCCAGCAGCAGGGTCAAACCCAGACTACCTGATGTACAGCGACAGCAATATGACGATCACGCCAATCACCAGTAGCACGGCATAAGACCCGACTATACCAGTCTGCAGATTCCGCAACACACTACCACTCCACTTCACAGTGCGGGCGGTTCCGTGAACCATGCCACCGTCAATCACCTTCTCGTCGAACCACTTCCACGAGACATTGCACAATCCAATCAGCGGACGAACGACTCCGGCGTGATAGATTTCGTCCATGTAGTACTTCTTCCACAACACTTTGCCAAAGCCGGTCTGCATATCATCCGGCTGAGCTACGCGCTTCTGCTTCATGTAGAAGAACCACGCGAGGAAGATGCCAAATACGGCCGTAGCTACCGCGATAGCTATCAACACCCATTCTGTCGAAATTGGCAGATGTTCCGCGTGATAATGAACAGCAGCAAAGGATGGTGCGAAAACTGGTTCCAGCCAGTCATGCATCTTGTTCAGGTGTTCGCCAAGGACTGGCGGTAATCCAATGAAACCACCGATCACCGATAGGATCGCAAGAAGCACCAACGGCAGCGTCATCACCGGCGGGCTTTCCTTCAACCCTTCTTCACTGCCTTCTGGGCCTTTATACGCACCGTAGAAAGTCAGGAATACGAGGCGGAACATGTAGAACGCCGTGATTCCCGCCGCGATCAATCCCAGCAGATACGGCAGAATGGCAACACCACCGTTACCGCTGAAGAACATGAATGCGTACGCAAGGATTTCATCCTTGCTGAAGAAGCCGGAGAACCCTGGAATACCAGCAATTGCCAACGTGGCGAGCATAAAGGTCCAGAATGTAACCGGAATCTTTTTGCGCAGGCCGCCCATGTTGCGAATGTCCTGTGGGTCGGTGTGGTGGTCGTGAACATGATGCAATGCACCGTGCATCGTGTGGATCACCGCTCCGGAACCAAGGAACAACAGGGCTTTGAAGAACGCGTGCGTCATCAGATGGAAGATGCCCGCACCAAACGCGAACACACCGCAGGCCATTACCATGTAGCCAAGCTGGCTAACAGTTGAGTAAGCGAGCACTTTCTTAATATCGAACTGTCGCAGGCCGATGGTTGCGGCGAAAAGCGCCGTGAATCCACCGATCATCGAGACGACGAACGCAGCGTTCGGTGCCAGCACGTAGAACATGGACGAACGGGCGATCATGTACACGCCGGCGGTTACCATCGTCGCGGCGTGTATCAATGCAGACACAGGTGTCGGGCCAGCCATCGCGTCCGGCAGCCAGACATACAGCGGAAACTGTGCAGACTTACCAGCAGCGCCGAGCAGCAGCATCAAGCCGATGGCGACGACGATGCCATTGTTCAGATCATGCGACCAGGCGTTCGCCGCAGCCGGAAAGACTTCGTTGAAGGTCAGAGTGCCGAGATGCGTGAACATCAGGAACATGGCGATCAACACGCCAAAGTCGCCGATACGGTTTACCACGAAGGCTTTCATACCCGCCGTGGCTTTTTCCATGTCCTCCCACCAGAATCCGATCAGCAGGTATGATGCGAGACCCACACCTTCCCAACCGATGAACATGATCGGGTAGTTGTTACCAAGTACGAGAATCAGCATGAAGAACACAAACAGGTTCAGATAGCTGAAAAACACTCTGAACCGTGGGTCACCGTGCATGTATCCGATGGAATAGATATGAATAAGCGAGCTGATGCCGGTAACGACGAGCAGCATCACAATTGACAGCGGGTCGATCAGGAATGCAAAGTCGAGATGCAGGTTTCCGACATGCATCCACTGGAAGAATGTGACGTCAATTGACCTGTGATGCGGATCGAGCTTGAGCAGATCAAGGAGCAACTTGACTGCGATTCCAAAACTGCCCATGATCATCAGACTGCCGATCCAGCCAGTCAACTTCTCCGGGATATTCTTTCTCAGAATAAGCCCGTTAAGAACGGCACCGATCAAGGGAAAGAGGAGCAGCCAGATCGCATAATGCAGGTCGGGAACGTTCCCGGCCGCCGCCGCGACATGTTCTGCGGCTTGATGCACCTGCTCGGCTGCTTGTTCCATGCTGTGGTCCACCTAAACCTCCCCGAGGGGAAACGTGTTTATCATTTACTTACCACGGACAAAAAACTCCGCGACAATTCAGGATATTGACTTTTCAACACTTACCACGGACTTCAGTCCGTGGATACTCTTGCTACTTTTATACACCACGGACTGAAGTCCGAGGCAATACAAACTTAGTTCTTAAGTAAATTCAGCTTCCGGATATCCAACGATTCTGTGTTCCGGAAAATGGTGATAACAATCGCCAGCCCCACGCCGACTTCCGCTGCCGCAACGGTCAGTGTGAAGAAGGTGAAGACCATCCCGGTCGCGTTCATCAGGTAATGGCTGAACGCGATCAAGGTCAGGTTAGCCGAATTCAGCATCAGTTCGACCGACATGAAGATGACCAGAATGTTGCGACGTGTGAGCACACCCATCACCCCGATGCAGAACAACATCGCCGCAAGGATCAGATAGTGGTTCAGGCCTAAAGTCAGTTCCATGATTACGCCCGATCTCGTTTTGCCAGCGCCACAGCACCAATCACAGCCGCCAGCAACAGGATACCAGCGATCTCAAACGGGAAGACGAAGTCCGTAAACAGCAATGTCCCCAGTTGCTTCGCATCGCCTAACGCGTATGCAGCATCTCCTGGCGGGAAAGGCGGCACACCCGGTCCCGGCTTTCCGACGAAGAACGCCAGCAACAGGATTGCGAACCCGCCCGCTACGATGAAACCCAGTGTCTGGAAGAAGGATGTGCCCCCCTCCATCTTCTCTGGTTCGCGCAAGTTGAGCATCATGATCACGAACAAAAACAGGACCATGATCGCGCCTGCGTAGACCAGAATCTGGATCGCGGCGAGAAATGTTGCCCCGAGCATCACGTAGAATCCCGCGAAACAGAAGAACGTCAGCACGAGATACAGAATGCTGTAAACTGGGTTCTTGCGTGTCACCACCATGATTCCGCTGAACAGGCTGATCAGTGCAATGATGGCGAAGACAATCGTTTGTGAATCCATAATCAGTCCTTATAGAAAATGGGACCGCCGGTCTTCTCGGTCAGCATTTCCTTCGTATAGATCAACAGGTCACGGCTGTCATCCGCGAACTCGTAGAACGGTGTCATGAAAATCGCCGCTTCAGGGCACGCTTCTTCACACATCCCGCAGAAGATGCAGCGCAGCATATCGATCTCGTAGATCGCTGCATAACGTTCTGTCGGGTGCAAATGACGACGTTCTGGCGGAACTTCCGCCGCCTGAATCGTGATCGCGTCCGCCGGGCATGCGAGTTCACACATCTGGCAGCCGACGCATCGTTCACGTCCAAACTCATCCCGCTTCAGGGTATGGCGTCCACGCCAACGGTGGCTCACTTCCACCTTCTGCTCAGGATATTGCACAGTCACTGGCTTGCGGAAGAAGTGCGACAGAGTTACCCCCATCCCTTTCGCAATTGCCGGCAGGTACATGCGTTCAGCAAGGGTTAGATTGTACTTGCGGAACGGATCGTTCTGTGGTGGCTGTTTCGCCATCAGCTACCTCTATCTGTATCGGCGGTAATAACCCAGCGATTTTCGCCGGTCTACGCCCACTACAATTGTTTTGCTCACAGCTCAGAGCCCATCGCTCAGCGCTGGTTTAATTCATTCCCGCGCCGCCGGTCCACAGCAGGATAATCGCCATCACGACGATGTTGATCAATCCCAGCGGGATCAGCCGTTTCCAGCCAAGATTCATCAACTGGTCGTAACGGAAACGCGGCAGCGTCCAACGCACCCACATGAAGACGAACATGAAGAATAATGTCTTCGCCCAGAACACGCCGAAGGTCAGTAATCCCCACATGATACCGGGTTCTGCAGGCGCTGTCACAAATGGTATCGACCAGCCGCCAAAATACAGCGTCGCGATCAAGCCGGATGCGATGGTCATGTGGACATATTCGCCGAACATGAACAAGCCAAACTTCATCGAAGAGTATTCGGTGTGGAATCCGGCGACCAGTTCGTTTTCAGCTTCTGGCAGATCGAATGGGACACGTGCTGCTTCTGCGAACGTCGCGACCAGGAAAATGATGAAGCCGAGCGGATGCGTGAACAGACTCCAGTTCCAGATCGGACCAGTCTGGTTTAGCACGATCTCGCGCAAGGAAAACGAACCGTGATCAAGCACCAGCGCTACTATCGCAAGTCCCATGGCGATCTCGTAGGAGATCATCTGGCTCGACGAACGCAGCCCGCCCATCAGCGAATACTTGTTGTTCGAAGCCCAGCCGCCGACGATGATCCCGTACACCCCCAGCGATCCGATCGCGAGGATATACAGCAGGCCAATGTTGATATCAGCGATTTGAAGTAATACTTCACGTCCACCGATGATCATCCGGTCACCATACGGAATTACGGCCATCAAGAACCCGGCAGCCATAAAGGTGAATGTCGGAGCCAAGACGAACAGAACCTTGTTCGTCCGATCCGGAATGATGTCTTCCTTCATGAAGAATTTGACACCATCCGCCACCACCTGAAGCAATCCCCACGGGCCAGCACGGTTCGGACCATGACGATCCTGGAAAAAGCCTGCAATCTTTCGTTCACCGAGTGTTGCATAAGCGACAATCGCCAGCAACACCACGAAAATGAAGACCGCTACGATAGATTTTTCCAGTAGGAAAATGCCGATCTCAGTCATCGACTTACTCCGATTTCGCGGTATCATCACCGCTGTCGGCTGCATCTTCAGCTACTTCGGCAATTTCTGGTTCAGCTGACTCGCCGGAACCGTTACCGTTGGCAGCTTCGAGCTCTTTGCGCGCGGCATCCTCAAGTTCCTTCGCCGTGCGCGGACCACCCTTGACGGGCGTAGTGATATCAACATCTTCCTCGATGATCCAGTCGTCGAGGTTGTAGTGTTCAAAGCGGGCTTCGTCGCAGATCATCGCCTTCATCGCGCCGTATTCGTCCATTCGCGCAGTCACGCGATAAATCTTGCCGCGATACAGGCCGAGCATCGCCTCAGATCCGTTCTTGCACTTGACCGGATCTTTCATTGCGGATTCTTTCAGGCGTGCCGGGACATGTTCGAGATCCCAGATTCGCGCGGAGAAACGCATCTTTTTGTCGGTCAAACAACCAACCGGGCAGACGTCGATGACATTACCCGCCCAACCACTCGGAATCGCAGCTTCGACGAACGAACCGATTTCGGTGTGTGTGCCTCGGCCTAGCGCGCCGATGTGGCTCACACCCATGTAGTCTTCGGTGAGACGGATGCAGCGACGGCAATGAATACAACGATTCATTTCCTTCGCGATCTTCTCGCCGTAGTCAGTTTTTGGGAACGTGTGGCGCTCGTAACGCGTGCGTCCGACGGGATATCCGTACTTGTACCCAAAGTCCTGCAAATCGCACTCACCTGCCTGGTCGCAGATTGGGCAATCAAGCGGATGGTGCAGCAGCAGGAATTCCATCACCCCACGGCGGGCCTTGAACACGCGTTCGTTGTTCGTGTGCACGACCATCCCGTCACGGATCGGCGTCTGGCAGCCGATCTGCAACTTGCCAATGCCTTCGACCTCAGTCAGGCAGATGCGGCAGTTGCCCTGTGGTGGGAACCACGGGTAGTAACAGTACGTCGGAATGTTGACACCGGCCTTGCGGGCCGCCCACAGAATGGTCACACCATCCGGGACTTCTACCTGCTTGCCGTCTATGGTCACGTTGGGCATTTTTTTGCCTAGCTCCCTGTGACTCTTTCAGCGGAATTTTCCGCTACGAATTGACTGAATGCT
Source organism: uncultured bacterium (assembly GCA_964552465.1). Taxonomy (GTDB): domain Bacteria; phylum Electryoneota; class Electryoneia; order Electryoneales; family Electryoneaceae; genus BMS3BBIN04. The sequence goes on from CAZKGR010000010.1 coordinate 88,564, forward strand.
AGCTATTTGCTTACCACGGACTTCAGTCCGTGGTAATAAAATCTCTATCAATCCAATGGCGGGAGCTTGGTGAACATCGGCTCCGGGCCACGGCTGACATCATGCGCGACCTTGTCGAAATCGGTCGTGTAATCCTGCTCGCGCGGGTAGTTGAACGGTTGCCCGCGACGGAAGTTTTCCGGTTTATCCGGTACTGCGAGATGCGCCAGACGTGTCTTGCCGGTGATCATCGACTTGCCTTCCCGGATGTAGTATTCGAACTCTTCCGGGAACTTCTCAATCATCGACTTGATCGGCATGACTATTGAATCACCCAGCGGGCAAATGGTGTTGCCGTAGATCTGTTCAAACACACTGAGCAGGACATCTTTGGCCATTGGTACCGGCTGTCCGGCCTCGATATCCTTTAACTGCTGCAGCACCCATGCGCACCCTTCACGGCACGGTGTGCATTGACCGCAAGACTCATGTGCATAGAACTGGGCCAGAACTGTTGACGCTTCAACGAGGCACGCTGTTTCATCGAAGACAATCATTCCGCCCGATCCAAGCATCGAACCGTGTTCGGCGATGTTTTCGTAGTCCATCGTGCAGGCGAGAAACTCGTCCGGAGTCATCATCGGGACGGACGATCCGCCCGGAATCACGCCCTTGAGCTTGTTCCCATTCCAGCAGCCACCCAACTCTTCCTCGAAGAACTTCTTCATCGGGTAGCCCATAGGGACTTCGTAAACGCCCGGGTTCTGGACATGCCCGCTGACACTCCACAACTTGGTGCCGCGCGATTTCTCGGTACCGTACTGGGTGTACCAATCCGCACCGTTCTCGATGATAAGTGGTACGCTGGCCAAGGTTTCTACATTGTTGACGATAGTCGGACTGCGATAGAATCCTTCAACTGCCGGGAATGGTGGCTTTAAACGTGGCTCGCCCCGCAGACCTTCCAGGCTGTTGATCATAGCGGTTTCTTCACCGCAGATGTATGCGCCTGCACCTCGATGTGTCCAGACGTCGATGTCGTAGCCGCTACCGAACACATTCTTGCCGATATATCCGGCTTCACGTGCCTGGGCGAGCGCGTGCTCGATCATCTTCCAGCCCTTGACGAACTCGCCGCGCAGGTAGATGTAGGACGTGTTCGAGCCAATCGCATAGGCGGCTAGCAATACGCCTTCGATTAATTGATGTGGTGTCTTTTCAAGAATCTCACGATCTTTAAACGTGCCCGGCTCTGATTCGTCCGCATTGCAGAGCACATATTTCTGCTTCGGGGAATCCTTGGGCACAAAGCTCCACTTGAGACCCGTCGGGAAGCCAGCGCCACCTCGTCCACGGAGTCCTGATGCCTTGACGACATCAATTACCTCGTCAGCGGTGACCTTGTCCTGCATCACCCGCTTCCACTGCTTGTATCCCCCATGCTCTTCGTACTTCTTGAGCTCAGTCATCTCGGGGATATCAAGATTCTTGAATACGATTTTCTCTAGGGCCATGTTGTTCTCGATGTAGCCCGGGATCGCTGATCCCGGGGTCCTCGAAACGGTCACCATCCCCGGGTTCACGAACCCGGGCTACGTCTCATGCTTTGCCGTTGCCGGCAGATTTCTTCCAACCCTCGATCAGCTCATCCATGCTCTCAAGGGTCAGGTTTTCGTAATAATCATCGTTCACCTGCATCATCGGCGCATTTCCGCACGCACCAAGACATTCTACGCGGTGCAGGCAGAACAGGCCATCATCCGTGACTTCGTCTTCCTGGATATCGTGCTTGTCTTTGAGGTGCTGGATAAAACTCTCAGCGCCACGCAGGTTGCAGGAGATGTTGTGGCAGAACTGGATATGGTATTTCCCTACCGGTTTCTGTGGGAAATAGGTGTAGAATGTGAGTGCTTCGTACACCTTGATCTTCGGGACGTCGAGCAGCTCTGCGACATGATCGCAAGCCTCACGACTGACCCATCCGGTTTCAGCCATCACGATGTGCATCGCAGGTAAAATACCTGACATCGGATGCGGGTAACGTGTCGCGATATCCTTAACCCGCGCCTGGCTTTCGGCGGTTAGCTGGTAGGCCATATCTCTTTATCTCTCCAGTTCGCCTGCGATCACATTTACACTGGACATCGTCATGATCGCATCCGCGAGCAGTCCACCCTCGAGCATCTCTTCGATAGCCTGGTAGAAATACATGCAGGGGGACCGGAAATGCAGGCGGTACGGGTTCGGACCGCCATCACTTACACAATAGAATCCGAGTTCACCGTTCGGCGTTTCAACAGCCTGGTAGACTTCACCAATCGGTGGACGGATGCCGTGCATGATGATCTTGAAATGATGGATCATCGATTCCATGTTGGAATAGACATCCTTCTTCTCGGGTAGGAATATCTCGGGCACATCGGCGTGATAAGGGCCGTCTGGCAGATTCTCAACGGCCTGCCTGATAATCTTGATGCTCTCTTCCATCTCGAGCATGCAGACCATGAAACGGTCGTACACATCGCCAGTGGTGCCTGTGATCACGTCGAAATCGAAATCTTCGTAACTGCTATACGGTTCGTTCTTCCGAAGGTCGTAATCACATCCAGTCGCACGCAGGTTCGGTCCGGAGAAACCGTATTCCATCGCCCGTTCCTGCGTCATCGGGCTGATGTCACGGGTACGTTCGATGAAGATGCGGTTGCGAGTGAGCAAAGTATGGAACTCTTGCAACACCTTCGGCAGTGGCTTCAGCCAGTCGATGATGTCTGCTTTGAATTCCGGGTACAGCGGCTTGTCCAATCCTCCGACACGACCGAAAGTCGTCGTCAGACGAGCGCCTGTCAGCCGTTCAAGTATCTTGTACGAGCGTTCGCGCTGCTCCATGAAATACAGGAAGCCTGTGTATGCTCCTGCATCGACAGCGAGAATACTGGTCCGGATCAAGTGATCGATGATACGATTCAGCTCGAACATGATCACACGGACATACTGAACCAGCTTAGGTACTTCTACGCCCAGCAGTTTTTCCGCTGCCAGGGTCCAACCGATGTTATTCGCCGTTGACGAGACGTAGTTCATACGGTCGGTTATAGTGATCACCTGGTTGTAGCTGTAATGTTCACTCAGCTTCTCGAAGCTGCGGTGGCAGTACCCGATATGCGCTTCACACTTGACGATACGCTCACCATCAAGTTTGATGCGGTTCTCGAGGATACCGTGCGTCGCCGGATGGGATGGCCCGAGATTGAGATCGTACAGATCCTGCTGTTCCGGCTGCATCTCTTCAGCGATTGCGCGATCAATGACTTGTTTAAGCATCGTCATTCTCCTTCTCGCGCAACGGTTCACGCCGCTGTTCCCACGGTGTACGCGGCAAGGCCTGATCAACTGGCGCATGTCTCGTCACAGGTGCGGCTACTTCTCGACGCTTGTTGCTGACCACTGTACCCTTGGGGAACTCTCCTCGATGATGACCCTTGACTGGGAAATCCTTTTGCAACGGATGTCCGACAAAATCATCAGGACTGAGTATCCGCGTCATCCGTGGGTGACCAGTGAAAGTGATTCCCATGAGATCGTAAATCTCACGTTCAGTCCAACTCGCCCCGACATACACATCGGTAAGCGTTGGAGCCGTTGGATTATCGCTCTTGGGCACCATGGACTTATAGCGAAACTTGAGGTTATGCTTGTGTGATCGCAGGTGCACTACTATCTCGAAGCGGTGCGTATCGAAACGGTCGTACTGATCAACCGCTGTGATGTCGATGAAGTGGTTGAATTCCCAGAACTCGTCGTTCTTCGCCCACTCTGCGACCTGGTGATGAAGCTCAACCGGCACGGTCAGCGCCAACAGGTCGTAGCTCATCTCGAGCGATACGATGTCTTCGCCGAACTGAGCGGTCAGATCGTCCTTGAGCTTGGCGTTCAATTCGTCACGGGTCATCTGCGGTCGCCCTCCGTGACCAATTCGCGTTGGATCTGTTCCTGGAGTTTCATGTAGGCGAGCATCAACGTTTCCGGACGTGGCGGGCAGCCGGGGACGTACACATCCACCGGGAACAGTGAATCCACACCCTGTACAACGCTGTATGTATCAAACATGCCGCCGCTGCTCGCGCATGCGCCCATGCTGATGACGTACTTCGGTTCAGCCATCTGGTCGTAGATGCGCTTGAGTACCGGTGCCATCTTGATCGAAATCGTACCGATCACGATCAGCAGGTCGGCCTGACGTGGGCTGAAGCTCGGACGTTCCCACCCGAACCGGCCCTGGTCATAGCGCGAAGCCATGGTCGCCATGTATTCGATGCCGCAGCACGCTGTCGCGTACGGCATCGGCCATGTGCTGTATTTACGCGACCACCCGACGAACTCGGACAGCTTGGTTGTGATCGCTTCGCCACCCGGCCATTGCGTCACTCCCATTCGAGCGCTCCTTTCTTCCACTCATACAACAGTCCCGCGGTCAGGATCACGAGGAAGATGCTCATCGCCCAGAAACCGTACCACCCCAATTCCTTGAAGTTGACCGCCCACGGGTACATGAACACAACTTCGAGGTCAAACATGACGAACAGCACCGCGACGAGATAGAACTTGACGGAGAACCGTTGCCGACTGTCGCCGACATAGTCCACGCCGCACTCGTACGTGTCCTGCTTGACAGGGTTATACTTCTTCGGGCCGAGAATGTGGGTAGCGGCCAATGCGAAGTATGCAAAGCCGCCGATGATCGCGAACACGATCAGTACGGGAACAAATTCTACGGGCGTCATCCAACCTCACTTCCACGCGGGATTTGCGCCAGACTAACGAAAATGGTATACGCTGCGCCGGAATTGATATAGCACAACGTTTGTATGTCCTAACTCGTGCATCCACAAGGAGATGCCATAACTTGGCGGACAATATAGAACTCAATTAGTGCCTGTTCAACCGCCACTCTGTTCCAATTTTCACGATCATTTTACGCGTAAAGTTTGTACCAATGTCGAATTGGCTCAAGCCAAAGTGTCGGACAAACCAGTGGGTTAGGCTCATCAAATTTAACCGATATTATTCATCAGGCCTTCGCATTGGATAGACAGGCTGATCTCTCGAACTCGGCTTGAGGCTGGAGTCGGGAGGCTGGAGTCGGGAGAAAAAGAACTGCATCCAATCGTACAGACCCGTGTTGCAGAAGACGCAAACGCGGATGACATAGTCTTCAGTCCTCAGTCTACAGTCTACAGTCTTGAGTCTTGAAAACAGATTCGCCTTTGAAGTGGTGGTTATCGAGTCAGAACTAGCAGAGTAGATAGCCCGCGTTTGCATCTTCTGCAACACGGGCCAGTATTTTGTTTACCACGGACTGAAGTCCGTGGTAAATGGTTTTTCTGAAGACTGTGGACTGCAGACTGTAGACTTGTGTTATCCTGCCTGCCTGATCGCATTGACCTGGATCGGCGAGATCGCATCACTCGGACACACCGGTTCGCACAGCCCGCAACTGATACACATGTCGGCATCGATCACGTACTTGCCGTCATCGCCAGCCGTGATGCACTTCTTCACCGGACACGCCTTGGCGCATGCGCCGGTACCGTTGCACTTGGTCGGATCGATGTGCCAGATCGGACGTGTGCCCGCTTTCTTGTCAACCAGTGAATCGGTCGGGCAGACATGGACGGCCGCAAGGGCTGTGTCCTTAATCGAATAGTCGAATTCCGGCAGGTTGGTATCGTCATTCATCTGAATCTGGCCGGATGGTGTCGCTTTCTTGTTCGCGCACCTTCCACAGCCGATGCAGCCGACGTCGCAGACTTCCTGAACCTTCTTAGTCTTGTTGACGTTCTTGCAGGCGATGTAGATCTCAGCGCTGCGCGGGACGAGATCCATGATGTCACGCGGGCACGCTTCAACGCACTTTCCGCAGCCGGTGCAGTTCTCGTCCATCACCTTCGGCAGACGGTCGGCGCCCATCACCATCGCATCGAACGGGCACGCCGCCACGCAATCGCCGAACCCGGTGCAGCCCCAGTCGCAGGCCTTGTGACCGTGCCCGACCTTGTCCGCGCCGATACAGGTCTCAAAGCCCTGGTACTCGAAACGGTCCGGGCATTTGTCCGGCGAACCCTGACAACGGACGATCGCGACCTTCGACTCCGATGTCTCGACAGCCGCGCCCATGATCTCGGCGACCTTCGCGCGGATGTCATCGCTGGCAACCGGGCAGTCCGTGGCAGTCAGAGTTCCGCCGACGACCTTAACCGCCATCTGACGGCAACCCGCTTCCCCGCACGCTCCGCAGTTCGCGCCCGGTAACGCATCGTCGACTTCCTCGATGCGAGGGTCGACCTTTACGAAGAAGACGCGTGACGCGTACGCCAACCCGCCGCCGAGCAGCAGTCCGAGCCCGCCGACCGATGCGATTGCGCCTATGAGTGATGGATCCATGTTCTAAACCCAGTTATGAGCTATGAGTTGTGAGCTACCAGCAACACAACACTTTAGAATTCCTATTAATAGTATGTAGACATTAACAATAATGAAACTATATAAACAGTACCCAATAAACTGCCGCCAACAGCAGCTCTAGTTCGTTTACTTTCTACCTCATTTTCATATGATTGAAGAAAGCCGAGTTTATAATCGGAGGAATAGTTCTCAATTCGTTTTAAATCAGCAGCTGGTGGTTCAACATCAGCCATTGTGCTCATACCCCAAATGACAAGTGTGCCAATGAGACCTCCTAGCACTCCTGACAGAAATCCACCATTGAACCAACCCATTGAGCTGTAATATTGAGATGCTGACATCTTTCCTTCAATCAAACCATCAGCATACGTTTTATTTGTTTGAGCAAGATCAATTCCAACTTGACCTTCTTCCTGATTCAACGCATCCAGACTGAATCCCATCGCAAAAATGGGATTAACTGTGATCAGCATCGCAATTAGAACACACATTCCCTTAAACATAAAGCACCTCCCCATGTTGGATAGAAATGTACTTCAAGTCATTCTGAACGAAACGCAGTGAAGTGAAGAAGGTCCAGCTTAGTAACCGTTTGATAATCTGGATCTTCTTCAGGCCTTTGGCCTTCAGAATGACGTGCTTCGCATCCTCTGTTATTAAAATCAGCTCTGTTCTACATATCAAAGTTTCAAATCAAATACAGCAACCAGCAGTCTTTACCTATAGCCTACAGCCTATCGCCTGCCTCACCCCACACTCAAACCACTGAACCCGAGGAACGCAATCGCCATCATGCCTGCCATGATGAAGGCGTGAGAACGCTCTTACTTCTGCGAACCTTGCCACTCAGGTCATTCTGAACGAAACGCAGTGAAGTGAAGAAGGTCCAGCTTAGTAACCGTTTGATAATCTGGATCTTCTTCAGGCCTT
>CAZKGR010000011.1:0-95671 GCA_964552465.1 uncultured bacterium
CCGTCTTCAAAGGGGCCATAGTTGCTGTCCTCTGGGCGTTGTTGCGAGAGGATTCCGGATATGGTTGGATCAATTTCGATGCTTCGCCCGGGATCTGCCCCTGCGAAGCCGACGATCTTCTCGGCCTGACACAGATAGCAGTTGTTGTCACGATCGCGTGGGAACAGGCCAATGTGATGACGAACGTTGCGCGGGTAGGAACGAATTGCGTCAATACCCCAGATTTGGTCTTCCGCACTGCGCTGGAAGCGCAGTGAACTGAACGGGACCACCATCTCGACTGCGTAGCCCCAGTCGTGGATACGGCCGCCGCTATCCCAGATTGTGTCCCATTCTGATCCCATCCCACCAGTAACTTCAGTGAAATCAGCTTGCACGCCGAACGGATTACACATCAGCAGGAAAGACTGCCGGGCATCGTTAAACGTATCGAGGTTGATCGCGACCCAGTCGTCCGATCCAATCTCGTCTCGGTCACGCATGCGCGCACGGATATCGTCCGGATTAGGATCGTAGGCTTTGAATGCGATGAGCAGGTTTGACTCACCATAGGCCATTAACAATTCTGTCTTTACCGGCGGTTCGATATTTTCTCCGGGTCGGACCTCGTAATCAAGCGTCATCGTAAACGCTTCCGACCAAACGGATTCGTCAAGCACGCCGTCGGCCAAGACCTCTCCATTTACTAACGGGATTTTGTGTGGTAGTTCGTGGGGGTCAGGGAGTGTTGATTCTGGAGTCGAAGCCTGGCCCGCCCCTGTCGCGGTTCCAATCAACAACAAGAACGCGGAAATCCTAATCAAGTTCGGCGTTTGCTATCCCGTTGCAAAACACTAATGTGCACACCATTATGTCACTATCTAGTAGCGGGACAGCTAATACGGGGAGAAGGTTACACGCAAAGAGTCTTTTCAAGAGCTTGATTTTATCCTGAGCTTTTTTTGTTAGTCAGTGATGTAATGGTGAATGTCACATCAACGACCGAATCGCGGTTCGCAGAGCAAAGGCTTGACGGTTGTATACTTTACCTGCAAGGGTTTCTGGCGTATACTGTTATCGTTCCATGCACGTTGTACTCACCGTTCAACAATCAGGAACGAGTGACATGTGTAACTGCGATCCTCACAAGAACGAGCCTGCCAATATTTCGCGAAACATGACTCTTATTACACTACCCGTCCAGACCGTCCTGCTGGCCAGGTTTATAGCTCTCTTGTTTCCTGCATCAAACCATACTTCTTCCCCGTATGCTTTTGCTCAATTCGGCCCTATATCCGGTTATATGGCTGCTATTCTTTTGCTTGTGATGTTACTTGGCGCCAGTGCTTTCCTGATCATTCGCCTTCGTCGGAAGCTTCACAATCGGAAAAGCCCTTCCCTGCAAGCGATTGTCCTCGAGCGTACTATCGAGTTAAATCGATACCGCCAGATGCTCACCAAGGCCGAACGAATGGCCAATGTGGGCAGCTGGGAACACGAGCCTGATTCTGGGCGGTTTATCTGGTCCGACCAGATGTTTCACATCTTTGGCTTTGAAGCGGCGGATGTTGCACCGGACAAAGACGTTCGAATCAAGCTGATTCATCCGGAAGATCGAAAGAGTTTCCTTGCGTTGGAACGCCAGTCCATACATGAAGGGAAGAGCTACGAAATTCGTATGCGAATTTTGCGAGCAGACGGAACCCAGAGGTTGGTTCAGCATCGTGTGGAGCCTGAGCGTGATGCCGGTGGTAAGCTCGTTCGACGTATCGGAACTGTCATCGACATTACAGACCGCGTAGCGAATGAAGAGACGTTCCGGCTGATGTTTGAGCAGACACCGTACCCGTTCATGATGATTGATGATGTTGGAGTCGTCGACTGCAACCCGGCAACCGAAAGAATGTTTGGTCGAACAAAAGAAGAGATGCTCGGATTCCACCCCGGCAGCTTTTCTCCAGATATTCAGCCGGACGGTCGCCACTCAGATGAAAAAGCGAATGAGATGGTTGCCTTGGCCTACAAAAATGGTTTCCACCGTTTCGAGTGGATGCATCAGCTTCCCGACGGCACCGATTTCCTCGCTGAAATTAATTTGAGTACTATGCGGATTGGCAGCAATGTGCACCTGATGGTCGTGATGCATGATTTACGTGAACGTATGCGGGAGGAGAAGCGTCAACGGCGGATAAAGGAGCAGGAAACAATCAACCGCTTGGGTGCTACGCTCTCCCACGAATTCAACACACCGCTCGCCGTGATTCGACTGTCTGCAGAGATGATGGCGCTTAAAGCTGGCGACAACCCTGATGTTCGCGATCAGCTGAACAAAGTATTCACCCATATCGCCCGCATTCGTAAACTCGTTGACAAAATGCACCAGATCCGCGAGCTGCATGAAATTGATTATGCGGCAGGCATGCAGATCCTCGACCTGCATAACGATTCGCCTGGTAATGGTATGTCACCATCAGACCAGTTGGAAAGTGATATTACGAGTACTGAAACAAGTGGGGACGAATAAGCGGTTACATGTTTCCCAGTTCAACAACTGCCATATCCAATTTCTCCAGCCATTGATCCCGGTAGGATCCTTCAGGCAGTTCCTGCGCTTTCAACTTAGCACGCATTAGCGCCTTCTGCGCCTCCCGGCCTTCACCCAGACCATAGTAGCACCACGCTATGCGATAGGGTATCATCGGGTCTGTATAATGCTCGAATTCCAAACGCTGATAGAGACTGATCGCGGCGCTCAACCGACCTCGTCCCTCCTGTGCGAAGGCTTTTTCAAACGCTGCTTGCGCGTTGGTAGAATCAATTTCCAACGCACGGTTGGCCGTGCTCAGGGCGGCGTTATGTCGGCTGAGGATATTGAATTTAGCTGCCAGATCAGCGAGGGCTTCCGCACTCATCGTGTCAAGATCCGTCGTGCCGAACCACTGCTCGGCCAGCTCCTCATCAGCCGCCAGTTGCGCCAGATCTTCCTGTGTCACCCCCGCCGCCTCAAACTCCTTGTCGGCCATGTCTTTCAACCCCATATCCCTGAACACGAATGCCAGTTGCAGGTGCGCGTCGCGCCAACCAGGGCGTTCGACCAGCGCGGCTGAAAACAGTAGTGATGCGTTCGGCAAGTCGCCATTCGCGTACGACACAGATCCCCAGTTGAAGTAGTCTGTCTCTGGCGAGGCGATGATGCGCATGGTGGTGTACGGGATGTGCGTGATCAGGAATAGCACCATTACAATAATAATAGTGCGCAAAGCCGGAATCGGGTCGCGTTCACGGAACCAGGCTGCGACTTTGAAAATGGTAAACACCGCCGCCGGGATCAGCACGCCTATAATTGGATAGCGATACTCCCCAGCGACGAAGAACAGCAGGTTGGCAAACAGGTAAGCGATGACCAGCACACGTGGCAAGTGCATCCGCCGCCTACCACCTAACAAAAACAGGCCGGGCAAAGCCAACGCGAGCAGAATACCGAAGCGGAAGAAACCAAGCGTTCGCAATACTGGCGAATACTGCTTCGCACCGTAGAAGCTTACGTTGTTCGGCGCTTCCTCTTTGTGGAAGAAATAGCGGAGCTTGGCGAATTCGAGCGATATCCAGCCAAGCGGATCGTTTACGATCCATTCCAGCGCTTCGCCGAACCAATATCGTGACGCAGCAAGATCGGTTAGTTCCCGGCCTGTGCGTCGCATCGCCTCTTGACGATACCCCTCGGCTTCGTCAGCCGGTTCAGCGCTCATCAGCCACGGAACTTCACTGTACAAACCGATGGATTGTTCGTGGTTACCGACAAAGAAGTTCATCCCGGCGGACGACGTTGTGAGAGTAAATTCGCCGCCGAGGCGGGCGTTTCGGATCATCGCGGGTGTGATTACCAGTAGTGTTCCGATGGTCAGCAACACTACGGGCAGAATCGTCCTGCGTACACTTTTCAGGCCCGTTTGGAAAACTTGCAAACGCGGTTCATCCTCAGCGTCTGTTTCATCCACGACATGAATGTCGTGGGCATTTCCAGCCTTCTTCGCTTGCCACCACCACCATACGAACATCAACCCGAATGCCGGAACCAGGATCAACGCGTTCGGGCGAGCCAGCGCACTCAGCCCAATCGCCATCCCTGCACCAAGCACCCGCCACCACACTGGGTGGCCCGGGTTGTCTCGCAACCCGGGTGTCACATTCATTCCGTCTTGCCCGTGTCCGGCAACTGCCGGACGCGGATCATCCTCACCCACCGGAGTATCCAACAACGTCACCGCGATCATGGTCAGGAACAGGATCAGGCTGGCGGACAGCAGAACACCGTCGAAATAGATCGCAGGGGCGTAGATCGCGAACAGCACCGCCGCCAACGGCCCCGCCGCCCAGTGGTCGACACGTTTCGAGGTGAATCGTCCGATCAGCAGCATTGTCCCGGCGGACAGCAACGTTTGCAGCTGCAACGCGCTCGCGGTAAAGCCTTCGCCGATGGATCCAGCCATCGCGATGAACAGGGGATACAACGGGCTCATGAAGAACGGGTGCGGTCCGAGTCCAAGGCCGGACGCGATCCGTTGCCCCCACTCGAGGTAATACTTCGAGTCGATGATCGGGATTTGTGCGACGGGACTGATCAGGATCGCATCGATGTGCGTCCAGCGCAACGCGACGAACATAACCAGCGCGATCACATATCCGACCAAGCGCAGGATAGTGTGCAATTTGGATGTGGTGGGTACTCCGTTCATCGAATAATCTCGTTCGCCTGTTCGTCGCGTCTAATATAGAACGCACGACACCGCAATCGCGCTCCACCACCTGTCTCGGCCCTCCCCCACTTGCGAGACGAATTTCACGAGCTCATCTTCCACGGATCATAATTCTACTGAACCCGAGGAGATGCAAAAATGCCCGCCCCGACAGAACTGCTGCAGGAGAGGATAGCGCGCGTCCAGGAGATGCTCAAGAACGATCAGAACGGTCACCCGATGCTGGTTACCGGTGACGCTAATGTCGGTTGGCTGACCGGCGTTCCGGCCGACTTCCAGAAAGATGCATGCCTGTTGATCCGTCCGGACAAGGCGTTCTTCGTCACTGACGGCCGTTACACCAACCGCATTCCCGAAATTCCGGGAATGGAACCGTACATCTGGGGCATGGAGCATGTCCACCTTTACCCCGAGCTGAAGAACCTGATTGATGGCGCGGACCATCTCGTCTGCGACACTACCGGTATCGCGATTGACATGTACCACGCGTTGCCAGCAATGCTCGGCCTCGATAGTATCTCGGCGCCGTCCGGATTGCTCGACCGCCTGCGAATGATCAAGGGCGACCTCGAACTGGATCTGATCCGTGAAGCGGTCGACATGGCGATCGCGACTTTCAACTACATGGTCAACGACTGGCTGCCGAAGCACCGTGAAACCGCGACCGATCTCGATTTCAGTATTGAATTGCTGGCGGAAGGCGAACGCCGTGGCTCAGAGGGAGCTTCCTTTGATCCCCTGGTGGCAATGGATGAAGATGCCGACACGCCGCACCCGGAGATGGACCGTCCTGGCAAACCGCTCAAGGGCAACCACATCATGCTGGTTGACTGGGGCTTCATCTATAAGGGTGTGTGTACGGACATGACCCGAATGATCATCATCGGTTATGAGGAGTTACCGCAAGTCTTCCAGGGCATGCGCATGTTGCAGGAAAAGTGGTTCGACATGGTCGCCGAACAACTGCTGCCGGGCAGGCCGGCGAGCGCAGGCGGGGACGCGTACCAGATAGGCGTCAAGGCAGCGGGAATTGAGACTCGTTTCCACGGCGCGGGCCACGGCACCGGCGGCGCATATGTACACGAGCTCCCGAAGGTCAGCGAGCTTCCGGACGGCCTCGACGATTACGGCATCCCGTTCGGCCAGGCGATCATTCTCGAGCCGGGCATGATCATCACCAACGAACCGGGCATGTACGAGAAGGGCGTCGGCGCATATCGCACCGAAAACATGGTTCTGATCACCGAGGACGGTCAGGAGGCGTTGGACAAAGCGCTTACCTTGCGCCCCTTCTTCGTTGCTTAGAACACAAAATATTCCGCTCTCGAGTCATCGCCCCCGTCTTGAAAAAGACGGGGGTTTTCTTGTCATCACCGGAAATCATGCCGACATTCATTTATACTGAAAGCGAGAACATCTGATTGACCGATTCGTGGAGGGGATGATGAGGACAAGACTGCTGATCGTGGGATTGGTTGTTTCGTTAATACCATTGATCGTTTCCGCCCAGTGGACACAGCATGACGTAGCTTTCAATCTGGCAGGCGCATACGGCGTCGCTACCGGCGATTTCGACGGTGACGGCGACATGGATATTGTGGCCGGTGCGGATGGTGTCACCGACGAAGTGCACTGGTATGAAAACACCGGCGGCGGGTGGAGTGATCACCTCGTCGAATCCAACTTCGGCGCGAAAGATGTATGCGTTGCAGATGTAGATGTGGACGGAGATGCTGACATCTTGGCCTGCGCTTACACTCCCGGCTACGTAACATGGTGGGAAAACAACGCTGGAGCGTTCACCCGGCACGATCTGAGCGTCGATTTCAATGGTGCCTACGCAATCGCTGCGGGCGACATCAACAACGACGGGTTAACTGATGTTGCGTGCGTAGCATGGGCAATTGGTGATGTTGTGTGGTGGGAAAACACGGGTGCGGGTTGGATCGAACACGTGCTCAGCTACAGTTATTCCAATCCTCACGGGGTTGCTTTGGGAGACTTGAATGGTGATGGTATGCTCGACGTTGTCGCGTCTTCTGGTAGTTCAGACGATGTCGTCTGGTGGGAGAACCAAGGCGACAACCCGTGGCCGATGACCATCATACAATCCAACCTGGATTATGCATCCGCAGTTTCAGTTACCGATTTCGAAGGGGATGGTGACGACGATGTTATCGCCGCGATTTACAACGACAGCCACATGGTCGCGTTCACGAACGATGGCATTGGCAATTTCACCCAGACCGACCTCAGCTTCACCTTCAACAATGCGTGGAATTGCTGTGCAGGCGATATTGGCGCGGACGGCGACATGGACGCGATCGGCTCGTCACGATCCAACGGCATCTCCTATTGGGAGTATGAGGACGGTTCGTTCACAGAGCACGAACTCATTCCGAGTTGGGGAGATGTGCGATCTGTGTTCGCCGCGGACATGGACGGCGACAACGACGATGATATCGTAGCGGTGTCCGAAACACTCGGACAGGTTTCCTGGTGGGAACAGCCGGGCTCTGGCACGCCTGATCTCATTGAGCTGGAAGTCTTTCCACACAATCCGCCCGTGATCATTCCTGCTGGCGGTACGCTGACTTATGATATTCACATTGAGTCCCACTTGCCCCAGACTGTTTACGCTTACATCTGGACATGGGTCGAGATGCCGAACGGACAACTTTTCGGACCGTTGGATGCTCGCTACGGCGCGTTTACGCCCACCTTGGACATCTTCTTCACCGGCCTGACGCAGGATATCCCCACTCTTGCGATGACTGGTGTTTACCAGTGGAATGTGAGCATCGGCACCAGCATCCAGAATCCTGCATTTACTGATGGGTTCAGCTTTACGGTGACCGATCCTGAATTTCAAGATGGCGCGGTCGGGTGGACATCAACCGGATGGGATAATCTTGATTTTGCTGGGGAGGCAGATGAAAAGACCGTTGCATTGCCGACTCGCTTCAGTGTCAGCGAAGTGTATCCGAATCCGTTCAATTCGAACGCGCGCGTCAGCGTAACGCTGCCGGATTCCGATCACCTTGCGGTTCAGGTGTTCGACAATCTTGGGCGCAGGGTCGCAGAGCTGGCGGACGGTGAGTATTCCTCAGGTTCACATGAGCTGACGTTTGAACCGTCATCGCTGTCTAGTGGGATCTACTTCATGAGCGTAAACGTGGGAGGTACGCTGGTTGTTCGTAAGCTCGTATATATGAAATGATTTCGTGTAACAAATACTTGGCGCACCTTATTAATCGTAGCGAAGGACAAACTTTCAATCCTGTGTTCTTTCCTTGCTTGTAACCAGCTTGGTAACACAGGATTCAAAATCTCCCGCTCTCCTTTTACTACTCAACCCGCCTGTTAGGTTGCCCTAACACTTTTAGAGAACTAGGTTATATAGTTCAGTTACGGTTAACTAGCACGAGGATGCCCCCCATGAAAGCATCGCAGAAGTATGTCCTGTTGGTTATGGCAGTTGTTTTTTCCACTTGCGCGTTTGTCACCACATCCATCGCCCAACCACCCGACCATTGGCAACGCGATTACGATCAGGGCGGATTTGAGAGTTTCCGCAGTGTTGTTGCGACAGATGATGGCGGCTACGCGGCCTTGACTTTCAAGACACTGAACATGATTGATTGGGAGCTTGAGCTTACCAAACTCGATCGGTTTGGTGACGTCGAATGGGTGCACACATACGCGCCTAACAACGTTGAAGTTCCCACGCCTGGCAACCTGGTTCAGACACCGGACGGTGGTTTCAGTTACAGGTACGTAGCTGATGATTCCCAGCCCCTGGTCCACGTGGACCAATTCGGACGCGAGCAGTGGCGTGTCGAGCATGCTGAGCTGGGCCTCAAACTGGCAAAACGTGACGGTGGCGGCTACGTGATCCCCACTGCAACAGATAGTCCAACGCAACTTCAATTGACCTACCTCAATGCCGATGGCTCAATAGATTTTCAGGTAAACACCGATTCATTCAGCGGCAATCTGGGGATTGGCGGCATCGAGCCGGACGGGAACGGAAACTACTACGTGTTCTGTTCACACACCCATGTTGCACCAAGCGACGCAATGGTTTACAAGTATGACAATGACGGCAACCAGCTATGGGTCCGGTACATTACATCGTTCGATTTCGAGATAAGAAATTCTCACGGTGGCTTTGTGACCGAAGATGGTGGATGTGTCTGGTACGGTTCCGGACACGAATCGACCGGTCTGTATTTCTTCGTTTGGGGTGCGTTGGCCGCTCGCATACCTGCGGATGGTGGCCCTGTAATCTGGTCCGGTTCGTTTGAACAAACAGACGATATGGACCAGGAAGGGTTCTACACTGGCGTCCAGGGTGCAGATGGTATCAACTACCTTGCTGGTGATCTGTCAGGGGATCCTGTCGTCCTCGCGGTTGACTCAGGCGGCAACGAACTCTGGCGCTATATCGGTCCACAACGGCCTAACTTCTTCCCGCAGTACTATTATTTCGGCGCAACTTTTGATCACAACGAAGAGACGCTTCGTCTCTTCGGGCAGAACAGCGACGAACAGACCGATGCCTTGTTACAGGTCTTTGGCCAGGCAGAGCCGGTACCACACCCATATGTGACCTTTTCGCCGGTGGGTGATACCGTAATTCCGCCATATGGTGGCACGCTGCACAGCGCTGTTCACATCGAAAACTCGACGATGCAGTATGTGCAGGCGCGGGCAAGGCGTGATGCCTGGCTGCCATCAGGAACTCGCTTTCCCCTGGACAATGTCCAGCTGAACCTCGCGCCGGGACAGGTAATCAGCCTCCCTGACTTCCAGCAGCAGGTTCCCCCCGGTGCGCCGGCAGGCGAGTATGTTCACAACCTGACCCTGTTTAATCCAGCGGACGAAAAGATTTCGTCGCAGGCATATTTCTTCCATAAAGAAGACGCGAACCTGACCAGCGGAAGTCATGACGATATCGAGGTGTTGGCTGGATGGCAGCATTCGGACCTCATTACAGCCGGTTCTGAGGAAGCTGTGACGAACACGACACCTCTTCCGCTGCAATTCGCGGTTGGAGCAGCCTATCCGAATCCGTTCAACTCCAGCGCGAGGGTCAGCATCACATTACCAAACGCGAGTAATCTTTCCGTACAGGTATTCAACAACCTCGGACGTAAGGTTGCAGAGCTTGCAAACGGTCAATATTCTGCGGGTGCGCACGAGCCGACCTGGAACCCATCCGAACTGGCGAGTGGGATTTACTTCATGCGGGTGAACGCGGGTGGCGAACAGGCTATCCGCAAGCTGGCGTATATGAAGTAAGGCTGTCGTGTGGCCCGATTTGGTCTCTGCCAAGTCGGGTGTCATGGTGTTTCGCAGATCATAGGGGTATGAATCGCTGAGTCGCAGACGTATTTACACAATAATGCCACGGACTGATATCCGTGGCAATTGTGTTCCTCATGCCTCATACCTGCTTTTCTCACCTCACCAACATCACCTTCTGTGTCTGGTTCAGATGACCGGGCACATGCGCGTGGATGAAGTACAGTCCTGACGCCAAATTCGACGCATCGAAGGTCAGCGTGTGCGATCCGGCGCTGTACGTTCCGGACGCCAACGTCCCGACCTGCTGCCCCGCGATGTTGAACACGGATACGTTCAGATTAGCGGATTGCGGAAGTGATACATTGATTGTCGTCGTTGGGTTGAACGGATTCGGATAAGCGGACTTCATCTCGTATGACGTTGGCAACACATTGATTGATTCTTCTCCACCCGCAATCATGTATCCGTTCGATGACCAGTCATTTACATCTGATCCACCTGTCACCACAGCGCTCTTGGTGAACGAGAAGTAATTGCCTGAGTTCGGTCCCCAAAGCTGGTGGAAACCAATCCAACCCCACACCTGATAATCGCCTGCCGGTGCAAAAGTCGGGATTTCCTGGGTTATACTACCAGTAGCATCCATGTATGGAATCAACGTGAACATCGTCTGGAACTGGACATCAGGGTAGAAGTTTCCATCCGGCATCCTCACCTTTGTCCAGAACCACATGTTCGGGTAGTTTCCCGGCATATGGCTGACCACGTTTGCATCAAAGGAAATCGCACCTCCCTCTGCGGGTATGACTGTGGGTGATGTGGGAGAGAGTGTGACCTCTACGAGAAGCGGGTTGGTATGATGATAATAAAACGCGCCCATGTCGGTGATGGTATCGTCCGGGTCAAGGGGGCTGATGGGGTTGCCCACGTCAATGCAAGGCGATCCTTCCTGGAGATGGAAATCACCATTATCCATATCGATATACATCGGGTCGAGGCAGATGTTATAAAAAACGTCGCAAGAGTCATTATTTGCATTGATGCCAACGATAACACCAAGGTCTGGATTGATTGTTACTCCGTTGAAATTCCCACCGCTATTATTGTAAAAATCACAATATTTTATTCGTGGGAGGCTTGTACCAACGCGAATTCCATCTCCAATGTTATCCGTAATTGTGCAGTTGATGATTGTCGGACCGGAGAATGATGTGCATTTGATCCCGCCGCCGATTCCGTTGCCAGCCGAATTGCCGCTGATTGTGCAATTGGAGATAGTATCGTTGCTGGCGGTGTAATAGATACCACCACCGCCGCTGGTTGTTGTATTTCCTGTGATGACGCAGTGGCTGATACTGAGGCTGGAACCTCCGGCGTATATTCCGCCGCCTCTACTGGCCGAATTGCCGCTGATTGAGCTGTTGATGATTGTTGGGTTGGAATGATAGCAATAGGTTCCACCGCCGTTTGCGTGCAGGCCAACCGTATTGTCGTTAATCATGCAGTTGCTGATCGTTGGGTTGGACTGGAAGCAGTATATTCCGCCCCCACTGCCGTATTCTGCTGTTGAGTTTTCGCTGATAATGCTGTTACTGATACTTGGGCTGCTGGAAAGACTGCAATATATTCCGCCACCACTATAAGCTGAGTTGCCGGTGATTGCGCAATTCGAAATTGTAGGGCTGGACAGGTAGCAATATATTCCCCCGCCATCATCATCAATGCTGCCGTTACGGATGGTAAAACCTTGGATCAATGTCGTCGTGTCAATCAGGCCTTCACTTGTAATAGTGATAACGCGTCCATCTTGACTCGCATCGATGAATGTGTCACTCGTGTCACCGGCAGCGATCAGTTTGATACCGCTGACTTGTGGCCAGACGATGTTCTCGAAATAAGTTCCGGGTTGGACCAGCACTGTGTCGCCGGGTGCCGACGCATTAAGACCCACCTGTATGCTGCCAAATTCTGCTGGCACGTTGTTAGTTACTGCTAAAGTGGGTGACGTTGCCATCACGATCATAATGCAAAACGTTGATATCTGGACAAAAGTCTTCATGATTCGCCTCGGATTAGTGTCTCAAGAAAACCCATACGACAATTGGATGATCAACATATGTGTCATGTATAGGCTTTGCAAGATATTACAACAATGTTTTTTCTTTTTCGTATTCTTTGAGCCCTGTTTCATACCCAGGCTCGCAAACCAGAACGAGCGAATCTCTTGATCCGTTCGCCCGTGCTGACTACTTTCGCGTCAACGAGCATAGACGGAGGGGATTGAGGATGAAGCGTGCGTACGGATTTATTCTGACAATCGGACTTCTGGCTGTCTTGATGGTCATCGGCGGGTGTGCGGCGGGCAGCAAAATGCCGAGCACCGAAGAAGGTTACATGCCAACCCACGTCACTGTGGGCGAGATTGTCGCCTACACGCAGGGCGTGGCACAGGTCAGCACCAGCGACGTTCGAAATATGATCACCAGCGAAATCGAAACCGCGTTCCGCGAACAGGGTTTGCGATTTGTCAGCCTGCGTGAGTTGGAAACGACCCCGGTTGCGGCGGCGGATATGGTCAAGCTGAACGCGACGGTCACCTTCCAGCAGGGTGCGAGCGACATCGCAAAATCCATGGACGCGCGTTATACGTTCGAACTCGTGCGTAGCTCTGACGGTTTCCTGTGGGAAAAAGGCAGCGCGAAAACGACCGACTGGACTGTCTCGTCGGGTGCTACGATGGACGTGCAATCCGCGATCAAGTTCGGGGCGCAGGCGACCGCGAGGGACGTAAAGGAGTTGATGCAGTAATCGCGCGAATCGAACAGATCGTTCGCCAGCACGCTTCATACCAGACATAGTATTTCTGCGGGGGCCGCTCTCCGGCTCCCGTTTTCTACATCAAGTTGCACGGCCGTTTCCCAGCAAGTCATTCTGAATCCGGCAACCGCCGGATGAAGAAGGTCGGATTTGGCAGCGATTCCCAAGCCGGATCTTCTTCCGATCACTGTGTGATCGTCTGAATGACGTGCTTTGGACCGGCACAGAAGAATTTTCATCGACGTTGGCTATTGCTAGCTAGACCATTCATACCAACACATACAACAGGAAACATAAGAGATGAAACGCACTCTTTGTATCATCAAGCCGGACGGCGTCCAGAGCAAGGTCGTTGGCAAGGTGATCGACCGTATCGAGCAGGAAGGCTTCACCATTCTTGGGATGAAGCGCGCCCGCTTGAGCAAGGCTGTCGCGGAGGATTTTTATGCTGTCCACAGCGAACGCCCATTCTATGGCGAGCTGTGTGAGTTCATGTCAAGCGGTCCGGTGGTTTTGATTGCGCTGGAACGTGACGACGCGATCAACCATTGGCGCACGGTTATCGGCGCGACCGACCCGGCCGATGCTGACGATGGCACGATCCGTAAGCTCTACGCACGCAGTAAGGGCGAGAACACTGTTCACGGCAGCGACAGTGTCGAGAACGGTGTGCTCGAGATAAGCAAATTCTTCAGCGAGATGGAGCTGATCGGCCAGAAGTAAGGCGGCGTTCGTCGTTCAGCACGCGCAATGTGTCATTCTGAACGCAGTGAAGAATCTCTCTTTTGAAGTGAAATGCCACGGATTTCAGTCCGTGGCATTTTGTCGTCATCCTGAGTGAAGCGAAGGATCTCGCTTTTGCTCATACCTCACAACTCATAACTCACAACTGATTTACCTCACCAGCATTACTTTCTGCGTCTGATTCAGGTGGCCGGGGACAGTTGCACGGATGAAATACAGGCCGCTAGCGAGACCGGATGCGTTGAGGGTCAGGTTGTGTTGACCCGCTGCCATGCGACCGTTGGCGAGTTCCGCTACCAGCAGACCATTCACGTTGAACACGGTCACGTTGACATCGACCGCTTCCGGCAGGGTCAAGCTGACGGTCGTACTCGGGTTGAACGGGTTCGGGTAGGCCGCTGCTACCGCGAAATCCGTCGGCATCGTGCCTGTGGCTACTGTCGGTTGATCCGGCTCTGACAGGTAACCGGCCAGATCATCTCTGAATCCGCCAGCCGACCAATCGTTGGCACCACCAGCAACTCCACCGCTGACCGTCACACCGAAGCTGTCTTCAGCCATCACGTTCCCCGGATAGTCACCTGCAAGAACTGTGAAGACATAATCACCATTCGGCGCTGTTACCGGGATGGATTGGTAGAGATTTTGTGCTGGTATCACGGTGTTTGGTCCCATGGGGAAGTTGTTGACGAGCCAGACACTGACAATATTCGCATTGGGTAGCACAGCCTGCGCCCAGATATCAATGAGCGTGAAATCGTCCAGCCCCGACACCAGCAGCAGGTCGTATTCGAAGCTGCCACCGGGTGGGACGACTACAGGATCCGCCGGTGGTGTCAAGGTCAGCTCCAGCGGTTGTGGCACAACACAGGACAGCTCGACCGCTACCGTTGCTTGGGTCGGGTTGGCATTGGGGTCTTCAACGGTGATGATTCCATTATACGTTCCTTCACCGGGCCACATGTCCACGTTAACAGTGACCGTCTGGCTGGCGCCTTGCGCGACTGTCCCGCCAAGCGGATCACAGCTCATCCAGGCTGCGTCGTCTGTCAATGTCCAGTTCAGCGGAGCGTTGCCGGTGTTCTGGATGTCGAACGTGCTGGTCGGTGCGGGATCGCCGCTGATCCAGTCCAGCGTAAGCGCGGCGGGGGATACGCTCAGCCATGCCTGCGGGAAGGATGTGTAGTTGACAATCAGGTGCGGGATTGCATCCCCGCCCCATTCTCTGGACATGAAGGCGAACTGTTCTTCAACCGTGGTTTCGATTACAATCCCGTGGTTGTTCGCCGGATCAGCGTACCAGTTCTGCGCCGCCGAAGTGACCTGAGGTTCAATTGTCTCGCCAACTGCAATCATCCACGGTTCAGAAAAGATTTGGCCTCCTCCTTCTGGAGCATTGTAATCGACGATGGTGTATTCGATCCACGGCGAGGTAACGTATTTTCCAGTCAATTCACAAGTCAAAGGAGTAATGACGGAAATCGCTGTCATATTCAAATACGCGTCGATGATCTGGATGTTTTCTGGAAGCTGGGTAAGATCAAATTCGACATACGTACGCATGATATCACCATAAGACACACCAATCCACAGCATTGGGTCGAAACCATGGTTATCCCAAGTATTTTGAGACGACACCCAAGCGTCCTGGATCGGATCAAGCACCATCGTGTCTGCAACGCTCACACCGTTCGCAAAGAAAAGCATAAGCAGAACCGGCAAAAACATCATTCCCCTACGCATGGTACCTCCAACGGTTGTTGTCTCGAACGACTGTCGAGCCCTGAACCTGTATCTTTATGTTTTACTTTGTAGTTAGCGGACAGTAATGGAATAAGTCCAAGAAAGCTAAGCGTTTTTCGTGTTCGCGTCAATCGTGCTAAGCAAGTTTTTACCAAAGCTTACTTTTTATCACTCTCCTAACTCTAGTTGAATTATGGGATTGGTCCATCATCAATTCAGTCGATTCTTTGTCCAGCAATCATCTATGGTACTGTATACCGCCCAAGCACAGAAAAGGAAATGCCACGGACGGAAGTCCGTGGCATTTTGTTGTCATCCTGAGCGAAGCGAAGGATCTCGCTTTTGCTCATACCTCACAACTCATAACTCACAACTGATTTACCTCACCAGCATTACTTTCTGCGTCTGGTCGAGCTGACCGGGCACATGAGCGTGGATGAAGTACAGTCCGCTGGCCAGGCCTGACGCGTCGAAGGTCAGGCTGTGTCGACCAGCTGACAGACGACCATTGGCGAGTTCAGCAACTTGCGAACCGACCACGTTGTACACGGTGACATTGACATCCGCAGTTTCAGGCAGGGTCAAGCTGACGGTCGTGCTCGGGTTGAACGGGTTTGGGTAAGCCGCTGCGATTGCGAAATCCGTCGGCATCGTGCCCCCTGCTACTGTTGACCTGTCGGAGTCTGACAGCCGATCAGAGATGATTTGTCCGAATCCACTTGCCGACCAGTCATCCGCACCGCCAGAAACAGCCACACCCTGAACTGTTATGCCGAAACTGTCTTCAGCAATCACCAGGCCGGGGTAATTGCCTGCACGTATGTAGTACACATACTCCCCTGCCGGAGCGATCATCGGAATGTTTTGCGATAACCCTTCCACCAGCAAAGACGCATTCGGCTGGATGGGGAAGTTGTTTACCCGCTGAACGGTGACCGTGTTGCCGTTCGGCAGCAACGCCTGCGCCCAGAAGTCGACGATGATCATATCGCCCAATGTTGATTCGATCAGGAGGTCGTAGACAATGGTTTCACCCGGCGCAACCACGACGGGATCGGCTGGCGGATACAGGGTCAACGCCAACGGTGGCGGTGGTGATGTGCAGGTCAGGTCAACCGCTACCGTGGCTTCTGTCGGGATCGCGTCCGGCGCGGACACCGTGATCGTGCCGTTGTACGTGCCGTCACCCGGCCATGGGCCAGCGGTCACGGTAACCGTCTGGCTGGCGCCTGCGTCGACTGTGCCGCTGACCGGATCACAACTCATCCAGTCGGCGTCGTCGGAAAGTGTCCAGTTCAACGGAATGTTGCCGGTGTTCGTAATGTCGAACGTGCCGGTTGGTGCAGGATCTTCAGAGAACCAGTCCAGCGAAAGTGTGGCGGGTGACACAGCAAGCTCCGCCTGATACGGTTCGTAAGTCACAATCAGTCTCGGCGCCCATTCTCCATTCAATTCAGTGGAGAAAAAGCAGTTTCCATTTCATCGTCATCGTCGGATACGATAGAAAAACCGTTATTGCTCGCCGGGTCTGCATACCAGTCCTGGGCGGCCTCGGTGACCGGCAGCGCAATAATGTCGCCGTAATTGAAATCCAACTGTTCGTTGAAGATCGTGGGTCCAGTGCCGGGTGGTTGATTGTTGTAGGTAATGGTCTCTTCAGACCACGGCTCAGCCACGTTGGCCCCGAATAAGACGTAGTCGATAAACGGGCCGTATTCGTAGCACCACAAATTTATATACGCGTCGGTGATCTGGATGTTTTCGGGAAGCGGTGTAAGGTCAAATTGGATGTACGCAGTCTTGAGTTCAAAATCAAAAATATACATTGTAACGATCCGCAGCTGAAGTTCATCATTGTAGTTCTGATCCGGATTCGTCGCTGATGTATAGGAATCCTGGGTCGCCTGCAGCTCCATCGTTTCTGCGACGCAGATGCTGCTGACAAACAGCGCTAGAATCAGCGACAGTAGTAATGCATATCCCCTACGCATGGTACCCCCTTGTTGACGGAATTGCCTGTGAAAGGCAATCCCAGACGGTTATCTCACTATTTTTTGTTTTTCGGTATGCTGACTGTAATCAGATAAGTCCGAAAAATACGGATATTTCGTGTTCGTGTCAATCTTGCTAAGCAGGTCTAAACGTTTTCTTATGGTTAAACTCTCCTAACTTTAGTTGAATTAAGAGGTTGCTCCAGCTTCCGATTCAATGAATTTTCGTCCAGGCTTTTATGGTTGCGCTGGTCAACCAGAACATCAATGAACAATACTCGAGTGGGATTTTCCGGCGCATGTTCCCTCGAGCCGGGGATGGAGAGCATGATTGCGGATTATTACCTTGATCGCGCTCTAATTTTCACAAACATTGCTGTCTGTAATACAGAGTTACGCGAAACGTTAGCCGCAACAGTGGAAGTATCATGCCAGACGAAACACTGCAAAGCATTCTCGAACACAGCAAATCTGCGATGGAAGCTGACGCTGGTGATGAGCAACTGACCAAAATCGCCGTTATCGGAGCTGGTACAATGGGCCTCGGCATTGCGCAGGCCGTTTCAGCAAAAGGCCTGGAAGTGCTGTTGCTGGAAAGGGATGACATCAGCCTCGAAGCGTCGATGAAACAACTTTCGATCAATCTGGATCGTGAGATTGCTCGCTGGGGGATGACCGATTCCGATAAGCGCGCCGTACTCAGCAGAATTCGCGGCACCTCAAATCTGGACGAGGTAGAAGGTTATCGCTTAATCATCGAATCGATTCCTGACGAAATGGAACCCAAAGCCAGCCTGTTCAAACAGTTGGACACGATGGCGAACCGTGAAGCGGTTTTTGTTACCAACACTTCCGTCCTCTCCGTAACTGAGCTTGCCGAAAAAACTATTCGTCCAGATAAAGTCATCGGCATGCACTTCATGCATCCGGTGCATAAGCGGCACATGGTCGAGATCGTGCGTGGGCTACAGACCAGCGACCAAACGTTCGCGTTCACCAAGAGTTTCGCCGAAGCGATTGGCAAGACATGTGTCGAAGTGTACGAGTCGCCCGGTTATGTCACGACCCGGATCATCCTGCCAATGCTGAATGAAGCGATGCACACTTTGATGGAAGGTGTTGCCAGCGCGGAAGGCATCGACACGGCCATCCGTCTCGGATACAACTTCGTACAAGGACCGCTGCACCTCGCCGATCAGATGGGATTGGATGAGGTTCATTCGTGGCTGGAAGCGATGTTTCGCGAGACAGGTGACCAGAAATACCGCCCCTGTCCGCTGTTACGTAAGCTCGTCCGTGCAGGACACCTGGGTGTAAAAACAGGTCAAGGCTTTTTCAAGTATGATGAAACCGGTCGTCAAGTCCTCGGTGCGGAAGGGGTCATGTAAGATGAAGACCGCTGATCCATCTGGGTTCACGTTGTGGATGCGCGCTGCAGACCTGGGTGCGTCCATCCAGCATACTGCGAAAGAAGTCGCTGTCGAACTCGATCGTCGAGGATTAAGCGTGGAGTTGATCGATGCGGCCAAGTTGGCGCGGGAAGCTTATGCCAGCAAGTCGGCCAGCAAGGGAGTGTCTCTGGCAATTGCGATGACGGCTGACGCTTTGAACCGTCACGGAGCCGTTGCGTTAATCCATGGTGCGAAATCATCTTCGCAGGACTTCGCGTGGAAGAAGCATAAGCCAGAAAAGTTGTTGGATATTGTCTGTATGGCTGAGGGTCAAAGTGTTGCTGGAAACGGTCCCCACCTCGTCTTGCGACCATTGACGGCAGAGAAGGCGGTCGTTCTGCCCGATCCCCCATCTACGGCGAAGGTTGGTGAGGAGCCTGCTGACGATGAACAGGTCGATGCCGGGCTCGAGCCTCCTTTCGGTGTTGACACAGTCCGCTACGACACGACTCCGCTGTTCGATGCTTTGGAAAAGGCTGGGTGGACACCATCCGGCTCGGCTCCAGGCAATGGCGATGATGACGTTTTACGAAAAAGACTAAAAGATTTGGGTTATCTCTAAGCTGGTTCCCCCTCCTTCGATGGTGACAAGTTCTCTTTTTTGGAATTGAGCATTATAAATTCCCTCGGCGAACCCACACGGATTGCTTGAAATTGTCTCTCTCGCGGGCTCTCCGAATGGCTTTTCGGCTTGCCAATAATCGCAAGCAGGATACTGGATGTCCATTTTTCCGCATTACGTTGTTCCTGTTGAAATATCTGTGCGCAGCGTCACATTAAAGCGGGAAGAAAAAGTTGATCTTCTCGTCTGGCGATAACTATTCAACTGATAATAGCATAGACCAACATCTGGACGGAGGAAGTCATGAAGCACGGTCTTGTCAAGTTGGCTTTAACCACGTTTCTGCTTGCCCTGTTTGCCGTTCTGCCAGCTTCTGCGCAGAATTTTGGCGGTTGGGCAGCGCCCGAATTGATCGACAGCAACCTCGGCCACGTTTCCATTGACATCGCAAATGTGAATGGCGACGCATATCCTGATCTCGCAACGATGATCTACGCCAACGGTGTTCCACAGCCGGCGACAAAAAGCGTTCCGATCTTTTGGACATACGATCCAGACCTGGATGTGTTTAACCCGACCGCATTGACTGATTCCTATCGCCCCGATGGCGCCCGCGTAATTGACGCGTTTGACATGGATGGTGATGGTGATGATGATATGATCGTCGCCAACCTGATCGACAACAAGATCGGTTGGTATGAAAACGACGGGACAACTGCTGGTGCAGCGCACCAGATCGTTAACCTGATCTCTGGTATTCACGATTGCCAGGGGGGGGATTTTGACGGCGATGGTGACGCGGACGTTGTCTTTGTTTCCCGTGATACCGAATCGTTCTATTATGCTGCGAATAACGGTGATGGTACTTGGACTGTTGACGCATATCCCGTTCCGTTTGGTTATGATCCGGACGACATCGAAGTCCGTGACGTGGATAACGATCTGGATTTGGATGTGTTGATTTCAAACAGCGGTCTGGGTGGCGTGTTTTGGGTTAATAACGACGGTTTAGGCGTGTTCACGGTGGACCGCATTTATGCTCCGGGTGGCCCGATTGGCGCGATAAACCTGATGGACGTTGATGGCGATGGCGACACAGACCTTGCGGCGGGAACGCTCGACAACAGCAGTCTGATGCTGGTCATTCAGGATGCGGGTGTGTTCAACGAATATGTGCTTACCAACACTTTGCCCAACATCTCGCATATTCGTAGTGGCGACATTGATGCCGATGGAGATATTGACATCGTTGCCGTTGCCGGCAATGATGGTGTAATCGCTGCGTTTGAGCAAACTAACAACACGATGTTCGCTCGTATAGATGTCGTGGATGTGGTCGGTCGCCCGGTTGATCTCGAGCTGATCGACATTGATCAGGATGATGACCTTGATTTCGTTACGACTTCTCCGGGCCAGGGGGTCGTGGTATATCGTACGATTTCGCTGACTCCGTTTGTCATCAAGACGATCATGGCTGGTGTTGGCGCGGGCCGTGAGCTGCATGCGGACGATATGGATCTCGACGGCGACATGGATGTGTTGGTATCCACTCTGGGCGATGAATTTCTGCTGTATGAGAATCTGGGCGTTGATGGTTGGACAGAACATGTGTTGGTCTCCGGCCGACCGATCTCTGATTTCCTGTCTGTGGATTGGGATGAAGATGGCCTGATGGATATTCTCTGCACCGATTTATCTGTAGATGAAGTTGTTCTTTGGCGTCAAACTGGCGACCTTGCGTTTGAGAGCGTGGTTCTGGCAACTCTTCCGGCCCCCGAATTCATAGATCTCGGTGACTTCAACAACGATTTGTTGACCGACTTCGTCGTCGGTGCGGATGACGGTTTTATCTGGTATGAGAGGGTTGAAGTCTACACGTTGGTACCTCACATCATTTCAGAATATTTGAACGTTGTAGTAGCGATGGTCGTAACGGGTGATTTCAATAACGACGGCGCTTCGGACATCCTGTCCAGCCGTGTTATTGGTCCCAACCAGTTCCTGACCCTGATGCTTAACGATGGAACTGGTGATGAATTCACGAACTACGGCTTGGACGATCACTTGATGACAAGCGGTTTCTTCGCTGACCTGGACGGCGATTTGATTGAGGATATCACTACCGGGTATGACAACGAGTTGAACTGGTACCGTAACAATAATCCAGGCTTCAGCGTTTTCCACCTGCCGGTCCAAGGCAGTTTCCTTGATCATGGCGTCGCCGATGTTGATTTCGACGGCGACAACGACCTCGTTGTTATGTGGGATGCGCTGAGCGGATTGTATTGGATGCAGAACGACGGAGTCGGCAACTTCGACCACCGTCCTCTGGTGTCTGGCGCTGGTGACGCAAGCGTGATCTACTGCACGGACATGGACGGCGACGGTGATGACGACTACGTTGTCGCGCAAGAAAACGTTGATGGCGATGTCATGTGGATTGAAAATCGATACGCTGACTTTGTCGTTCCCAGAGCTGTATCCTCGACCCCAAAGAACGGTGATTTTACCACAGCTTCCGAGGATAGCAGGCGAGCCGAGTTTAACATGTTTGCGAGTCCGAATCCGTTCAACGCCTCAACCACTTTGCAGATGACCCTGCCGCAGGCTGGTCAGATGAAGGTTCAGGTGTTTGATGTGAGCGGGCGCCTGGTCGCCACGCTAGCCAACGGCGCTTACCAAGCTGGTTCGCACCGTTTGTCATGGAACGCGCAGAACCATGCGTCCGGTGTGTACTTCGTGCGCGCAACGGCGTTGGGTCAGGCGGCACAAGTAAGCAAGTTGATGCTGATACGCTAGGACTGGATATCCAACCAACACATAGTGTTGTTTAGTTTGTTAGCATAGATGTATTCAAAGGGATTCCAAAGATTGGGATCCCTTTTTTGTGTTACCCATGCAACTCTTCGCACGGTTCGTCTTCAATTTGTAAAGTGCTGTGCCGGATGCCGTACTGTTCCAGCAGCATCTGTTTTGCCGCCACAAGAACCGGTTGTGTGGGACTGCCATCGTGACGAAGCAGGTGCGCTGATAACATTGGCTCCTGGCTGCCGACGCTCCAGACGTGCAGATCGTGGCAGCCACAGATTCCATCCAGCTTGAGCAGGTCGTCACGGATAGCGTCCAGCTTCAGGTGAGGCGGTGTCCCCTCCAGCAATATGTGGATCGATTCGCGTATCAGTGACCAGCTACTCACAACAATCAGAACGGCAATAACGGCTGAAGCCGCCGGGTCCACCCAACTCCAACCCTTCCATAGAATACCAATTCCCGCGAGAATTGCGCCGACCGAACCGGCTGCGTCTGCTGCCAGGTGCAGGAACGCTGCTCTGAGGTTCATATCCTCTGAGCGGTGCCTGAACAGCATCCATGCGCTGCCCGCGTTTGCCACCAATCCAAGCACAGCGACGGGCAACATCAGTGTGACATTGATCTCGACCGGCTCTTGCAGCCGGTGCCACGCTTCGACTCCGATCCAAATCGATATCACCCATAATGCCAGACCGTTCAGCAACCCGGATATGACCTCAACCCGCCCATAACCATAGGAGTGAGTCGAATCCGCTCGCTTCCGGGCGACATATCCGACCCAGATTATGACTGCGAGAGCTGCAACATCGGAGAGCATGTGTCCAGCATCGGCCAACAGGGCGAGCGATCCGCTCAGCCATCCACCGACCGCTTCAACTATCAGGAAGCTGGCATTAATCAGAAACGCCCACCACAACGCCTTCCTGCTTGACGACTTCGTGTGATGGTGATGATGGTGGCCGTAAGTCTCGCTCATGAATTTTTCAGCCGGTGTCAAATGATTCAATAAGCTCTGGTCTCGGAAAGCTATCCGCTGGAGTTTTCGCGAATCGTCCTTAATGAGTACGTTAAACGTAATATTATCTGCCGCCACACCATACACTTGATTTGTGTTTTCAAACCAAACGTGAGATCCGCCAGATGAAGATTGTCCCCGGTTTTTTCGCCTTGTTGCTGTTGTTGGGTTGTGCGTCCACTCAGGACGCAGTTTATGAAGAGGCTGCCGCCAATGACGGCGAAATCGTTCCTCCGGTTCTTCAGATTACGCCCGAGTCTTATCCAGAGGGCGAACCTGTTCCCGAAACAACTCCACACCCGCATGATCTACCCCTCGGCATCTGGGACGTCTGGGCTCCATCCGATTGGACCTTCGCTGTCGAACAAACGCGAACGGGCGACCTGAACTATCTGGATCGTGAATTTTCCCGGCTAAGTGGATTGAACGCCACGTTCATTGTCAATGGGATCGCTAATGAACCTTTGCATGTGGAAGCGCATCGTCGTGGCTTGCTGAAACCCGCGGTAACGTTGGCATTCGCTGCCGAACACGCTGATTCTGCCGAAGCCCAGGTAACCGACAATCGTATCCCCGGTGGCTGGCCTCGACTAAAATCGTATAACGATGTCATTTCGCGGTTTGCATACGAAACGGACCTCGGCGATTTGACTGTTCGACAAACGGCGTTTGACATTTTGGACGAAATCGTAGAGTCCCAATTCAACGAGTATGGGCTGAACACACGTAGCACACCTTTTTACCTGGTGTTAAAAGAGGGGTGGGAGCGTGGAATCGAAATGGAAGATGTGCGCGAGTTTTCACTCTTGTTTGAATACACGGTTGACAAAATTCGCGAAAGAGATCGCGAGCGGTCCATCATTTACTTCGGGTCATACTCGGCGGTGGCCAACCGGGAAGCATTTCATCCCGAATTGATTTCAAAACCAGGGTTGGTTGATTCGGTGTTTACCGGACAGATGATGCGTGGCTGGAATGTGTTCAACAACGAGTGGTATCCGTTCTTTTCGAAACAGGGCGGCCGTGAATGGGTGCTGAGGAACTACTCCGGCGCATATTATCATCGCAACATTTACAACAATTATTGTTACTGGTTGCGCGAACTGACCCGCGATGTTGAACGCTATGCTGAGGCTGTCGATCCAATTGGTCCTCGCCCGGAATGGTGGCACGATATCCAAACTCAACGTGAAGAGCGCATAAGTGCTGACGGTTCCTACCGTATGATCTATCGTCGCCCTACCAGATTGGAATACGGAATGCACGCCTATCTCGCGCTGGCCAGCGGCGCCAGGGGGATTTCATTTTGGACCTATAAGGGTGGACAAATGATGGGGGAATACGAGGATCTTACTGGTTCAATGACGCCACATGAACGTCCTCTCAAAATCGCTTCCCGGGGTACATATGCCAGAGAAATTCAAAACTTTCACGGCGTAATCACTCCTCGACCTACTTCATATGACGACAGCCTTTCGATTGAAAATTTCCGCAAGCCCTTGTCAGAAACGGACAACAATCCGGACGCATACGCCATGGGTCTGGACATTGAGCCATATCCGGGCAATCACTACCCTTATGACCGGATTGCCGATCTGTATGCGAACCTCCACACTCTGTTGCCACAACTGCGCGCGCTTCGCTGGTGGTGGGCTCTTGACGGGGTGGACAGCAGCTATTTCGATATTGCGGGCGAACACAAAGAGTTGTTGTTTGACCATCGCTCAATAGACGACACCATGGGTGATGATGATGTCATTCATGATAGAAAGACTTTGGGTCAGCGGTTTCGTCTTCGCGCTATCCACGATGAGGATGAGGGTCCAGTGGACGCTGCCGGAACTAAGATCTCGAGCAACATTTACGTAGGTCTGTTTGATGATCCGGAAGATCCGAATGTCGAGTTTTACCTGTTGGTAAACACCACTTGTAACGAGATCGATGGTGACATCGTGATCGATGCCACCCGGGAAACTGTTGCTCGACTCGTTTTCGACGGCGACACTCCGCTTGATGCGCAGCTTCACTGGCACGATTTGAATCGCGACCAGCGAGAACTACCTGAAGAGATGGTAATGGCCGCTGAAGGGCGTGTTCTGGAGGTTCCGTTGCTGCCGGGTGATACTAAGTTGATCGCAGTACGTTCGCGATGACTTTGTATAATCAGCAATATCGGTCAAGCATTCAAATCGCAATTATCCTACCCTCAGGTCGTTGATATGAGGAGTGGATGCAGGGGAATCTTGCATGTTGCAGGGTAATCAGGAACGGTATGCGCAGCGCGTTCTTCGTGTGTTGATCCATATTCAGGATCATCTGGACGAGGCTTTGTCGTTGCGTTCTTTGGCTGGCATTGCCAACATTTCGCCATACCATTTTCATCGCATTTTTCGCGGTATGGTCGGCGAGCCCGTTCTCGAACACGTACGTCGGCTCCGGTTGGAACGCGCAGCCTACGAGCTGGTAAATACGGATCATGGCGTATCGCGAATTGCGTTCGATGCTGGTTATGAAACGCACGAAGCTTTTAGCCGCGCGTTCAAGGCAACGTTCGGGTCCAGTCCGAGTGCGTACCGTAAGAACCAACGCGCACAACGTCCTGCTACTCCATCTAATATCCACTACCTCGCCGAACGAAGTAAGCTGGAGTTTGTGTCGCTAACCGAGGGGGTAGGGCCGATGGATGTCGAGCTGGTAGTTCGTGAAGAGCAGCGAGTGGCGTTTGTCCGTCACATTGGGCCGTATGATGAAGTGGGGTCGGCCTGGGAAAGGTTGATGCAATTCATCGTATCAAGGAACCTTATGAAGAGTGAGTTCTTCGGGTTGTCATATGACGATCCAGACGTCACCGATACCAACAAGCTGCGTTACGATGCCTGCGTTGTTGTTGATGCGGACGTTGACCCTTCGGGTGAGGTTGGAATTCAAACGGTAGCCGGAGGTACATATGCCAGGTTCCGCCACACGGGACCATACCAGCAGTTTTCCACAACCTACGCCGCCTTTTTTGAACAGTGGTTGCCAGATAGTGGGTATGAAGCCGCGATGGTTCCGTGCATCGAACAATACCTTAACGATCCTCGCAATACACCGGAAGACGAGCTCGAAACAGACGTTTTTATTTCGCTGACCCGGAAGTAGATAGGATGTAAAACATGCCCCTGTGAATCCGCCACAGGGCGGTTCGCAGGGAGTTGCTCCGGCGGGGCATATCTGATCTCATCTCTCACACCTCACGCCTCATAACTGAAACATCACGCCATGCATACAGCGTCTGCTCAGTGTATCTTACCCGCTTGAAACATGATCTCAACCGCTGTACAACTGGTGTGTTCATGAGTTTTAAGGTCATCATTTCCGACAGCGATTCTTCGTCCGCCGACGTACTCGTCGCATCTTTAGCTGATGCTGGTGTAGATACGACATTTTGTACGACCGGCGAAGAAGCGTTTGCGCTGTTATCAGAGGGTGCGCATGATGCGCTGGTGACCTCCGTGTTCCTTGACGGAGACCTGGGCGGCAAGGAGCTGGTTCGGCGTGTGTTGTCTGATTTACCCGGCCTGCCGGTGTTTATCTGGACCGATCGCCCCAGCGTTACCGATGCCTTCTATTTCGCACAGCTCGGTGTGGACGCTTACCAGATCAAAGGTGAAGACGACGCCGGTTTCGCGGAATCCATTTGCGAGTTATTGGAATCTGGCAGGGTTGGTTCAATGTTTTCGAACAACCTTCCGTTTTCCCAGTATCGTAGCCAAAACGCTGCCACTGCAGACGTTTTCCGGACCGCCGTCGGCAAGGTTGCCCAGGCACCGACCACAGTATTGATCACTGGCGAATCCGGGACGGGCAAGGAGTTGCTCGCGCGTTCGATTCATGCCGCCAGCGCCCGTGCGGACAAACCGTTCGTCGCAGTTAATTGTGGCGCGTTGGCGGAGAATTTGATCGAAAGCGAGTTGTTCGGGCACGAAAAAGGAGCGTTTACCGGTGCGTCAGACCAACGTATCGGCCGGTTTGAGGCGGCGAGCGGGGGAACCTTCTTCCTCGACGAGGCCGGCGATTTGACGCCGTCCGTGCAGGCTAAATTGCTGCGAGTGCTACAGGAACACGTGATCGAACGCATCGGATCGAACACGGAAATTCCAGTTGAGGTGCGAATTATCGCGGCAACAAATCAGAATCTGAAAGCTCTCGTCAAAAAAGGTCGTTTCCGGGAAGATTTGTATTATCGATTGAGCGTGATAGAACTTGAATTGCCGCCTTTACGTGAGCGCGCGGAAGACATCCCCGGCCTTGCGGTTTACTTCGTGCATAAGTTTCGTAAACGTATCGGTCGGGCGCGTCAGGTGTTGTCTCGAGATGCTCTGGCGGCGTTGCACGCGTATTCCTGGCCTGGGAACGTGCGCGAATTGGCGAACGTGATGGAACGAGCCGTGGTTTTGGCCAGTGGTGATCGGATTGATACTGCTGATCTGCCGAAAGAGATCTGTAGTCCGATCCCGAAACTTATGGCAGATCGCAAGCTGCGGGAAGCCCGCGAAGGATTTGAACGCGAGTTCATCTTGCGCGCGTTGACCCGTCATAGCGGAAATGTGTCGGAAACCAGCTCGATTCTCGGCATTGCGCGTAAAAATTTGCAGGAAAAGATTCGCCGTTACGACATCGATGTGGAATCGCTGCGTGAGATCGCGCGGCAAAACAAGGAAGGGCTGGCGTCCGAGGACGCTTGACCGTTGTGTAGCATGATCAATCGTGACGACCGTATGCTGCTGTTCTGGCCGCTGCTGAACGCTGTGCTTGATTTCGGAGTGCTGACCGGCGGCTTCATGTTGTCCTACCAAATCCGGTTCTCAGACTGGTTTTATACAAATGTTCTGCATCTTCTATTTCCGTTGGAACCGCCGTTCAGCATGTATGTTACCTCAGCCTTTTTCTGGGCGCTGATCATCGTACTCTCGATGGCGTTCTCCGGCGTCTACAAGGTCTCCTTTCGTGTTTCGACAGCGCACGAAATCGCGTTTACGTTGTATCGTTACTTCCTCGGCTGGGCTTTGCTGTCCGCTTTACTCTTCTTTTATCGCGAACTGGAATACTCACGTCTGGTAGCGATGATTTCTTTGTTCCTTGGCGGGTTTGGGCTAATCCTAGTCCGATTGGCCACCAGCGCGATCAGAGAAAAAGTGTTCCGGCGAAATCCGCTGCACCGCGCGCTTGTAGTCGGGCCGCTCGCTGATGTCATCAGCAACCGCTTGAGCGCCAGCGAACGTACCGGATTACGGGTAATCGGCAAGCTGACCGCCCCTGAACGGGACGAAAAAGGGTTGAACAAGTTCATCTCCGGGAAAACGCCGGACACGGTCATACTCGCGTATCCGTTTAACGAATTCGGCGTCGCACGCTCGGTTATCGAGATGCTGGAAGGCAAGCGTCTGATCTTCCTCTACGCACCAGAACCGGCCGGATTCGCCCCGGGACGGATGGCGACAATCACCATCGCCGGTGTGCCGGTCATTCGTCTGCGCGAAGACCCGGTTGCCGGTTGGAACGGACTATTGAAGCGCGGCTTTGATCTCGCCGCGAGCGCGTTCCTGATCGTCATGATCTCGCCGGTATTAGCTGCGTTAGCGATTGCTGTGAAGCTGACAAGTCCCGGTCCGGTCATCTTCAAACAGGTACGCGTAGGTTTGGACAACCGGCCGTTTGAGATTTACAAATATCGTAGCATGCGTGCCGATGCCGAGGACAAAACGGGGCCGGTATGGGCTAAGCCGGGTGATGATCGCACCACAAAGTTCGGCGCATGGATACGTCGCTGGTCGCTGGACGAACTCCCGCAACTGTTCAACGTCTTCCTTGGTGATATGAGTCTAGTCGGGCCGCGTCCCGAACGTCCGGAATTCGTCAGCCAGTTCGTGGGCGAGGTGCCGCATTACAACGAGCGGCATCGTGTCCGTGCAGGTATGACCGGTTGGGCACAGGTGAACGGTCTACGTGGGCAGGTTCCGATAGAACAGCGCACTAAGTTTGATGTGTATTACGTGGAAAACTGGTCGCTCGGCCTGGACCTGATGATCCTCGCCCGGACCCTTGTCGCCGTTGTCGCCGGTCGCGACGCTTATTAATTCTTGCCCGTGTTGGGTCCGCCAATTCAGGCAAGAAGCACCTAATCTGAATACGCCTCCATCATTTCGTGTTGCACGCAGCCCTCTGACAGGGCGATACTAGCGACATGAATGTTTTGCGTCGATTCTGGCCGTACATCCGTCCCCATTGGTGGCACATCGCGCTGTCACTCGTTGCCACTATGCTCTTCGTCGTGTTCAACGGCGCGGCCTATTGGCTCAGCGCGAGTTTCCTCGCTGCCTTGTTCCAGGGCGGGCTGGAGACGTCCGCGTCCAGCGATACACTCAACGCGCTTCTGAAAAACGCTACCGCCGCGCTATTGGTGACTGATACCACGCAGGGCACACTGATCCGTGCCGCGCTGGCAATTGTGATCGCCTTCCTCGGCAAAAACCTGTTTTCGTACATGCAGTTGTGGTATATCAGCTTCGTCGAGCAGCGGGTGATCAAAACACTGCGCGACGAACTCTTTTCCAAGTTGATGCGGCAGGACCTGGCGTTCTTCCAGCGTGAACGGCGCGGCGATTTGATATCCGGCGTGCTCAACGACGTCGAACGGTTCAACATCGCGTTGAACAAGAGCTTCACCAAGCTGATCCGTGACCCGATAAACGCTGTCGTGGTCCTGATCCTGCTGTTGGCGGTATCGTGGAAGTTGACCCTGGCAGCGCTGATCGTTGTGCCAGCGGTTGGATCGGTGGTGATACTCCTCGGACGCAAAATCAAAAAGCACGCCGTTCGTGTTCAGGAACGAGTCGCGGACCTCACCGGACGGTTGCAGGAGATAATCGCTGGCATCCGGGTGGTCAAAGCGTTCACGGCTGAGCCGCGCGAACGGGATCGTTTTCATCGGCTGACCGGACGTCATTTTTCGAGCGCATTTTCGCAGGAACGGTACCGTCGGCTGGTGATCCCGTTGAATGAGCTGGTCGGTGTGCTGATTATCAGCTCGTTATTGTATCTGGGCGGTGAGCTGGTGCTGGTACGTGGCAGTATGGCGAGCGAAGATTTTATCCGTTTTCTCGTTCTGCTGTTCGCGTTGTTGACGCCGCTGTTGTCGGCGGGCAGCATGTTGGCGAACTTCCGGGTCGCGGAGGCGGCGGGTGACCGCGTCTTCCGGCTGATGGACAGCGTCCCAACCCTCCCGTCTCCGGTACAACCGAAACCGGTTGGAGCGTTTAAGGACCAGCTTCGGCTAGACGGTCTCAATTTCCGTTACAGCGACAACACGCCTTCAGTTTTGTCAGATATCAACCTGACCGTTCAGCGTGGGGAGCGGCTGGCGATTGTCGGACGTTCCGGCTCGGGCAAATCCACCCTGCTCAACCTGTTGCCTCGTTTTTTCGATCCGACCAACGGCACAATCACACTTGACAACACAGATCTGCGTGAGTTTGATCCGAAGCTGTTGCGGCGGTTGTTCGGAATTGTTACGCAGGACGTGATCCTGTTTCACACGACCATCGCAGAGAACATCGCATACGGATTGGACGAGGCCACGGATCAACAGATACGGGACGCATCAGTCGCGGCGCACGCTGGCGAGTTTATCGATACGTTGCCGGATGGGTACAATACAGTTGTTGGCGAAACTGGTGCGTTGTTCAGCGGCGGGCAGCGGCAACGAATCAGCATTGCACGTGCGCTCCTGCGTGATCCAGAGATCGTGCTGTTGGACGAAGCGACCTCCGCCCTCGACGCCGAGTCTGAGTCTGCGATTCAGGACGCCCTGGCACGATTGACCGAGGGGCGGACAGTGATTACAGTGACCCACCGTCTCGCAGCGATCAAGGATACCCCGCGGATTGTCGTACTCGAACAAGGACAAATAATCGACGAAGGACGACACGAGGATCTGCTCCGGACCTGTGACATTTACCGTTCTCTGGCCGAAAGTCAGGGATTGGTCGAACGGGTCGAATCATGACATCGGATAGCCGACAGAAGAAACTGCAGATCACAATGCTGTGTTCGTCCACGGTGTGGGCGGGGACGGAAAAGTGGTCTTTGCGCGCGTCAGAAGAGCTTGCGCGTCGCGGGCATGACATCACTTTCATCGCGCGCAAACCCGGCCTGTTCAAGCAACGTGAAGCGAATCCCGGTACTATCCGTTTCCGACAACTCCCGTTGATCAACGATCTGGATATGTATTCGCTGCTCTGGCTGGGACACTGGTTGAAGCGGCGTTCGGACGTATTGATCTCCACCCGCGTTCGTGACTACTGGATCGGCGGACTGGCGGCGAAACTGGCGGGCGTTCCCGAGCTCATGCGTCTTGGTGTAGAACGGAAACCGCGCGAGAACTATTGGCGTGATCGGTGGCGGTATGGCAAGCTACCATCCGCGATAATGGTAAATGCAAACGCGATCCGCGACATTCTGGCGACCAGCCCGATGATCGATCCTGACAAGGTTCATGTCATTTACAACGGCGTGGAAACTCCCGGCCCCGGGACAGACGAGACTCGCGCCGCTGTACGGGCTGAATTGAACCTTGAGGACAATGAAATTTTCGTTCTCGGCGCCGGACGGTTGGCTGTCGAAAAACGTTGGCACTGGGTTGTCGAGGCGGTGATGGAGCTGCGCCAACAGGGAGTCCCAATCAGAGCCTTCGTCTTTGGCGGCGGAAATGAAAAATCGAACCTCCTCGACCTGGTCAATAAGCACAATGCGATTGAGTGGGTACATTTCCCGGGATCGACAACTCATGTTGACCGTTATCTGAGCGCTGCGGACATCTCTGTGTTGCCGTCGAAAACAGAAGGCCTGTCCAACTCGATGCTTGAAGCTCTAGGACGTGGTGTCGCGACGTTGGCGACGTCCGCCGGAGGGGCCGCGGAAAAGTTAAAATCTGGACGCGACCTGGTACTGGTCGAAAATGACGATAAGGCCGCGTTCATAGATCAGCTTACCGTTCTTTGCCGCAATTCTGATTTGCGATCCCAGTTAGGCGAACAAGGGCTGAAGGCAGTTCGCCAGGAATTCAGTTGGGAGCGTATGGGGAAGAAGTTGGAAAAGGTGTTGCAACAGCTTGTGGAAGCAAATGAACGTTAGCTTCGTTAACTTCGCCACCGATTGGGGTGGCGGCGAAGGGTGGACGCTTCGTACGGCCGTTGGGTTATATGAGCGGGGCCATGCCGTGCGTTTAGTTGCACGCAAAGATTCTCCGTTCGCCGAAAAAGCGGCCTCCTCTCCCCTGCCCGTTTTAACCCTGCCGATCAGTTACGACTATCACCCCTCGACCATAACCGCGCTGCGCAAGCACCTTCGCGAGACCGCGTGTGACGTCGTTGTTGTCCATCATAACAAGGATGTGCGCACGGCTGGCGTTGCGGCGAAGATGAACGGTGTTCCGGTGGTTCATCGAAACGGTTTCCCTGTGGTCAAAAACACGTGGCGTCATCGGATTACGATGCGTTTCACCGATCGAATATTGACCAATTCAACGCGAATTCGAGATACGTATCAGGCGTTGAGCTGGCTGGCGAACAAGCCGATGGATGTGGTCGCCAACGGTATTGATATCAAGACGAGCCCGTTAACAGATCCCAAGCTGCGGGCGAGTTTCGGATTTGATGGTAATGCGCTGATCGCCCTGTTTGCCGGGCGATTGACTGGCGTGAAGCGGGTGGATGTGTTGTTGCGCGCATTCGCTGGACTTGGTTCGTCCAGCAAATGGCGGCTGGTGATTGCCGGGACAGGCGAGCAACGAAACAGGCTTGAGTCGTTGGCAAACGAACTTGATATACAGGAACGGGTGCGCTTCCTCGGATATCGTGATGATGCGCGGGCGTTGGCATCGTGCGCCGATCTGGGTGTTCTGCCATCACAGGACGAGGGCATGCCGAACGCGCTGATGGAAGCGATGGCGGCGAGCACTCCAGTTGCTGCAACCCCGGCTGGTGATGTTGAGCTGCTGCTGGATAACGGAAACGCCGGTTGGATCGTGCCGAAGAGCGAGGTTGAACCGTGGATCGACCTGTTGGCCAGCCTTGAAGCCAATCCCGCTCGTTTGACCGAGATGGGCGTGAAAGGCAAGGCGCGTGTGCTTGACCAGTTCACCTTCGAGCGTATGATTGATGGTGTGGAAGAATCGTTGCTATTTACAATCAAGGGCGAATCGTTCTGACATTGGTACCCGTGATAGACCGTCGAAGACGGGTAACGCGGGCACCGTCCAAACATCCTCATCCCTCATTCCTGTCTTTTCATTCCTTTTCTTTTTCCTGTGAGCACAGTACCTTGGGGCTATCCGTTATGGGACAATGAAGCGCACGCTTCGTGGGAGAGGACGGACGTTGGCTTTCCGGGTTGAACAGCCGATTACACACGATAACGCCGAGCTGGTGTATGCGCAGTTGAGTGCGCACGCCCGCGATCTCGGCGAGGATCTCGTACAGCTGGATCTGTCGGCGTTAAACGAGATCGATTCGGCCGGGCTGGCGGTCTTTCATCGTCTGCACACTGACCTGCGAATCGATAAGCGCAGGCTGGAATTCCTCAACACACCTGAACGCGCCAAAGCGATGTTCGAGCTATCCCGTTTCGACACCCCCACAGAGGACTCTTCCGCACCACATGCCCCGCTCAACGAATTTGAGCGCATCGGCCTGATGGCGATGGAAGCGTGGACAGATTTCCGCGACATGCTCGGTTATATCGGTCGAGTTACCATTGCTTTACTGTGGAGTTTCAGACATCCCGGAAAAGTCCGCTGGGGCGATGTTGCACGGTATGTGCAGGAAACCGGCGCGAATGCGTTGCCGATTGTCGGCCTGATGAGCATGCTTGTTGGTTTGGTGATCGCGTTCTCATCTGCCATCCAGTTAGGGCAGATCGGCGCAAACATTTTCATCGTCGACCTGATTGGGATTGGTGTGGGACGTGAAATAGGCCCGTTGATGGCAGCTATTTTGCTGATTGCGCGCTCCGGATCTGCGTTCGCGGCCGAGATCGGCACACAGAAAATCAGCGAAGAGATTGACGCGCTGACGGTTATGGGGCTCAAGCCGATACCCTACCTGGTGATTCCGCGGATCATCGCAACGCTGATAACATTGCCGTTGCTGACTATTTTTGCCGACCTGTTTGGCATCATTGGCGGAATGATCATTGCGAATTTCAGTTTGGATGTGACACCCGCTTCTTTCATCACGCGTATGCAGGAGGCGGTATCGTTGTGGGATATCGCATCTGGTGTGCTGAAATCGTTTTTCTTCGCTGTGTTGATTGCGGGAACGGGTTGCTACCGTGGTATGGAAACCAGTGGCGGCGCGATGGGTGTGGGGCGTAGTACAACAGCGTCCGTGGTTAGTGGCATATTTCTACTGGTGATAGCAGATTCGGTGTTCGTTATCCTGTTCCATTACCTGGGATTAAGCTATTGAGCGGCGAACGCGACATCGTGATGCAGGTGCGTGACCTCGAAGTCAGCTACGACGGGAACGTAGTCCTCCAGGACATCAATCTCGATGTGCGTGAGGGTGAAATTCTAGTCGTCCTTGGCGAGAGTGGCTGCGGAAAATCGACCTTGCTGCGTCACATGTTGATGCTCCGCCGTCCACAGGGCGGAACGGTGCATTACGGCGATCTCGATCTGTGCCAGGCTGACGAGGAAGAGCTGGACATTGTGCGTCGAGATTTTGGCGTGTTGTTCCAGTCGGGCGCGTTATTTAAGTCGCTGACCCTCGGCGATAATGTTGCGATGCCTGCGCACGAATTTACGCCGTTGTCACATGACACCATCGACGAGCTGGTTCGTCTCAAGCTTGAGATGGTCGGACTCGGCGGCAAGCAGGAGTTGATGCCGAGCCAGTTGAGCGGCGGGATGCAGAAACGCGGCGGACTTGCGCGTGCGATGGTCCTCGATCCGAAGGTGCTGTTTTTTGACGAACCGTCCGCCGGCCTTGACCCGGTAACATCCGCGGCGCTGGACCACCTGATCATCACGCTGAATGAATCACTTGGGATTACGATGGTAGTCGTGACCCATGAGTTGGAAAGCATTCACGCCATAGCGCACCGTGCGATCATGCTCGGCAAGGATCATGCTGGAATACTGGCTGAAGGCACGCCGGACGAATTGCAGAACAGCTATCAGCCACGCGTGCGAGCATTTTTCAACCGTGAACGGTATGACGAGAACGACGAAGCAGCTTGATCTCGATTGTGCGGAGGATGGGATGAGATTTATCGCAACATTTGAACTTCAGGCCGTTTATCGCGCCGGGAGGAGCTGCTATGCCTTCGGTTAAAACTAACGCTATCCGTGTCGGTGCATTCGTGGTCATCGGTGTCACTCTCAGCGTTTTTGCGTTGATTTATTTCGGTGCAACCGATTTGTTCGAGCGCAGTCAGGCTTTTGTCACCTATTTCGACGTGTCGGTGCAGGGGCTTAACATCGACAGCCCGGTGAAATATCGCGGGGTAACGGTCGGTCGGGTCGCCAGAATGGAGATTGCCGCTGACGGCGAACTTATCCAGGTCACGATGGAGCTCGATTCCGACTTTGACGTCGGAGACAGCCTTACGGTGCGCATGAACATCACCGGAATCACGGGCCTGCGCTACCTCGAGCTTGATTTGTCAACGCCGGCTGAGTTGGACCTGACACCATCCATTCTGTTCGAATTTGAACACCCGTTGATCCCAAGCGTCCCTGGCGGAATTGAAGAGCTGGAAACCGCGTTGAAGACCGTTTATGAGCGCTTCCTGGAGATTGATGCGGAAGGTATTTCGTATGAAGCGAAAGAGTTCTTCCGCAGTGGTACCCTGGCCATGTCACACGCTGACAGCGTCCTCATGCAGCCCGACTTTACCCGTTGGGTAAATGATCTGAATCTGGCCATGGCTGATATGCAGGAGATGATCGCCGGATTGCGAAATCAGCAGATGGATGTTCGTGTTGATTCGATGATGAACGAGCTTCAGTTAGCAACTGTACAAGCCCGTCAGGGCGCAGAACATTTGAACGAAGCGTTGGGCATATTGAACCAGGACGTACAGCACCTGCAACTGTCGAAGCGAGCGGATTCGTTGTTTGCCGACATTGACGCGACTTTCGACCAGACGTCCGCGTTGATGGGTCATTCGCAGTATTCGATTTCACAGGTTGTCGCTCAATTAAGCTACAGCGTGACAGAATTGAACTCGACGCTGGATCAGATGAACGCGTTGTTGATTTCGCTCGAAGAATATCCAGGCCGAGTTCTTTATTCCACCCCACCAAAGGGCGAAGAGTAGGAGTTGATCGATGAAACGGTTGATTTTTTTACTATTTGTGCTTCTCCTGCTTGTCGGATGCCTTCGTCTGCCACGGGAGAGTTTTGAAATTGTGCGCTACACCTTCCACCCCTCTGATCTGGCAGGTGCAGCAGACGTCACCTATGACCAGGCATTACTGATCATGCCGTTCACCTCGTCGTCAGTTCAGCCGGGCGATCGTATAGTCTACCGGAACTCCGGTCAGGAAATGGCAACCTACTATTATCACCGCTGGATTGCAGCCCCACAGTTGTTGCTCGGGGATCTTTTAAGCGAAGACTTGACCGAATCAGAATTGTTCGAGGACGGCGTGTATGTGATGACTTCGAGTGTTGCTCCCAGCCACGAATTACACGGGCGTCTGGTTCATCTGTATGCCGATAACAATCGTGGCGAGGAAGCGGCGGTCATGGAGATTCTGATTTCTGTATTTGAGCTTGATTCCAAGACATACACTAAAGAGCTCGTAATGCAGAAGCCGTACCGTTACCGCATCGAGCGTGAAAACGATAAGGTCAACAGTTATGTTCCGGCCGTGACGGAAGCGGTTGGACAGTG
Source organism: uncultured bacterium (assembly GCA_964552465.1). GTDB lineage: Bacteria > Electryoneota > Electryoneia > Electryoneales > Electryoneaceae > BMS3BBIN04. The sequence goes on from CAZKGR010000011.1 coordinate 37,122, forward strand.
GTTGGTGGACCTCCGGGGTGACTTGACGAATCTGTTGGAAGAAGGGTCCCGCGCGCCCGTACTTAAGCCGTCGGAGATGTAATGGATGCGCCGATTGTTGTTTACCAGATGGGGAATGTCAGGTCAGACGCTCTGGTCAACATGCTAACTCAGGCCGAAAGCGTAAAGCGGCCTGTTTACCATATGTACACGCTTCGTGACGACGGCATCGGCCGCAACATCGTCGATCATGAAAACTGGGAAGAGAAGCGCCATATTGTCGACAGTATTAATGTTCGACGGCTGCTGGCCAGCGCGCCGCTGAGCGGCGACCTTCCTCCTGATCAGAAATGGAAATGGATAACACCGGTCCGTGAACCAATCGCGCGTAACCTTTCCGCTTTCTTCGAGCATCACGAACGCAATATCCCGGATATGATCGAGCGTTGGGAAAACGGCGAACTGACCGTTGACGAAATCCGCGACTCTTTTATACAGCGCTATGATCATATGATTCCGCTGCGTTGGTTCGATGACGAATACAAAGCGCTGTTCAAGCTGGACGTGTACCAGGTTCCGTTCGACAAGGATGAAGGTTATATCGTGATGCAGACGAATGTGTTTGACATTCTGCTGGTCCGTTCGGAAGATCTGAGTACGATGCCGGTCGAACTTTTCGAGGAGTTTATTGACGCGAAGGGCCTTGAGGTCGGGCAGGTGACGGCCGGTGATAAGAGTCCTTATGCGGCGGTATACAAAGCGTTCAAGGAGCAGGCGTGTTTCCCGAAACAGTTCGTCAACGCAATGTATGACACACCGTATATGAAAACGTTCTATTCGCCGGAACAGATCGACACCTTCAAACAGATGTATGTGGGCGAATAGCTACCTGATCTGAAACGCAACGCCGATGTTCAGCTTCAGATTGTAAAATTTGTCGAAGCTCTCGCGTTCGAAGCCACGGTTCGATCCACCGATCCACACTATGTACCCGGGCAACAGCTCGCCGTAAATAGTTAGTCCTTTCCATTGTTGGACCACTAATCCCATACCGAAGTACAATTCAACGCCGGAAAGCGCGTCCCGGGTAACAGTCGTTTCTTCGATCTCGACCGGTTCGGTGTATTCCCACGCCATGTTGTTGTACGCCAGCCCAAGAGTGAAATACTGGCCGAGGAATGTGTATTCCGGGGTGGTGTAAGCGTTGTAATCCACGCCGAGCGAAAAGATGTTTACGCCGCCCTCGATACGACTGTTGAGATCGCTGATCACGTCCAGTGGTGAGTATGCGTAAGTGAACTGCAGGTCCACCCGGTTTGAATATCCGCCACGGATGCTCGACAGTCCGAATCCGATACCAGCTATGCCCGAAAAGTCGGCAGTCCACGCCAGCCCCGTGACTGAATTGGCGAACACATATTGTTCCTCGATGGGGTCGAGAGCGTGGGCGGGCACTGCGAAAAGGAACAGGAAGGTCAACACACCGATCAGTAACGACGCGCGGAACACACTCCAGACACTCGTCTCTGGGATCATCCTGTAATTCGACGTGTAATCATCCCTGCTCGCGATGCGCGCAGGGGTACATGTGATGTGAACTCGTCGATTCAAGAATAGCGCCCGTTGATGAGTGAATTGTTATGGGAAAGTACTGGTTTCACAGCGGGGTGCGGTAGAGATTACCCCCATGAATCCATGAAATGGTTCACGGGGGCATATTTCTCCATACCACGGACCTAAGTCCGTGGTAAGAAGGTTTTGCTCACAGCTCAAGGCTCACAACTCAGCCTCTAGCCTCCAGGCTCCGGACTCGAGGCTTCCTACTGCCCGATCGTCCGTCGTGGCTCGCGTCTGTTGGTTAGTGCGAACGACAGCGCTTCAAGTTCAATCGCCATATTTTCGTTTCGCACAAACACTCCATCCGGCACCTGAACCGTAATAGGCGCAAAGTTCAGGAAAGCACGAACTTTCGATTCTACGAGCTTGTCGACAACGCCCTGCGCGAATTGGGACGGCACGGCGACAATCGCAACGCGAATTTTGTTGACACGAACTTCTTCGTCCGCGTTCGCAAAATCCTTGACTTCGATGCCGTGGTAGACGTTCCCGACCTTATTCGGATCGTTGTCGAGCACCAGCTTGATCAGGAAGCCCTGCTGGCGGAACTGGTCGTAGTCGATCAACGCGCGCCCGATGTTACCGGCGCCGACGAGTGCGACATTCCACGTCTTGTTGATCCCGAGGATGCGGGCAATGTTACGTTGCAGGTCGGCAACGTAATAGCCAAGGCCGCGACGTCCGAACGCGCCGAAGAACGACAGATCCTTGCGCACCTGCGCGGCGGTCAGGCCATTCATATCGGCCAGCTCCTGGCTGGAGATGGTTCGCATACCCCGGTCGTACGCATACTTCAGCGACCGATAGTACTTACTCAGGCGCCGAACGGTCGCGTCCGAAATCTTGTTCCCGTTTGTCCCGATTGTCATCGTCAATCCTTTCGCTCGGCCTGATCTGGCCGGGGGTCGAGTTACACGTTCTCGTCCCCAGGTTCCCCCGACTCCGACGCTTTTGCGTTATCGCCGGACGGTTGGTCAAGATCTATCTCTTGGTCGTCGAGATCTTCATCACTCGACTCGTCTTCTTCATCACCTTTGACCACTCGCGCTATCGATGCGATCTCGTCTCCCTCATCGAGACGAATCAAACGCACACCCTGCGTCGCCCGTCCGATAACCCGCACATCCTTGATCGGCAACCGGATCAGCACTCCGCGTTGGGTCATGATCATCAGGTCGTCATCGTCAAGGACTTCCATGATGGCGATCATCTCGCCGATCTTTGGCGATGTCCGCAATGTGATCACGCCGGCAGCTCCACGCTTAGTGAGGCGGTAGTCTGCGATGGTGCTGCGCTTGCCGTAACCTTTCTTCGTTGCGACCAGCAGGTTGCCCGCGCGTCGCACAACGACCATCCCGACGAGATGCTGACCGACCGGTAGGTTTACACCGCGCACACCAGCCGCCGCACGTCCCATCGCGCGCACATCTTGCTCACGGAACCGAACCGCTTTGCCGCCGGAGGTGCCGAGGATGACCTCGCATTCGCCGTCAGTGATGTCAGCTGCGATCAGCTCATCGCCATCCTTAATATTGATCGCGTTGATCCCGCCGCGACGCACGTTCTTGTATGCGTCCAGAGCGGTCTTCTTCACCTGGCCAAGCTTCGTCGCGATCATCAAGTATTTGTCTTCGGCAAATTCCTTGACGTTCACTACTTCGCGGATGTTCTGACCATTCAGCTCGAGGATATTGATCAACGCTTTACCGCGCGATGCCGGACCGAGCTGCGGGATGTCGTATACTTTCAGCCAGTGCAAATGGCCCTGATCGGTGAAGATGAGCAGATATTCGTGCGTAGACGCAACAAACAGATGCTCAATGAAATCCTCTTCCTTGGGTTTAGCGCCGGTGCGCCCTCGTCCGCCCCGGTTCTGCCTGCGGTACGTAGAAACAGGCATCCGCTTGATGTATCCACCGAAGCTGATCGTGACCACCATATCCTCCTCGGCGATCATGTCCTCAATGGAGAATTCTTCGTAGTTGTGGACGATTTCGGTACGGCGCTCGTCGCCATACTTCTGCAAGAGTTCGGCAAGCTCAGATTTAATCAAATCGTCGCGGGCACTGCGATTCTCGAGCAAGTGCTCAAGCTTGGCAATCAGCGCACGAATCTCGTTGAGTTCGTCAATCAGTTTCTGACGTTCGAGGCCGGTCAGGCGTGCGAGACGCATGTCGAGAATCGCCTGCGCCTGCCGTTCGGTGAGGTAACCCTTACGCGGGTCCATACCCTCGCCGGTGGTTTCCTCGATATACTCGGTCAGGTTACTGATGTCAGCTGGAATGAACTCGTACATCAACCGCTCGCGTGCCTGCTCCACGCCCGCACTACTACGGATGATGTGGATGATCTTGTCGATGTTGTCGACAGCGATCTTCAGGCCTTCGAGGATGTGTTCGCGTTCTTTGGCCTTGCGCAGCTCGAACCGTGTCCGTCGCAGCACTACTTCGTGCCGGTGGGCGAGATACTTAACGAGTATGTCGCGCAGGGTCATCAACTTCGGCACGCCCTTGTCAAGGGCAATCATGTTCATGCCGAAGGTCGTTTGCAGCTGAGTGTGCTTGAATAGTTGGTTAAGAACTATGTCCGCAATCGCATCACGTTTCAGCTCGACAACAAGACGCGTTCCCTCGCGGTCTGATTCGTCGCGCAGGTCACGGATACCTTCGATCTTCTTGTTGTTTGCGAGCTGCGCGATTTTTTCGATCAACGATGACTTGTTGACCTGGTACGGCAGCTCGGTGACAATAATTGACTGTTGGTCACCACGCCCCTCTTCAACGTGTGCCCGTGCGCGAATGACCATCCGTCCACGTCCGGTGCGGTATCCTTCTTTGACCCCTTCCATACCGTAGACGATGCCGCCGCTCGGAAAATCTGGGGCGGTGATGAAGCGCATCAATGATTGTGCGGTCTTCTCCTTCCACTCCTCTAACACGTCCTCACTGACGTTCTTCGGTCTGGCAAATTCATCGGGATTGTCAATGACGTAATTGACTGCGTTGATCACTTCGGTCAAATTGTGCGGGGGGATGTTTGTTGCCATACCGACCGCGATACCGCCGACGCCGTTCACCAGAAGGTTCGGCAGTTTTGCTGGCAGAACCGTCGGCTCTTTCATCGAATCGTCATAATTCGGCGCGAAATCGACCGTTTCCTTGTCGATATCAGCCAGCAATTCTTCGGCGATCCGTTCGAGGCGGGCTTCGGTGTAACGCATGGCCGCGGCGCTGTCGCCGTCAACCGATCCGAAGTTGCCCTGGCCGTCAACCAGCGGGTAGCGCAGACTGAAATCCTGCGCCATGCGGACCAGTGTATCGTAAATCGACGAGTCGCCGTGCGGGTGATATTTACCCATAACATCACCGACGATACGCGCGCTTTTCTTGTACGCCCGCCCTGCGCCGACGCCGAGCTCCTGCATTCCGAACAGCACGCGACGATGGACTGGTTTGAGGCCGTCGCGCACATCCGGCAACGCACGCGAGACGATAACTGACATCGAATAATCGAGGTAGGAGTTGCGCATTTCTTCGACGAGCGCAACCCGCCGGATACGTTCTCCCGGAACCTTCAGATCCATCAGGTTAGAGTTCTCCGTTCTCTATCATTCACCCTCGAATTCGGGGATGATTACATGTTTCTTATGGCGCCAACACGAAATTATCACGTTGGCATTTTTGGTTATCCAACAGAGTCCGCACGTCACCCATATGGGAGTTATTTGCGTTAATAATCTAGCTTGGATCAATATCTACGCGCACTCTCTGGATGAACTAAGATACGCGCGCTTTTTCACATGTTGCAAGCGCAATTCAAACAATGCCAAATTAGCCTCTCGAAATAGCAACCCTCCAATTTCCTGATTATATCATTGATTCCTGAGAACTAACTATCTCTCTTATAAGCTCTGAACCTTGTGCCATTTCGCAAGAGCGGATAATGCATAACTGGTCATGATGCTCCTGCTCGCGAGATCGATCAGAGGTGGACAGCGCGGTGTTCATGTCCTCCATTCCCATCTATTTTCACGACACACATCAACGATCAATCGACGGAGACAATCCATGAGAACTCGTCAACTTGGCAACAGCGATTTGCACCTTAGCGAGATCGGTCTGGGGGCGTGGGCGATTGGTGGCGGTGGGTATGCTTTTGGATGGGGCGATCAGGATACGGTTGACTCGATAGCCACGATTCACCGTGCGTTCGATGTGGGCGTCAACTGGATCGACACAGCTGCGATTTACGGGCTCGGCCACTCCGAACGAGTCGTCGGCGAAGCGATCAAGGGCCGTCGCAACGATTTCATCATCGCCACAAAATGCTCCTTTGTCTGGGACGACAACAGGAATATTACCAATAGTCTGAAGGCGGAAAGTGTCCGCGCCGAATGCGAGGCTAGTCTGAAACGTCTCGGCGTTGACCACATCGACCTCTACCAGATTCACTTCCCGAACGATGACGAGCGGATCGAAGAAGGTTGGGCGGAGATCGGGCGTTTGATTGAAGAGGGTAAGGTTCGTTACGGCGGCGTCTCGAACTTCCTCGACACGCACCTTGAGCGCGCCCACAAGATTCATCCGGTGACCAGTTTGCAGCCGCCGTATTCGATGATGCGCCGTTGGATTGAGGATGCCGAGATGCCGTGGTGCGCGGCAAACAATTGCGGCATCGTGTGCTACAGTCCGATGCAAGCTGGTTTGCTGACTGACAACTTCAGCGAGAAGAAGCTGCACGATGAGGATTGGCGCAACCAGTCGAAGGAGCACGTCGAACCAAACGTCTCGATCAACCTGTGGTTCGTTGATCAGCTTCGTCCCATTGCGGCCAAGTATGATACGGGTGTCGCACAATTGGCGCTGGCGTGGACGCTGAGGCGCAAAGAGATGACCTGTGCGATTGCCGGGGCTCGCCGCCCCAGCCAGATCGAACAGACGGCGACTGCGTCGGGTTGGTCGATCACCGATGAGGATTTACAAATGATTGATGAACTGCTCGTCGATCGTGAACGGCGAGTGCGGGATGTCGATGGTTATCTCCTCGAAATTGATCGATAACGCTTAATTGTTGTTATATCCTAGATTTCCGGCGTCTACTCTAGAGAGCGCTCTCTGTCTGGTTTTTATTGGTTTCTCTCTTTTTTCGTTTTTCACACTTTTTTTTCATGATTATCTTCCACATTCCGTGATGATTCTGTTTTCCAATCCAAATGGGTTGAGGTCCGTGTTCATGCGTTGCGCAATTCTGTGCCTGATATTGTTCGCGACACCCGTCTTTGCCCAGCCGCCTGACACGCTGTGGAGCCGTTCCTATGGGAACGGTTCGGACGAGACCGTGTTGACTGTTCGTCCGATAGACGGCGGTGGGTATATCATGTGCGGCAATACGGACGAGGGCGCAGGATACATGGCGTCGTGGATGATGCGCACTGACAACGACGGCAACGAAATATGGTCCTCAATTGATGGCGGCGATCTGTCAAATGTTGCTGGGCATATTGAACCCGCTTCGGACGGCGGCTTCATTTATGGTGGTTCCACGTGGTCCTATTCCGGCAATGACAGTTGGGACTGTACTATCAGCAGGCTTGATTCAAGTGGAACGCCTGAATGGCAGCGCGCTTTAGGTTCGCCGGACTTCGACGATTACATCACGAATGTGGCTGTAGTCCCGTCTGGGGGCTTCATCGTTATTGGTACCTGGGTAAACGAGCCGTTTTTATGGCGTGTCGGATCTCAGGGTGGAACCCAGTGGTTGACCACGCACGCTCAGCTCGCAGGCAGCGAATTCACTTTTGTTGATGCGTTCGCCAACGGTTTTGCTATCGCGGCCGAATCCTCAGACCGGTTCGCGGTTTTGCATGCGGATGAAGTCGGTGATTTTCTGTGGCAATACGCTTCGGACGAAGATGGCCGGGCAGAATGTGTGCGGGTATTGGATGGCGACACGTTCGCGTGCGGATATCGTATTTTGCCGAATGGATGGGGCCGCTCTTGGTATGTCGTCCGGTTAGACAATATGGGCAACCTGGTCTGGGAACACATGTTGGACAGCGCAACACATGAATCTGCCGAAGAATTGTGGTTGTCGGCTGACGGCTCGTTGATTGTTGCTGGCTGGGGCCAGAGCCCGGACCTGACGATGATGCGCTGGCTGTTCAAGTACGATCTGGACGGTAATCTCACCTGGGCCTATGTCCTCCCTGGCGGTCAAGCGACAACGGTCGCACAGGATTATTGCGGCAATATTGTGTTTTCAGGTACACACGGTGATCAGTTCCTCGAATCAACCGATTTTCGCCTGCTTAAAATGACCCCGGAAGTACTTGTTCAGTTGCTGCCGCATTGGGAAACTGTTCCACCCGGGGGCGGCAACATGTCTTTCGCTGGCCAGATCACCAACTCGCTTGCCTTTCCAACCGCGCTTGATCTGTGGGCCGAGGTCGTAACGCCGGACGGAATGACAGTATCAATGCTGGACATGCTGATAACTTTGAATCCGGGCCATGATATTACGCGGACAGCGGAGAGTTTTTATGTTCCAGCCGGCGCTCCGGCCGGATTCTACTCTTATACACTGCATGTCGGAAGCCGGTCTTCCGGCCGTCATATGGGCCTGGCGTCGTTCGAGTTCTACAAAGTTCCAGAGCAGCCGTGAATAGATGCTGTAGTTTCTGTCACCAAGTAGCCCACAGGCCAACCCAAAAGACGTTGAACGGCTTCAGTAAGCGCAGTTCTGCGTTTTTGATTTCTATTGGTGTTTCTCCACACCCCTCTGGCTTTTAAGGTGTTATCTTCCGTGACTGATGCTGCTATTGTCTGTGGGTTCGACGACAAGATGCGGCCACATACTTTGAACGAAATGGAGGTCGCAGGCATACGTGGCTGACGACAACCCTCCTGACCAATACCTCACGCTCGCCTGTCCCGGCGAAGCGGTCCTCAAGGAAAAGGGCAGCCAATTCCTGGCGCATGTCTATCCCATCAGCTCCGCAGATGATGCCGACGAGCTGCTCGCCGCTTTGTGGAAACAGTATCACGACGCGACGCACATCGGCTGGGCACGACGTCTGGCCCCTCCTCCCCACGGCGAAGAAAAATGGTCCGACGACGGCGAACCGTCCGGGTCCACCGGCCCGCCGATCCTGAACGCGATCAAGGGTGCGGATCTGTGGGACGTACTCGCGGCGGTGGTCCGATACTACGGCGGAACCAAGCTCGGTGTCGGAGGGCTGGTGCGTGCATATGGCGGCGCGGCCGCGAATGCGTTAGCGGACACGAAGAAACGAACCGTCTTCCGTACGAAGACGTTGAGCGTGGAAATCTCGCATGAGCGTGCCGGGGCGATTTACGCGCTGGCCGACCGTTTGGACGTCCGTGTTGACACGCCCGGCTACACCGAATCCGGCCTGTTGCTGCCATTGATTGTGCCCTTGTCTCGTGTCGAGGAAGTTGAAGCGGCTGTGATCGAAACGTCCGCTGGACGTGCGCAGGTGAGCCGATGATTGGCGACGAGATCCTCATCATAGTCGCGCTGATCCTGAGCGCGTTCTTTTCCGGCAGCGAGACGGCGTTCACCGTCGCCGGACGGTTGGCGATGGAGGTCTATAAGCGTCATGGCCGCCGCGGATCTCACACCTCCAGCTTGCTTTACGCTAATCCTACTCTCCTCTTTAATACGACGTTGGTCGGCAACAACCTGGTCGGAGTGCTCTATGCTTCAGTCACTGCGGTGTGGCTGGACAGCATGGGCGTGCCGGTCGAATGGATATTTGTCATCAGCCCGACAATCCTGCTGATCTTCGGAGAGATTCTGCCCAAAACGTTCGCGCGTGAAGTGTCTGAAAGATGGGCTTTGGCGGTCGGTGTGCCGTTGTGGGGATTCCGGATCATGTTCGCGCCGCTGATTGTGCTCACCCGGGGCGCGAGTTCCCTGCTGTTGCGACTCAGTGGGGTGAGGGGCGAAGGTGAATCGCTCAGCAAGATCAGCCTCGGCGATCTGACCGGTGTCTGGGGCCAGTTGCACCGTGAAGGTTCACTTGACGAAGAAGAAAAGAAATTGCTCGACCACGCGGTCGCGCTGCGTGATGTGAAGCTACGTGAGATGATGACGCCGCGCGCGGAGGTCGTCGCGTTGCCTCTGGACGCGACGGTTGATGACGTGGAAAAGGCTGTCCGCAAACGCGGCTTCAGCCGTATTCCGATATACGATGACAATATCGACAACATCGTCGGCGTCGTGTTTGCCCGAGACCTGTTGAGTCCGGCGGATTCGGTTCAAGAGATCCTGCGCGTACCGAAGGTTGTTCCAGAACAGGCGTTAGCGGGCAAGTTCCTGCATGATTTCCGTAGTGGCGAAGTCGGGCTCGCGGTCGTGGTGGACGAGCACGGCGGCACGGCCGGCGTGGTTACGCTTGAGGATTTCCTCGAACGACTGGTTGGCGCCATCGAGGACGAGCACGATCCGCAGGTGATGACCGGTCGCAAGGTTTCTAACGACAGCTGGCTGATCTCCGGGCGCGCATCGTTGGAGTTGTTGCGTGATAAATACGGAATTCGCCTTCCGGATGGCGATTACGAAACTGTGGCCGGATGGCTGCTGGACGAATTGGACGAAATTCCTGAACCCGGCGAACATGTAGATGTTGGGCGATGGCGGGTACGTGTTGTTGCAGCCGATGCGCGCCGAATCAAGCGTGTCCTGATCCGCAAGATGCAGACTCGCAGTGCGACGCCTGTAATTCGGTAGGTCAATGTAGCCCGGCAATCCCTATTGCCGGGAGAATCCCCGGATTCAACGAATCCGGGCTACATCACTCACTTTCCACCACTCGATACCCTCCCGACCCGAACACTCGTCGTGCGAAGATCTCCGCATCCGCATGATCATTGAACCGGCCCACACGTACAGCGTAGAGCGTTTGGTTGTTCACAACAATCGGGTCAACCTGGACTGTATATCCTTGTGACCGTTGGTCGGCGGCGAGACGGTCGGCGTTCGCGCGACTTGAAAACGCGCCGATCTGTACGGTCCAGAAATGTGTGCTGGCTGCGGCTGGGAGGTCGCCGTGGAATAGCGGCGCTGATTCATCAGGATGATCATTCAGCCATCTAGCAGCATCGTCGGCGAGTTGTATGTCGTGAACGACGACCGCGTATCCGTACAATCGATACCAGGCGATGGCTTTCAGCTCATTCGCGAGGGATGCATCATCGACCAGGCTGCGATACGCGGGAATAGCAACGGCTGCGTCCTCATCAGCGAGTGCGGCCGCCAGCTTGCCTTCCGGTGTGCCGGACATACGCACGGCGGCGTCGCGCAGGGCTGGCAGGTCGCCGTTCAGAATCCATTCGACGATCGGGTGCGCGGCTTGCGAAAGCGAGCTGGATAGAAGTAGTACGGCAACCGCCAAGTAGAGTGTGAGGTGTTTCATGGTTTCAAAATGACTTGTTTTCAATGATGTGCGCAATAGCGACGCCCGACAGGTTTCCAAATCGTGTAACACCCGGAATCAATTGTGGTGGCTGTTTTGGGCGATTCCTTCCAAAAGGGCGCCGTCTCTCGGTCCAGATTTTTATTCAGTTTTGCGGAAATTTTCTGGTACATGCAAACAGTATTTGTGTAGGTTACGCAGACACAACATTTACCCGCAACACACGGATGGTTTACTCGCAACGGAACTTAGGAGATGTACGATGAAACGAAATCTGATATTGATGATTGTTGGTATTGCGCTGCTGGTATCTACCGCCGCTGCTGCGCCAACAGTAATCGGCGACGAGCTGTTTCCAGTGCTACAGGTAACAGGCGCTGATGAATATGTCCATGTGCTGGTCCTGATGACCCCCGAACCGAGCGGGCAGGATGTTCACAATTACGTGCAAGATGTACGCGCTGAAGATCGCGCCGCTGTGGTTTGGGATTATGTGAGCTCGATTGCTGACGAAGCGCAGGAAAATCTGCTGGACCGCCTTTATGAAGCCGAGCAGGCTGGTGATGCGCATTCGATCCGTTCCTTGAAAATCGGCAACGCTATCGACGTTGAAGCCACCCCCGCTCTGATTCGTGAAATGGCGAGCCGCAATGATGTCCGTGTCATTGATCTGTTGATTCAGGAACAGGTTCTTCCGGCCAGTCCGGGTCCAGCGGAACCGGGCGGTAACGAGCTCGATGAAATCGACTGGGGCGTGGTCCGTGTAAACGCGCCGGATGTATGGGACTTGGGATATACGGGTGAAGGTGTGATTGTCGCGGTGATGGATACTGGCGTCAACTACAACCACCTTGACCTCGCCAGCCACATGTGGGACGGCGGCCCGTCTTACCCGAATCACGGTTGGGATTTCGCGTACAATGACAACAATCCGTCCGACAATTACGGTCATGGATCGCATGTTGCCGGTTCTGTTGCCAGCGATGGTACCGCCGGTTCGCAGTGCGGCGTTGCGCCGGACGCGCTGATCATGGCGCTGAAAGTATTGAATGATAACGGTTCTGGCGATTACGCTGATGTCTGGGCCGCGATCGACTTCCAGGTAGCACAGGGCGCAAATGTGTCTACGATGAGTCTCGGCTGGCACAATGTGTCGGCGGCCTCTCGCTCCACCTTCCGCACACATTACGAAGCGTTGAACGCCGCGAATATCGTCTCGGTGAACTCTGCTGGTAACGACGGCTCAAATCAGAATTGGTATCCGATTCCAGATAATGTGAAGACGCCGGCCAGCGTGCCGCCGCCATGGCTGCACCCCGACCAACCGCTAAACGGTGTTCCGGCGGGCCAGATCACGATTGGCTCGACTAATTCCAACGACACAATTTCGTCATGGTCCAGCCGCGGGCCGTGCACGTGGGAGAACGAGTCGCCGTGGTTTGACTTCCCATATGCTGGCGGCGCTCAACCGGGCGTAATCAAGCCGGATCTGTGTGCGCCGGGTGAAAACATTAAGTCGTGCCTGCACAACAATAACTCGGGCTACACAACCATGAGCGGCACGTCGATGGCGACACCGATTACCGCTGGTGTGTGCGCGCTGCTGAAAAGCCATGACATCAACCTTTCCCCGGCCGATATCGACCAAATCCTTGAAACCACAGCCCTCGAGCTGGGCGCGGCTGGCAAAGACAACACGTATGGTTCCGGTCGTGTGGACGCTCTGGCCGCAATAGGAGCCGTTGGTAACCTTCCTGATCTCAACGTAAACCTGAATCCGTTGTATGATCCGTACTATGTCCCGAGCTCGGGCGGAACAATCGTTTTCGATGCGATCATCAGCAACAACTACGATGTCAACACAGAGGGTCAGGTTCGCACGCTTGCGATCCTGCCCAACGGCAACGAATACCCCCTCATGACCTATAACGTAACCTTCCAGCCGGGCATTAATATTACTGCAAACAACGTAACCGAAACTGTTCCGGGCATGGCTCCAGGCGGCACGTATACATACATCGCCCAGGTCGGTCCGACCCCGTGGACGTTGGTCGACGAAGACAGCTTCGAATTCATCAAGTTCGGCGGTGGAACTGACAGCGGCGACTTTGAGTTGGGCAACGGCAATTGGTTTGAAACGGCTGAAGGCGAAAGCGGTGAGCTGGTTTCGGCGCCGTCCGAGTTTGCGCTGAATGCTGCTTATCCGAACCCATTCAACCCGACCACGACATTGTCGGTGAGCTTGCCCGAAGTGTCGGATCTGACGGTGAATGTGTTCAACATCGCAGGTCAACAGGTTGCGACGTTGGTTGATGGTCAGATGACCGCCGGTCAGCACAGCTTCGTGTTTGACGGTGCAAGTCTGTCCAGCGGCATCTACTTCATACACGCAAATGTTTCGGGCCAGTTGAACACCACTCAGAAGGTGATGCTGGCGAGATAGGCTCTCCAAACAGCTGATGTTTGGTTCAACACCAACGTTATCAACAGTCACAGCAGTTAGCTGTGGCTGTTTTTGTTTGTGAATTATTTGACCTTTAATCGCTATTTATTGCTAATACAGAATATGACAAATATATTTAAGTGAAAAGTTATTACTAGACATGAGATAGACGTTTAGCGTTGGAGGAACCGTGCGAACATTTACTGCCATAGCGATTATCGGGCTGCTGTGTAGCTCGGCTTTCGCTCAAACCAGCCTGAACGTTGAACTCGCCGGCTCGATAGTTAACAACTGGCAGAACGCGATGAACGCGGACGTTGTCGGTGGACACGCGTATGTCGCAACCGACGCCGGACTTTCGGTTCTGGATGTTCAGAACCCGAGTTCGATGACGGAAGTCGGTTTCTACTCCACTGGCGAGCTGTTTGATGTCCAAGTTCAGGGCACATACGCATACGTGTCTGAGTTCGAATACGGTTTACGGGTGTTCGATATCAGTGACGTTTCCTCTCCGACCTTGGTCGGCTCGCTACCACTCAACGGCGGCCTGAATGTCAAAGGCCTGGACGTTGTAGGCGATTACGTATTCATCACAAACGGATACGACGGACTGCGGGTCATTGATGTGAGCGTTCCGAACTCACCCGCAGAAGTTGCTTTCCTGGCCACACCATGGCCGGCGATAGACGTAACCGTGGCGGGCAATTACGCGTTCGTTGCCCTCTCCAACACCGGGTTGCGGACCACAGACATAAGCAATCCTGTTGGTGAGTTGACCGAAGTCGGGTTCTGCGATACCGAAGGTTCGTGTGAAGGGATAGATATCAATGGTGACTATGCGTACATCGCCCACCGGGTGGTCACCAACGGTGCTTTGCGGGTTATCGACATCTCTGATGTAGCCGCACCGTTTCTAGTCGGATCGTTCGACCTAGATTCGAACGCGAACGACGTTGTGTATGACAACGGACTCGCTTATGTCGCAGTTGATAACGAAGGACTGCGGATCATCGATGTCAGCGTTCCTGCTGTCCCCAGCGAAGTCGGATTTCTGGACACACCCGGGCAATCGCATGGGCTTGTGTACGCCAACGGTTACGTTTACTTCGCGGCGGAAGCTTCTGGCATGCGCACGATAGACGTTTCGCTTCCGGCCACGCCTGTTGAGACGAGTCGTTTAGATGCCGGACGTTTCTGTGGCATCACTGTAGCCGGCGACCTGGCATACATCGCTTACAAAGACGCCGGTATGGCTATCGTTGACTTAAGCGATGTCACGACTCCACAGACAATCGGTCAATTCGACACCGCCGAACGAGCGCTTGACGTTGCCATTTCCGGTAATTTGGCGTACATCGCTGACAAGCAGGACGGGGTGCGTGTTATCGACATCACAGACCCAACCACGCCGTTTGAAGTCGGATTTAACGTCGAATCGCAATCTGCACGAGAGATTGTGCTTGCCAACGGAATGGCCTATGTCGCGGATGGTTTTAACGGCTTTTTGATCATGGATCTCAGCGTCCCGACATCGCCGGTTGTTGTCGGGTCGATTATGACAAGCCAGTACGCGCTTGGTGTGGATGTATCCGGCAATTACGCGTATGTGGTTGATTCACTCAACGACATTGAAATCTTCGATGTCAGTAATCCCGCCTCCCCCGTATTCTGCGGATGGTTCTACCTCGGTGGCGGTTGGGCTAATGATATCCAAGTCCGCGACAATATTGCATACATGGCGTACGAATATATCGACTTCCGAGTGGCTGATGTCAGCGATCCGTATGCTGCCGTGGAAATCGGATTCCTCGAAATGGAAAGCAATTCCGGGCACGTTGCGTTGAACGGAGATTTCGCGTTTGTGGGACAGGGAGGTGACGGAGTCCGTGTTTTGGATATCAACGACCCAACCTCGCCCATGGAACTCGGGTACTACGATACCGAGGTACTCGTTCGCTCTGTTGGCGCCTACGGTCAGTACGCGCTTGTTGGCGACGACAACACGTTCTACGTGTTTGACTGCACCGAGGCGATGGAAGGACCGCCGGAAGTGTCCATGTCGCTGACACCTCCTGACCAGCTGACTGTCCCACCGGGCACCTTCATGTACTACGGTGCGCAAGTGGTCAGCAACTTCCTCGTTCCGACGCAAGTTGATTTGTGGACCGAGGTCACGCTGCCCAACGGCAACATTTACGGTCCGCTGCTGTTAGTGTCGCCAACGCTGGGTCCGGGGACAGTAATTAACCGCCCCGAGCTGCCGCTATACATCCCCGGTATCGCTCCTCCCGGCAGTTATGTCTTCCACGCAAACGCGGGTGACCACGATCTGTCCATCGTGATTGATTCGGATTCCTTCGCCTTTGAGGTGACTGCGGCGGCAGCGTCAAACACTGGCGGAATGGGCTGGGACTCGGTGGATTATACTACGTACTTCCTCCCTGCCGACGATGGGGATGCTGGCAACAAAGTAGCGATTTCTCCGCCCTCGGAATTCGCTTTGACTGCTGCGTACCCAAACCCGTTCAACCCGACGACGACGATAGCTGTTAGCCTGCCGGAAGCGTCGGATCTGACGATGACCGTGTTCAACGTGATGGGTCAGCAGGTCGCGACTTTGGCGAACGGCAAGTTCGACGCCGGTCAGCACAGCTTCGTACTTGACGGTACGAACCTGTCTAGCGGACTGTACTTCATACACGCGAACGTTCCTGATCACCTCAATCAGATTCAGAAGGTCACGTTGATGAAGTAAGGACAGTCCTGAGTCCACAGTCTCGAGTCCCGAGTAACACCCTGGCCCGGCTTTGCAGTCGGGCTTTTCTGTAATCAATTGTAGCCCGGCACATGCCGGGCTGTTGTCTTTACGCTTTGCCGGACCATTCGGCAGCCGAAATTCACTTGTATCAATAAATTAAACCGGTATTAAGATTGTCTGTTATTTCCCTGTTTTTATTGACTTTTGAACTCTTTGGTAAATATGTTGGGAGCATGTTTGGGCTGTGTACCATATATATCTCGGATTGAATGGAGGTTGAATAAACAAGGGGGAAGCATGCGAACTCTACTCATCGTTTTGTTGGTATTGGGTGTTTCGATGTCTGTATCTGCCGACGGCTATGACAGAATCGCGTTAAAAGAGGCGTTTAATGCGCAGCAGAACGGCGTTGAGCTCACCAAATCTCAGGACGCGTTGCTCGACCTGTATTACGCTGAAAATCCTCCTGTGATTGACAACGTCGGCGGTCCGGATAATTTCGGCTACGCCTGGAAGGACAGCGAAGAGCCGGATGGCCCGGACTACAACTGGATCGACATCACCGGCACTGGCACTTCTTTCCACGATGACATGGGTGACGATGTTGTTGGTGGTCCGTATGCGATGGGATTTTCGTTCCCGTACTACGGTGGAACCGTTTCGGATGTCTGGATTGGCTCGAATGGCGCCATCAACTTCGACGGCAACTACATCAGCCTGTCGAACTACGAGTACCCGACCACATCACATGGTGGCCACATTGCTGCGTTCAACGACGATCTCGATCCGTGGGATGCCCCGGACGCCGCTTCGTACTATGAATTGGTGACCGTTGGCGACCTGCAGGTCTTCGTCATCGCCTGCATCAACTGGGATGAGTATCCCGGCAACGTGGATCCAGAAGGCCAGGAAGATATCACCTTCCAGTATCAGCTGTGGGACGACGGCACCATCGAGTTTCACTATCTGTCTGTTGAAGCTCCCGGTCTGGATATCACCCGCAACACCATCGCAATCCAGAACATGACCCGCGACATTGGTCTAACCGCGTTCTACAACAACAACATTCCGGGCTATCCATATGATGGGTACGCGATTCGTTTCGCCCAGCTGGAAGCGGATGCTTCGATCAGTGGTTATGTCTATGATTCAGCCACCAATGAGCCGATTGAAGGCGCGTCAGTCACCTTTGGTGGCTTCGCTACCGTAACAGAGGGAAACGGTTTCTACGAATTGCCCGACCTGTACTCAGGAAACTACAACTGGACAGTGGAGGCGTTCGGTTACGAAGACCAGGTCGGTAACTTCGACATCCTTCCGGGTGCGAACACACTCGACATCTGGATGGACCCGCAGAACATTAATTCCGATATCCTGATCGTTGACGTGGACGAATCCCCAAACTCTGGCCCGTCAGTGAGCAGTATTCTACAGGGAATGGGTTACACCACTCTGTACTCGAACGACTTCCTCGAGTACAGCTTCCTTGAATACGAATACGTCTTCGTGTTCACAGGCGTGTATCCGAACAACTTCATAATCGCAACTGGTTCGCCGGAAGAACAGGTGTGCATTGATTATCTGAACGCACACGGTAACTTGTACCTCGAAGGTGGTGACGTATTCGACTTCATGCCACCGGTGAACCTGCTAGCCATGTTGCCGATTATCACTCCTGGGGGGGGGACTACCTCCTTCGAAAACGTCATGGGTGAAGGTCCATTGGCGGGTCTCGAACTAGCATATGCTGGCGAAGACAACTGGTTGGATGCTATCGAAGCGGATGTAAACGCAATCCGCCTCCTATATAACCCGAACGATGGCGGAGGTTGCCTTGTGGTTGACAACAGCTTGCTGTATCACACCGCATGCGCCGCTTTCGAGCTCGGTATGCTTGTGGATGATGTTGAATGGTCACGCGTGGACATCGTTGCCGAGATCATGAACAACTTCGACGCAGGCGTCGAACCCGATCCGGTCAACCTATACCTCATGCCGGTTGTTGACAGTGTACCCGCCGAAGGTGGCACCATTGTTTACGACGCTCGGCTGGTCAGCGACATCGGTCTGTCCATGCTTGGTTTACGTTATGGGACTTACGTGTACCTGCCGAACGGTCAGCCCTTCGGCCCGATCGACAACATTCAGTTCAACCTGATTCCGTTCATGGACATCACTGTGACCGGTATGACGGTTAATGTTCCGGGAGTTGCCCCGCAGGGTCAATACATCTTTGAAGCGGTCGCTGGTGTCCCCAACAACCCGATGTTGCAAGTTTCGGACAGCTTTAATTTCACCAAGACAGGCATCGTCGCTGTGGGCAGCAGTGAGTGGATCGGTAACGGAACATTCATCGTCGGTGAACAAGAAAGCGCTGTGACTCTGCCAACCAGTTTCGAGATGGAAGCTGCCTATCCGAACCCCTTCAACCCGACGACGACGGTTACAATTGCGTTACCAGAAGTGTCTGATCTGACCGTGACCGTGTTCAACATAACTGGTCAGCAGGTCGCGACACTGGTTGATGGTCAGGTGACTGCCGGGCAGCACAGCTTAGTGCTTGGTGGTACGAACCTGTCCAGCGGCATCTACTTCATTCAGGCGACAGTACCCGACCGGCTGAACGCGATTCAGAAGGTCACGTTGATTAAATAAGGCGGAGTCGAGATACGAGCAACATCTCAAAGCCCGGCTTTGCAGTCGGGCTTTTAATATGCCCGTGTGAATCCTCGAAGAGGTTCACAGGGATTCGCCAAGCCCACAAGCCCGACTATCCACGACATAAATGTCGTGTGCATAACACCAGGCCACACAAGATCATCCCTGCTGGCGCAGCCCGCAGGGGCACCGTATTCACCCAGAGCCCGGTGTAACGTTTTCGCTTTTTCCGCAGTCAAGTAGAGTATCCTGGGTGAGGTGTGTCCTGTTGTATCATTGCTAACATGTAAACGAGACGGTCACCGTCTCCTCTGCGAGTTGTCTGGATTTGTGATTACGCTTAACATACTTGATTCGTAAACTTGTAACATATCGGGAGCCGGAAACGCCGGTTATTCCTGATCGACATGGAATGGAGGGAAGCATGTTGTTTCGTCGGGTGATGGTTGTCGCGTTGGCGTTGTTGATTGCGGTTTGCGCCATGGCGAAGAAGCCGGATACTTTGGTCCGGGATGAGATTTCGGATCAGTACAAGTGGGACTTATCAGCTATTTATGATGGCTGGGATCAGTGGGAAATTGACAAGGCCACCATTGAAGGTCTGATGGAAAAGCTCCAGACCTACAAAGGCCGTCTTGGTGAAAGCCCGGATGTGATGGCCGAAATGTACCTGGTCGGTGAAGATCTCGGTATGTTGGTCGAGCGTTGGGCGTCTTTTGTCTGGCTGCAAGCAGTCGTGGACCAAAAGAACATGGACTTGAAGGCTCAGCAGCAGGAAATGGGCATCATGTTCGCGCGGTTCGGTCAAGCGATGGCGTGGGTCGATCCGGAAATCCTCTCCAGTGTGCCGAAAGACGTCATGCTGACCTGGATCCAGGAGAACGGCGTGTTGCGTGAACGTCAGCACGGCATCCTCGAGCTGTACCGTCAGCAGGAGCACGTGCTGGATGAGGACGGCGAGTATCTGATGTCTCTGTCGTCCCAGCTTCAGGGCAACCCGGGCGGCACCTATAGCGCGCTTTCCACGGCTGATGTCGAGTTCCCGGACGTAACCTTATCAAACGGCGAAACCATCAAGGCGACGCACGCGAATTACGGCCTTGCGAAGGAAACCTTCCGTAACCAGGACGACCGCATGGCGGTGTTCCAGGCTCACTTCAGCACGTTCGACAACTTTGAAAACACGTACGCTTCCATCTTTGATGGCATGCTGCAGTCGAACTGGTACGAAACCCAGGCGCGCAACTACGCATCCTCGGCTGAGATGTACCTCGACCAGAACAACATTCCGGTTGATGTAATGACCGGCATCATCGAGCAGGCCAAGCTGGGCGCGGAACCGCTGCAACGCTACAACCGCATCCGCAAGGAAGTGATGGGGCTGGAAAGCTATCGTTACTTCGATATGTACACCCCGCTCGTCGAGATCGACTGGCCGTTCTACTATGACGATCTCCGTCCGATCATTCTCGAGTCGTTGGATTCCTTCGGCAAAGATTATGTCGGCAAAGCCTCGCACGCATTCGACGAAGGTTGGTTCGACGTTTACGAAGCCGAAGGCAAGCGTAGCGGCGCATTCAGCGCGGGCGTCTACGGCGTCCATCCGTTCATGATGCTGAACCACGCCGACACGATGAACGACGCGTTCACGTTAGCGCATGAGCTTGGCCACACGATGCACACCCAGCTCAGTGATGAAGGCCAGGCCTACCACAGCAAGGATTACAGCATCTTTGTCGCGGAAATCGCGTCCACCATGGGCGAAGCATTTTTCCTCGATTACCTGCTGGAGAACACTGAAGATCCGGACAAGCGCATCGCGCTGCTTGAGCATGCGATTAACGGCATCCACGGCACATTCTATCGCCAATTGATGTTCGCCGACTTCGAGTACAAGATGCACACCGCTGTTCAGAACGGCATGCCGATCACGGCCGCGACGATGCAAGACATGTACCTCGAAAGCCTGAACGATTTCTTCGGCGACAGCCTGGATGATCAGGATCTGTACCGGAACACGTGGGCGCGTATCCCGCATTTCCAGCGTCCGTTCTACGTGTACCAGTACGCGACCAGCATCGCCGCATCCAGCTTGATCTACGAGCGGATCACGAACGAAGATTACTCGAAGAAAGAACGCAAGCAGGCGATGGAAGATTACCTGTCCCTGTTAAGTTCTGGTGGTAACGATTATCCGATCGAACAGTGCCGGCTGGCTGGTGTCGATTTCATGACCCCGGCTCCGGGCGAAGCGATGGTTGCCAAGATGGACCGTCTCGTCACCCAGCTCGAGCAGGAATTGATCCGCAAGGGTCTGCTGGAAGGTTAAGCTGTTCTGCTCTAGCATAAGAATTCAAGGCCAGCCCATTGTGGGCTGGCCTTTTCTAATTGTGTGCTGATCAAATTCGTGTAGGCGCGGTTACTTAATAAGCACAACTTTTTGCTGGGCGGTTTGATTGCCGTATTGCACGTGCAGCAGGTAGACTCCGCTGGCGTATTGGGACGCGTTCAACTCGACTTGGTGTTGCCCGGCGGCAAACACACCGCTTTCTGCATGCACTGTCTGCCCGAGCAGGTTGGTCAGACTGATCACCACCTCCCCATTCTCCGGAACGGTAAACGGCACCATGATCGTCGGATTGAACGGATTCGGATAAGCATCCGCGACGGCGAATCCGCCAGGCAACATTTCATTGTCGCCCGCTCCGCTAGCACCATTTGTCAGATCGTCTGGCCAGCCGCTGTCGAACCATTCGTACGAACCGTCCGCATCATTGCCTGCAGCCGTCTTCGTGAATTCAAACGAATCACTCAATAAGTCTGCCGGGTAGTACCCAATGAATCCTTCATAGATGTAGTCGCCCGCAGGAGCGTAGTCGGGAACGGTCAATTGCAGGCTTGCGCTCATGTCCGCAAAGGGCGGGACGCTCAACGCCTGCTGGACGATCGGTCCGATGGTGACACCGTTCGGTGTGGTGACCGTGGTCCAGAAGTCCACGCCGTTAAATGTCTGGTTCAGGTTGGTGGTCAGGTGTACGTCATACGTGACGATCCCACCTTCCGGACCAACGGTTGTGTTCAAACCGTGCATTTCGAGCGTGGCCGATTCGGCGGCATCGCGGACCAGCATCACGTAGTTGTAGCTGCGGGAAGCGTCGCCCTGCGGCGCATTGCCGAAGTAGTAGCCGTCGTAGACGTAGTTATATCCAGTGAAATCGCCGTCTTTCACGTCTGATCGCTGACATCCGGCGCTGTGCACGTCCAGCCATTCGCCCATCATGAAGCCCATGCCTCGTCCGAAGCAGACATAGACGCCAGAGGGACCGGTTCCATCGCTTCTGATGTGCGTGGTGCTGCTCCAGTACCACGGGTAATCGACCTGTCCGGCCTCGTTGGTGATCTGGGTCGGATTGAACAATGGGTTAATGGCGGCTGATCCCGTTGCCCCCGGCGCACGGGTGTAATCGACAATACTCTGCAGCTCCTTGGCGTTCGGCAGGCGCCAGTCACTGTAACCGAGGTGGTTTTCGTCATTCATTTGCTGCGCGTAGGCGAGTGCATCTTCCCAGATCACGCCGGAGCGCGGACCGGTGTCGCCGTCAGTGCCGTAATCGTCCTGCGTCCACATCAGGCTGGTGGCGTTGTCGGTGATGGTTCCGTCACCGTTGTCCACGAACTCGTTAATCCCATAGTCCACAATACTTCGCACATAGTAGACATAGCGCGGCATGAACATCGGCGCGCCAGTCGGGTAGCCTTTGATGCGACCGTCGGCCAGGTTCAGGCCGAACGCCGCCGCCTGCCCGTCAAATACATCGTCCAGGCATTCATTGCTGGACCAGAACTGCGCGTCGATCAAACGTTCGCCAGCGTTTTCGTCACCATAAGCAAAGTCGAAGTAGTCAGTGTCGATAAACGGTATTGGATTGCCAGGGTCAGGGCCGGATGGGTCGGTTCCATCAAAATTCATCAAAGAATACAGTTCTTTGATTGACGGCGGCCGCCAGTCATCGAATCCGCCGAACACTTCAGCGTTCAGTTGATCGGCATAAGCCTGGGTTTCCGAATACAGCAGCTTGTCATTGGTATCGATGTCGCCGTCGCGATCTGTGTCCGGACTTTTAGTCCAGGTCAGGCCCGTGACATTGTCGTACACGGTTAATCCATCGTTTGAGATCGTATAACTGGGTTGAATGCCATCGAATTGGGCGTCCTGACCGTAGAACGCATCCCCGGGGGACGGTTCGGTGATGGCGATATGATCATCATAGCATGAGGTTTGCCCAGTATCAACAATTGGGTAGTCGCCGTTCGCAGAAGTTGCCGCGCCAAACCAGACAATCAGCGCGAACGAAAGTGTCAGGCGTATTAGCCGATTGTATCGTTGGCGTGCCATGTTTAACTCCCCGTGTATGGTTGTTGGGATTCGTTTCATTTATCAGACGCTCGAAAACGATCTCGGTTTAATACGTATATGCAACTCCTTGAAGTAAACAAGACTCCCGACGATCCTATCTTTACCTTCCCAGCCACTCGCAGCGAGGAAGAACCATGCCTGGAACACATGGCGATCTGCAAGCCCGCCGAACCCAGCTTACGGATATATCCAACGGCTATCGTGCTTCATCAACCATCCTGGCTGCGGTCGAACTTGGAGTGTTCAAGGCGTTGGCCGAGGGCGCCAAATCTGCGGACGCTCTTGCCAACCAGCTTCAATGTTCGCCTCGAGCGCTGCGCCTGTTGCTGGACGCGCTGACCGGGCTTGACCTCCTTCGCCTTGAAGAGGGTCGCTATTCGCTCCATGGACTTGCAGAAGAATTTCTGCGTCCTGAATGTCCTGGCTACATGGGCGACATCATCGAACATAACGTTGCGATGATGAAGAAATGGTCGCACTTGGCGGAAGTCGTGCGCACTGGTGAGCCCTACCTGCGTGAACAGCTACGTTCGCCGGAAGAGTTGCGTGCCTTCATCATGGGGATGCAGAACATTGCTGTGAAGTCGGCGGAACAGATGGTGGAATTTCTCGATCTCGGATCTATCAGGCGTATTCTGGATGTCGGGGGTGGGCCAGGAACCTATTTGCACGCTCTGCTACGAGAACTTCCCGATGCGACCGGTGCTGTGCTGGATTTCCCCGATGTACTTGAAATCGCCCGCGAACAAACTGAAAAGGAAGGTTTCGTTGATCGGGTAGATTACATCGCTGGCGATATGTTCGACGTCAACCTGGCCGGTCCCTGGGATCTCGTGATTTTGAGCAACATTATCCACTCTTTTGATGAAGACTTTAACTCCCGTCTGGTCTCTCGAATTGCCCCCACTCTCTCCCCAGGCGGTTTCTTGGTTGTTAAAGATTTCTTTCTCGATGAGAATCGAACTGTCCCCGCTGATGCCGCGCTCTTTTCCCTCAACATGTTGGTTGGCACCGATGCTGGTCGTTCTTTCAGTTGGCAGGAATGTGAACGTTGGTTATCAGACTCTGGTCTGAAACTTATACGTCGTGGAAGAGTCGGTATCAGTTCTGGCCTGATCCTCGCTCAAAATCGTTAGCAAGAAGTTCATCTTCATCGGCGTAACCCCCCTTCCTGAGAGCTCTCTCGGGCTCTCGGAGGCCTCTCTCTCCAGTTAATACCAAAAGCCAACAACCGTTCGGTACTTCTGTCTTTTCTGGGATAATACTACGCAATTCTCTCATTTCGTCTCAATATACAATAAAATTACAAAATACTATCGCTCTATTGTCGAATTATCCTCGCTTTTCCAAATCCAAAATGGTGATACAAGTATAAGTCTGTGAAACGTAAGCCACAACAGGGCTTGCGAGACGCGGGTTTTGCTCATTGAGTTCTCAATCGACTTTTTATCACAATTTTCGAGAGATTTGGGCGCTGGTTAACCATGTGTTTGCATTTGCTTTGATATTATTTACATTTAACGCCAAAAGAACGTGTGAGAGTTATAATATTTTGGGTGAGGATTTTGGAGTTGAGAGCGGTGACGATCAAGAGGATAGCGGACGCGATTCCATGCAAACCGGCAGGCGCTGTTAGTTTTAGGGCGTTCCGGGCGCGCCGTCCTCTCTCTTTGCTGTCTGGCGCGGCTCTTCTCATTCTTCTCAGCTTTTCGGTCAAAGCCTTTGAATTATCGACATTTCAACGGTTTGCCATGACAAACCAATATTCCTATGAGAAGGTCGGGCTGGTCTTTCCGGTCGAAAATGAGGTGACTATGAAACGGTGGATTATTGATCTCGAGCCTGGTGTGATCATGCCTCAGGATTTGCATGCCGTGTCGGAGCCGGATGCGGTTGACACGACTTCGCCGAATGGTTCGGTCGACATGGTGTTGGCGGGATTTGTGCCTGCCGGACTGTTTTCATCAACCGCAGCTTCGGGGGACGCGCAGTATGGCGGCGGCTGGATGCTTGCCTTGCTGTTAATGGTAGCGTTCGGCTTGCTGGTGATGATGACCAAGTATGTCGTTTCGCGAAACAGCGCGGTCGAGTTGGAGCGGGTGGTTGATGAACGTACACGTCAATTGGAAAAGTCTGCGGATCAATACCGTTCGTTGGTACAGAACGCGATGGTCGGAATCTTCCGTGTCAATGCTGACGGGCTGATCGAGACGTCTAACCCTGCGCTTGTTAAGATTCTGCGCTGCACGTCCGAAGAAAAGCTGCTCGGACGAAGTTTGCGGGATGACATTTTCATCGACTCCGATCAGTGGGATCAAATTCGGAATCTGCAATCCGTACAGGGTTGGGTGTCGGGTGTTGAGATGGACTGGAGTTGTTGCGACGGCGGATCTGCTACGGTTCGGCTGAGCGGTCGTTGGGTGAATGTTGGCGACAACAATCTGGTGTGTGAGTTGATCGTGGAAGATATCACGGCGTTGGCGAACGCCCGAGTAGCTGAGCTTGAGGCCGAACGGTTGCGTGGGGTACAAAAGCTGGCGATTGCGGTCGCTCATGAGTTTAACAACCCGCTCAGTATTCTGTTGGGAACGTATCAGCTTTATGTGCGACCGAATATCGATCAATATGATCCAGACACGCGCGCACGTCTTGAGCGTTTGCCGGAGACTGTATCACGGATGCGTGGGCTGGTTACGCGCCTGCTTCGTATTACCAAGCTGCGTGAAAACGAATACCTCCATGGTGCGTCCTACCTGAACCTCGACCAGTCGGCTGGCGACGAAGAGAGCGTTGGTTCGATTGAAAAGACCGAGGATGTTCTCGGCGGAACTGGTAGGACGTTTGCTTCTTTTTCCTGAAGGAACAACGCCAGCCGCGCTGTCTCTCGCCTGATTATTTCCAGTGCTGAGAAAACCCGTACGGCAAATGCTGGCCGGGTTTTGTTTTGCTGGGGATGATCTGCGATAGACGTCTCGCAGACTGTCACAGGCGCCTTGCATTATGGATGTCTTGCATCATGTGCGTCATCCCGGCGTGCGGGGATTCCGGGTTACAGGCTGGTTATTATCGTTCGGGGATTCTGGTTTTCGAGCCAGACTTGCTCGTGGTTTATCGTTTTGACTTACCCTTCGTTTTTCGGTGTTCAGTAATATCAACGGCGTGTTGAAGGCGTACATTCCGGCCGTCTGGCCATTTAATGATTTGATCAACAGCCTCAAAGTGTTTATCGATAGTGGGATTGTAGTATTCCCACTTATGGGCCTTACCTATATTTTTCAGAATTATCTCGTTCGTACAAAAGTCACACGGTCTGTCAACCCCGTACCACTCTTCGTAGCATTTATTTCCAACCAGATTTTTATTAAATATCTGTTTTGCAGGTTTGTTTGCGTACAATATTTCATTGGTAACAGGGTCAGATATATAGATTGTTGCGTCAATATGATCAAATATGGATAGTAGCTGTTCTCTTTCAATAGCCAGTCTCCTCTCAATCCTCTTTTGATCAGTTATATCTTTATCGATCCCTCGATATCCTAGCATGTTGCCGTCAACATCAAAGAACGGGACTCCGTTTGTCAATAAACAAACTTCTTCTCCGTTTTTTGCGTAGTTCCAATTTTCCAAGTTTACAATTGGCGCTGTTTGCTTTACAATTTCGACGAATATTTTCCCTACGCGTTCTTTCTCTTCCTTCAGCATCAAATCAAACGGCGTACGTCCGACGACTTCTTCGGCAGAATACCCCAGAACTTGTTGAATCCCACCACCACAGTAGGTGTAAACGCCGTTTGCATCAACTTCCCAAACCCAGTCGCTGATCAAGCCGACGATGTCTTGCAGTCTACCTTGACTTTGTGCATGCCGGATTGTTTCCACGCTTGAGCTCCTTTCGTCTTCAACTTTGACGAGTTACACTGCTTGAGCTGTGTGTTAGCTGGTGACTAATAGTAACATGGCGCCGTGTTTTTTCGCAACTATCTATTTGTAATCAATCGCGTTGTCCTAGCTCTTGGTTTGCGGCGTGATAGCGCTCATATGCAACGGTGGCACCACTTCAGCGTTGACTCAGCCTCACGAGCAAATGATGTTTGGCAGACCTATCTTATGCCTCAGGTGTTTTAAGCTCGACTATCCCGGACAAGTACTGTTGATCAATCGCAAATAACAGGCCAGACACACACATGAATCCGATCTTCCCGACAACTGATACGGTCGTCCTATTCACCGGCAATTACGGGTCAGGCAAGACCGAAGTTTCGGTCAATGTCGCGACCGCTTTAGCGCGTTACGGAAACCACAATGTGACCATCGCCGACCTCGACCTCGTGAACCCATATTTTCGGTGCCGGGAAGCCCGCGAGCCGATGGAGGAGCTGGGCGTACGGGTAGTCGCTCCAGAATCGGACATGCATAACGCTGACTTGCCGATTCTATTGCCGGAGGTGCGCGGTGCGGTGGCTAATGCGGACGGTTTCACTTTGCTCGATGTCGGCGGTGATAATGTCGGCGCGACCGTGTTGTCTTCTTTGGTACCAACGTTCAACACGCGCGGCTACGCGATGCATTTCGTGCTAAATCAGAATCGTCCTTTTACGGATACGGTTGACGGCGCGATGCAGTTGATGGACGAGATCGAAGCCGCGAGCAAACTGAAGGTTACGCATATCGCCGGAAACACGCACATGATGGAACACACCACGGTTGACATGGCCAAAGAAGGTGCGGAATTTTGCGCGGAAGCGGCTGTAAAACGTAGGGTTGATACCGGATTTGTGACATGTCCAGTAGGCGAATTGATTAAAGCCAAGCTGCTGGATGCGGACACCGCCCGTGAAATCAGCGGCACACTCGAGCTGGACGGCTTCTCTGGAATTCCGGTGCTGCCGTTGCAACGGATCATGCTGCCACCATGGCTCGGCGGACCGGCGCCGGGTTCGATGGCGACACATTCCCGTGACCGCTTCTCCCAACTCTCAGGGAATGGATGATGATGGTGCCCGTGTTACTCCATCGCAGGTGGGTAACGCGGCTTGTCAATCTCTAGAATATTCAATCTGGCTGAATGATCTGAACTTGGTGAATCCGCTATAGCCGTCTTCGACGGTCTATCACGGGCACCACCCCCCCCTCCCGCCTCTCCCTTTCATTTGCCGTTGGCTGAACATATATTCACTCCACACTTGCACACCAGGGGGACTGATGAAACAACAGCTCGCAGAAATCCAGCAATTCTTCCGTGACAATGCCGATCCGGCGAATGTGGAAAAGTACGCGCGTTATTTCGTTGATGGTTATGACGCGTACGGTGTGGACGGCAAGCTGTCCGAACGTCAGCGCGACGCGTGGCTTGACCAGTGGAACGGAACACTTTCGTGGGATCAATGGCTAGAGCTTGCCGACCTGTTGCTGGACAGTCCGAAGTATGAAGAACGCATGTACGGAATTGGATTCATTATGCATCAGCGAGAGCGGTTTATGCCGGATCTCGTCGACCGGGTAGAAGCGTGGTATGAAAAAGACTGGATCCGAACCTGGGCGGATGTAGATGTGTCGGCCACACAAATCCTCCAGCCACTGATCCTTGACGGTCACACGCAGCTGGACCGTTTCACCACTTGGCTAACGGCGGTCTCAATCTGGCAACGACGTGCGGCGGCGGTAACTTGCATCGGTTTGCTTGGCGGACAGATGATCAACGCTGGCGGTGCCGCAAAGGGCAAGCCTGTGCCTGAGCGCGCGGTGCCGGTGCACGATCTGCTGGAATTTGTCCGCCCGATCCTCTGGGATGATCATAAGAAGGTGCAGCAGGGTATTGGCTGGTTCCTGCGAACGGCGTGGCAACGTTTCCCGGTAGAAACGGAACCGTGGCTGATCGCCAACCGCGACCACATCGCGGCCTTTTCCATGCGCACGGCGACAGAGAAGATGGACAAGGAAAAGAAGGCGCTGGTTAAGGGTCCACCCAAGCGGAAGGCGAAGAAGTAGGTTGTGCCCTCGGACTTCAGTCCGGGCTGATTTCGGTATCCATATACTCCAGTGGATTCGCCCACTTAATCGCGAGTTCGCCGTCTTTCACCTCGATGGTCAGCTCTGCCCCATCACGTACATCCCCGGCGATCATCGCGCGTCCAAGCCTGGTCTCGAGCTCGTGCTGAACAAACCGCTTCAGTGGGCGCGCACCATACACCGGGTCATACCCTTTCCGTGCGATAAACGCGGCTGCTTCGTCGGTGATAGTCATAGTCATCCGGCGTGATGCCAGACGGTTGCGCAGGTCAGCGACCAGCAACAAAACAATCTGTTTGATCTCTTCAATGGTCAGCGTTTTGAACAAGACTGTGTCGTCAAGTCTGTTGAGGAACTCGGGACGCATCGTCGCGCGCAGCTCGTCCATCACAGCTTGGCGGGCTGCTTCTTTAATCTGACCGTCGTCGCCGATCCCTTCCAGCAGATGCGTTGAACCGATATTGCTGGTCAGAATCAGTACCGTGTTTTTGAAATTGACGGTGCGCCCGTGGCTGTCGGTGATCCGGCCGTCATCGAGGATCTGCAACAGGATGTTGAACGCGTCCGGGTGCGCCTTTTCGATCTCGTCGAACAACACCACTGAGTATGGCTTGCGGCGTACAGCTTCAGTCAACTGGCAGCCCTCTTCGTAACCGACATATCCCGGAGGCGCGCCGACCAGACGGCTGACGGCGTGCTTTTCCATATATTCGGACATGTCTATCCGAATTAAATTTTCTTCGCTGTCGAACAGGGTTTCGGCCAGTGTTTTAGCGAGTTCTGTCTTACCGACACCGGTCGGTCCGAGGAACAGGAAGCTGCCGATCGGACGTCGCGGGTCCTTGATCCCGGAGCGCGCACGAATGACCGCGTCGGCAACCAATCTAACCGCCTCATCCTGACCGATCACACGCTGGTGCAGAACTTCGTCCAGCTTAAGCAGCTTTTCGCGTTCGCCTTCCATCAGACGGGTAACCGGAATGCCGGTCCAGCGGCTAATGATCTCGGCGATCTCCTCTTCGGTCACTTCTTCGCGCAGTAGGCTGGTCTCGTTGTCACGGTCAGCTTGCGTGGCTTCTGCTTCAGCAAGTTTCTTTTGCAGATCGGGCAATGTACCGTGCTGCAATTCTGCCGCTTTGTTCAAGTCATAGTCACGTTGCGCTTTGTCGATTTGCAGGCGGACGATGTCGATCTCTTCGCGCAGCTTCTTCGCGGCATCAATCGACGCCTTCTCCTGATCCCATTGGGCGCGCATGGTGCGCATGCGTTCCCGGATGTCCGCCAGCTCCTTGCGCAGCTCGGTCAAACGTGTTTTGCTGGCCTCGTCCTTCTCCTTCTTAAGCGCCGCATCTTCTATCTGCAGCTGCATTTCACGGCGTGTCAGATCGTCAAGCTCAGCGGGCATCGAATCTATTTCGGTGCGGATCATTGCGGACGCTTCGTCCACCAGATCAATCGCCTTATCCGGCAGGAAGCGGTCACTGATGTATCGCTCTGACAGGGTCGCCGCCGCGACGAGCGCGTTGTCCTGGATGCGGATGCCGTGATGAATTTCAAACCGTTCACGCAAACCGCGCAGGATGGAGATGGTGTCCTCGATATTCGGAGCATCTATCTGAACCGGTTGGAAGCGACGTTCTAGCGCTTTGTCTTTCTCCAGATGCTGGCGGTATTCGTCCAACGTGGTCGCGCCGATACAGTGCAACTCTCCGCGCGCGAGCATCGGTTTGAGCATGTTGCCGGCGTCCATCGCACCTTCAGCCTTACCTGCGCCGACGATTGTGTGCAGCTCATCGATGAACAACAGGATCCGACCGTCGCTCTCCTTGATTTCCTTGAGCACTGCTTTCAGCCGTTCCTCGAACTCGCCCCGGAATTTCGCCCCGGCAACCAACGCACCAATATCAAGGCTGAAAATGGTTTTATTCTTCAACGATTCTGGCACGTCGCCGCGGACGATCCGTTGCGCCAACCCTTCGATTATCGCCGTCTTGCCAACACCCGGCTCACCGATTAACACTGGATTATTTTTGGTTTTACGTGACAGTATACGGATTGCTCGGCGGATTTCGCTGTCTCGTCCGATAACCGGGTCGAGCTTGCCCAAACGAGCTGCCTCGACCAAGTCACGTCCATACCGAGTTAACGCCTCGTAGGTCTCTTCCGGGTTATCTGATTGCACCCGCTGATTTCCCCTGACGGAGGTCATTGCGTTCAGAAGACTGTCGCGGGTCAAATTGAATTTGTTGAGTGTGGCGCCGAGTGAAGTGCTTGACGCTTCCTCGATGATCGCGAGGAGGATGTGTTCGACGCTGACATATTCGTCCTTTAGCGCCGTCGCTTCATCCTGCGCGCGGACGAGCGCTCGCTGTGCCTTCTGGGTGACAAAAACCTGCCCCTCGGCTGCACCGGGTCCTGCCTGGGTGGATTTGCTCGCAAGCTGAACCTCGATGGCGCGGGTGAATGCTGCCGCAGGGATGTCCATTCGCTCTACTAACCGTCGGATTAATCCTTGATCCTGATCAAGCATTGCAATCATCAAATGGTCGAGGTCAACCTCGACATGTCGGTTTTTGATCGCCAGTGTCTGAGCTGCGCTGATTGCAGCTTGTGATTTTCTTGTGAACTTGCTGAGGTCCATGCAGACTATCTCCGGATGTCTGTGATTTATAAAGATAGGGTCAAACTTCGTGCCAGTTACAACTTTATACGAAACTCGTTTAAACACAACTATTTAACCAGCAATTTGAATCCATACTAAATCGCCACTAGACTTCGCGCGACTAATTGGCGGGCGATCTCTGCCATCTCGGCAGGAGTATTAGTTTGTGTTATTCACTCGTTGAAATTGGTCTAACCGTGCTTGATGGATTATCGTGGCCTATTGTGAGTAGGTATTGCACTGTCTCTCGGGTCCCCGCCTTTTCTTTTCATGATTCTATTGCTATTATCTGGCGCCTATCGGGCGCAATGTTGAGTTTCATTGCATTATTCGTATCCTTGATTATCTCGCGCGGGGCTATCAAGGGTTGTTTTATAGTGCTTACACACGGCAAGGGGTTGTAGATGATTTTGTCCATTGAAGGAAAGATTGGGATTATCCCGGTATCGTTGAAGATTGAACTCGATTCTGACACAAGCGTTGCTCAAGCGCTTCAGACAGTAACCGCCCAGGTTTCAGCCGCGGGAACGTCCGGTGGGGGCGCATCGTCTGGCCAGGTTGTTTCCCTGGAGCCCGCAGCTCCACCGAAACGGAAGCGCCGCAAACCGGTGCGTCGTATTACCAAGGCGCGTGACGGTCGTGTTGAGGTCAGCGCGCCCGAGATGAACATGTTGAAGTGTCTTCCGCCGGACGGCTCGGCGATTGGCCTTCCGGAACTGGCCGAAGCGGTTTGGCCGGGACGAAAAGCACCAAACGGCGGTCCGCTGGTCGGTCCGGCCGCTCGTGTTGCTGGCGGATTACGTGCAAAGAGCTTGGCTACCATCGAAGGGGCCGGCGGCGACAAGACGGTATCCGTAGATACCGACTGGAAGAACAAGGCTGTCGAAGTTCAGAAGTAAGATGTGACTCGTCATCATTAAATCGGACCCGGTTGTCCGATTATAAATTGTCGGGGTATCCGTCATCGGATACCCCTTTTCTTTAGTCTTAGCTCAAGACTCAGGACTGCTCCTTTTACCAATTGGGCTTGGGTCGACGGGCTCCGTATTCCAACGCACATGGTGTGTTGCGGGTTACGTGCTGGTCCATCGTTACACAGAAAATCGCATTAAATGTTCGGCAGGATTTCGCTCCGTCAATGTTGTCTTTTGGCCACCTAGCATGTTCGCAATCCATGGTACACCACTTGACCTGCCCCTTCCCCACCCCAGCGTTGTCAGCCGAGCTGATTTCTCCGGGGAGCTTGTGATTGCTTCCAACGTTTAGAGCGCGGTAGCTGAGTGTGTCGCCATCACCAGGTACTTTGTGGTTCATCGTTATGAATCCATTCTTTGTTGCGACATGGTGCTGCCCAAGCGATTTCTAGTGTTGATCTTCTGGTAACGGTTTCTGGCTGAACGGATTGTCTGGATCGTACGGCCAGCTTGCATTATTTATAAAACGGGTGTCTTCAACGTAGCGTGTAGGTCCATTTGGCATCAACCATGGCTCGACATACCAGATCGGTTCGCCGAGGAATTGATTATTGCTGAACTGGTTATTCTTTGCTGTTATGTGCAAGTCTTGTCCAGATTCAAAATCGACGAATTGCCTGTTCCTCCCCGCAAGGCAAAAGTGTCCGACCTGATTGTATTCAAAGCGGTTATTGCGAACCGTAAGGTGCTCGCTGCTGTTGCTCCTCAAGCCATCTCGCCCGTTGTTCAGGAAGCGGCAGCCCACAATTTCGACCGGGCCTTGACTTGCTTCAATAAACAGTCCGTCGCGTCCGTTATTTTCAAATGTGGATTGTTCAATTGTTACACGTTTTGCGCCGGTGTCAAACCACAGGCCTGTTGTCAGGTTATCGTGCGCATGCATATTGGTAACGGTGACGTCGTGCACGTGAAAGATCTTGCTTCCGCCGGTTGCCCACTGTTTCGCTCCTGCGGCCCAGGCGCGCCAGCTGTTCTCCGCGAGTTCGCAATTATCTATTCGAACTCTGGCGAGGTTGGTCAGTCCGATGCCCAGTCCCCCGTTACGGTTGGCGCGGCAGTTGATGATCTCGATGGTGTCTTGTTGGGTGCGGTTTGTTGGTAATGGCGAGCTGCCAATCCCCAAGCCTTTCCAGTTGTGCTCGTTGAAGCTGCAATCCGTAAGCTGAATTGACTGCGTTCCTGAGATGATGACCGCTTTGTTGCCGTGATGTGGATTGGCGCGCACGAAGTCGATATCGCTTATTATGACGCGATCCAGGCGGCGCAAGATGAGCTGATTTTCAATGATCGGGATTTCAATTTCATCGTTCGCGGTCAGCGGTTGAGTCAACTGGATTGCAAGTTGTCCCGGGTTGCCGTTTTCACTTTCGATCACTTTGAACGTTCCTGGCAGCAGTCGTTCGTGTTGCAGACGCTGATCAAGGATTGTTCCGTTGATCACAACCATCTCGCGTCTTTGCAGGAGTTCAGGCTTATCACTGTTATTGATCCACTGCTGGTATCGGTCGGTGAATTTACTGAGGTCCACCGTCCCGTAACTGTATGGCCAATCGGTTTTGTAGCGGTGCAGTTCGGCGTCCAGCGTTGACCATTCGCCCTGGTCATTCCAAGGTTGATCGGTATTCCCTTCACGATTCAATTCCGCCCCGCTGATAACAACATCGCCATCGGCTGCGGGCCGCATAACGAATTCCCGCTGGAGATCAGAATCTTCGTCCTCGATCCAGACCATTGATTTTCGCAGGCGGTAAGTACCGGGCGCGATCAAAAGTCGGTAGCGTACGGCCTGGTGTCCAGCCATAGCGGAATCGCGGAGCGCGAGAAAGGCGGTGCGGAGATCGTTAAAGCGTAGTTTTATTTCCGGGCGTATTGGTTGATCGGGCGCTCCCTGTTCCACAATCGCGGTCAGAGTGTTGAGTGCGATGTACTCCCTGATTCGGGCTTCTTTTTTTTGCGTTCGGCTCAAGCGACCCTGGTCGTCTTGGGGGCGCTGCCCTGTATGCGAAAAACAGGACGTCACCAACAACATAAAAGCGAAAATGAGTGTGGCGGTGGAAGTTCGGATTACATACTGCATCATTGCTCGCGGCCCCTCTGAATGCTCTCTAAATGCCGAATATCAGAAACGTGTTTTCCGGAAGGTACGGTTTGCACGGTGGATAGAGGTTGAGGCTACATTGTGTAAGGTGCTTGGGGGAGGCGGGTTGGGATTTTTTGTTTATTGTGTTTTGTTCAACACTGGCAAATTGTCGCTTTGGGAAGTACATTCAGGCTGCTTTTCAACGGAGTTTCTGGTGAGTATAGAAAGTCGCATTCATGTACGCGGTCCGTTCCGTTTGGCAACCGCAATTAACGTGCTTCGCAGGGCGGAAAACCCTCCGCTTCTGACGCATGAGCCGGTGCGCTTTCAGTTTTCACAGGAGGTTCCAGGAGGCGCGGTAGAAGTGGACATCCGTCAGGACGCGCCTGGCACGGACGTTTTCGTGAGCACGTTGGGCGATTTGGCGGACGGCCCAACAATGAACATGATCACGAACCGTGTCATGCGCATGTTTTCCCTGGCGGTAGACGCGGACGGGTTTTATTCACGAGCTCGTGAAGACGTGTATCTGCGCCGGGTGTTGACCATTTGTCCGGATCTACGTCCCGTCCTCTACCCCACAGCGTTCGAAGGCGTGCTGACGGCTGTACTTTCATACAGGCAGAGTGTTCGCGAAACGGCCTCTTTCATCAGCGGCGCACGTGAGGTTGCGGGCGTAGTTCCCGCGGGTCGTCCCCAGGCACAGGCGGCATTGCCTGGCAAGTTCACATTTCTCGCAACACCGGTAAAACTGTTGGAAATGGCTGGCATTCCGAAGGAAAAAGTTCTTGACCTGAAGCGAATTGCCGCACATCTCGTTGGGGAACCAGACCTGCTTGAACGGTTGGACGGGATCAACGACGTTTCGCTTGCCCGCAACGCGTTGCAACACTTGCCGGGGATCAATAAGTCGGTTGCTCTGCATTTGTTACAATATGCATATGGACATTCCGACCTCTTGCTTGACAGCCCGATGCTCCGCCGTGCGGTCAAGCGATTCTACCATCTTCCAGACGTGCCGGACGAGAGCACGTTGCTTCGTCTCGCCCAGCCTTACGAGCGCTGGCGTAGCTGGTGGACTTTCGCATTATTGACTGCAAACGAAATGTCTGTAATCGTTTAGCGCCCGTAATTCTACCTCTTCGACCTATCTGTTTTCTTCTCGTGAAACTCCGCTTTCGCATGGAGCTGTGTCGCCCATAAAATTGAATTATCCGTATCTCACGTCTGTACTCTGGGATTTTCACTCCCTATTTTGCTTGTGAAGCCGCGTCAGCGGCATGCCTGATCCGTCGAACCGGCCTGGGATGGGCGGGGTGCATCATTTTGCACGATTTCGGCGGCACTGGGACGATTTTCAAGCATAGGACGGGAGGACAGGCATGTTCAGGTTAATGAGTTCAATCCAGAGCTTGGCAGGGGGCATCATTTTAGTTGCCCTGCTGTGTAGCTTACTGTTGGCCCCACAGGCCAGCGCAAGGTATTATCAATTATTGCAGGAGGGCTGGGAGCGTCCGGTTGGGACCCCGTTCCCGTGGTCTACCAACGGACATATGTGGGGGCTATTTCCGAATCCGCCTTCTCTGACAAACCCGCGCTGGGACATTGAACGCAACGCTATTTATCACTCTACCGGTTTTCCAGAAGATGTCACTGCGGTTTGGTGCGTTGGGTCCAACGATCAGTTAATCGCGGGTGTGGACTACTATTTGCCCAACGTTTACACTCATTTGTATTGGGGCCCTTTCAGCATTGCGGAAGCGGCGCAAAACGAGTACGGCGAAGCTTTTGGTAGTTTCTGGATCTGGGCTGAGATGGAATCTAATCTCAACGGAACCGGAGATTTTTTCTATCTCGGCGTCCGTTCTGGCGGATTCAATCCAAACATTACTGCCTGGGATTTTCTGCACATGGACGATCAGGGCGGAAACAATATGGAATGGACCCAGGCAATGTTTAATTTTGACGAAGTGTATACGCTGAACGGAGATACTATTTCATACATCGATCAGGGGATCGTGGATAATCTCTACATCTCGCTGATTTTCGATTCCGATTACAACGAAAATGATTACTTCGGCGTATTCATCGACGATATCTCGATGGGATATGACGACGGGATGTACGATTTCGATTATCGAGACTACGAGCTCTTTAATCCAGACAACCCTGACGAAGAGTACGAGTTCCTCTATGTAAACCTGCCTGTGCAATTGCGGACCAAATTCAAATCGCACGGCAACCTTATGAGCAATGAGGTTGATCACCTTCTGTACGACGGCCAAAACCAGGTCCTGTCCCAAATTACCGGTCAGTGGCAGGGTGGAACTGTTCCAATTTCATACGAAGAAGCCTTTCCAGAAATTTTCACTCCACAAGTTGAAGGCGAGCTGACGTTCACGATTTGGCTGGACGGGGAAATGGAGCAGGTAGAAAGTGACGAGAACAACAATTTCGAAACTTTCACCATACCTGTTTACGCTGAAAACACTCCTCCAGCCATCGAGTGGATCAATCCGCCCGAGGGTGGAATCTGGAACCAGGACGAGGTGTTCGACATCATCTACTACGCTACCAACAGCCCGGTTGAAGAGTCTGCGCGGCTTTCGTTGTACTATGACTACGATGACGAGGGCTTTGATGGCTACCCGGTTACCGGTGGAATCAACCTGCCAATAACCAACACGATTGATACTCTGTCGTGGCACATCGGCGCACTTCCTGACTACGATTATTATCTGTACGCCAAGCTGGAAGATGATTATTACGACCCGATCTACGTGTACGCGGACGGAATCCTTGAGGTGGAAAGTTCCAGTCCTGTCGTCGTTCCGGAAGAGTTCCAGATCACGTCCGTTTATCCGAATCCGTTCAACCCGACGGTGGAAGTAACCATGGATCTGCCAGCTCCGGGCGATGTGCGGGCGG
Organism: uncultured bacterium; assembly: GCA_964552465.1. Classification (GTDB taxonomy): domain Bacteria; phylum Electryoneota; class Electryoneia; order Electryoneales; family Electryoneaceae; genus BMS3BBIN04. The sequence continues at coordinate 75,083 of CAZKGR010000011.1, forward strand.
TGTGGTATTCGGTGGATGGGCGCCAGGTAGACACACAAAAGTTGGGTAAGCTGAGCGCGGGCTCGCAGCAGTTTGCATGGACCCCGACCAATCTTCCCAGCGGTGTGTATCTGCTTCGGCTGGAAACACCGTTTGGGATTGGAACTCAAAAGGTGACATACCTGAAGTAGCGGCTAAGGCCCTGATTAGTTTTACACAGCCGCGCCTGCATTTTTGTGGGCGCGGCTTTTATTCGTGCTGGAGATCCAGCGCTAGAGGCGGGCGGTATAACTCTCTTATTGCTAAAAGCGACACAGACGTCTGATTTAATTCCTGGGATTTGAAACAAATGCTGATAATCATGTAATGAACGGCTATTGAAGCCTTTGGTTTGCTGTTGATGTCAGGGAAATTGTTCGTCCTTTCCAATGGATTTGCCGCGTATTTATTGACGCGGCGCCAATCCCGATCAGAAGCAAAACGGCGGCGGGGTGTATGATTATCAGCTCAATTGGGTGCCGATACTTCGCGAACAGAATCGCACGGACCAGCATGTTCAGCCCAACGGCGTTTCTTGCCCCCGTGCGCGTTGCGGGGAATGCCAGAAGCAGGTAGGGTAGCACTGACGCGGCTACAAAGAACGTTCCCAGGATCGACAGGTAGCTGCGCGATCCCCCTGAAATACCGAACACGCATTTCTGGTAACTCTCCCAGATATCGCGAAAGCTGCTGTTCATGCGCCCGAACACAATCCCGGTCCCGGCGAGGAGAAGCGTATTCAGGCCAAGCTTCTTTGTTTTCCGTACAAGCGCAATGTCTTCCGCGACCTCACCTTTTACTGCCGAGTGACCCCCAATTTGTTTGTACGTATCGCGTGCAACCGCCATCCACTGACCGTTTGCGGCCGACAATTGTTCTTGTGGAAGCGATCGGACAATGGTCATAGGTAACAGGCTGTATACTAACATGTCGACGGTTGGAACTACCATCCGTTCGCCGATTGACTTGGTGAACTGTTGCGGCATGGCAGACAAAAAATTGAGTTGCTGCGCCTGCATCCAGCCGACCGTGTTCTTTATAGCTTCGGGGCCGAACTGATTGTCGGCATCAGTAAAAATCATGATCTCGCCGCTGGCTTCATACGCCAGTTGCTGGCACGCCCACGGTTTCCCTAACCACCCTTTTGGAAGTTCGGATCCAATTATCCCGCGCACCGGAGTATTTCTGCGATCATACTCCTGGATAATGGACCATGTGTCATCGATGGAATTGTCGTCCAGGACAAGGATTTCGAAGTCGTCGTAGTCTTGTGCACACAGATCTTCAAGACAGGTGCGCAGGGTTATTTCTTCATTTCTCGCGGGTACGAGAACAGAAACTTTGGGCGTCGATGTGGGTTTCGGAGCGCGCTTCAGCATGGGCGCGTTGAACGCGTTCACCAAGGTTACCGCAACCAGGTACAACAGCGGCACAAACATGAATGCCATCAGTAGAAACACGGCGTCATCTTTCTCTGAAGACTTGTGGATTCCAACCTTGGTCTAGTGTCTGGGCAAGTTGCAAACCATAAATCTGGCGAACGTAAATCAATGCTCTTGCGCTGGTTTTACGTACGCCAAAAGTTAAGTCGTTTCGCGCTGTTTCTAAAGCGGGATCGCCCGCCACTCTTGTGAGAGGTTCCGCGATCGAATCAGCAAGGTACAGCGCCTAAACGGTGCTACTACACAAAATTCGCCGTGGAATCAACGTTCCCACGGCGAAAATTACTCGCTTTGGATATCACAGCCTGGATCAGTTGCCTTCGCTCTGAGCACGCTCTGCAATTTCTCGCATTTTTCGCTTGTACTTACGTCCAGTTTCAATCCCATATCTATGCAATTTGTTGATCAAGGCCTGGCGGCTCAAGCCAAGCTGATCGGCGGTAATGGACTGGTTGTGCTTGTTGCGTTCAAGCGCGTCCATGATCATCCGCTTTTCGATACGGGCTACACGCTGTTTGAGCGTGCCTTCGCTGGAATCGAGCAGCGTCGGTTCCTGACGGCTGATAAGATGTACGCCGAGCTGTCCTGCTCCAAGTTCCCCTTGATCTGGTGTTCGCAGAACGGCTTGGCGGACTTCGTTTTCAAGCTCGTCCAAGTTGTCTGCCCAGTCATGGGTGCCGAGGAAGTCGAAGATCTGGTTGTTCACGCCGCCGATCACCTTGCCGAATGTGACACATGATTCTTCGACATAGTAGTCAACCAGTTCCGGTAGATCTTCCACGCGATGACGCAATGGTGGGAAAATGATCGAAAACTGCATCATTTTCAGGTAGAAATCGCGTACTAGCTTCCCTTCCTCGAACAGCTGCGTCGGATTCTTCGTTGTGGTCATTACGAGGCGGAAATTGATCGGGTATTCTTCGCGTTCTCCATCAAGAGTGGCCAACCCGCTATCCAAGCTTCGCGCGACACGCTTCTGCAAATCCTCTGAAAGATGGTCGACGTCTTCAAGGATCAGCGTTCCGTTTTTGGCGTCACGCATGGCCCCGCGGCGCCCTTTGGCTGGAGCTTCTTTCGCGCCCGCCGCCTTGCCGAAGATGTATCCACCATGCATACCAGATGGTATATCCGCCAACGGCAGTTGGACGATCGCGCTGCGTTTTCGTGGACTGTTCTTGTGCAGCGCCTCAGCGGCAAGCCACTTGCCAACGCCTCTTTCCCCTATCATAGTAACGGGGATGTCAACATCTACAACTAGTTCAAGCGCTCGTCGAACGCGTTGTATTTCAGCGCTGGAGCCAACGATTTCGCTGAATGGAAAATCTGAATCTTCGGTTGTTTGACGCTTACGAGCCTGCACGCTTAACCGATTCAGCGCTCTGTCCAGATATATCAGGTGCCCCAGAATACGTCCGAACTCGAGGAAGTGGGCGGCTTTGTGTTTTTTGAACGCTATCGGCTTTTCACCTTTGCTGCCGAGGTACAGCGCACCCATCGCTGTTCCGCCGGACGAAAGCGGAAAAATCAATACGCTTTTCGTCATCTTACGTCGAACGCTTTTCCTCGCTGCCAATTTTTGAACATCATTAGCAACGGGGGCTGCGAGCACGCTCTCTGCGTCAACCGGATGATCGGCTGCAAACTGGGCAAAAATGCGCATGTCCTGGTCCAACATCTCTTCGAGTTCGCCAAAAGATGCCAGTTCGCGCAGGCTGCCTGTTGTTTCTTCCAGTTCCAGCAACAGTCCGTGATCGCCGCCGTACTGCTTACGGGCGTACTCCAGCAAGGCTTGAGCAAGCTCCTGCCTGCTTCCGACTTGCTGCAGGGTTTTTTCTAGTGTCGCCTGCATGGGATCTTCCTTTGTATCGTCCCGCGCCATGGGATATATTCAAGAACCTGTTTTCCCAGAGATTCTAAGGTGCATACAGTTCCAAGTACACTGATGTTCAAGTGCTATTACAAAACTATTGCCAAGCTCAACTGTACGATAATCTCTCTTTCCGTTGTCGCGTTAAACACCGTATTTGACATACCCATTTTGCTGAGGCGCGCGCAATAATATTGTTGTTTCAGCAGGAAATTCTTTACGATGAAATAGCCATAATTTTGTCCACAACTTAACACGATTCCCTTAAAAAAAGCCTCTCGGAACTCACTGATTTCTGAAATTAGCATGTTATCTAGTAGACAATATGAACCTGAACTCCTTAGGAATATGCGTTTTATTTTTCTTAAATTCGAGCCCTAAGAGTCAAAATCCGAAAAAAATGATCTTGTCTTGGTCCCATACAACGGCATAAGCGCGCCCATTTCTCACTTACAAAATGCTCCAGAGCACATGATCGGATTGGCGAGGAGAGGTTGAGACATAGTGCTTGACTCATCTTCCGCGGGGGTCTATTTTGATCCCTCGCAGCTCGTCAAGCGAACTGCAACCCCTTGATATTCCGGGTTTTCCACGACTTATCCACAGGGGAGAGAGCCCGCGTAATCGCGAATTCTCAGGGAGATAAGCCAGACGTGGGGGAGCTATCCACGTTATCCACACTCACCTCATATCACGGGAAATGTGCACATGACTGCTTCGGCCAGACGTTTGCTGACCGAACCTCCGCAGCTTACGGCAATCGGTGAATCCGATCCGGCCTGGCGCCCCATCCTCGATGACCTGCAACAGTCACTGCCCAGCCAGGCATACCACACATGGTTTGAACCGCTGAAAGCCTTTCGTTCACCTGACAAGCAACTCATCGTAGAGGTCCCCAGTCGATTCTATTTTGAATGGATTGAAGGCCACTACGCCAAGCTGCTTGATCATGTGATTGAGGCGCGGTTGGGGGACCCGGGTGCTTTACAGTACACGATTTCTAAATCAATCGGGCTGTCATTGGAACCCGAACCTGTTCCAGCGGTGGCTTCACCTCAGACCGCCCCAAGCACCACGAATGGGAACGGTCTGACAAACGGCAGCAACCTGAAAAACGGGTTGAATCCGCGGTACACGTTCGAGCAGTTTATTGAAGGCCCGCCTAACCGTTTCGCACGGGCCGCCTCGCTGGCCGTAGCCGAATCGCCCGGCACAACCTCATACAACCCGCTTCTCATTTACGGCGGAGTAGGCTTGGGCAAAACACATTTGTTGCAAGCTATTGGTAACGCCGTCCAAAACTCTTCGCCCGAGCTTAAGGTTCGCTACATCAGCAGCGAACAGTTTACGCAGGAATTTGTTGAAGCAATCAAAACCAACCGTGGCGACCAGTTTTCGGCACGTTACCGTACTGTCGACCTGTTATTGATGGACGATGTTCAATTCCTTGTCGGACGTGATCGTACACTGCTCGAGTTTTTCCACATCTTTAACAGCCTGTATCAAGCAGGCAAACAGATCGTCTTGAGCAGCGACAAGCCGCCGAAGGAGCTGAACGGTCTGGACGAACGTCTAGTCAGCCGTTTTGGATGGGGATTAGTTTGTGACATCGGACCGCCGGACTTTGACACTCGCGTCGCGATTATCGAAACATTGACCGAGCAGGAAGGTTTGTTGTTGTCAAAGGACGTGACCGAATTCCTCGCGATGCGTTTCCAGAAGAATGTCCGTGATTTGCAGGGTGCGATGATTCGTCTGGTGGCTCATTCCAGCCTGAGTGGGATGGACATCAGCCTGGAGATGGCTAAACAGGCTCTCCGTGATCTGATTGGAAGCCAGAACCGTAAAGTCAGTGTTGATCGTGTCCAACAGGTCGTGGCAGAATATTACCAGGTTGCACCAGACCTGATGATAGCGAAGGTTCGTACGCAACCCATCGCTCGTGCGCGCATGGTGGCTATGGCGTTGTCGTTGAAGCTCTGTCACTTATCGCTGAAACAGGTTGGCGCAAACTTCGGCGGACGTGATCACACAACTGTTTTGCACGCTCGAGACAGTGTGATCAAGTGGGAAGAGGAGAGCGAAGAGTTCGCCTCTGAACTCGCTTCAATGATCCATCGTGTAGAAACAGAAGACGACTAAAGCATTATGATATATCCATACCCCGCCGAGCCCGAGACAGGACTGTAGCAGGAAGACGATACGTTGATCGCGCTCGACGGGTTTTGTATACTTCAGGGTTCAGATCTGACACCTGAAACCAGTGGAATCTATCCACAATATTTGTCCACAGGTGTTAGTGAGAACGGCGGACGAGCTGTGGGTTACTTTGGAACATCTCGGATAGCTCATAGTTACGAGTGAATTAGAGTGAACAACTACTTCTCATTTTCACTCATTATCCACTAAAGTAAGGGGCGCGGAATACCGGACTATAGTTTTTACTTCAGCAAAATTTCCGGTGTTATCCCCTCAATCCACAAGCCGACAACTACAACCGAGAGTTAATCTCTCTACAGCTTTTTAACGACCGGTGTGAAGAACTCGCTGGTCAGCTCGAGGAGAATCATGCGTTTCCGTGTCTCTCAGGATCAGATACTCGAAGCATTGGCTCGAGTTGCTCCAACAGTACCTACAAAATCAACGTTGCCCATCTTGTCAAATGTGTTACTACAACTCGAAGGAAACACACTTCGTATTGTAGCAACCGATCTTGAAGTATCCGTGGTAACGGAAATGGAAGTTGATGGTGAACGTGATGGTTCTGTTACTGCACCAGCAAAGAAAATTCAGGACATTGTGCGTGAGCTGGAAGGTATGGTCCTGACTTGTGATGTTGATGAAAACAATCATCTCCATCTGGAAACCGAGATTGGTCAGTATCAATTGATGGGTTCGTCGGCACAGGAATTCCCAACATTGCCGGAATTTGCCGGTGCAACTACACTCAAACTAGGCGCAGACAAATTACTTTCGTTGGTTAATCGCACGATATTTGCGGTCTCGCGTGATGAGCTGCGACCGGCGTTAACTGGTGTGTTTTTTCAGATACGTACGCATGAATTGCGAGCAGTTGCTACTGACGGTCATCGTCTGGTTCGCATCACAGACCAGAAATTCGAGAGCGAAAGCGAACATGAGCTGATCATTCCGGTGAAGGCTTTGGATATGATCCGCCGTAACCTTCCGGAAGAAGGCGACATCGAGCTGGCGATCGGTGAGAACCAGATCATGGTAGTATTGCCGGAAGCAACGTTGTACAGCCGGTTGATTGAAGGACGCTATCCGCACTACGAAAGTGTGATTCCGAGCGAAAACAATAATCGCCTGATCGTTTCGACGGATCAGTTGATACGTTCGCTGAAACGTGCACAGATCTTCGCCAACCCGATCAATCGTCAAGTGGTGTTCAACCTCGATCCGGACAAGCTCGAGATTACGGCAGAAGACGTGGAGCTGGGCGGTAAAGGCCGGGAAAGCATCGCGGCAAAGTATGATGGGGAAGGCCAGTCGATTGGTTATAACGCTGCGTACTTGCTTGATCTGCTGAAACATGTGGAAACTGAGGACGTGCGCTTTGATCTCGGCGGTCCGAAGCAGGCGGGGATTGTCAAGCCAACGGTTGGTGACGAAGGCGAAGACTTCCTGATGCTGATCATGCCGGTGCGGTTGTCATAACCAAATCCGATTAAATCAAAAGGTAGATTCATGGTGCCGGCTCGACCTGATCCGGCACCATTTTTGTCATCGTTTTTGGGCGCGATTGAGCGAGGCCTCGGCCAGGGATTGGGACGAAGATCATGTCATCAAATTATGCACGGAGTTAGGGACACTAAATTTCTTGTTGAACGCAATTGAACTCTGGCATTTCCCACCTTTATTTCGTACTTTGACGCGATTGCGGTTCTCCTTGGAGATTCTTGTGTTAGGTGTGATTTTCGCATTACCAATTCTGGGGCCCTATCACGAGTTTGGTTAAAGCTACTCAGTAAGGCAATGCGAAGCGGTTGGAGCGGAACCTTCGTGGAGTAGAACGGGCGGATTGGTTGTGTGCATACACACCTCGGCGCGGCAGTTAATTTCATGACCAATGACGGGAACAAACGACCACATCCCATGCGGCTGTGGGAGCGGGAGTGGAAACGCAAACCCCGTGATCCGCAGGGCCGGCACAAGGGGCAGGTGATCCCTCTGATCGGCACGATCGGGGAGTGGGGGCGCAGCCCAAAGGTCCGCACAGCGCTGAATGAAGCGAATTTGTTTAACCGATGGGCGGAAATCGCGGGTGAGAAGGTTGCCGGGCAGGCAACTCCGACCCGTTTAGAGCGTGGAAAATTGACGTTACAGGTCGAAGACAGCGCCTGGCGTCACCAGTTGTTATACATGCGTCGCGAGTTGATCGGGAAGATCAATGCGGAGTTAGGCCGCGGCGTGGTGAAAGAGATTGTGTTCACGGCATGATATGGATGTTTGCCCCGACTTGCTTGACAAGTCGGGATTATCGACAGTCAGACCGCTTGATCATCCGCACTTGCAAGCAAGTACGGGCAAACACGATTGCGTCTGGCACCAGGGTGGATGATCCGTGACAGCCGTCTTCGACGGTCTATCACGGGCACCCCAGAAAAATTGACAGGTGCTTTGTAAACCGCGTTGGCACAGCCAACACGGGCAAGAACGTATAAATACGTAGAGTAGCGAGATAGAATTCATGGCAGACGAAGCGAAGAAGAAACAGGAATACGGCGCATCGCAAATCCAGGTGTTGAAGGGTTTGGAGGCGGTGCGGAAACGTCCGGCGATGTACATCGGCGACACAGCGTCGCGCGGATTGCATCACCTGATCAGCGAGGTCGTCGACAATTCGATTGACGAAGCACTCGCGGGACATTGTGATGAAATCACTGTCACATTGCACCTGGACGGCACGGCATCGGTAGAAGACAACGGTCGCGGTATCCCAGTCGACATTCACCCGGAATACAAGGATCCGCCGAAGACGGCGCTGGAAGTCGTGATGACGGTTTTACACGCCGGCGGTAAGTTCGATAAGGATTCCTACAAGGTATCCGGTGGTTTGCACGGCGTCGGCGTAAGCGTTGTCAACGCTCTTTCTGAGTGGTGTGAAGTGACTTCTATCCGTGGCGGAATCCCTCACACTCAGCGCTATGTCCGAGGCGTCCCTGAAGGCCCGGTAACCCGTGGCAAGAAAACTCGAGGCGGGAAGAAGAACGGTACCACCACCCGTTTCATGCCAGATAGTGAGATTTTCCAAACGACCATGCTCAGACGTTCGACCGTTACCGGCCGTCTTCGTGAGCTGGCATTCCTTAACAGCGGATTGACCATCATCCTGCGGGATGAACGGGAAGAACCGGCCCCGCACGACGAAGAAGGCGTGGACTACAAGCCGGACGCGGTGGACGATAGCGGCAAGCTGGGGGTTTTCGAGGAAACATTCCGGTACAAGGGCGGCTTGGCGGCCTTTGTGAAGTACCTGGATGAATCACGAACTCCGATTCTGAATAAGCCCATCCATTTCGACAAAGAACGTGATGGTGTTCCTGTAGAAATCGCATTCAGCTTCAACGATTCGTACCAGGACAACATTCACTCCTATGTCAACAACATCAACACCATCGAGGGCGGAACGCACGTCAGCGGCTTCAAAACCGCGTTGACGCGGACATTGAACAATTACGCCAGCCGCGCCGGTCTGTTCAAGAAAAACGATCAGCGACTTTCGGGTGACGATTGCCGCGAAGGTCTGACCGCGGTCATCAGTGTCAAGGTGCAGGAACCTCAGTTTGAAGGCCAGACAAAGACAAAACTCGGCAACAGCGAGGTTCAGTCTGTCGTTGAGACGATCATGGGCGAGATGCTGGGAGACGTTCTCGAAGAAAACCCGGCGATCGGACGTCGCATCATTGACAAGGCGATGCAGGCGCAGCGGGCTCGTGACGCTGCACGCAAGGCGAAGGATTTGATCCGACGCAAAGGTGCGTTGGAATCGGGTACGTTGCCCGGCAAATTGGCCGACTGCAGCCGTCGCGATCCGGAAGGGACCGAGCTGTACATCGTCGAGGGTGACTCGGCGGGTGGTTCGGCGAAACAGGGCCGTGACCGCAGGTTCCAGGCCATCCTGCCGCTTCGGGGCAAGATTCTGAACGTTGAAAAGGCTCGCATCGACAAAATTCTTGGCAACGAGGAAATCCGAACCCTAATCACCGCGATCGGGACGGGGATTGGCAATCCAACGACCAACGGTGACCGCGACCTGTTCGAAGCAAGCGGCGGCGGAAACGGTAACGGTAACGGCAAGGCAAACGGCAACGGTACCGGCGAATTCAACATCGAGAAGCTGCGTTACGGCAAAATCATCATCATGACTGATGCCGACGTCGACGGCGCGCACATTCGCACGCTGTTGCTGACATTCTTCTATCGCTACATGCGTCAATTGATTGACGAGGGTTGTGTATACATCGCACAGCCGCCGTTGTACCAGATCAAAAAGGGCAAGCAAATCGCATACGCGTACGACGAGGACGAACGTGAGCGCAAGATCAAGGAGCTCGGCGATAACGGAAAGCTTAATTTCCAGCGCTACAAAGGTCTTGGTGAAATGAACCCGGGCCAGCTGTGGTCAACGACGATGGATCCGGAGAAGCGGACGGTGCTTCAGGTGAACATCGAGGAAGCGTCCGAAGCCGATCATCTGTTCTCGACGTTGATGGGCGATGTTGTCGCGCCACGCCGCGAGTTCATCGAGAAGAACGCGAAGTATGTGCGGAATCTGGATGTGTAGCTGATTGATGTGGCCCCGATTCGGCGAATCCGGGAACCGACCGTCATCCTGAGCGCAGCGAAGGATCTTTCTTTTGGTTATGTGCCCCAGACATTAACGTCTGGGGTTTTACTCTTCGCCGATAGCGCCGCCGCTCAATCGGCGCTCGCGTCCTTCACAAATTGCCGCGCAGCAGAGCGCGCCTCAGAGATATTGACACAACCTAAACAAGCCTGCGTCTGCGCTCGCTCCGCTTCATCAACCACACCAGCCCGACCAGCAAAACGATCCACGCAGCGTAGAGCCACCAGTAGGCACGTTTTGCACCCGTCAGCAGCATTTGATCCATGAGACCCGGTCCACGGATTGTCAACCAGCCGATGCCGGGGCCGAGAATGTTGGTTTCGATATCGTACTCTTCAATATCCTCACGTGGAAACACCTGGTCGAACATAACCAGTTCTTCTGCGCCCTCGAGCAGGTACAGGGTGTCACGGGACGAGTGGCTGGGCTTGATCAGCAATTGAAGGGGGAAGCGTTCGGCGACCAGAGACAGGTGGCGCCCCGTATGAGCGTGCTGGTAGTAACTATTGAACCAATGGGGGAGATAGTGGTCGTACAACGCGTCCATCGGCGTGCAAACGCCGACGGCAACAGTGTCGTTCTCTATTACGTACAGGCGCAACGCGAACAGCCATTCGCCGTCTCCGGATTCATCACGCAGAAGAGGGTTGTGCATCCAGTTGTTCAGGAAAAAATATTCGTTATCGCTTGGAATGTGAGCCACTAGCCGATTAAGGTTATCGTTGACTGCGCCCACCAAATCCTCGGGCGCCTCTGGATCAGCCCACGTCTGCGCGGTCGACCAGCGGACAGGGAAGCGTCGCAGTCCGGGTTCAACGGGATCGTCCGGTTCAATAGCGTGCAGGTGCCATCTGAAGTCGTCAGACAGGTTCGTCAACAGCTTTTCGTAAAATGACGCTGACGGCAGCTCGGCCTGCTTAACAAGCGCGTATTGGGTAAACCTGTTGACTGACAGCACAATCGCAACATTCGCGACAAGGGCCAGCAGCAACACGACATACAGAAGTCTTCGCCATCCGCGACTCATCGAAACCTCCTCTTCGGGACAAGACCGAAGAAATTTGAGTCAAAAATTATGACACACCTCGCCGAAACCACGTCAACGTCAGGCCGAGAACTGCAACGATTATCGAAACAATCGCCCACCAGGTCATGAGCTGGGTGCGCTTTGCGAATAACATGTCCATCCGGAACGGTGTCGCGACCACGATCTTGTCCGGAATGGGGAAGAGGGACCCTTCAAACCACTCGGCCTCGTCCTGCCAGCCGAGCTCAGAGCTCACGCAGTTTTTGAATTGAGCGGCCAAATCAGCGGCTTCGGATGAGAATTGGGCAAGCCCGTTTTCGAGATACATCTCGTCCGCGTTCGCCGGCTGGCTGGAGCGCAGGATAATCGGCTCGCGATCTGTGTTGTGCGGAATCAGGCGAAACTCGACGAGATTCCAGGCCCATGTATTAAGCATCAGGCCGTAGGTTGCGTGGCGGTATTCGTCAAACCAGCGTTGTGCGTAGTGGTCGTAGAACGCGTCCACCGGGGTTAACGCTCCGTAGAACGACGCATCCTCGCTGGCAAACGACCATGTTCCGGCGAGAATCATAGGTGTATCCCGGTCTTCGGGGTCCATGACCAGGGTAGTCATAGTTGGTGTGGTCCATCCGGGACGGTTGGCCGTGCGTATGAAGAACCGTTCGAGAAAGCCCTGCTGTACAGGCGGTGGATCAGACAGCCAGCCTTGCGACTTCGACCAGGATAATGGATGTCGTGCCGGTATATCAGCGGTGGCGAGATGCGGCGGCAGGTTCAGGCTGGCGTATTTCAATGAGTCCACAGGTACAGCCAGCGAATCCGGTAATACGGGCAATGGCGGCAGCATGAGGCGGTTGCTGATGTGTAGTGCCAGGCGTTCGGCGTGGGCTTGTAGACTGGATTTAACGGGCAGGAAGCGGCTGTCGAGCGAATCCAGCGTGTTACTTAGATTCTGTTGCATCAACAACGCGCCGATTCCACTCAGTAGCACTAGAATCAACACGATTCGGACAGCAATCGCGATACGGCTCATACCCCACCCCCAAGACAGGTTACGGTTGTAATTCAACAAGATAGGGAACGGTCGGCCCGGAGTGAAGCGGAACCGTCACCAGGGTCTCGTCATATGATAGTCAACCGCAGAGAAGATTAATATGCCGACTCGTTAAGCGTTGTGATCTGCCGGTTCTGACGGCGAATACGCGACATCATCACAATGGTTGCCACGAAAACAATCGTCCAGATTACCAGAAGAATGATAGAGATGGCTTTTAGCATAGTCGGCACGGTCTTGTCGCCTAATCCCATCACTCGAACGCTGAACTCTCCAGCAGGTCCACCGACGTTTGTGCTCGTTACGAACTGACCGGAGAGCATGCCTTTTTCAACTTTGTCGATGTCCAATTCTGAAAACGGATCGAGCATGATTGGGGCGACCGTTGTGTCTTGCGGCACAAAGCTTACCTCAACAACGCCAAGCCTCTGCCAGTTTTCCAACAGCCAGTGGCTGGTATGACCGTGCATGTAGGCTTTGTACTCACGGGGGATGATCGTCTCGTAAAAAACGTCACGATGGAATACGTTTCCCCGATAATGAAAGCTCTCGCGTGACGCTCCTGCCTGAAAGTAGACGATATAAGGAAATCCCTTTTTCATCATGTCAATGGCTATTGGTCGGTCCACATATTCTGATTCTGGATCAAGCAGCTGTTTCGAGTATCTGCTCAACAGGGTGTTGACCGAATCCACCATCGCATCCGGCAAACCAACAGGTGTCCATTCCTGGTCGGGCTCCCAGTAAATAGGCCAGCGTTCCTCGCCCGGAACAGGTGGTTTGGCAAGCTCCATGTACACCCAGTCGCTCATGAACTTGGCCAAGTTGTTCGCCGATGCTTGCGACGGCAAATTCGCGGTGCCTATCGGCTCATCGTAAGGGGACATTGCCGAAATGTGATAGAAATACCCGACGAGCAGCATGATCAGCAGCACGATTAACAGCAATATGTTGCCGACGGTACCGAGCACAGAAGTTTTAGCGGACATGAGTATCCTCCTCAACAGACTTGAGTCAGAAACATTGATACAAGCTTCGAGCATTAGCGCTTGATCGATCCCCAACCGAGTATGCCGAAGGCGATTCCGGCGAGGATCAGGCCAATCGCCCAGCGTCCCGCTATCACAGACAGGTCCAGGATTACCTGATCCATCTTAAATGGGCTGCTGACTTCGATGCTTGCGTCGAAAGAAGCTATTGGCGAGTCCATCCATTCAACCTCGTCCTGCCATCCAGGTTCAACATTCATTTCTGAAGTCAGCCAACGGAAATACTCGGCCTTGAACTCCGCGCCTTCACTATCATCTGAGGGATCGATTTTCTCTGTCAGATCAACGCTTTGTCCTGCACGCAACACAAATGGGCTAACCGTTGAATCGCGAAACGCGATCCGAAATTCCGCAGGCCTCCACATGTAGTTATCAAGGTAGCGGTTCAGGTTACCCACCTTGTATTCCAGGAACCAGCGCGGCGCGTAATGTTCGTAGAAGCCGGGCGTAATCGCGCCGCGAAACGATGTCCCTGACTTGGTGTATGTCCAACGACCTGCGAAAATGGCCGAATCGGGTCGGTCGGCAGTAGGCCACAGCACAGTGAACGCCGAGTTGTTTTCCCAATTGCCCTCAGCGTATTTCACCGCCATGTAATTCAACAGATGGTCGTAATTATCGCGATGCTGTTTCGGGGTGTCGCTGAGCCAGCCGTCAGTGGAAGTCCACAGCACTTCATACCGCTTTGGCAGATCAGCGGTAGTCAGGTATGGATAGCTGAGTGATTCGCCAATTCGTTTGTACGATGAGTCAGTCCCGAGTTCGGATACGAGTATCGGCATCGGTGGTTCAGCTAGACGGTTGGCGAAATGGTTCGCGAGTTTCTCGGCGTGCGCCCTCATGTTTGAGTTCGTCGGTATGTACAGCCATCCGGCTTGTGTAGCGCCCGCGCCGAACAGGACAACGTGCAGGATTCCGGCGACCATCACACAGATCATGACTATGACAAACAAAACACGCGCGACGATTCGGGTGATACGCATGGCTTCACCCTCCGTACTACATCCAGCCTTCCCGTTTCCAATAGTATAGCAATTTATCGGTGACGGCACGGATATCGTGCGTGCGCTCAACCCACTCAAGCCCTTCTCGGCCTTTGGTGGCGCGATACGACTCGTCTTCGACCAGGTGCGTGAGTTCATGTTCAAGCGTATCAGCGGAAACATCGATGAACGGGTGATCGGGCACAAATTCTTGCATCTCCGGGCTCATGCGGGTCAGTGTCGGCAGGCCCATCGCCAGGGATTCGATGCCGGACATACCATATCCCCAGCCGCCAGCATCCGCAATCTGGTCGATGAAGACGTCGCAGGTGGATTTGAGGCGTAACGCGTCAGTGTGCGACACGTTCTCGATCATCACCATTTCGACTGGCAAGCCGCGCAGACGCATGTCGGTCACGATGTCAATGATCGTGTCGGACCCCTTGTTCGCGCGGACACGGGCCGCATGCCCGATGCGGATCAACTGTTCCGAAAATGCTTCGTGGCTGGGGCTTTCAGTCCCGGGCAATCCGTCTGGCGGCACATCATCCCTGCTGGCGGAGCCCGCCTCGGCGGACAAGCCCGCAGGGGCACCTTGATACGCCGGATCATTCAAGTCAACCGGCAGAAACAGGTATTCGAGGCGATCGTCGGCGTACAGCAGATCAACCTCGCTGGTCAGGCGCAGGCCGAGGTATTGGTCGATCTGACGTAGTATACCACGGTTGCGCATGTCAGACCCGTGATAAAAACTCATCATCGGCTTGCCAAGCTCAGCCCAGCGGCGGACCGTGCGTCCATCACGGAAGAACTCCGCTCCCTGATCAAGCCAGATGATGTCGGCATTGTCCAGGTTCAGATGTTCCAACGCGGACTGGATGCGCGGTGCGAGCAGGTTGTCGCGGAGGTCAAAGAACATTTGGGCGGCAGGGTGTGGCGCTGGCTGAAATGGCGGACGGGCTGTTATTGGAGTGTCGTCAGGCTCTGAACCAAGGAGCGCGTTATACACCAGCGAACGAGCTTTGATGAACATTTCGCTGCTTGGCTGTAGCGGCAGATCAAGGCATATGTCTTCCGCGAAGCCGAACGGGCTGCGAAAAAGAGTGACATAGCGAAAGTTGTGTCCCCGCCGCGCGAACTCGCGCTTGAATAGCGACAGGGTGCCACTGACATGATATGGGGCGACGCAGAGGATATTCATCCCGGTCGGTTCTCCAGCTTCAGGTAATCCGAGACAGGATGGGCGCGTCTGAACTGACGCGTGGCGAGCTGATCTGGCTCTATGTCGTCGTCCGGAGTGCGGATGATAGAAATGTCGTCCATCATCCCGGTACCGAACAGCGGAGACGGCGTCGCAATTCCTGTTGCGACAGGCGGAGAAGGTTCGTGTTTTCCCAAGTCAAGCTCTTGGATTTCCTGATCATGGAGGTGTTTGTCCTCGTTGGTCCAGAGTTCGACGGGTTTCTCGGCAGTCCTCATCAAACCAGCGAGCGCTCCGGAACCAATTTTGTTGACAAACCGAGTGGTGGAGTAAGCGTCGCATCCGAGAATCAGTCTGTCGAGTTTGCTGTGACGGGCCATATCGGAAAACTGGGTGTCGGAAACCAGCCACACTTGCCAGCCGAGTTTTGCCAGGAATTCGGCTGTTTGCGTTCCTTCACCACCAGGATTCGATTGTGCGACGAACGCGCGCTTTCCGGCGAGCTGTTTAGCTTGTGCGCGAAGGCCGGTAGCGACGGTTGAACTCCAAGAATAGAAACCAAAACGATTGCCATCAACATTCAGTTTTTGAAAGCGGTTGGTCATGCGCTCGGTCATATTGGCTGCGTTGGATTTCATTTCCTGCATGTCGCGACGCATGCGATTGATCCAACCAGTGTGGTCTGTATCATCATCAGGATGGTCGAGCCAACGGCAGATTTCTGCACAGATATTCAGGACGGGAGCCATGGACGGCTGCCCGAAACGCAGATCTATCAGAGAGTTCCGGACGGTGCGGGTGTCAAATGTGGTTGAATCAGCGAAAGCATCAGTAAGGCAGTTGATTGCCTCGACGGTTAGTTCGGCCGCGCCAAAGGATCGGTTTCTCGCGAGTTCGTGCAGCCGGAGATGCCAGGCAACGGAGGCCAACGATCAGCCGTTGTCTTCAAAAATAGCCTGCATGTTGAACTCAAAATACTCAGGCATACAATATTGGCAGCCGCTGTATTCCTTGTTCATCGGATCATCGAGGAAGCGGTCAACGCCACCTATGGTATAGATTTTTTTCCGACGGTCCTTGGCAATTTTGCCGATATGACATTCGTACCGAGGGCTGGACATGTCGTGCACGATCTTTTTGTCCAGGTCAGTGATCCACATAAATCCTCCATACACGTTCAGCGGGTTACTCCAAATATCGCACTCCGGTTGATCGGGCGCAAGTTCGGAAGGTGCAGGAGTGAAACTGTGGGGCGGGTTTGCGGGCTCTCGCTGGCTTGTTGGCGACGCTGTCTCGAGATGATGGTTGAAACGTCTTTCTTTGACAACCCGGTCGCAGGCAAGCAAAAAACACCGTACTTTGCACGGCATGGGCGAACTTTATCTGTGGACCGGACTGCCGGATTCAGGAAGATTCACGGCCGCGGTTGAACAAACCATCGAGTCAGCACAAATCGGGAGCTGCACCTGGTGGATGGTCAACACGCGCCGTCATGCTGATCGCATCGAAAACGCGTTGTTGAACGCCAAGCCCAACGGGGTGTCTGGCATCAGCGTGATCCTCGCCGGACAGCTCGCTCAACACATTCTGGCTGATATCGGCACAACCCAAAACGCGGTTTCGCCAAGTGTACGTGAGCTGGTGTTTCGCGCGCTGATGGGTGACAGCGAATATCGTGACCGTTGGAATCCGCCGGACAGCGCCGGCTGGGCACGTAAAGCATCGCAGCTGTACGAGCGTATGCACGGCGCTGTTGATAACCCGGTTTCGGGCGAAACGCTTGATGTTCGCATTCCATGGATGCGCGAGCTGTTTCGTCGCTATGACGCTTGGCTTGTTGGTCAGAATCATGTTGATGAAGCGTTGTTGCCGGGAATCGCGGGGGGCGTAATTCGTGACAGCGGCGCCCGTTTACCCGACAGGCTGATACTTGATCGGCTGCCAGAGCCGTCTGTAAGCATAACCGACCTGTTAACGGTTGTCTCAGAGAATGTGACACACACAACCGTTATTGCGGATTATTCGGCTGGAGTTAATGCAACAAGCGCGAGCGAGTGGGTTAACCAATGGGTTAAAGGTCGCGACCCGATATCTATTCAAACGTTCCCCAGCCCGGCGGTTACAACGGCGTTCGCAAAAGCCGTCTTCACTTCTTTCGACCACAACCCCAATCCCAACGACACCAGGATCTGGTTTCACCCATCAGAAACGGATGAAATCACCCACGTTTTGCGCGACGCTGCGGTGAGGGTACATGATCAGGATTTGGACGAATCCGATCTCGCGATTGTTTGTACTGACTTTGGCACAACGTTCCCCCGGCTCCATGAGCTTGCGCCGCACTATGGTTTGAGGCTGGACGCATCTCGCGCATGGCCAATGTCTGCCCGCCCTTTAACCGCGCTGGTTTTGGACCTGTTGATCCTGCGAACACAGGGCTTCGAGCGGTCGCGTCTGATGTCGCTCCTGCTGAATCCGTTGGTCCGGTACGACGGACGACTGGGTGATGAAACCAACGTGTTGTTGTTGGACACAACGGCCAGAGATGCGGGAATCCGTGGAGGTCGCGGCACATTTGAACGCGAGTGGCGGCGACCGTTGGAACGAGCAATCGAACACATAAGCGTCCCGCGCAGCATTCCCGACGATCCAGAGGCTGAAGATCGGGTCAATCAGGCCGCGCAATGGTCGTCCAAGCGATTACGGTCGCTCGTCGGCGAACTGGATGATGTGGTCAGCCTGATCAGCGAGCTACCTAACCCATGCACCGGGAAAGCTGTTCAAGATTGGGTTGACAAATGCTTAACCGAGTTGCGCGTATTTCCACGAACACACACCAAATCAGGCTTATTTGACGAGTTTGACGAGCGACTGACGTACGGCCGTCTCAAGGTTTTGTTCGAGAATTTGCACCAGGTGAAGGGAGTCGGTGGTGAAAAACGAACCTTGGCGACGTGGACCGATTTGATTCAACAGGGTTTGCAACGGCTATCAGTCAGTGAACCACGCCGAATTCGTGCGGGCATTCCCGTATTGTCACCAGCGGATTTACCCGGGTTACAAGTTAGAGCACTGTACGTGATTGGCCTGACCGACCAGGCGTGGCCACCCCCACCAGAAATTGATTTGGTTCAACCTTTTGTTGCGTCGAGTAAGGCGCAGTTGGCGCAGGCGCGCGCCTTGATGTTGAACGCGTTGCTGTGCGCGGATCATGTGCGCCTGAGTTGTCCATGCCCACAATCCGGCGAGCACAAAGCGACGCCCGCGCCGTTGCTGCTCGATTTGGTTACCGCGGAGGTGGGCGAGGTTGACGACTGGTTTGCAAACGACAACAACCGCGACGAATTCATCAGCGCGCTGGAATTGCTTCCCGTTTTAAGCGACCAGCTTACGACGTCGAATATTGAAGCGCGCGAGGTTGGAATTAAGCGTTACGCGGCGGCTTCTGCACAACCCGGCCCCACCGTATGGTCTATGGTGTATCACGGAATAAGGACAGAGCACATAAGGCAAGACCCGATGTCTTTGACGCGCTTTGAAGGCCAACTCTTCGATACGGAAGTAGGAGATGCGGTCGCAGAACGGTTCGGTGGGGCACAGGTCAGCCCGACACGTCTCGATACCTACGCTCAATGCCCGATGCGTTTCTTTCACAAATACGTACTTGGGGTTGACCGTTTACGCGACTTGGAAGATGAAGTTGATCCGCTGACACTTGGCAGTCTGGTTCACGACATCCTGTCGGATACGGTTCTGAAGTTGCGCGAATTGCGCGGCAGTAAACGTATCGACATCGGCGAAGATCCTGATCAAACAGCGCGGGTGATGTGTGAGGTCGCCGAAGCACATTTGGAAAAAATCGGCAACCCTTCGGTGTATTGGGATCTGTTGGTCCACGATCTGCTTGGCGGACTTCTTGACGACCGTTCTCCGGGCCGACTGAAGTTCTTGTTGAACAAGGAGCTGACAGATGCAAAACGGTCGGCGCTGAAGGGCGAGATTATTACTCATGTGGAAGCCAGTTTCGGCATGCCGCCAGAGGGTGGGGGCGATCCGTTGTTCGCCGAGCCATTGAGGATTGAGCGTGACGGTGAGGTGGTGGAATTTCGTGGCCGCATTGACCGTATCGGGCTACATCCAGACAAAGGCTGGCGGGTTTGGGACTACAAGACGGGCGAAAAGACGCCAGCATCCTTGGAAACAATGAAGCAGGGGTTGAAATTCCAGCTTCCGGTGTATTTGTGGGCGTTGCAAAAAGCGGTCGAAGACGGTGTTGTAACCGATATTTCTGATATCGACCTGGCCGGATTTATCATGCTGACAAAGGAAAAAACAACTCTTGGCGGAAAGCTGGACGTCAAGAATTTTTCGGAGTTTTCTGAAGCCCTGCAGGATCGGGTGTTTGAGCTGCAGAATTCGGTTCGCGCGGGTCGATTTCATCATCCGCTAAGTCAGGACGACAAGCTGTGTTCGGATGGCAAATACAACAACTGTCCATATCGGAGCGCATGCCGCCGCGACCATTTCCTGTTCAGACAACGTGAGACAATGCTCGATCGCGACGCGCTTGAACACGCATATCTGTTTGATTTTCAACCAACTCTTCTCGATCGGCGAGAGGGGGTGGTGTGATGGCGGAACAAGTCAATTTCACTGAAAACCAGCTTCGCGCGTTGGATCTCAATTCTGGCAAACTGGTCGTCGCCGGAGCCGGGTCCGGCAAAACGACCGTACTGGCGGAACGGTATCTCCGTCTGCTGGAAAGCGGGCTGGAGCCGTCACAAATTGTCGCGATGACTTTTACTCGCAAGGCCGCCGCATCGTTGCGGGCAAAGGTCTACGCGGAAATTCAGAGGCGAGAAACCGAGGATTCTGGACAAGCAGTAGAATGGCGCGAACGCCGTGACGCCATGCGTGACGCACGCATTTCCACCATTCATTCCTTCTGCGGTAATATTCTCAGGGCGTATCCACAATTGTCGGGTGTAGATCTCGGTGGTCGCCGTATCATTAAAAAAAAAAAGGGGGTGGGGGGGGGGGGGGGGGGGGGGGGGGGGGGGGGGGGGGGGGGGGGGGG